>DASXZW010000117.1:0-141131 GCA_036501665.1 Verrucomicrobiia bacterium
GCGCAAGGATTTCGTTGATCACCACGCTGCGCAACGGGCTGGGCGTAAAGGAATCCATCTGCCCCGGCGACCCTCCCGCATGATCGCTGATGGCCCAGGCGCGCGGATCGCCCTCGCCATAGGTCGGATTGGCCAGCACGAGGGAATGGCCCGTGCCCCCCGCCGCCACCGGCCACGGATAAACATCGGTGTAGGGAACCGTCAATAATACATTGCTCCGCTCGTCCAGCAGTCGCAGCGTCTCGGAATGCTTCAGGCTCCCCGTGTAGCCAAACACATTGGAGGTCAGCCCATACACGCCGGCAATGGCCGGGGGTGACGCCGCCAGCACGAAAAACTGACCCGCCCCAATGGTCGTGTTGGGCGCAAAGGTGTAACTCATGTCCGCGCACTTGACCGTGTAACTGCTGATGTCCTGGAAAAACGGGCAGCTGTTGTACAGCTCGATAAACTCCACGTCATTGCTGTCGGCCCGCGCCGCCGGCTTCCACATGATCTCCGAAATGGCAATCCCCGTCGTCCGGCTCGAAGGCCCCAAAGGCTCATTGGGATTGGTCTGCGTCGCCAAAGCCGCCCCCGCCGGGGTGGCCCCGAAATTGCCAAAACTGGCCGTCACCGGCGCATTGGCGCTCCCGCTGGCCAAGGCCAGCCCCACATAAATCTGGCTGGGCATCGCGATCGTCGCCGAACCCAACTGCGTCCAATTGGTCCCGTCATAACTTCCAAACCCCGTGAACACATTGCCCGACCGGCTCAAACGCAGCCACGTATTGGGGTAATTGACAGGAAAATGTCCCGAAACCGCCGCCGCCCCATTCGTCGTCCCCCGATAAGAAAACGAATCCCCATTGACCCCCGGAGACGCCAAAGCCGCCGCATAAGGACTCCCCCCAGCAAGGCTAGCCCTCCCCATCAACCCCGCCTGCGCAAACACATTCGGCACCTCCATCCCCCCAACCCTCAACGCCATATCAAAGTTCCCACTCTCGATTTGGTAATTGAATCCAAACTGATCCGCTGTGCTGCCAATGGCTTTTCCATCGCTTGTAACCACTGCGGAACTGAAAGAAATAGTGGTGACAGTGGTGGCTATGGGTGCGCCGCCGATGTCGATTGAAGTGAAAGGCGAAACGATGAAGTTGACCGATGTGTTGGTTGCAATGGTGTTGGGTGGAACCGCTTGATCGCGAACACCATTAATTACGAGCGTATAGTAGCTGCCGATAGTCAATACTCCCGTTGAAAGCAAAACCGTGTTTCCGTTTGTTTCCAGCGTCGCGCTTATAACGGAAAGCCCCTGGTCACAAACGTAGTTGGCAATGTTTGTCGCGCTGGCAATTTCAAGCGGCTTGGAAAAAACGAGTTCCACATTCGTCGTGCCGAGGACTTGTGACTGGACGATTGTTGGCGGCGTTGTGTCGCGTGTGACGGTCAGCGTAATCGGAGCGCTTGTTATCGCCCCGTAAATATTGGTCACTATGAGTTGATACGGGCCGCTATTGGTAAGTTCGGCTATCAGGGAAATCGAATTGCTGTCGGCCCCAGGGATGTTGGCGAATCCAGTGCCGCCGTTAAATTGCCACTGTAAGAAGAGAGGCTGTGTGCCAACTACGCTGGTGTTGAAAGTCACCGCAGTTCCGATAAAAACATTATTTGCCGGCGACACGGAAAATTGCGTCAAACCCGGCAAACCTCCGTTGATCAATTCAATGTCAAAAACTCCATCGAACTGCTGCGTGTGGCCGAACGTAATCGCTCCGCCAGCCGGCGGAAAAAGGCCTAACTCACCATTCGTGTACGCTTGGTCGCTGCATACCGCGAGTGGCTCGAAACCAGTTCCTCCCGGACTGAGACCGAACGAATACGCGTAAGGGGAATTGGGGGCCATGGGGACCGAAATCCCAGTCCATCTCAGCCAGTCCCCGTCTGTAAATGCGAACGGCTCCGAAATATAACTCGCCACCAAAACGGCGTTGTTGTTGTTCACCGCGTAAAAATGAAGGAGATACGTTTGCGACGTTTCGATGCCATTGTACTGATCAAGTCCACCAGTTTTGATGGCGAGCGAAGTCACGGTGTAGCCGATGGGGTTCGCCCCTGTTTCAAATGTCTGGCCAGGCTCGCCGTTCCCGTAAGCAATCTGGTCGGAGGTGTAATATACAAGGCTGTCGGGAAACAATCCGTTCCCGGCTGTGCTGAATTGCGAGATATCCATCGGGCCTGCAACAGGGTTTGTTGAACCGATATCGGTCAATTCCGCAACCGGCTGCGCGTGGACTGAACCAGCAACAAGCATCAAACAGCCAATCAACAAGGCTATTTTAGATCGAAGCGTGTCCACGGAAAACTTACGGGATTGCAGTAATTCTGGTTTCATTAAAGTCGGTTGGAGAGTGGAGTATGAGAAAACAAGGCCAGGGAAAGTTTTACGCCCGCATCATCTGTAACAAATTCGTAACATTAAGGATGCAAAACGGCTTTTCAGCATGATTACGGGCCATTACTTTTTTTGTGCGTCCGCTACTGATACTATAATTTCGGCTTTTCCGCTAGGCGTAAATTCGTGTTAACACTCTATGTGTGGCTATCTGCCTCTCGGTCGATCGTAAATGCAGGATATTTGCATCACGTTAACGATAATGTCGGTGTGATTTTGTCAGTAAGTTGTGGATAAAAATCTAGTCGAACCCATTGACATTTGTCAGAAAAAGCACTATTAGGTGTAGGCGTTTTTAGGATACGCCGCTATATATAGCACAGGCGCTCGATAGATGTTATGACCGATTTGACTCAGGACCAATTGCACATGCACGGAGTTGACCCGCTGCAAAACAGGCAATTCCTTGTGCGCAAGCGCAGGGGGCGATTGGAGGAGTTTAATGAAGCCCGCATTTACCTCGCCATTGAAAGCGCCTTTAAAGCCCGCCACAACCTTGAGCAAAATGAGCCGCTTCCTGAATCGGTCCAATCCGACGTCAAGTGCTGCGCGGAAAAGGTGGTCGAACAAGTCCTCAGTCGCGCGTTGCGGGGAGAAGAACTGGAGGTCGAGCGAATCCAGGATGCAGTCGAGAATCAATTGATGCTCGGCGGACATTTGGAAGTCATCCGTTGTTATATTCTTTACAGGGACGCCCGGCGACGGGCTCGCGCCGAGCGTGAAGGCGGCGGTCGCAGCAACGCTGATTTCGCGAAATTGGCGTGCGGCCATTGTGTTGAAAGTCCCGCCAAGGCGCGTTTGAAATCCATTTATTCTCAATCCCTGCCGAAGGCGCGCGCGGGAGAAACCACAGAGAATGTGGGGCGGCGTCATTTCGATTGCTATTTGAACGAGGGTGATTACTTGCGATGTTTGACACCCGAGCTGCTCGAGTTTGAACCGAAATTGCTCGCCCCGCGCCTTCGGTGGGAACGGGATTCTCTTTTCGACTTGACTGGTTTGGAATTGCTCCACGATCAATTTCTTGCGCGCGAACAGGAACGCCGCTTTGAAACGCCGCAATACTTTTGGATGCGCGTCGCGATGGGTCTGGCCCTGCCCGAACACACGTCCGCCGAGGCGGGTGCGCTGCGGTTTTACGAAGTTCTTTCGACTCTTCGTTTTATCCCTTCCGAGGCGATTCTCAGCCATGCGGGGACTACGCGACCGGCGCTGATTGATTTTGCGGAAGCTGCCGGGGGCGCTGACGCCAGCCGACTTGAGATTTGGCATCGCAACGTGCTCCATTTTTTGGAGGGCCCGTCCGGCGAACTCGATCTCGGTCTTTGGATTCCTGACTTATTCATGAAACGCCTTCAGGAGCAAGGGCATTGGACATTGCTCGATCCCTCCGAGGCAATGGATTTGAAGCGTTGTCACGGCGCGTTATTTGAAGCGCGTTATTTGAACTACGAACAAAAGGCGAGTCGGGGGCAGGTCCGTTTTTCGTATCAAAGCGACGCAATGGAATTGTGGCAAGGCGTCATGGAATCCACGGCGAGGAGCGGCAAGCCGGGAATCGTTTTCAAAGATACCGTCCATAATCGCGCGCCGAAAAATGGAAGTGACTCGTACTCCGGCCTGGGACTGGCGCGACCTTCGGGCGCTGTGAATCTCGCCGCGCACATTCGGGAAGGGGGCCTTGGCTTGGACGTTGATCTTTTGCGGGAAACCGTCACCGCCGCGGTGCGAATGCTTGACAATGCGCTGGATGCCAGCCTGTATGCGTCTGAAAGGGCGAAGGTTGCGAGCCTTGAGCATCGGCCCATTGGCCTGAGCATTGTTGGCTTCTACGAAACGCTTGCGCGGCTGCAAATTGCCCCGGGCAGCACGGCGGCGGCGGACTTCGCGGATTGGAGCAGCGAATTGATTTCGCATTGCGCGATTCT
This sequence comes from Verrucomicrobiia bacterium, assembly GCA_036501665.1. Taxonomy (GTDB): domain Bacteria; phylum Verrucomicrobiota; class Verrucomicrobiia; order Limisphaerales; family Palsa-1400; genus DATAUD01. Next base: position 4,366 of record DASXZW010000117.1, read on the forward strand.
TGCTTCCGCTCAACTCGCCGCCGAACGTGGCTGTCACCCGGGATACGCGCGGACTCGGTGGCGTGACGGCATTCTGCCAATCGACGCTGTCAATATACTTTCCCACGCCCGTGGGTTTAAGAGCAATTCGTTGGTGTCGTCGCAGGATTGGGCGCCTGTTCGTGCAATGATTCACGCGCACGGCCTGCGCAACGGAGTTCTCATGGCAAATGACTCTTTGGCCGGCTCCGCGAGAATCGCCGGAGTGACACCCGCATTGCTGACGCCCGAAACGGACCCGTCGCTTTCGATTGACTGCGCGGCGCGACGTCAAAAATGGAGCGACGCCAACGAGACGCTCGCTTTGCCGGTTCAAAACAACACCACGGACACCAGCGCGGCGCATGTTCGCGCCTGGGAAAAGGGGATCAGCAGAATTCAACCGGTTATTTGCGGGCGAAAGTCAAAACGGCGCGGTACAGATGCTTCACGACATTCCAAAGTGGTTCCTGCGGGATAATGTCAGGGTTAACACGACACGCGGTTCAGAAAAATTTGGTCGAATTGCGCTTGATAAAATGCGCGCATGGTGGAATGCTAAACCTGTCAGGCGCGGCAGACGCGCGCGATCTTTGGAAGTGAAGCATGACTTTAATTTACCCTGCCATGCTCGTGATTAAAAACAAAGTCCTTGAACCGTAAGTTAATCCATTAAGAGCCTTAACCTCGCTCGCGGCCGACAGGCCTTGACTGGAAGTCTTAAGCGATCGACTCGGCTCTGTTTGTCCCAAGCAGTTCAAAGGAACTGTTTATACACGGCATTACGGTGGGGTTTTTCTTCACTTTCAAATAATCCTCCGAATCTGCTAATCGAATTTCAGTTGCCCGTGCGGTTCTTCACCACTACTTTTCTTCATGCCGATTTTTGAATTTCATTGCGGGAAATGCGGGGAAGACAGCGAGGTCCTCATCCGTTCCAGCAAATGGAAAGGCACGCCGTGCCCCAAATGCGGATCGAAACGATTGACTAAAAAGCTTTCTGTTTTCGCTTCCGGCGGCGGAGATTCAGCGGAAGGCGCGTCGTGCAGTGGAAATCCCAGTTCCTGCGGAATGTGCGGCACAGGCCGCGCACATTCACATTGACAATTCGCCCTTTAAGACGCGGCCCGCTTCAAGGTGGGTCAAATCTGGCACGAGCCAATCTGGTTTGTGCGGGGCCAGTTCTTCTATCAATGCTCCGCCGGTTGCGACGGCAATGACCCGCGCGCCAATCGCACGACCGCATCGGATGTCCAGCGGGGTGTCGCCAATGACCAACACTTCCTCGCCGCGCAATGTCCGCCCAAGTCGCTCGTTGCCGCGTTGATGGGCGACAGCGGCAATCCTATCGCGCTGTTCATCGTCGTCGGCAAAACCGCCGAACGGAAATTTTTCCCAAAGATCGAACCGGCTCAGTTTGATTTCCGCGCCGGCTTTGATGTTGCCGGTCAGCAAACCGATCACCGGCGGTTCGTGGTGCGCCTCCAAAGCCAGCATGAAATCGAGGACGCCGTTGCACGCGCCGCCGTCGCAATCGACAATCATTTTTTTTAGCCAGCTGACGTAGGCCGCGAAAAAGCGGTCGAAGTTCGCGCGCGACGGATCAATTTGGTTCATCGTAAACATCTCGCGCGTGAGCGAAACGTCTGTGCGACCGGAAAACTTTATTTTTTCCGATCCTTCGTGGATTCCAAACTCAGTGGAAAATGCCTTGGCGAACGCCTTGATTCCAACGCCGCCGGTGTGGAGCAGCGTTCCGTCGATGTCAAATAGAACAAGTCGAATCACTTTTTTACCTTTAGCCAGAGATCAAATTCATAGAGCGCCGCGACCATCAGCGCATGGCGGATTTTGCCGGCGGCAACCAATTGCGGCAACTCCGCAAGCGGCACGAGGCGCGTCGCGAGGTCTTCGGCATGATCGAATTGAACCGGTTTGACGTAGCGGCAATTGTTGGCCACCACGGTAAAGCAAGAATTGTTCATGATCGCCGGGTTCGGAAAAATCTTTCCAATAACCTGGGGATTTTTCGCCTCGTAACCGGTTTCTTCAAGCAGTTCGCGGGAAGCTGTTGCTTCAGGAGACTTGTCTTCGGCATCCATCACTCCGCCAGGAAGTTCCAGTTCCACAGTCCCTGAACCATGCCGATATTGCTCAACGAACACGACCTGATCCTCTGGCGTCATCGCGATGATGTTGACCCAATTGGTCGTATCGATGACGAAGAAATCATGTTCCTTGCCTGTCCGCGGCGAAACTTTGCGATCCTGGCGCACCGAAAAAACGCGGTAATCCTCCTTCTGCTTGGAGGATATTGTGCGCCACGCTTCGATCATTTAGCAGGACTCGCGGGAACGATTTTTATGCTTTCCACGCCAACGCGACTCGTTGGGCGGCTGTTTTCGCCACCGCCTCCGCGAGTCGTAGGGGTGTCGCCGAGTTTGCCCAGGACATCGTCGCCTTTAATCAATTTCCCGAAAGCAGTGTATTGCCGGTCCAAAAATTTCGCATCGGCCAGGCAAATGAAAAACTGGCTACCCGCCGAATCCGGGTCCTGTGAGCGCGCCATGGAAAGAACACCGCGCACATGCGCTTTGTCGTTGAACTCTGCTTTGACTTTGTGGCCGGGACCGCCCGTGCCCCAACGGCCTTCGGCTTCGGGGTCCTTGGTCAGCGGATCGCCGCCTTGAATCATGAATCCCTTGACGATCCTGTGAAAGCAGGTGCCGTCGTAGAAACCTTTTTTGGCGAGGTCCTTGAAATTCTGGACGGTTTTCGGCGCGACATCGGGCCAAAACTCAATGACCATTTCGCCGGCGCTCGTTTTGATGACTGCGTGTTCGTTATCGGGCATAAAACAAAATTACTGCGCTTCGCTGGCAGGGACAATTTTAATGCTGATAATTCCCATTCGCGTATTCGGGCGATCCGGCGGATGCGTCGGGGTTGTCGCGATTTTATCCACCACGTCGAGGCCTTTGATCACCTTGCCAAACGTGGTGTATTTGTGGTCCAAAAACGTCGGATTGCCGTGGCAGATAAAGAACTGGCTTCCCGCAGAATTAGGGTCATTGCTGCGAGCCATGGAAAGGACACCGCGCACATGAGAATGGTCATTAAATTCAGCATTTACTGAGTAGCCCGGACCACCTGTGCCCCAACCGCTTTCGTCAGCGTTTTTGGTATTGGGATCGCCACCCTGGATCATAAAATCACGGATCACACGGTGAAAGCAGGTGCCGTCGTAAAAGCCGGATTTTGCCAGCTTTTTGAAATTCTCTATCGTCTTGGGCGCCGCGTCCGTCCAGAATTCAACGACCATCGTTCCTTCCGTGGTCTTGATGACGGCGACTTCCTTGGAATCAGCCGGTTTGGCGGTATCGGCAGCTTTTGGGGTTGGTGGCGCGGTCGGCGCGTCTTCTGCAACTGCGTTTTTCGGGGCGCAGACGGCCGCAAGCGCCAGTCCGAGCAGGAGTGAACAAAGTTTTCCTTGATATCTCATATGAATATTAAGCCGAAAATTTACCGGAACTTCCGCTTCACGCAAGTCCTATTGATCGCCCGATCCAAATTCAACGCAAATCAGCTTTTTTGGTAGGGTCGCCTCGCCGAGGCGATCACGGACGGTTCGGCGAACCGTCCCTACCTCTGTCTTGTACCTATTGAGAGAGTTGCAGCCGGTAAAAGCGGTGCGAATTGGTCACAGAACCCGGATCAAGATACTGGTACGGCGACACCGACAGGTTGAACTGCAACAACTCCGTCCAATTCTCTAGGTCTGTTGAACCCTGTATCAGGTATGAAAAGCCGGTGTCTCCGGTCACAGTGATCTGCATTAATCCACCAGCGAACGGCGCAATGCTCAGCGTTGGAGCGTGTCCGGCGACGGTAATTTGGAATGATTGCGAATCGCTCAGCGGGGGAACGCCGTTGTCGGTGACACGCACGGTGACGGGATAGGAAGCCGTTTGACTTGCCGCAGGCGTCCAGGAAATCAAGCCGCTTGAGGCGTTGATGGTCATGTTGGATGGCGCCGTATCAAGACTGAATGTCAATGTGTTCGTCGGAATGTCCGAATCCGTTGCCGCCGCCTGATAGGTGAATAAAATTCCCAAATGGGCGCTCTGGCCGGGAATCGCAGCCAGCACAGGCGCGGAGTTTACTTCGTTGACAGTCACCGTAAATGAATTGGTGACGCTAAGTTGCTGGGCGTTCACCGCCTGAGGATTGCTGTCGGTGACGACTACAGTGATGAGGTTCGTTGAAGGCCCTTGAGCCTCGGTTGGGGTCCAGGAAATCGCTCCGGTTGACGGGTTGATGGTCATGCCCTGCGGTGGGCTGACCAGCGAGAAGGTGAGCGGATTAACCGGAATATCGCTATCAGTCGCTGATGCCGTGACGTTGAGTGTCGTCAATTCGTCGATGACCTGGTTTGTCGGAACCGTAAGCACCGGCGGAGTGTTTACTTCGTTGACGGTAACCGTGAACGTGTTCGTCACGCTAAGATTCTTGGCGTTAACCGCCGAAGGACTGCTGTCGGTCACCACCACGGTAATTATGTTGGTGGACGGGCCTTGGGCCTCCGTAGGTGTCCAGGAAATTGCGCCGGTGGACGCGCTAATTGTCATGCCTTGGGGCGGATTGAGCAACGTGAACGTGAGCGGATTCGGAGGCAGATCGCTGTCAGTCGCGGTGGCGGTGACATTAAGCGTCGTCAATTCATCGATCGCCTGGTTCGCCGGTACGGTCAGTGCGGGCGCAGTGTTTACTTCATTGACAGTAACAATGAAACTATTGGACGCGCTGAGATGCTGGGCATTGACCGCCTGGGGACTGCTGTCTGTGACGACCACGGTAATTGTATTCGTGGAAGGGCCTTGCGCTTCGGTCGGCGTCCAGGAAATCGCGCCAGTCGCGGGGTCAATCGTCATGCCTTGCGGCGGATTAAATAGCGAGAAAGTGAGCGGATTAACTGGGATGTCGCTATCGGTTGCGGATGCGGAGACGCTCAGCGTCGTCAACTCGTTGATCGTCTGATTCCCCGGCACGGTGATTTGCGGCGCCGTATTCACTTCGTTGACCGTCACGGTGAAACTGTTGGTGTCGCTCAAGTGCTGGGAATTGATCGCCCAGGGATTGTAGTCCGTGACCACAACCGTCACCGTGGCGACGGAGGGACCCTGGGCTTCGGTGGGTGTCCACGAGATTGCGCCGCTCGTCGGATCAATGTTCATGCCAGAAGGCGGATTCAATAGGCTGAACGTGAGTGTATTTGTCGGCAAATCGGCATCGGTAGCCGTGGCCGTTACGTTAAGAGGAGTCAGTTCGTTGATGACTTGAGCCGCAGGAACGGTCAAATGCGGCGGCGTATTCACCTCGTTGACGATGACCGTGAAACTGTTCGTGCGAGTAAAGGCCTTGCCATTGACGACATCAGTTACAGTGGCGACAATGAGATTGGTGCTGGGCCCGCTGGCCTCGGTGGTTGCCCATGTGATCGAGGCGTTCGTGCCGCCGGACTGCGAGAAATTAGCCCCGGGAGGCAATTGGACTGCGGCGAATGTCAACGGCTGAATAGGCACGTCAGGGTCTTGCGCCGTTAAAGTGACATTAAGCGTGTCGCCCTCGTTAATTACTTGCGTGCCGGGGACGATTAAATCAGGTGGCACGCGCGATTGCTTTAAATTGTACGTTCCGAACTGCGTCACATAATAGGCGCTGGTGACCAGCGTGTATTCCCCGCTGTTGGTGACGACGTAAGAGAGAAAGTTCGTGCGGTTCCCAGTGTTGGCGGTGAATGCCTGCCCGACCAATCCGCCATCCGGCCCGTAGAGACGCAACCACGGGGTGAAATTAGCGCTCCCCATGCGGAATACGTTGCTATCGCCCACCGTTCCATAAAAGGTCCACACATCCAGGTCACCCTGAATGTTCGTTCCGACGTATGTGACTCCGTTAGTCATGATGCCACCTTCATCTCCAGGGGAAACAAACGCCGGTCCGGGAGCGTGGGCCAAGGACAACGCATAAGTTCCAATTCCATCGATTCCACCATATGTACCGTCCGACACCAACAGAGTAAATGTGCCGGTATTGGTCGCCGTTACTGCAATCTCGATAGCCGAAGTGCTCCCGGGATCCGCCGAACTGATCAACACGCCAGTCGGCCCATAAAGGCGCAACAACGGATAAAAGTACCCTGAAGGAGTCACGTCTCCCGCCCTGAGGATCACGCTATCGCCGTTAGTGGCGTCGAAAGTCCACGCATCAACGTCTCCATTGGTAATCGTGCCTATGTTCAAGATTCCATTGGTCAACGGCCCTCCCTGATCTCCCGCAGAAGTCACGATATTGCCGGGAATTTTATCAAAACTCAGCTGGTAGGTCCCGATGCCGTCGATGCCCCCATACGTCCCGTCGGCGACAACAACGGTAAACATGCCGGTGTTGGTTGCCATCAAGGTGACCTCTGCCGCGGAACTGCTTCCCGGATCCTGGGACCCCACTAAAACGCCGTCCGGTCCATAAACTCGAATCCAGGGATAGAAGTAGCCGGAAGGGGTCAGCACTCCTGCCTGCAACACGATGTTGTCTCCATTCGTGGCGGCAAAAGTCCACGCGTCCATAGCTCCAACGGATATCGTGCCTATATTTTCCGTTCCGTCTGTGAGGGGACCGCCTTGTTGGTTTGGTGAAATGACAATTTGGCCGGGAGTCTTTACGTAACTCAACTGGTAGTTCCCCGTGCCGTCAATGCCTCCATAAGTCCCGTCAGCGACCACGACGGTAAAAGTGCCGGTGTTGGTTGCCGTCAACGCAACTTCTGCTGCGGAGACGCTTCCAGGATCCGTGGATCCCACCTGAACGCCATCCGGCCCGTAAACTCGAATCCAGGGATAGAAGTAGCCGGACGGGGCCAATACGCCTGCTCGCAACACGACGCTGTCTTTCTTTGTGGCTGTAAAGGTCCATGTCTCCAAAGCTCCCACAGTGATCGTCCCAGGGTTGACGGTGCCGTTGGTCAGCAGACTGCCTTGCTCACCTGGGGAATCCACGAACGTGCCAGGGATTTGGACGTAACTCAACTGATAGGTCCCGACGCCGTCAAGCCCTCCGTAGCTCCCGTCGGACACCACAACAATAAATGACCCTGTGTTGGTGGCCGTCAGCGCGACCTCCGCTGCGGCGACGCTTCCCGGATCCGTGGATCCCACCAGAGCGCCGTCCGGTCCGTAAACTCGAATCCAAGGATAGAAATAGCCGGAAGGGGTCGGTACGCCTGCCCTCAGCAGCACAGTGTCCCCATTGGTGGCTGTGAAGGTCCATGAGTCAAGCTCTCCAACACCAATTGTGCCGGGGTTAACGGTGCCATTCGTCAGAGGACCGCCCTGTTCGCCCGGAGAAACCACGATAGCGCCCGGCGCTTCAACGTAACTTAATTCATAGGTGCCAGTCCCGGTGGTGCCGCCATAGGTTCCGTCAGATACAAGGACAGTGAAGGTTCCGCTGTTGGTCGTAGTGAGCGCGACTTCGGCGGCTGAACTGCTTCCCGGATCCTTCGACCCCACTACAACGCCGTTCGGTCCCAGCACCTGTAGCAACGGATAAAAGTATCCCTGCGATGTTAGCGCGCCGGCACGCAGCAAAACACTCTGGCCACTGGTTGCCGCGAACGTGTAGGTATTGGTTGCGTTGGCGGCGATAGTGCCCTTGTAAAGAGATCCACTGGTTAGCGTCTGTGCGCTACCAAGCTCGCAGGCCAGCGCAAAGAGCAGGAAAACGAGGATTGACCCCGATCTGAGCCAGAGTGCGCGCAAAGATCGGAACGGAACGGCAGCGGAGATTTGTTCATGTGACGCGCGCGTCGAAGAGTTTCGCATGATTTTCATTTTTTTACCGTTTGGATTTTCTTGGCTGTTGAGCCAACCAGGATTCCATTTTTCCGCGGAATCTGGATAAAGCCTGTGACAGGCGATCTTCAAGAATCATCGTTCGCGGTTCAAGACAATTCTAAAGAAAAGTCGGCCAACGCCCGATGCGCGCCTGCCTCATTTGATTTGTGTTAAAGCATTGCTCCACAAAATGCGTTTTTGCGCCCAAATTCCAATAAACCAGTTTGTACTGTATTATGTTTGTATAAGAGTTCATGAAACGATTTCGATTTCATCCCGATATAGCGAAGTGGTTCGAGCAGAAATTCGGCTCGCCCACGGTTCCGCAGGAACGCGGTTGGCCCGCGATTCAATCAGGCGCGCATACATTGATCGCGGCGCCCACCGGGTCGGGCAAGACCTTGGCCGCGTTTTTGGCCGCGCTGGATTCGTTGTTTCGCGCAGGGTTGGATGGGACGTTGAAGGATGAGATTTATGTTCTCTACGTTTCGCCGCTCAAGGCGCTCAGCAACGACATCCACAAAAATCTGGAGGAACCGCTGGCTGAAATCCGCGCCGAGTTGAAGACCGCGACTGGAATCGACGTTCCTGTTCGCTCCGAAGTTCGCACCGGCGATACGCCTGCCTCAAAACGACAGCAGATCATTCGCAAACCGCCGCATATTCTTGTCACCACGCCAGAATCCTTATATTTGCTGCTCACCTCGAAGTCCGGGCGCGCCATGCTTGCGAGCGTCCGCACTTTAATCGTTGATGAAATTCACGCCGTCATCGGAAATCGGCGCGGCTCCCATTTGTCGCTCAGTATGGAAAGACTGGCGGCACTTGCGGCAGGGCCATTGCAGAGAATCGGCTTGTCTGCGACGCAAAAGCCGATCGACGAGGTGGCCCGATTTCTTGTTGGCGCGCGAAACATTGAAGCGAACGGCTCGCCGCACTGCCGCATCGTTGACGCCGGGCACTTGCGCAAGTTGGACATCGCCATCGAACTTCCCGGTTCGCCGCTCGAAGCGGTGATGTCCAACGAAGTCTGGAGCGAAGTCTATGAAAAGCTGGTCGGGCTGATCGAGTCGCATCGGACGACGCTCGTCTTTGTCAACACGCGGCGCATGGCCGAACGCGTCACGCACCAGCTTTCCAATCGCATCGGCCAGGACAAAGTCACCTCCCATCATGGCAGCCTTTCCACGAAACTCCGCCTCGACGCCGAGGACCGCCTCAAGCGCGGCGAGTTGAAGGTGCTCGTCGCCACGTCGTCGCTGGAACTGGGCATCGACATCGGTTCGGTGGATTTGGTCTGCCAGTTGGGGACGACCCGCTCGATCGCCACGTTGCTGCAACGGGTCGGTCGCGCGGAACATAAACGCGGCGGCTTGCCAAAGGGCCGCCTGTTCCCTCTTACTCGCGATGAGCTGGTTGAATGCGTGGCGACTCTTCAATGCGTCGTCGCCGGGGAATTGGATCGGATTATCATTCAACCGAGGCCGCTCGATGTTCTCGCGCAGCAAATCGTTGCCGCGGCGGCGAGCGAAGATTGGGAGGAAAAGAAATTATTCGATCTCGCGCGTTCCGCGTATCCGTACCGCGATCTCCCGCGCAAGGATTTCGACGAAGTGGTCACGATGCTCGCCGAAGGCTTCAGCACGAAGCGCGGCAGGCGCGGCGCGTTGATTCATCACGACGCTGTCAATCACCGCATTCGCGGGCGCCGCGCCGCGAGGCTGGTGGCGCTGACTTCCGGCGGCGCAATTCCGGACAACGGCGATTACCGGGTTGTGATGGAGCCGGGCGACACGTTCATCGGGACTGTCAACGAAGATTTTGCGGTCGAGAGCATGGCGGGGGATATTTTTCAGCTCGGAAACACCTCGTGGAAAATCACCCAGGTCGTCGCGGGGACGGTGCGAGTCGCGGACGCTCAAGGCCAGCCGCCGGGAATGCCGTTCTGGCTCGGCGAAGGGCCGGCGCGGACCGTGGAACTTTCCCGGGCCGTTTCAAATTTGAGGGACAAGATTCAGGAAATTATCGAAGCCAACAATAATTCCCCACAATCGCTTGTCCAGAACGGTTCAATTGCTTTGGGTAGCGCGGTCGTCCCGACCGCCGTTTTTGGCGTCCCGCCGAAAACTTTTCCCGTATCCAACTCCGCGTCATTTGGTGGCCCTGAAAACGTCGTTGAATTGGCTGGCGAGACGCCAGCCAAGGCGACCGAGACGGTTGCGCTGCCATCTGCATTGTCCCGGCTTATGGCGTGGTTCATGGAGACAATCAATATTCCAGAACCGGGCGCGCGACAGCTTGCCGATTATTTCAACGCTATTTACAAAGCCCTCGGAGTCATTCCGTCACAAAAGAAAATTGTGATGGAACGTTTTTTCGACGAGTCAGGCGGGATGCAGCTTGTGATCCACTCGCCTTTCGGCGCGCGGCTCAATCGCGCCTGGGGACTCTCGCTTCGCAAACGATTTTGCCGCTCGTTCAATTTTGAATTGCAGGCGGCGGCCACCGACGACGCCATCGTCCTTTCGCTCGGCACGCAACATTCCTTTCCGCTTCAGGAAGTGTTTCATTATTTGAACAGCAAAACCGTGCGCGACGTGCTCGTGCAGGCGTTGTTGGACGCGCCGATGTTTCCAATCCGCTGGCGATGGAATGCGACGCGTTCGCTTGCGTTGCCGCGTCAGCGCAATGGAAGAAAAATTCCCGCGCCGCTGCAACGAATGGAATCCGAAAACCTGCTGGCCGCAGTCTTCCCGGACCAACTCGCCTGCCTCGAAAATATCGCAGGCGACCGGGAAGTTCCGAACCATCCTCTTGTCAATCAAACGATAGAAGATTGTTTGACCGAAGCGATGGACATCGAAGGTTTGGAATCGTTGTTGCGCCAGATCGAGTCCGGCAAGCTGGAATGCATCGCGCGCGATTTGCCGGAGCCGAGTCCGCTTGCGCACGAAATCCTCAACGCGCGTCCTTACGCGTTTCTCGACGACGCGCCGTTGGAAGAGCGCCGCACGCAAGCCGTTTATACCCGGCGCGCAAGCGAGTCGGGCGGCGACGGTCTCGGAATTCTCGACGCCGCAGCCATCGAACGCGTTCGCGTCGAGGCGTGGCCGGAAGCTCGAAGCGCGGATGAACTTCACGAAGCGCTGCTGCTGCTAGGCGTGATGACAGAGGAAGAATTGCTCAGTTGCGTCCATGAGAATAGAGCGGGGAGCGCGGTCGTCCCGACCGCCGCCTTCGGCGTCTCGCCGGAGGCATTGGAGCCGTGGAATAGTTCATCTGACAGAGCATCTAACGATACTGGGAGCCAGTCGGCGGGACGCCGACTGGAGGCGACCGGGACGGTCGCGCTACCACTGTTACGGAGGGCGCATTCCTCAAGCGCGCAAGTTTTTCTGGAATCGCTCGCGGCGGAAAAACGCGCCGGGCGAATGAGCGGCCAGCCTGCATTCTGGGTCGCCGCGGAACGACTTCCTCTCGCGCAAGTGGTTTATCCGGGAAGAGAAACGGAACCGGCGCTAGTCCCGCCGCAATCAGAATCCACAAAAATGTGGGAACGTTCCGATGCCCTCCGCGAATTGACCAGAGGACGCATGGAAGTCATCGGCCCAACGACCGTAGCCGCGCTGTCAAACTTTTTTGACGTGCCCGCCACAGAAATGGAGGCGGCGATGCTGGCGTTGGAAGCGGAAGGATTTGTTTTGCGCGGAAAGTTTCATCCGGGCGCGCAGGAACTTGAGTGGTGCGACCGCCGGCTTTTGGCGCGGATTCACCGGATGACCCTGAACCGCCTCCGCGCGGAAATTCAGCCGGTGACAGTTGAAAATTTTCAGCGCTACCTGCTCGCCTGGCAGCGCGTGGATCAAGAGCATCGCGCCGAAGGACCGACGGGCGTTGAAACTATCCTCGACCTCTTCGACGGGATGGAACTGGCCGCAGCCGCGTGGGAACCCGAGGTGCTCGCATTGCGAGTGAAGGAATACGCGCCGGAATGGCTGGATCAACTGTGCCTGAAGGGCCGAGTCGGATGGGGACGATTGACGCCTCCCGCGAACACGAACGGCCGCGCGCCGATTCCAATTCGTTCGACGCCCATCGCGATTTTTTCGCGCGAGAATCTTTCTTATTGGCAGCAATTCTCCAGCACCGACCATCCGGCAGATTTTGCATCAGACACAGATTTGGTGTGGAAAGTTCTTTCGCGGTCGGGCGCGGTTTTTTTCTCCGACCTCGTGCGCGAATCCAAAGCCCTGCCGTCCCGCGTTGCCCAGGCGCTCGCGGAATTGGTTGCTCAAGGTCAGGCGACCTCCGACAGTTTTGAAGGATTGCGCGCTCTCTTGCTTCCGGCGGACAAACGCGTTCCATTCATCGAAGCCGACCACCATCGACGTCACAAAACAGTCACCAGCGTTGAATTCGCAGGTCGTTGGAGTTTGATTCAGAAGCCGCCGTTCGCTTTGCCGGAAGGAAATGGGCGTTCGATAAAAATCAGTGAGGAGACCGTCGAAATTTTTGCGCGCGTTTTGTTGCGTCGATATGGAATTGTTTTCCGGCGATTGCTGGAACGGGAAACGTTGCGCGTGTCGTGGTATGAATTGGGACGGGTTTACCGGCGTTTGGAAGCGCGAGGGGAAATTCGCGGCGGCCACTTCATCAACGGCGTGAGCGGCGAGCAATTCGCGATGCCCGAAGCCATCGGACTGCTGCGTTCAATTCGCAAAGCAGCCCCGGCGAATGAATTAATTGTGATCAACGCTGCCGATCCATTGAACCTGCTTGGAATTCTTACTGACGGCCCGCGAGTTCCCGCCATTACTGCCAATCGGATTTTGCTCCGCGATGGTTTGCCCATAGCCGCACTCGTTACCGGGGAAATTAAAAAGCTAAGCAGTGCCAGTGATCTTGATGATTCTGTGGTCGAGCGGCTGCTGACCGTTGGGAAAATGGCGCCCGCTCTACGACGTTACTATTCCTAAAAACTTAGCGGTAACCCTTCAACGGGAACTCAACGCAAAGACGCGAGGAAGCAAAGGCGCAAAGGAAGAAGTTCAACAATTCTTTGGTCGCGGCGTTTGTCACGTTGCAGTGCTATTCCTGAAAACTCTTCACTTTTGGCAAAATTCTTTCCCCTCTTCGTTTCCTTTGTTTCCTTTTGTGAAAATGCTTTTGATTGCGGCTCTGCCGCGTTGCGCCATTGCGTCTTTGCGTTAATTGTTTTCTGCGATGCGACTGCCGTCGTGAGGAAAGACTCTACTTCAATCGCCAGGTAATGCGCGCTTTATCGAGGTCGTAAGGCGACATTTCCATTTTTACCCGGTCACCGACTGTCAGGCGCACCCAGCGTTTGCGCATCTTGCCGCAGATCGTGGCGAGGACGAGGTGCTTGTTGTCCAACTCAACACGAAACATCGTGCCGGGAAGCACCGTCATGACACTGCCTTCAACTTCTATATGTTCTTCTTTCATGATAAACGGACTGCGGACTGAATGAACCGACGAAAAAGCGGGGCCCGGTTCAAACCGAACCCCGCTCTGAAATCCCAAATCGCTTAGTAGCGATTGCGTCCGCCGCCACCGCCACCGCCGCTGTATTCACGGCGTCCGCCGCCGCCACCACCGGGGGCGCGTTCTTCACGGGGCTTGGCAACATTGACGGTCAACGCGCGACCGTCCAAAGACTTGCCGTTCAGCCCGTCGATTGCCTTCTGCGCTTCTTCCGCGCTGCTCATGGTCACGAAACCAAAGCCGCGAGGGCGATTGGTCATGCGATCCATCATCAGGTTGGCTTCGGTCACGGTGCCGAAAGCGGCAAACGCGTCCTGAAGTTCGTTTTCTGTGATATTGAAGGAAAGATTTCCCACAAATAATTTGTTACTCATACAATGCTTTAACTGTCCGACAAACCGTAGCTTTCTGAAGACTGTTCCCGAACGTCGGGTCTAAAATCATCATTGAATAAGAATTCACCTGAAGATTCACCATGCCCTGAAAGAGACAAGCCATCTAACAGACGGCCTGAATATGGCAGGTTCCGGGGCGAATGCAAGGAATACTCACTTTTATTTTTTACAGGCTGATCATTGCCAACCACAAGTCATTACACACAAAACACTTGCAATACAACTTAAACGATCGATTCCTCTTCCTCTTTGAGCTTTTGAGATAGCCATTCCTTGATTTGAGCCTGGCGGGGCAACCCTTTGCGGCGCGCTACGCGGTCAATCTTGACGATCATCCAGTGCGGAATGTCCAGGTTGATTCGCTCTTTTTCAAGCAGAGGACGGCTCGCTTTGGCAAGGTCGAAATAGTCCATCACATCTTCGCCTTGATCAAATTTTCTCTCCAGATTGTCAGCGGTCGTTTTATTGTTCATAATATGCAGTGCGTTCGTCGTCCCGCGAACGCCGGGCGCTGATGATGCGAATCGCTTCGCCGCGGTCCGTAAAAATCGCAGTCCACAGTTTGCCCTCTCGTTGCGCAATCAGCAGTTTCCTTGGCTCCTTCGGATGCCGCGACGGCACCACGAGGCCCTCCACATCACGCCAAAGTTCCTGCGCCATTTCAAAATCAATTCCATGCTTGGCGAGATTGGCGTCGCTTTTGGCCGCGTCAAACTCAAAGCGCATTTATGGTATAAAAATGCTCCATAACGAATTCTTTGTCAAGAAGCCGAAGCTGGAGACAAGGAAAACTGAATTGCACTATGGCAAATTGACGTTAAAACGAAGTTAATGAAGGCGTTGGCTGAAATAGAGATCGGCGATGAACTCAACAGACTTATCAGCGATTGCGTCGCGACTTCGGGTTTAAGTAAAGCTGATATCGTCCGGCATGCGCTCCGAATTGGACTCCCACAATTTGCGGCTCGATTTCAGCCAGCGCCATTATGGTTGGAATTACGAATTCGCGAAGCGCTCGTCGAACGCGCAGAGAAGACGAGTCCCGTTCAATTCAAAAAGGCCATGAAAGCCATCGCTGGTGGGCGCTAAGTGAATCCTTCATCGAGCCGGAAATCTGCGTGAACTAATCCCGTCTGGTCAATGGCCCCGATCAGTGCCAACATACGGATGTCAGGTGCATAGCTTGCGGTTTCTCGATTTAAGTTTCTGTGATGAACGATTTTTTCTTTGCCCGTTCGCAAATGGCGATGTCCCTGGGATTTCACATCGTGTTCGCCGCGTTGGGCATCGGGATGCCGGTCCTCATGGCCGCCGCGGAAGGAATGTATTTGCGAACCGGCCATGCGGTTTATCTCGATCTCTGCAAGCGCTGGGCGAAGGGAGCCGCGATTCTTTTCGCGGTTGGAGCGGTCTCGGGCACTGTGCTTTCGTTTGAATTGGGGTTGCTTTGGCCCGGTTTCATGGAAAAGGCAGGAGCCATTATTGGAATGCCCTTTTCATTGGAAGGGTTCGCATTTTTTACCGAAGCAATTTTTCTGGGCGTGTTTCTTTATGGATGGAAACGGCTCTCGCCACTGATCCATTGGTTCTCCGGCCTGCTCGTCGCTGTGAGCGGTATTTTCTCCGGCATTTTCGTTGTGACAGCAAACGCATGGATGAACTCGCCTGCCGGGTTCAAGATGGTTGCCGGAAAACCCACTGATATTGATCCCATCGCCGCCATGTTGAACAAAGCCAGTTTTCACGAAGTGCTTCACATGACGCTGGCGGCGTTTGTCGCAACGGGATTTGCCGTGGCGGCTGTCCACGCGTTCTTTTTGCTGCGAGACCGGGGAAACGTTTTTCATCGCAGCGCCCTGGGAATTTCTTTGAGTCTTGCGTGCATCACCGCGCCGATGCAACTCGTCAGCGGCGATCTCAGCGCGCGCTCAATGGCAAAATTGCAACCGGCCAAACTCGCGGCAGCGGAAGCCCACTACAAAACCGAAGTGAACGCGCCATTGCTCATTGGAGGAATTCCCAACGACGCCACGTCAAACACTAAATACGCTTTGCAGATTCCTTACGGACTAAGCTTCCTCGCGACTCACGATATCCACGCCAAGATTACCGGCCTTGAAGATTTTCCAAAGGCTGACTGGCCCAACGTGAGGATTGTTCATTGGGCATTTGACGCAATGGTTGCGGCGGGCACGGCAATGTTCGTGGTGTCGATTACAGCCGGATGGATGTGGAAAAAAAATCGAAAATTGCCTGACACAAAATGGTTTCTGCGCGGGATCGTTGCAAGCGGACCGCTGGGCTTTCTTGCGATGGAAGCAGGCTGGACTGTGACTGAAGTGGGTCGCCAGCCGTGGGTCATCTATAATGTTTTGCGGACCAAAGACGCGGTCACGCCGATGCCGTTTATGGCTGTGCCCTTTGCGCTGTTCACGCTGTTGTACGTTTTCCTTGGAATCGTTGTGGTGGTGCTGCTGCGCGAAATGTTTCTTGAAACGGCCACGCCAAGTTCGGAGCCATCCCGGAATTTGACCCATGCTTGAACTGATCGTCGCCATTTTCATTTTGCTGTCACTGATCCTTTACGCGCTGATGGGCGGCGCGGATTTTGGCGGCGGTATGTGGGATTTGCTGGCAGTCGGGCCGCGCGCGAGCCGGCAAAGGAAAGCAATTGCCGACGCCATCGGGCCGATTTGGGAAGCCAATCACGTCTGGCTGATTTTGGTGATCGTCCTTCTATTTACCGGCTTCCCGCGGGGTTTTGCGGCGATGATGACTTCGCTCAACATTCCGCTGACTGCCATGCTCATCGGCATCGTGCTGCGAGGCTCCGCGTTTATTTTTCGCAAATACGGCTCGCAATCGAGCTTGTCGCAACAACGTTGGAGCGCGGTGTTCGGAGCGTCCAGTTTCCTGACGCCATTTTTTCAAGGGGTGACGCTCGGTGCGCTGGCAACCGGTGAAATTCATTTCGAAAATGGGCGAATCACCACCGGTTTTTTTGCAGGCTGGGTAACGCCATTCGCTCTGGCGTGCGGATTGTTCGCGCTCGGTTTATTCGCGTTTCTCGCTGCGACTTACCTGACAGTCGATACAAAGGGCGAGCCGGATTTGCAAAATGATTTTCGGCGGCGGGCCATCTGGTCCGGGCTTGCGCTGGCGCCGGTTTCCCTGGTGGTTTTCATTACATCGAAGCGCGGCGCGCCGGAAATGTATCACGGGTTGACACGCTGGTGGGCGCCGTTGTTGCTGGCGTGGACCAGCGTGTTCGCCGTGACAGCGCTCACGGCCTTGTGTCTACGGAAGTTTTCCATCGCTCGAATCGCGGCAATCGGGCAGGTCACGGTAATTCTACTTGGCTGGAGCCTGGCGCAGTATCCGAACCTGGTGACACCGGATGTCACTGTGCTCAACGGAGCAGCGCCGGAGTTCACGCTGCGATTGCTGGTGTTGGCATTGGGGATTGGAGCCATCGTTCTGCTTCCGTCGCTGGCTTTCCTGTTCCATATATTCAAGGGTGGCGGCACGGTCAACGATCAGCAATAGGCGAGCATAAGCTTTGCCGTCGGGAGTTTCTCAGCAATTGGAACCGGCCTCAGAATCAAATTCTCCGCCAGCAAACTGCCCATTCCAAACCGGTTCGGTTTGGGTAGGATCGTGGAACCCATTCGGCAATTGTGGTAAAGTGAGGCGAAAACCGCGCGAGAATCTCTTCGCGAGTCGTCCCAAACGGCGGTCCATCCATGTCTGTAATCAGATAGTAAACGGCGAAGTAATTGCCGCCGGGCTTCAGCCATCTTAGGACGGCGCTCAAGTAAAGATCGCGATCGCCGGGATCTATTGCGCAGTAAAGCGTGTGTTCGAATAACCAGTCGAACAAACGTGGCGGATCACCTTGCAGAAAATCGGCTTGTATGAATTTGGCCGGCAAATTGGGCGGAGTCGTTTGACGGCAAAGCTCGACGGCGCTCGGGGCAAGATCGCAGCCGGTTGCGGTAAACCCTGCTTTGGCCCATGCCCGAACGTCGTGTCCGGTGCCGCAGCCTGGGATCAGCACCTCACCGCGCGGCAGTTCAGGGTGCGCGGCAAGGAAATCCACCAAGCCGGGTGACGCTTCGCCCTTATCCCAAAACGTGTCACCCGACTGATAATGCGCTTCCCAATCTGTCGGCATGTTAAACTTGCGCCAATGCGGAGACGATGGGCGTCACCGATTGCGACGGTTCGCGTAGAAAATTTCGCACTACGGGCAGCGCCCCTTTCCATGCGACACCAAATGGTGGCAACAGCGCGTCTTCGAGTGATTGCGGTTCGGGCCAGCGATTTTCAACAGCCAACGCGCGTCCAAGAGGTTCAATGGCGTCCATCAGCGCTTGGCGCGCCTCTTCGTCCAATTCGCCGTCGGCGAGCACACGGGCGGCTTTCAGCTTCCGAGCGGCCTGATGGCGGTATTGACCCGCTTTTTCGCGTTCGGCTTCGGAAAGAGGCGGGGGACAGTTGGTGGATTCATCGGTAGGCCAGAGGGAACGTCCATACTTCGAGGTGCGGACGATCAACCCCACGTCAACCAATCGTTGCACGGCGTCGTGGGTTGCGCGATCAATGACCTCAAGTTGAACGGGGGCTGAAGAGTCCGACACGTCAGGACCAAAATAATCATGATGAAGCGCGCGCAGCTTGTCACGCCAATGGGCGGCCCCGCTCTCAAGTACCACATATATAACAGATTGCGGGCCTGATTGAGGATAATGCTCCTCGCAGGTAATCAAGGCTCCATCAATTTGCTTCCGAACGGCTTTGGCAAAACTCAAGAGGCGGTCGGGCGCGCGGGGGACTCTGGCGACTGAACGAGCGGGCCTGTGGCGGCGTTTCGACTTGGCAGGGGAATGATGTGAGTCATCCTCTTCGATTGACTGCCAGTTGTGGTCTGAACGGGCAATAATATCTACCTGTTGTGTTGACGTCATGGGGGACAGGGTTTCCCCGATATGAGTAAAAAGCAAGTTTGTTTTCAAAAAAGTTATCCAACCCTTATTCGCCGCGATTTCAGCAGTTATTAACATGGATTTTCAGTTTGCCTTGACTTCGGGCCAGACCGGCTTGAAAAAACTGGCTGTGACTTTCTCCCGCCCAGGCTTTTACGCCGAATGGCGGGCGCAATTGGAAGCGCAGTCTTTATTGCGCGAACCGAAAGCGCCCTATCCGCCGGAACGATTGATGCAAAGCGTCTGGCATCATCAACGGCTGCGTCGGGACGAGTTAAGAACCATCGACGGCCAGGCCATGCGCGTGTTGCATCCGGGTTTTTGGAACCACGAAGCCGGGCCGGACTTTCGCGGGGCGGTGGTACAATTTGGCCAGGACGAACCTCGTTCCGGCGACATTGAAGTCGATACGATTCCCCGCAATTGGCAGGGGCATCAGCATGATCGCAACCCAGCCTTTTCCAACGTGATCCTGCATGTGGTCTGGGAATCCGGCGCGGGGGCCGGATGCCCTTCGCCGACGATGGCGCTGGAACCGTTTCTCGACATGCCGGTTGTCGAGATGAAAAACTGGGCCATCGGCAGCGCTTCAGAGCATTGGCCGGAAAGCTTGCGCGGAAATTGTTCCGCTCCGCTCTCGCAATTGAGCGCCACGCAAACTGAGGAATTGCTGCTACAGGCGGCGCTCATTCGGTTTCAGCGAAAGGCGGGCGAACTGGAAAGCCGCGCGCGCCGGAGCGGTTGGGAACAGGCGCTTTGGGAGGGAATTTTCCGAGGGCTTGGATACAAGCAAAATATCTGGCCAATGCAGCGTGTCGCCGAACTTCTCCCGGAACTGAGGGCTGGCGCGGATTCGGCGCGCGAACTTCAGGCGTGGTTGCTGGGCGTGGCAGGTTTGTTGCCTTCGATGGAGGCGCGACCGGATGATTATTTGCGGTTGTTGTGGGAACATTGGTGGCGCGAAAGCGACCGCTTTCGTGCGACACAATTGCCAAAGAAACTGTGGCGTTTTAACGGTTTGCGCCCCGCGAATCAACCGCAACGGCGTCTTGCGCTGGCGTCGCATTGGCTGGCTTCCAGGGATTTCATCGTTAAGCTTGAAGAATGGTTTACAAATCCGAAATCCGACGCAGCTCTTGCAGGCTCATTACTTGACTGTCTGCAACCGCCGTCGGACGAATTCTGGTCATGGCATTGGAGTTTTGGTTCGCCACGCCTTGCCAAGCCACAACCGCTTCTCGGCGAATCGCGCGCCACGGATTTGGCGATCAATGTGATTATTCCGTGGTTCTGGACGCGGGCAAGGGCGGGAAAAAATAAACACTTGGCGAACGTCGCACTGGAGCGATATCAAGCATGGCCGGAAGCGCAGGACAATTCGCTTCTGCGACTTGCGCGAAATCGGCTGCTTGGCAGTCAATCAGCCAAGCGCTTGAGAACCGCAGCCAGCCAGCAGGGCCTGCTGCAAATCCTCAATGATTTCTGCAATCAAACCGACGCCCTCTGCACCGATTGCCTGTTTCCCGATTTGGTAAAAGGATTTTCAAAGGCTTAAAGGTTGATCGGAAGAGCGATCGAATTGTTCTATACTGAACTTTCACTCATTGAGCATCAAAACAATTTCATGTTAATCTGCTTCAACTTTCGCTATGGATAAGCGTTTTAGGCATGCTGAAAAATGACAGATCCGAATTGGATTACGGGCAATTGGTGAAAAAGGCCAGACGCCTTGCGCCAATGTCGGATCCCCGCTTCAAGCTTGCGATATTGGCGGATGTTTCAACGCAACACCTGGTTCCGTTGCTGCGCGTTCTTTTTGCCGGCCACGGCGTCAACGTCGAAATTTACGAAGCTGGTTTCGACACTGTGGAAGTTGAGGCGTTGAACCCACAATCGGCGCTATATACATTCGCTCCGCAAGCAATCGTCATCCTGCAGTCAGTCGTTAAATTAAAGTCCGGCTTTTATAATGATGTGGGAAACCGCTGTTCGTTTGTCCAGACTCGATCCGAGTCAATCGAAACGGTTTGGAAGGCCATTCGCGCCCGAACCCCGGCGACGATTTTGCAGAGCACATTCGTGCTGCCGTACGAACGGGCGCACGGGAATTTCGGCCGGCTTTTGGAGGGCGACTTTTCGGGGGTGGTTGCCGAAATAAATCGCGAAATTTGTCTTCGCGCCCGGCGCAATGCCAGCGTGTTGGTCAATGACATTGATCATATCGCCGGATGGGTCGGGCGCCGAAAATTTTTGGATGAAAAGCTGTGGGGCCTTGCGAAATCGCTTTGCGCGTTTGAGTTTTTGCCGGATGTCGCGCAGAATATTGTTGACATTACACTCGCCTCGATCGGGCGTTCGGTCAAATGCGTGGTGTTGGATCTCGACAACACGCTTTGGGGCGGCGTGGTCGGCGATGATGGGCTGGAAGGCATAAAACTTGGCGATTTGGACGAAGATGGTTCTTTCCGTTTTTTTCAACTTTATTTGCGCGAACTTTCGGCGCGCGGAATCATCCTTGCGGTTTGCAGCAAAAACAACGACGCCGTCGCCCGCGAGGTTTTTCGAAAACATCCGGGCATGGTTCTCAAAGAAGAGCACATCGCCGTGTTCATCGCGAATTGGGACGACAAAGCCACCAACATTCGGCGCATCCGCGAAACTTTGAACATCGGCTTTGACTCCATGGTTTTTCTGGATGACAACCCTTTTGAACGCAATTTGGTGCGTCAACTCATTCCTGATATCGTGGTGCCGGAATTGCCCGAAGACCCGGCGCTGTACGTGCGCGCGATTTCCGAGTTGAACCTTTTTGAGACGGCCTCGCAGTCTACTTTGGATTCCGGGCGAACCGCGCTTTATCGAGAGCAACAGCAACGGACTGAGGAGTCGCAAAAATTTGTGACGCTGGAGGATTATCTCCAATCCTTGAAAACAACCGCTTGCTGTCAAAAATTTGAACCGGCGACGCTTGGCCGCATCGCGCAATTGATCCAGCGCAGCAACCAGTTCAACCTCACGACGCGGCGCTACTCGGAGGCGGAATGCCAGGAGATGATGCGCGATGCGGAGCGCATCTTTCCGTTTACCATTTCGGTTCAGGACCGTTTCGGCGATTTTGGCCTGATCAACGTTGTTATTCTGCGATTGCACCGTAATGAACGACGCCTTGAAATCGACACCTTTCTTATGAGTTGCAGAGTGTTGCAGCGCGGCGTCGAACAATTGGCGATGAACAGGATTTTTGAACTTGCCGCGAAAGAGAAATTTCAAAGCGTCACCGGCCGCTATATTCCGACTCCCAAAAACGCGATGGTAAAATCGTTTTTTGAACAGTTTGGCTTTCGCAGAGTGGCATCTTCCGATGACGGAACCACGGAGTGGCAACTTGAAACTGAGCAATATGGGCCGCGAAAAGTATTTATTGACTTCAATGGCTGCTGAAAACAACTGACTTTTCTAAAATGACCTGCTATGACTCACGCTGAAATCCACCAAAAGCTGACTCCCATTTTTCGCGACGTTTTCGACGATCCGGCAATTGAGATCAAAGACACAATGACCGCCAAGGACGTGCCGGGCTGGGATTCGCTTACCTACGTAAATCTGATTGTCGCTGTCGAAAAGGCATTTGCCGTTTCTTTTACTACCAAGGAAGTTAAATCCCTGGTCAATGTCGGCGCCCTCATCGAATTGCTGGCAAAGCGGACGGCCTAGATGTCTTTTCTTTCCTTTGAATTTGCCCTATTCGTGGGGTTGGCATTGCTGATCTTTTACCTTGCGCCGCCAAGGTCGAGGCCGTGCCTGCTATTAGTTTTCTCCTACGTTTTCTATCTTAGTTGGAGTCCGGTTCATGCGCTATTGCTGGCCGCAGTAAGTGGCGGCGTTTATCTGGCCGGGTTGAGCATTGCAAAATGCGGTTCGGAAAAAGGAAAATTTGCCAGGATGACGCTGGGTGTCGCAATGCTTCTGGTATTACTATTTGCTTTCAAATCCGCCGTCTGGTTTTCAAGAATGTTCCATGCCGACCCGGCGATGTCTATCATCGTGCCACTTGGACTTTCCTACTACGTGTTTAAAATGGTGGGCTACCTTATGGACGTCTATTGGGAAACTCTCCCCGCCCAGAACAACTTCGTAACTCTGGCGCTTTATGGCGCCTTTTTTCCACAAATTGTCAGCGGGCCGGTTCAGCGGGCGGGGGATTTTTTTGGCCAAATCGGAAAATTGCAAAATCCCGATCCCGGCGAATTTGCCGCTGGTCTTAGGCGCATCCTTTTCGGCTTGTTCAAAAAGATCGTGATAGCGGACTACCTCGCTGCGCCAGTCGCCAGTGTGCATGCCGATCCTTCCCGCTTCTCGTCGCTGGAACTCCTGTTCGGCGCCTATTGCTTTGCGATTGAATTATACGCGGATTTTTCGGGCATCACCGATATTGCCATTGGCATCGGCCAGCTATTTGGGATTAAAGGACCTGAAAACTTTGACCTTCCGTACTATTCACCCAATATCCAAATGTTCTGGCGACGCTGGCACATGTCTTTGACCTCGTGGTTGACGGACTATTTATTTACTCCGTTGCGAATGTCCCTGCGAACTCTGGGTTCTGCTGGGCTATACCTTGCCGTTGTTCTGAATTTTATCGCAATCGGACTATGGCATGGATTGACGTGGGTCTTCTTTTTTTTTGGATTACTTAACGGAATATACATGGTCGTCTCGGTTATGACCTTGAAGCAGCGAAATAGATTCTTCCAGGCCAGGCCGGCCTTGGCTCAGATACGCGCTATCACGGGTCCTTTGATAACTTTTCACCTGATGGTCTTTGCCATGATTTTTTTCCGATCAGAGACTCTATCTTCCGCTTTTAAATATGTTGGATCGATGGTTCCAGGATGGGGAAACCGCTCTGTGACATTTGGTCGCTTTGACCAGGCGTTGCTAGGAGTTGCCTTCCGTCCACTGATGCTATGTTTTATTGCGTTTTTTGCTTCTGAGGCTGTTACATGGGCGGCGCGGCGTCAAATTTGCGTTGATTGGTTTTTCACGATGCCGGTATTTTTTCGACGAGCATTATACTGCGCGCTGGCCGCAACTGTTTTGCTCTTTTTCAAGGATTCATTGACCTTTATCTACGCCCGTTTCTGAGGCAAGGCATCCGATGAACTCGTCCAGCCCACATCGCTTGCAAAGCCAGCATTCCGGCGCCGCCGATGGGAGACGCAAATTGACCCTGCTTTTGGTTGCTCTGCCTCTCGTCGCCTGGGTGCTGTATGCAGCCTTGGGAGGCCGCGTTGCTTCCATCGTTTTTGTCAAATATGGAGAAAAACTTCTAGCCAAAGGCGACGGCAAATTCACTGATCCCGGCCTTTTCGTTAGAGGCATCCTGGAAGACGCAACGGTTATATTGACTGCTTCCTGTCTGCTTCTGTTGGCATATCGGGCAGCGTCCGCCGTTGCGGAACGACGCTTGCAAGCGCCGGCGCTTTGGGTCGTCAAGGGCTGGAGCATTTTTGTCTGCGTGAACGTCCTCGTTGCAGTTGCAGCGCATACGGCTCTGTTTTGGTGTCTTCTCTATACTGGCAGGGATGATATAGAAAATTTTACGCAATGGCATATTAAGGAAGCATTGATGGACGAAGCATCCGCACCGAGCCTTGCCGTCCTATTGGGCAATAGCCAGACCCACGTGCAAATTGACCCTAAAATTCTGAACGAGCGGCTGACGGGGAAAATTTGGACGACAGAGTTACATTTTCCGGGGAGCAGTATCTACGACACGATGCTTGCTCTGGAACGCGTCCGGAGTAGCCGTCTGAGATACGTCATCGCTTACGTAAGTGAAATTCCTTTTTATGGCGATAGCGATGACTACCGGATGATACTCTATTTTGGCC
This sequence comes from Verrucomicrobiia bacterium, assembly GCA_036501665.1. Lineage (GTDB taxonomy): Bacteria > Verrucomicrobiota > Verrucomicrobiia > Limisphaerales > Palsa-1400 > DATAUD01. The sequence goes on from DASXZW010000117.1 coordinate 29,055, forward strand.
TTCGAGACTTGCCTCCCTATGTCAACCTAGGACCAGGGAGGCCCTTTTTCGATCGCTATGTTATCGGAGGCTTGTTAGGCGATATTTTCCCAGTCTATCAAATCTGGGAACCGCTAATGGCGCGCTTGCGAGGAGGAAATGTGCAGAAGAAGCAACAGGCCCGGTATGATGCCTCACTGGAATCCAGCCTTGAGGAGCGCGCGCGCCGCATTGCCAAAGATTATGAAGGAGCGGACAGTTCCTTCCAAAAAAGGGCGTTTGAGATTCTGGCGCAGAAATGCCGAGAACGAGACTGTCGGCTCGTTATTTGCGCGGGCCAATGCAATCCCATTCTCGAGCGCGCGATGAATCCTTCCATTCGGCGTGATATGATGGATTTCCTCCACGAACAGGCGGCAAGGGACCCAAACATTATTCTCCTTGTGGATTCTCAAATGCCACGGCAAGTCGAAGCTGACTATGATAATGATCTAACTCATGTAAATGGCGCTGCGCGCGCGCGCTTTTCTAAGTATATCGCAGAAGTGCTTGAAAAGACGATCCAGACTAACACGTCCGGTCTTACCGCCTATCCTGATCCACGCTGACCGCGCCTACGAAAGCAGCTGTTGTATTTGATCAGTTGTCCATTTTTGCGAGATATTCTGACAGGCGTTCGAGGGTTTGTTTGCCGCCTTCGAGCGCGCCGAATTCTTTCACGATGAAATCGCGTTTTTCCGTTGATGGGAAAACCATGCGGATGGTCACTTTTGTTTTCGCAGTCGGCACGGTATCAAATGTCCAGGTCGCGATAAAGCTGACGCCCGGACCGCCCGTTCTGCGACCGCCATGAGAGAAAACGAGGCGTTCGGGCCTTGCGACTTCTTTGAAGATGCTCTTGTTCGGATAGATGGCGCCATCCGGGCCGCGCATGACGTGTTTCCAAACGCCGCCAGGGCGGACATCCATTTCTTCGATTGTGTCAACAAATCCGCGTGGTCCCCACCAATGAACCACGTGCTTCGGATTGGTCATTGCCTCCCAAACCAGTTCGCGCGGCGCGTCAACTATTCGACTGATTATCAGTTCGCGGTCGGCGGTATTATTTTCAAGATATTCCTTCAGCAAGGAACCGATGATCATCGTCCAGCCTTTTTGGAAGTTCTTGCGGGCGAATGCTTCCGTCTTCGGGAAACTGCCCAACCCCTGGTGTATCAGCTTTAATCGAGTCTTTTTTCCCTCGGGAAATAATTCAAAGATCACAAGCGAATGGCCTTCGTGCCTTTCGTAGCGCCAGGTGTAGGCGAGTTTCTTGTTTGGGACGGCCTCTGTGACGATGCACTTGTGAATGTATTTCATGCCGTCCTTTTCGGCGTGGAATTCAAATTCAAATCCCGGTTCCGCCTTGAATTCCTTCATTTCAAAAGACCACTGTTTGATCTCGTCGTTGTTGGTCAGGGCGCTCCAAACTTTCGCGGCGGGCGCATTTAAAGTTCGTTCGACGATCAAAGGAGGACCCGCGTACGCCACTAATTTCTCCAGGCGTTCCAAGCTTTGCGACATGCCCGCATCAAATCCGCCAATGTATTTGTTTGCTTCAGGCGATGTTTTAGTAACGCGTGAATGAACTTTAAGCAGAGTCTTGCCGGCTTTTTCAGTGAAGGCGATGGTGTGGAGAAACTCGAAGAGCACCTTGCCGTTTTTGCTGGGAACATTAGCGGTGAATACCAGGCGTTTTGGCGCAACAACTTCGCGGAATTTGCCGCCCATGGGATGTTCGGTTCCGTCTGGCCCGCGCATGACCACATAAATTGTTTTGCCAGGGCGCGCATCCCATTCGCAAACGGGATTCATAAAGTGGTGCGGCCCCCACCATTGCGCCAATTGTTTGGGGTCGGTCCACGCTTTGAAAACAACTTCGCGCGGCGCGGCAATCTCGCGCTCGAAAACAAATTCGTGCCCGGCAAAATCTGTTACTCCTTCCAAGGCGGATTTTTTTGCCGCAGTTTTGCCGTCAGTGATCTCGCCCGCTTCAATGAGGCGCGTGAATTTCTTAATCGCCGAAGTCCAGCCTTCGTTGTGATCGGAAGCATCTTCCTTGTCCGGAAAACCTTCGTGGACAAACGTCAAATTCGTCTTGTTGCCGAGGTCTTCAAAATCAACCGTGATGACGCTGTTCGGCATGGCGTAGGCTTTCCATTCCCAGGTGAACTGGAGCCGCTTATTCTTGACAACATCCTTGTATTTCCCGACGGCGATGTGGTCGCCTTTCTTGGAAACCATGTGGACGCGAAACGAGCCACCGACTTTGACGCTGGCTTTCACGCTCTTGCATTCGACGTCCTCCGGGCCGAACCATTGCGCCATGAGTTTGGGATCGGTCCATGCCTTATAGACGAGCGGACACGGTGCTTTGATTGTTCGCTGAATGACGACTTTTGGGACGGCGGATTTTTTTGCGGGCGATTTTTGTGCGGTCATTTTGTCTTCTCCTCGGTTTGCAATTTTTTGAGATATTCCTCCAGACGATCCAGGCTGGCTTCCCAGAAACGGCGGTATTCCTCGATCCACCGGGAAGCCTGCTTCATCGGCGCCGCTTCCAGTTTCAACGAATGCACGCGCCCGTTGCGACTGCGGCGGATGAGGCCGGCGTTTTCCAAAACGCGGAGATGCTTCGAGACGGCCGGGAGCGACATCGAATAAGGCCGCGCAAGATCGGTAACGCAATGTTCGCCGCGCGATAGACGGGCCAGGATGCGGCGGCGGGTAGGGTCAGCCAGCGCCGCAAAGGTGCGGTCCAATGAAGGCGTGTGACGTTTAACCATGTGGTTAAATATAGCGACGGTGAATTTTCAATGCAACAGTTATTTTACGAGCTAGAACAAACCTGCGCCGCCTCTTTTAAAAAACCGCCAACTCGCGTCGGAGTGTCTAAAATTTGGACGCGGAAAATGAGTAAAAATTTTCATTCACTCGTTTGACAGACTTTAGGTGACGAGAGAGATTTAGCCGTGATAATAGAATCAATAGACCCCCACAATAGTTCGGAAATTGAACTCGCTTGCAGGACCTTGCCTCCGATCGACGAGATTGTTTTTCACGAGTTTTCCAGCCTTCTTAAAAGCGCCGGAAAATCTCACATTGCCAGATTCAGACAGGACGAAGGAAAACTTTTCATCAGCCACGCGGTATGGTCGCCAAAACTCAGGGACACGATCGACGGCTTTCTGACGCAGGCAGAAAGGTCGTCGATGCAGGCCCAAAAGGCTGCGGCCGAAAAAGCCCGGATGGCGCGACACAAAAAGGATCGCGCACTCGACTTCGCCTCGAAAAGCCTGGGTGTTCCGATTAAGTAGCGCAGGCGTTTTTCGACAGTTCGTTCTGACACAATTCTTCGCTTCGTTGACGGCGGTTTTAAGTGTGGTAGCTTGAGAAAGATTTAACCCGCGTATTTATGAATGACGATGTGCCTGAGATGAACATATCAACTGCAAACGCGCGTCTGGAGAATCTTGTCTCGGCGTGGAACCAGTCTTCTTTCGAGCGATATTGCGCCGATTTTACCCAAGGCTTGGTGGACCACTACAATCCCGGTTACTTCAGCCGGATTCGCTCCCAGTCCGGGCAGTGGCTGTCAAATAAATATCTCGGCTGCCTCAAGCAAGGTCGCCATCTTGTTTATCTTTGGCAGTCCAGATTCGAGGGTTCGGAGAACGACGTTTTGTTTTCGTTGACGCTGACCGCCGACGGGCACATCGCCGGTTTGCTGAAACGCTTTTCGAAAGTTTAAAAGACCGATTGTCTAAGTGCTCGCGCCGGAAAACTGATCGATTTTGTGTTTGATGGCGTCGTTCGGTTCGAGGGTAATTGATTTTTTCCAGGCGGCGACCGCTTTTTCCTTCTGGCCCACACCGAGGTAAACATCGCCCAGGTGATCTTCGACAGTCGGGTCCGGTTCCGGGGTGAATTGCTCGGCTTTAATCATCCACGGCAGGGCTTCTTTCGGAAGGTTGAGTTTGTAGAGGACCCAACCCATGCTGTCAAGATAAGCGCCATTTTGCGGTTCGAGCTTGATCGCTTTTTCGATCATCGCGCGGGCTCGCGGAAGTTGCTCGCCATTGTCCGCCAGCATGAAACCCAAATAATTAAGCGCCTCTGCGAAGTCCGGCGCGCGGTCGATGCACTTTTGAAGGTATTCCTCTGCTTGCTTGAATTGTTTGTCGCGTTCGCACGCCGCGCCAAATTGAAAATAGAACCGCTGGTCCAAAAGGGACGGCTGCGTTGCGAGGCCAATGATCTCGGCTTCCTTGAAATGATGGATGGCGTCCGGGTAATTCTTGATGTGCGCGTAAACGATGCCCGTGTAAAACTCGCCGGCGAAGGATTTCGGAAATTGGACGTGAGCGCGGTCAAGCGCTTCAAAGGCTTCCTTGCTTTGATGAACGTCCAACTCCGCGAGCGCCAGATCATAATAGGCCTGCTCAATGCTCGGGTCCCAGCGCAGCGCGTGTTCAAAATCGTCTATGGCCTCGGCAGGCTTGCCCCCTTCGTAAGCAAGTTCGCCAAGAAAATACCAGGCGCGCGGATAGCTCGTCGGGTTATCGCGGACGATGGCCTCAAGCTGCTTCATCGCATTCGTCCGGTCTTCAGCCTGAAGGTAGATTCCCGCGAGTTTTTCGTGAAGGGCGTCCAAAACGGTGGACCCATCAGGATATTGGGTCAGGAGTCGTTTATAAATTTCCGCTGCCTTTGCGGGTTGTTCAAAACCGGCGTAAGCGTCGGCGAGCCTTTGCCATATTTCCGGCGCGGTGAATTTTTGGGTTGCCTCTCGATCCAGAACGGCGACTGCATGAGATTTTGCTGCGGCATCTTTGGGCTGGTCCTTGAGATAAACGAGGTAAAGATCAGCCAGCGTGGCCAACGTCAGCGGGTCAGGATGGACATCGCGCGCCGCCCGATCAAGGGTCTTGAGCGCTTCGGGAAACTTGGAATTGTGCAGGTAAACCGCGACCTGGCATTCGTAGCCATCAAGGCTGGCGGGACGGCGCTGAATGGCCAACTTGCTCGTCGCAAGCGCTTGATCGGAATGGCCCGAAGCCAGTTGTGCGCGAGCCAGCCAGCTTAACAGCGTGGCTGACGCGTCCGGTCGGTGCGCCGATTTCGTCAGGAGCGAGAGGGCCTTCGCAGTTTCCTTGTTCTTGAGATAACGCTCCGCGACGAAAATGACGAGCTTCTCGTTCGACGGATCTGCGAGAGCGGCATCGTCGTACTGCGTGATGGCCTGGCCTTCCTGATCGTTTTCTTCGAGCGTGACTCCTGTGGCAAACCGGGCGAAAGCCTCCGGATTGCCGGGGGCCAAATGCACCGGAGCCGGCTTTTCGCCAGTCTCTTCCGCGACGCGGCTCGGGTCCTGGTCGTCTGGTCGCTGTGCAGTGGACGCCCCTGATTTCCTGACTCCGGTTTCGCAACCGGAAATCAGGACGCCTCCCAAGGCGAGCACAATGATGGAATGGAATGCCTTCATGCGTAGATCAACGACCCAAAAGCACCGCTTCCGCATAATCGCGGATTCCGCCTGCTCAATACGACTGACGCGCCCGGCCTACTTCTGCCAGGTGCGTTTCTTGTGGCGGTTGGCGCGCAACTTTTTGCGCCGTTTATGCTTATTAATTTTGCTTTTGCGACGTTTTTTTAGTGATCCCATAGTTTTTGTTTAAGTACGCGGCCTCAATATACCACTTTATTCAAAGGGTATTCAATAATTCCTTCTGCGCCCGCCGCTTTGAGCTGCGGGATCAATTCCCGGACCACTTTCTCGTCGATAATGGTTTCGACAGCGACCCACCCCGGTTGACTCAAATTAGAAATGGTCGGGTTGCGCAATGAGGGAAGTTTCTTGATAAGGCCGTCTAAATTCTTCTGTTGAAGGTTCAATTTCAGCCCGACTTTGTTCTCGGCGTCCAGCGCGCCGCGAAGGAGAAGGGCCAAAGTCTCGATCTTTTTCCGTTTCCAGGCGTCCTTCCACGAATCATGATTGGCGATCAGGCGCGGGGTGGAAACGAGGAGCGTATCGACGATTCGGAGCTTGTTCGCGCGCAACGACGACCCGGTTTCCGTGATTTCCACGATTGCATCGACTAATTCGTGCGCCTTGACCTCTGTTGCGCCCCAGGAAAATTCCACCTCAGCTTTGACGCCATGACGGCGCAGGTAACGCTTGGTGAGGTTCACAACCTCAGTGGCAATCCGTTTGCCCTTCAAATCTTTCGGACTGCGGATTGGGGAATCTTCCGGGACCGCGAGCACCCACTTGGCTGGCAAACTGGTTGCCTTGCTGAAAATAAATTCGCCGACTTCATGCACTTTGGAGCCGTTTTCAACGACCCAATCATGGCCGGTAATGCCGCAATCGAGATATCCGTGCTCGACGTAACGGCTGATTTCCTGCGCGCGAATGAGGCGGATCGAAAGCTCCTCATCATCCACATAAGGCGCGTACGAACGGCTGCTGACTTGAATGTGAAAGCCGGCCTTCGCCATTTTTGCGATGGCGGCTTCCTGGAGGCTGCCTTTCGGCAGGCCCAATTTGAGAATTTCTTTATTCATCACTTCGGCCCAAATCGCGCTTGACGCGCGGACGGGCGTACTTCTTGGCGGAGTGCTTGACCCGCGTAACCGGGGAGATTTTCCATTGTCTGCGCGGCAAAGCCAACTTTTTCTTTTTGGCCTTCATCCGGCGCTCCCGGGACGGGCACGGCGGTTCCCAACCTTAATCTCGCCTCGCGCAAGAGCGGCAACCGCCGACGGGTAAACGCGATGTTCAGCTTCCTGGATGCGAGCATGAAGTGTTTCCGCAGTGTCCGAAGGAAGAACCGGCACCGTTTCCTGCGCAATGATCGGCCCAGTATCAATCCCTTGATCGACGAAATGGACGGTGACGCCCGTGACCTTGACGCCGTAATCAAGCGCCTGCTTCCAAGCTTCCAGACCGGGAAAGGACGGCAGCAAGGAAGGGTGAATATTGATTACTTTGTTTGCAAATGTCCGTAGAAATTCGCCTTTGAGAATACGCATGAAACCCGCCAGAACGACCAAATCCACTCGTGCTTCGAGCAGGGCGGTAACGAAAGCAGCTTCCGCGGATTCATCCAGCTTGGTGCGAAACTTTCCCGGCGCGATATACCGATTCTCCAGGCCGCATTCCTTAGCCCGGTCCAGGATGCCAGCATTCTCGACGTCGCTGATCACAACCGCGACCTGCGCCGAGATTAGCCCTTTCGCGCAGGCATCCGCAATGGCAACGCAATTGGAACCTTTGCCGGATCCAAGTATGCCGAGACGATATTGAGACTGTCCGCTCACAGGTTATATCTGGCGGAAAGCCGGGCGTTTTGCAATGACAGGTTCGCTCCCAAATGGGAAAGCATCTCCAGATGTTCAAGTTGCACAACGCGCAAGCGTCAAATACTATGTGTGTATGCACTCCAGCGGTCGATCCGCGCGCCTAATGCAGAAGATGCGGTTTGGAGGGCTTGGTGCTTTCACCTTGGGGGAACTCTTGACGACTATCGCCATTATTGGAGTTCTTGCGGCGCTTTTGTTGACGGCTTTAACGCGCGGCGTGGGGTTGGCGAAGCGAACCGATTGCGTCAACAACTTGCGACAGCTTGGAATCGCAATGCAGATGTATGTGGCGGACAAACATGTTTATCCACTGGTTGCGATTGATTTCCCTGATCACTATATCGGCTGGGAAAATGCCCTTGCGAGGGCTGAATTAGATGGCCCGGCCCACAACAACAAACCGCCACTTTATCCGCGACCGGGTATCTGGCACTGTCCGGCAGCCACCCTTCCTCAAGGCTGGGATAACTATGCGGACTATGGATACAATAGTTATGGCATGAGTCCCTCCTCTGGATCGAACTCGCTTGGCGTGGGCGGGCAACATATTTGGGCCATTTGGAGCGGTCCAGCGAATCCGGCTCCGCCGATAAGCCCGTCGGAAGTTGTCAGTCCGAGTCAAATGATGGAGATTGGCGACGGATTCAAGGGCGGTAGTGCGGTGATCCAGGATGGATGGTATGTTCTGTGGCGAACTTACGGTGTGACAGAAACGAACTATGTCGGATATGTAGGGAGTACTAAGCGAGCTTATTCACGCCATCAGAGCAAAGCAAACGTGGTGTTTTGCGACGGTCACGTTGAATCACCCACGATGAAATCCCTATTTGTGGACACAACTGATGCGGCTTTATCTCGATGGAACCGCGACCACCAACCACATCGAGAGCTATTGCAACCTTAACGGGCGCTGGGACCTTGAGTAGCCCCCATAACCAGTTAGTGGTCTTGTTGACAAGTCCTTCGGTCCTCGCACGCTGCCACAAAGGTCTTTGGCGCGTTCGTACAACGACTGACATTTTTTCTCACCGAGAAATTGGTCTATCAGATCGCGCACGATCGCTGCTTTCGAGCGGCCAAGAGCTTTTGCCCGCTCATTCAAAAGCGCGATCTGTTTCCGTTCCATTTTCAAGGTTACTGTTTTCATGCGAAGAAGACAGGTCGCGTTAAACGCCGGTAGGCAATTGATTGACCTTCGCGGCGAAGATGAAATCGCTCTCGGTCAGGCCGTCGATTTTGTGGGTCCACAACGTCAGTTTCACTTTTCCCCACGCGAGGTAAATGTCGGGGTGGTGGTTCCATTGCTCGGCCAATTCCCCCACGCGATTGGTGAAATCAAGCGCGGCGCGAAAGTCCTTGAATTTAAATTCCCGCTCCAAATGGTGCTCGTCAATGACGTGCCAATCGTTGCCCAATTGGCCCGCAAGATTTTTCAGTTCATCGCCCGCAAGCGGTGGAACGCCACCTTTGCAGGGAACACACACCTTTTCCGCCAAATTTCCCATAATGTGATGTTACCATCGAAACCGCTGGGACGCGAATTTACGTTTTGGCGCTGGCAGGAAGCGCAGCCCGAACCTGGCGCAACAATTCGGCGGCGTGCCATTGGCCGGGCGCTGCGGAACCATCAAGATAACCGTAAGTCAGGCACGAGCCGAGCGCAGCAAATTCAACCCGCGTTTGCGCCCATGCCTCGCCCATGCCGATGACGCAAATCGGCTTGGGCCACAGGTGTCCCAACAACGATTTGAGAACCGCAACGTCTTCCTCGCGATTGATCATCGTGGAAATTTTGGCGATGGAGCCGACCGTCATCCCTTTTTCGGCAATAGTGCATAAGTCCGCAAGCGGCGGAGTTTCTTGAAAATTGTGGAAGGAAACGACGCAGGCTTTGCGTAACCTCGCAGCCTCAGCGCAGACCGATCCGCAAAACACGCTGCTGAGTTCCACATCTACGGCGGCCAGTTCCCGCAACGCTTCGGCGTACACAGCTTCGCGCTTCGAATCGTCCGACAACCAGTTGCCGCCTTCGGCGCGCAGCCGCGCAGTCAACAAAACCGGTTTGCCGCCAGATTGAATCTTTTTGCATCGCCACAGCCAATCGGACTGGGTGTTTGTCCTGTCAAGACGCACTTCTACAACATCGCAACAAAAATCACCCGCAAAATCAAAAGACGAAAGCGTCCCGACAACTCGTGGAATTCTTCCTATTTCCAGCGCCCCGGTGTCCGTCCGAAACTCGACATTTGATGCGGTCATTTCAGTGAAAAGCCTATCTTTGTTGGCCGAAAACCGCAAGGTAGCGTGAAACGAGCCGGGCAGTCGCATTTAAGTTTGGAGGTAGGGCTGCCTCGCCGAGGCGGCCGCGGTCGCCTCGGCGAGCCGCCCTTACCAGACGTGATTTCCAGTCAAAATTCGACTTCCGAAAACGGCGAGCACGCCTTTCAATTTTATCATACAGTGTTGTCGTGATATTAAACGGAGACCAGTGTTACCAGGCAGTCTTGACCCGCGACGCGCGATTCGACGGACGGTTTTTCGTCGCCGTGAAATCGACCCGAATTTATTGCCGGCCGATTTGCCGCGTAAAAACACCGCTCCGCAAAAACTGCACATTTTACGGCCATGCGGCGGAGGCGGAAGTCAGCGGGTACCGCCCATGCAAACGCTGCCGGCCCGAACTCGCGCCGGGCGGCAGCGACATGGAAATCAGCAGCGAACTCGCTCGCGCAACACTGAACCACATCAGGCAGGATTTTCTGGCCGAACATTCTTTGGAAGAGCTGGCGGGCCAATTGGGAATCACCGACCGGCACATGCGCAAAGTTTTTCAGGACGAATTCGGCGTCTCGCCAGTCGAATATTGGCAAACCCAGCGTTTGCTTCTCGCGAAACAACTTCTGACCGATTCCAAGTTGTCCGTCACTTCGGCGGCGATGGCGAGCGGGTTTCGCAGCTTGCGGCGATTCAATGTCGCGCTCAAGGAACGCTATCGGATGACACCTTCCGAACTGCGGAAAGTCGCAAAGAGCGGCGCAAAAAAATCCTCCGAGTTTACATTTCGCCTCGCGTATCGCCCGCCTTTTGATTGGGAACGACTGCTCAGCTTTCTCTCGCGTCGCGCGATTCCGGGCGTCGAGTCGATTGAAAATGGCGCTTATTTTCGCGCCGTTCGAATCACGCGGCAGAACCGTGAATACACCGGTTTTGTGGAAGTCAGGAATGACGCCGACGCAAACCTGCTTTCCGTCCAGCTTTCTGACGAGCTTGTTCCAATTTGCGCGACAATTCTGGATCGCGTCCGGTCTCTTTTTGATTTGCTCGCGGACCCGAGTGTAATCAACGACAGGCTTGGCGAATTGGCTGCACATCGTCCTGGCCTTCGTGTTCCCGGAAGCTTCGATGGATTTGAAATGGCTGTTCGGGCGGTGCTTGGGCAGCAGGTTTCCGTGGCAGGCGCAAGCACGCTGGCTGGAAGATTCGCGGCCAGGTTTGGCGCGCCAATTTCAACGCCAGTCGCTTCGTTGCGTTATGTTTTCCCAACGCCAGCGCGAATCGCCAAGGCAAGCCAGGAAGAAATTTGCAAACTAGGAATCACCGGGCGGCGCGCAAAAACTCTTATTGACCTGGCGCGGGCGATCCATAGCGGGGAATTGCTTTTGGAACCGGGGCACCGCGTCGAGGGAACATTGCGGAAACTTCGCGCAATCGGCGGCATCGGCGAATGGACCGCGCAATACATCGCAATGCGCGCTCTTTCGTGGCCGGACGCTTTTCCACACACGGATTTAGGTTTGGTCAAGGCTCTGAACGAAAAACAGCCGAAGCGCATTCTCGAATTGACAGAAAAGTGGCGTCCGTGGAGGGCCTACGCCGCCATTCACTTATGGTCCAGTCTGGAAAAATAATTATGACATCCTATTCAACAATAAAAACACCGATGGGCGACCTGATAATGGTCGCGAACGAATCCGAATTGATCGGCCTCTATTTTACGGAAGGCGAACACTTGCCAGTCTCGCGCAAAGCGTGGACGCTCGACCCGCGACATCCCGTTCTCAAAAAGGCGGCCAAAGAGCTCCAGGAATATTTCGCCGGCAAAAGAACGACGTTCACCTTTCCGCCCAGCGCGTATGGAACTGATTTTCAGAAACGGGTCTGGGAGGAAATCGCAAAAATTCCGTTCGGCGAAACCATCACTTACAGCGAACTCGCGAAGCGCGCCGGCAAGCCAAAAGCAATCCGGGCCGCGGGAACCGCCACAGGACGCAATCCGCTAAGCATCATGGTCCCATGCCACCGGGTCCTGGGCAAACACGGCGCAATCGGCGGGTACGGCGGCGGCCTGCCCCGCAAACGCCACCTGTTAAAACTCGAAAACGTGAAAATTTGAAACAACGCGAAGCCGATTTAATAAGCGCTTCGTCTCATTTCTTTTGACCGCGCCGTCCATTTTCAACGACAAAACTTTAAAGTTCGACAGCGTTATGTAACTGCGGAATTGACGAAATGTAGAGGAAGGCGCATTTGTGGAACAATGAAATCCGCAACGCAGATTCAAAATCGTCGAGCGGACACGGCCTTTACCCTGATTGAGCTGTTGGTGGTCATTGCCATCATCGCGATTCTGGCCGCCATGCTGCTGCCCGCGCTATCGAAAACCAAAGCCAGCGCCCTTCAAACCAAGTGCCTGAGCAATCTCAGACAAATTGATTTCGCGATGTTGCAGTATTGCTCGGATAGCAAAGACACGACGCCTGGAGCTGCCACTGCGCCGGTGGGCGACCCTTTTGATGAAGTGGGAAGCGGAGGGATTTGGTGGTGGTATCGCGAACTGTTGAATCCTTACGTGGGGATCACGCACTCGAGCAGCAACGACTTTGTATTTCAATGTCCGATGGACAGGGGTTGGAGGGGAGTAAGCACTGAATGGGTTAATCCCCTTTACACTTACGAAAATCTTGACTGGGGCAGCTACAACTACAATGGCATCAACAACGAAACACCAAGCACGAACAACCTTCTCAACATTAAACTAGCCGTCGTCCGCCATCCTGCGCGCACCTGGTTGATCTGTGAATGGTGTTTTACCTGGGCGTACTCCTGGCATAACAGCCTCACTGGCAGCGCCAACGTCTCCTACAATAATGCAGTTGCAAATGTGGCATTTGTGGATGGCCACTCAGGTTATATCAAAGCGTACTACAACAAGAGCGAAGGCACTTTCCCTCCTGCGTATCCCACCTACGAGATTCCCGGCGATTGCGGTTACCAAAACGCGCCTAATTAGAGCGATTTAAGAAAGCAGTGCATGATTTAGCTGTGGATGGGTAGCTCGACAATAAAGTTGGCGGTGGTATTCTCAAATCGCGGCTGGCTCGGCCATAAGCAGCCGGAGCAGAGAAATGACTATGGTGAAACTTACCTTCGCGCTTGCCTTCGTTGCGTTCATCCTGCCGGTTTGTGCGGACGTTGGCGCGGCTTCCGGCTCCACTTCCAAATTCAATTTCAATACGCCGGATTCGTTGTCGCGCTGGATTCTTTCAGGCGATGTTTCGATTGATCCGTCAAAAAATCACGCGGGTGCAGGCATCTCCCTGAAAATTGGGCTGGGCGGGACTGCGCTATTGAAACTTCGTCCCGAAGATGGATCAGGGAAGGTGGAACTTTGGGTTTACGACGATGGTTCAAAACCAAAAGACGCCAAGATGGGCCGCGTCGGACCGCGATGGGGCCTTGTTCAAACGGACAGTCATCTCTTCGCGGCGGGCATGATCTACGCCAGTTATCTTGCGGGCGACGAAGGTTACACTGCGACTGCCAATAACGGAACCAACTGGTTCGACCAATTGTTCTGGCTTGGAATCAATCGTGCGCCCGCGGGGTGGCATAAATGGACTTTTGATTTCGACGACGAAGTCGGCCTTCGCCTTTTTTATGACGACAAGGAAATCGGCCCCGCGCTGGACAAGGCGAATTTGAAAGGCTTCGCGGCATTGGAAATTTGGGGCGATGGCGGAATCGGCAAAGGACAAACGATTTGGGTCGATGACATCACGGTAACGCTGGGCGGTCATCCGCATTTGGTAACTTCGACCGAGGAGGATCCTTACAGCAACGAAGCAATCGCAAAGTTCGCCGCGTCTCGGCCTGCCCCCGTAATTTATCGAAGGGATCAAGCGCTCGCCAGACCCAACCTTGAAGACCTTCCGCTGGTCCAGGATGTTTCACAATACGGCATCACTTGGCATTTCAATCAGCCAGTGCGAGTGGGTCATTTCGTTAATGGCGACTGGTACGTGGTGGGCGCTGTCACTGTGACATCCATTGATCCGACGCCGCTTTACGGCGCAGAAATTCCGTTTCGCGAACTCGATTCTATGGATAAGGAAAAGCCAGAGGCGCAACGCGTTCGCAACGGCTTCATGGTCAACCCACCCGCGCAAATGAAAGTGTCTTACGACAGCGGCGTGAAAAACTGGTTCGATCCTTCCCTTATTCAGAAACTTCCGGCGGCGCTCAATCCCGGCGACCGCATTGTCTCAACCATCAGCATGCCCAAGGGATTGAAGCTTCACGCGCAATTGCGAAATGTCATCGAGCGCGGCGTGGAGGACAGCAGCCCAATTCGCGCCGCGGCGGTGCTCACATGCGTCAACGCTCCGCAACCGGTGGATGCTTTTCGTCCCGCTTTCTCCGGGCAAAACGCGCGCACTTACCTTGCCCGCGATCTTAGGCGCAACCTGCTGCCGAACGCCGCGAAGACTCCCGGCTTGCCGAACGTTGACCGCTTTATTCGGTTCACGCAGCGTCCGTGGGTTGGGCCGGGATTTTTCGGATTCGAGGAGCCGGTTGAAAACATGCCGCAGTACGGGCTTGAATTTGGACGTGTCTCAGGGATTTCAGCGCTTCTTTTGTGTTCTGACATTGGTCAAGAACAAAAAGAACCTTTGCTCATCAATCTTTGCCAAATCGGGATCGACCTTGGCGGCATGATTCGCGGTGGGCATCCGGGCTGGACGGGGTTTGGCGGGCACGGGAGCGGGCGCAAACTTCCGATTGTGTTCGCCGGAATTCTTCTTGATGACGATGATTTTGCGAACGTCAACAAATCCTTTCCACTGGCAAGTTTTGGCGAAGATGAACAGACCGCCTACGGAATTTCCTGGACTGGGGCGACTGTCGTCTTCGCCGGCCATTCCGGTATCGATGCGGTCACTGGCCGAGGCCGGAATAAAGTGCGCGGCCAACCGTGGGGCCCCTACGAGCACATGATGCCGATGCAGTGGAAGGACGGACAAAACACGAGCGAATCGTATCGCCGTTGTTGCACGAGCGTCGGGTGGGTCGCGCAAGCGCTGGCGATGCGTTTGATGCATGCCGAGAAGTTTTGGAATCACGATCCTTTCTTCGATTATGTGGATCGCTGGATGTATGAGGACGATTCGCAATTCGTCAAAATAATCAAAGGCTTGACAGGCCGTGACGACGACCACGAATGGTCGCGCCAGGGCCAGGCATGGGACGCATTCGTCAACGAAATGTGGGCCAAGCATCGAACTGAATTGGTTCCGCCCACGAACGGATGGAAGCAGCCTCACGACGATACCTATTACGATTCCGCAGTCGCTAATCCGGAGTAAATCTCCGGCCCGCTTTTGCGGGAGAATCCTTGACAAAGCTCTTGCCGGTTTCCACCGTTTTTCCATGTTCCGTATTTCTCTCCCACTTGCTGCGATGATTGGTTTGGGGTGTATTTCCACAATAGCGCAACCGCTGCCAAATGTGGATGCACTGCCCATGCACAAAGAGATGCCTGACCCGCTGCTGGCAACTGACGGAACAAAAATCACCACCCCTGTGCAATGGGGCGCCCGGCGGGCTGAAATGAAACGCATATTGGAGTATTACTCAATCGGAACCATGCCGCCGCCGCCCGGAAATGTGAAGGGGCGTGACTTAAAAATACAGATGGCCACTGACGGAAAGGCAAAATTTCGCCTTGTGCATCTTTCGTTTGGCCCGAGCGAGCGGCTCGGTTTCGACATTGCCATTTTGACACCCACTGAAGCAACCGAACCGCTCCCGACATTCGTCAACCTTTCGTTCGACCCAACGCCCGGAATGCCCTACACCGCAACCCACAGCAATCCGATGCGACCCGGAAAAAGTTTGGACGTTGATGCGGCCGCGGCGCGATTCGCTCCGCAGCTTGAACGTGGATACGCTGTTGTAACATATAATTACGAAGAAACCGGAGAAGACAGCAACGCCGGATTGACCAATAAATTCATCGCCGCCTACCCGGACTTCGATTGGCACCTCGAAGGAGCATGGGCCTGGGGAATGTCGCGCGTCGTCGATTACTTGCAGACGCAATCCTTTGCGGACAAATCGAAATTGATCGCCATCGGCCACTCGCGGCTTGGCAAAGCTGCTTTGATTGCGGGCGCGTTTGACGAACGATTTTCCATGGTGGCGCCAGTTGGTTCAGGCGCTTACGGGACGTGCGCCTTTCGTTTCAACGGAATGACCAACGGTGGCAAGGAAGGCTTGGACGAAATCATCGCGCACTTTCCGCATTGGATCGGTCCTCGGCTTCCGCAGTTTTCCGGGCGCGTCTTCCAACTTCCGTTTGATCAGCACTGGCTAATCGCATTGGTCGCGCCGCGTCCGTTTATTTCATTGGAAGGCATCGACGACCAGTACGTGAACGGCAACGCGATGAAGGAGTCCTATTTGGCAGCAAAGCCGGTTTATGATTTCCTGGGAGCGTCCGACCACCTGGGCGTCAACTTCCGGTCGGGACGACACGAATTTTCAGCTCTGGACTGGCAGGCGGCAATGGACTTCGCGGATCAGGAATTGCGAGGAATGAGCGCAAAGCGCGATTTCCAGCATTTTCCCTCTCAGGACCAATTGCGCTGAATTTGCTTATTATTCCGCGCAGACTGCAGGTTCCTGTCGGTCGCTTGACTTTTCAAGCAACCGCGAAACCGCGCCGCGTAGTTTTTGCAGATCGAAGGGTTTGTACAAAATGGAATCAACAGGGTTATGACGTCCGGCTTTGTAGGAGTAGCCGGTGATCATGAGGATCGGCTGTTGCGGGGCCAATTCCTTGATTCGCATCGCCAATTCATCACCTTCGATGAACGGCATCCGAAAATCAGTCAGCACGAGGTCGAATTTGCCTTCGCTAAAAAGCCGCAAAGCCTCGGCTCCATTGTTGGCTTCCACGACTTCGTGGTTGTCAAAACAAAGGAGGCTGCGGACGGTTTCGCGTACCAAACACTCGTCATCCACCAATAGAATGCGCTTGCCCTGAAGCGTGTCCTGTTTAATTTCCATCTCGCGCGTGTCAAGAGCACATCCAGTGCCATTTTAAAATATGAGAATTGCCTGTAACAGAGCAAGTTACGCGCCTCGCTCATTGATTCTGGATTGACACTGCACGTCCAACGGGGTTAGGAAGTTCCGATGCCCCGCGCAAACCGATCCGGGAATGTTCAAAAGGCCATTTTTGCGGCGCTGGCAATTCTTATGGTCGCAAGAACTGCTCTCACAATAATCGGCTCGCGTCGCAACCGAGTCATGCGTGCGGAAATGGATATGGCTGCGGGACTGGTTCTGCTTTGGATCGTGGTCGGCGGCGGTTTGATGTATCTTTTGCGGGATCGGATCAAGGCGCTTCTGCAACCACTGTCAGGCCATTGGAAATTGTGTTTTTTTCTGATGGCCGTCGCGCTTGCCTTATGTGAGGAAGTCGTCACAACTTTGATGACGAACTGCGCGCCGCAATTCGGCGTGAAAATCGGCGAGGCCTACATCACGGCTTCAACGAATTATCTTGATGTGGTTGCGTGCCATAGCGTCATCACTTTTCTACCGCCGTTTGCAGTGTGGACTTGGCTGCTGTCGCGTTACGATTTTTCGCCGTTCGAAACTTTTGTTTGTTTCGGCGTTTACGGTTTTATTGGCGAAGGGGTGTTCGGAGGTTTTCATTGGCTTGATATTGGATTTTGGATTTTTGTGTATGGTTTGATGATTTACCTTCCCGCATACGTGTTTGCGCAACATCGCGCCAAACACCGGGTTCGCTGGACGCACTACATTATCGCTTCCGTCGGACCGTTCGTTGGCACGATACCGTGGGTCTTGCTTTTGAAGTCCACTTTCCTACGCCATCATCCAGACGTTCATTTTCCTCCGATCAACACCAAGTTACAATGACCCCCATGCCTTCCCGGAAACGGAAGTTTGCCTTCTGGCTTCTCGCGGGAATGCTCTCGGTCGTCTGCGTCGAAGTACCGGCGGGCTCAACGATGTTTCCGTTCTGGACCATCTGGGGTTTGCTCGTAGTCTGGCCTCTTTATCTGTTGCATTCCGTATTCCTTGCCGCGGTCGTTTTTCGTTTCGGCAAACCGCGCTTCTGGACGTTGTACGCCGCCGGAATGCTTTACGGGATGTACGAAGCATACATTACGAAAGTGATCTGGATTTCGTTCATGCCCAATGGGCCAATCTATACCGCTGGCGGCATCGCTTTGCTGGAGACGATCATTCTCGTCCTGTTTCTCCATCCGCTACTCGCGTTTGTGATTCCACTGTATTTCACCGAAACTTTGCTTACCAATTCCAACGAAATCTTTCTCGGTTTTCCGCGCTGGATACGAAACTCCATCCGCGCCCATCCAATGGTTTGGGCCGTGCTGCTGATGGCCATGTTCGGATTGATGCAGTTTATCAATTCCAAGTCCGTGTGGTATTCTTTGATCTCCGGCGCGGGCAACGGGATTGTGATGGGTTTGGCGGTACGATGGTGGCGGCGGTCTGGCGGAACAAACTACAGCCTTCGCGAACTGCTTCCTGATCGCAAGGGTTTCGCTAGGTTCGGTTACATTTTGCTGGGCTGGTATCTTTTTTGGGGAATCGCAATTAAACCAAAGTCCATTCCCTCAATTCTCCACGGACAACTTACCGTTTGGATCATGTATGCGGCTTTGGGATGGATTTTTTGGCGCTGCCTGAAACACAGCCGACAGGACCCGCCACCTCAAGAAAACGCGGCTGCGTTTAGCTGGCGTGGATTTGTTTGGTGCGTTGTTGTGGCGACTGGAGTCACATGCGTTGCGAAGCTCGTGTCCACCCCTCTGCAAAAACTGATGGCCGTCCAGATGCTCGCGTTCTTCGCCTTTTACATCATCGTCGGATTCGTATTGTTAGGAGGCGCGGTGCGTTACGCGTTCAGTGCAAAATCTCCCGCAATCGGCGAAATTCCTTCGCAATGATTTTCCTTCGTGCTCTTCGCGTGGAACGGGTTTAGTGTGTCCGCGTGGTCGCAGTCGAAACCCAATTCTAATCATGGCCAATCCAGATCAATTTCCCGATCCGACGGTTTGTCACATTGCCGGACAACGGCGTCCGACTGAACCGTGCAGCGTTGTCATTTTTGGCGCAAGTGGCGATCTCACCGCGCGCAAACTCATTCCGGCTTTTTATCATTTGTGCAAAGAAAAGCTGATGCCGCCGACGTTTCGTTTGATCGGCTTTGCGCGCCGGGAAAAAACGGATGAAAGCTGGCGCGCCGAGCTGCGCGAGGCGCTCGACAAGTTTTCGCGCACCAAGCCTGTCGATGAAAATCTTTGGAGACAATTCGCCGCGAATCTTTTTTATTGTACGGGCGACCTCGCCGATCCGGTTGCTTACACAGCCCTTGAAAAAAAGCTGACTTCCTTTGGCAATCTTCAATTGCGGTGCAATCTCCTCTTTTATCTCGCGACCCAGCCGAGCCAGTTTGGAGGCGTCGTCGAGCAGCTTCATAACGCCAAGCTTCTTCACCCCGGCGAGTGTGACACGGGCTGGCAGCGCATCGTCATCGAGAAACCGTTTGGTCACGATCTTCCCTCGGCCCACGCGCTTAATGCGGAGTTGACCCGATACGCGCGCGAACAGCAGGTTTGCCGCATCGACCACTATCTCGGCAAGGAAACGGTGCAGAACATTTTGATGTTCCGGTTTTCCAATTCCATTTTCGAGCAGTTGTGGAACCGCAACTCCATCGACCATGTCCAAATCACCGTCAGCGAAAAACTCGGCGTAGGCGCGCGCGGCGGTTATTATGAGGAAGCAGGAGCATTGCGCGACATGGTGCAGAATCACATGCTGCAAGTCCTCGCATTGACCGCGATGGAGCCGCCGGTTTCCCTGGAATCCGAATCGATTCGTGACGAAAAGGTCAAGCTTCTCAAATCCATCCGCGTGATTTCGCATCAGGATGTGGCAAAGCAGGTTGTCCGCGGCCAGTACTTCGCCGGCGCCGTCGGCGGCCAGCCTGTGCCCGGTTATCGACAGGAGCCGAAGGTGAAACAGGATTCCAACGTGGAAACCTATGTCGCCCTGAAATTATTTATTGACAATTGGCGTTGGTCCGGCGTCCCATTTTATTTGCGCACCGGCAAGTATCTTCCGGCAAGCGCCAGCGAGGCTCGCATTCAGTTCCGTCCCACGCCGCACGTTTTGTTCGCGGCGGAATGCGGCCAAAACCTGGACAATAACGCTCTCTCCTTGCGGTTGCAGCCGAACGAGGGAATCTATCTTCGTTTCAACGGCAAAGTTCCTGGCGTGAGCGTGAGCGTCCGGCCCGTCCGCATGAATTTCAGTTACGACGCCGAATATGGAGCTTACACGCCGGAAGCCTACGAACGCCTTCTCCTCGATGCGCTTGTGGGGGATTCAACGCTTTTCATCCGTCGCGACGAGGTGGAAACGGCCTGGCAAATCGTCGATTCGGTCCGCGCCGCCTGGGATGGAAAACCTCTGACAAACCGCGAATTTTATTCCGCGGGAACATGGGGACCTGTTGCATCGGACGATTTGCTCGCGCAAAGCGGCCATATTTGGCACGAACCACGGATTGATTTCGGTTCAACTTAGAATCGCCGAACGTACTCAACTGGATAATTTTATGAAAGTAGCCTTGATCCTCTCTGTTTGTCTGAGCGCATCCTCCCTGCTCGCGGCGAATTGGCCGCAGTGGCGCGGGCCGGAACTGAACGGATCGACTTCGGAGACGAACCTTCCATCCACGTGGAGCAAAACAGAAAATGTCCTCTGGTCGGCTCCTTTGCCGGGACATGCTCATGCCACGCCAATCGTTTGGGACAATTCAATTTTCGTGAACACGCCGGACGCCGACGCGAATTTATTGTTGATGTGTCTGGATCGGCATACAGGCGGTGTTCGCTGGCAAAAGCAAGTCGGCGTGGGCAACCGCGTGAGTGGCCGCAATAACATGGCGTCGCCTTCGCCGGTGACCGATGGCAAGACGGTCTGGACGATGTTCGGCACGGGAGACTTGGCTGCGTTTGACTTTGCGGGGAACTTATTG
The DNA here is from genome assembly GCA_036501665.1 of Verrucomicrobiia bacterium. GTDB lineage: Bacteria > Verrucomicrobiota > Verrucomicrobiia > Limisphaerales > Palsa-1400 > DATAUD01. The sequence goes on from DASXZW010000117.1 coordinate 49,825, forward strand.
TGGGCGCGAAGCCTGACCAAGGAATACGGAAAATTCATAATCAATTGGATCTACGGCTCGAGTCCTCTTCTTTACAAAGGCCGCCTCTATATTGAAGTCTTGCGCCGCGTTCCCGGCGATTCGTTCATCCTCTGCCTCGATCCTCAAACCGGCACCAACATCTGGCGCGAAGTCCGTCCCACCGACGCCATTCAGGAATCGCAGGAAGCTTACTCAACGCCGATGCCCAGTGAATGCGGCGGTAAAACGGAAATTATTATTGTCGGCGGTGATTACGTCACCGGACACGACGCCGAGACTGGGAAGGAATTGTGGCGCGGCGGTGGATTGAGAAATTTCGATCACCGTCCAGACTCGCGGTTGGTGCCGACTCCCGTCCTTGCCGACGGATTGATTTTTGTTTGCGGCGCAAAACGCAATCCGTTTCTCGCGTTTCGCGATTGTGGGAAAGGCGACATTACAACGAGCGGTTTGGCATGGAGTTCCTCCGAGTATTCCACCGACTGCGTCACGCCCCTCCTCTTTCAGGGAAAATTGTTCATGTTGGACGGCGACAAACAAATCATGGTTTGTTTCGAGCCGGCAACGGGAAAGGTTCTTTGGAAAAAGCCGCTAGGCATTCACGAAATCTTCCGGGCCTCACCGACTGGAGCCGATGGGAAAATCTATTGTTTCAGCGAATATGCGACAGCCGTCGTGATGTCCGCGGCGGACGGCAAAATTTTGTCCACAATAAAAATGGGCGATGCTGACCAAACTGACAATGGTCTAAGCCACAGCACAATCGCGGCGTCGCAAGGCTCCCTTTTCATTCGCACGGCGTCGCATTTGTATTGCGTCGCCAACAAGTAGCCCGCCTGCGGATGACGCTTCCGTATAAAATCGCGACGCTCCTTTATTGTTTCAACAAGCGGGACCAAGCTTTGCTGATGCTGCGAAACCGCGAGCCGAATCGCGGCCTTTGGAGTCCCTGCGGCGGCAAGATCCAGACCGATTCCGGTGAATCACCCTATGCTTGCGCCTGCCGCGAAGCTGCTGAAGAGATCGGATTGACACTGTCGCCGCCAGATTTGCACTTGACAGGAATTGTCAGCGAGCGCGGTTACGAAGGCAATGCTCATTGGCTGATGTTTTTATTCGAGGTTAAACGGCGATTGGAAAAAGTTCCTCCGCCGAATCGTGAGGGCGAATTCCGTTTTTTTGACGCTTCAGAAATCGCCTCGCTAAAAATCCCCCGCACCGACGCCGAGCAAATCTGGCCGTTGTTCTGGCGTCATCGCGGCGGCTTTTTTTCGGCGCATTGCGAATGCCTTGGCGATGGAAACGATCATTGGACGCTGGAGGAAAGCGCCGCTCACTTTCAATAATTATGGACGCTCCCCTCATCGATTTGCAAAGCGACCATTTTTTCATGGGCGAAGCGTTGCGGCAGGCCGTGCGCGCTTACGACGCCGAAGAAGTCCCAGTCGGCGCGGTCATCGTTCGCGAAGGCCGGATCATCGCGCGCGCCCACAATCAGGTGGAACTCCTCAAAGACGCCACCGCACACGCCGAAATGCTTGCGGTAACCCAGGCTGAGGAAGTTGTCGGGGACTGGCGATTGACGGATTGCACATTATACGTGACAAAGGAACCTTGCCCAATGTGCGCGGGCGCCATCGTCCACGTGCGACTGCCGCGAGTCGTGTATGGCATCAGCGATCCGAAAGGCGGCGCGGCGGGGAGCGCGTTAAACCTGCTTCAATTCCCGACACTCAACCATCGTTGCGAAATCACGTCAGGCGTACGTGAGACGGAATGCCGTGAATTGCTTCGATCCTTCTTCGCCGAGCAGCGAAGCAAACCCCCGCCTTCATCGAATTGACAGGTCAATCCGCGCTCCGGGATTTTGCCATTTCAAGAGATTGGCAAATTCGGATCCAGCGCCTTCGCTTTCAACCATTCCGGATTGAAAAGCTTCGACATGTAGCGGATGCCCGAATCACACAACAGAGTAACGATGACCTGGCCAGGGCCGCCGTCTCTGGCCAACTGAAGCGCGCCCGCGACATTGATGCCGGATGAAAGTCCCACAAAAATTCCCTCTTCCCGCATGAGTTGGTAAACAATGCTCAATGCAAGTTGATCGCTGATAAGATAGGCATCGTCGATTTCGACGTTTTTGAGATTATCGGTCTCGCGGGTTTGGCCGATACCCTCGGCAACCGACTCGCCATCCGTAATCTTTAGCTCGCGCTTCTTAAACCACGGATACATGGCTGCGCCGTGCGGATCGGCACAAGCGGTTTTCACCTTCCGATTCTGCTGTTTCAGAAACATCGCCGTGCCCGCGAGCGTTCCACCGGTGCCGACCGAAGCCACGAAGCCCGTAACTTCCCCTTTCGTCTGTTCCCAAATTTCCGGGCCGGTCGTTTTGAAATGAGCCTGGCGATTAGCGACGTTATCGAACTGGTTCGCCCAATACCAACCGTTCTCTTCAGCCAAACGCTGCGCCTGCTTGTTGTAATTTCCCGGGTCGCTATAAGGTTTTTCTGGAACAGTAATGACCTTGGCGCCCAAGGTTCGCAATAAAGTAATTTTTTCCACCGACTGCGTTTCGGGAATCACAATAACGGTGTGATATCCTTTCGCCTGGCCGACAATTGTCAGCCCAATCCCTGTGTTGCCTGCCGTTCCCTCGACAATTGTCGCGCCGGGTTTGAGAACTCCGCGCGACTCGGCGTCCTCAATAATTCCCAAGGCGGCTCGATCCTTGACCGAACCGCCCGGGTTCATGAATTCCGCTTTGCCGAGAATTTCGCAGCCCGTGATTTCCGAAAGACGCCGCAAGCGCAAGAGCGGCGTGCGGCCTATATGGCCGTCAACCCCAACATACCGAGATGAATTCATCAGATTGGGCAAAGTTGCTTCAACTCGCGCGGCAATGGCTTAACGCGGCGCACCCCGTTGGTCGAAACATGCGCCACGCCGTCCAAAACTTCTATGGCAGATTCGGCTGCGGTGTGTAACGCAGGTACGGTTTTACTTTCCGCACACCTTTCGGAAACATCTTCACCGCGTCCTCATCCTTGACAGCCGGAACGACGATGCAGTCGTCGCCCTGCTTCCAATCGGCGGGTGTCGCGACTTTGTGCTTCGCTGTGAGTTGCAGCGAATCGATGACGCGGAGGATTTCGGCAAAATTGCGCCCCGTGCTGGCAGGATAAGTGAGCGTCAGTTTGACTTTCTTGTCCGATCCAATGACGAATACGGAGCGAACGGTCGCCTTGTCATCGACGTTGGGGTGGATCATGTCGTAAGCGGTGGCCACTTTCCGATCAGAGTCGGCGATGATTGGAAAATTCATGCTGCACGCCTGGGTTTCATTGATGTCGCCGACCCACTTCTGGTGTGAATCGAGCGGATCAACGCTGACGGCAAGAACTTTTACGTTTCGTTTCGCAAATTCGTTTTTCAGTTTCGCCACAGCGCCCAGCTCCGTCGTGCAAACCGGGGTGAAATCGGCAGGATGCGAAAACAGCACGCCCCAGCCGTCGCCCAGCCATTGGTGGAAATGAACTTCTCCCTCAGTTGTTTCAGCCGTGAAATCCGGCGCAATATCACCTAGTCGAATAGCCATATTTTTATCTTTCTTTCATTCCGGGTTATTTTGTGGCCCGTTTAGGAAACTTTAATATTACCAAATTCGCCGTCCAGTTCAATTTTGTGATGTTGACGACTTTTTTTTAAATTTTCCGAGTCATGCGGCAATTACACCGGTTCGCCGATCCCGCGTGAATTTAATTTTGCCCTCAAGCCTTCCCGCCGAAGGAGCAATAATCGTCCAAATCGACGAGGTCAAACCAAGTATTGACATCTTCGCGCGTCGAACTGAACTTCCCCACCGCCTGGGCGAAATAAGTGGCTGTTTCGGCATCGCTGTCAGGTCCGCGGCCTTCGTGATATTTGCTCCAGGCCGCAATTTCCCACGGCTGACGCGAGTTTTTTGCATTGGCTTGAATCCATGCGAGCAATTCTCCATCGCCGAAACCCTTCGCAATTTCATTCTTTAACGCTTCGTGGTCGATGCCAACGAAACTGAAAAAATGCCGGTCGAGACCTTTCCCCGAATAATGATATTCTCCCAGCTTCCCGGCAAGCGCCGCGCCGCCTTTGTCAATAATTCGTGGCAGAAGGACATAACCGCCCAGCTTCACGCGCGGACTGCGCGGCGGGCGTTGCGTGAGATCGAGCGTGACTTTTGTTGTGCTCATAATCGTATTGTGCTGATGGTTTAAAGGTATCGAGGCGGCGAATCAAAGATTTCCTCCCGAAATCAGAAGTGTCTGCCCCGTGACCCAGCCCGCATCGTCCGACGCAAGAAAAGCCGCGACCTTCGCAACATCCTCGGGCTGACCAATTCGTCCCAAAGGGGTTTGCGCCAGAATCTGCTTGTGAAAATCGGTCCCAAGAAATCCCGCCGCGTGGACGCCTTCCGTCTCGATCATCCCCGGGTTTATCGAATTGACCCGGATTTTTTTCGGTCCCAATTCCTTTGCGAGCGATTTCGTGACGGCATCGACAGCCGCTTTTGTAGCACTATAAACCGAGCCGCCAGCCGCCGGATTGATGCTCACAACCGAACTGGTGTTGATAATGGCTCCGCCGCCGGGGCCAAAGCTTTCAACGGCCTTTTGCGCCGTGAGAATCAATCCCAGGACATTCAAGTTGAATTGCTTGTGGAAATGGTCTTCGGTGATCTGCTCCAAAGGCGCGAATTCAAAAATGCCCGCATTATTAACCAGGATGTCGAGTGCGCCGTAGGCCTTCTTCGTTTCTGCAAATAAGCGGTCGATGTCCGCCTTCTTCGCGACATCGGCCTGCACCGCGACCGCTTTTCCCCCGCCGCCCGTGATTTCGGCAACGACTTTGTCCGCTCCCGCTTTGCTGGAAGCGTAATTGACAACCACCGATGCCCCTTCGGCGGCGAGATGTTTGGCGATGGACGCGCCGATCCCTTTGGATGCGCCTGTGACCACTGCGACTTTGCCTGCGAGTTTCTTGCTGTTGCTCATAATGTTTTCCTTTCTGTTTTCGTTTGTTTTATTTTCTTATTTATTGTTACTGTAACAGTAACAGTTAAAGACAAAAGTTACTTTCTGATGTCGTCGATGATTTGCGCGAGGGTGACATTGTCCAGGCTTTCTTCCATGGCTTTCTGTGTCTTGTCCAGCGCGTTTTCCAAAGCCATCTTGATCTTGCAACTGACCCGGCAAGGTTTCTGAGGCGCATAAGCGTGAATTGCAAACGCTCTTGGCGCGTCCACCGCCTTGTAAATATCCAGCAGCGAAATTCGCTCTGGCTTTCTTGCGATTTGGCAGGCCCCCGACTTGCCTGTCGTTGTCTCAACCAACCCCGCCCTGGACAGTTTGGCCAGCGTGCGCCGCACGAAACTGGGACTGGTGTTTACGCTCATCGCGAGATCGGCGGACGTTTTCTCCCGATCACCTCGGTAACCCAGCGCGGCCATGATGTGAACCGCGATCGAGAACTGTGTATTGACCGCCATAACTGTTACTATCATAGTCACAGTATGGAATAGCGCAAGTTTTATTTTTCGAGCAATCCAAAAGACCCTTGGAAGGCGATTACGAACCAATGGTGTCGCCGAAATGCGACAACTAATACATGTAATTCATCATGGAGAGCTGCATGACGAGCACTCCGCTTTGCAACGCGGCTTGATACGAAGTCTGGACTTGCTGGAGGTGGGTCAAGGTGGTTGCCAGATTTGCGCTGGTGAGATTGGACATCTGCGCGGTCAAGTTTGTCCCTTGCTGGGTCTCCAAACTGCCGGCGTTGGTCAGGTTGCTCTGCACGACTCCGTTGGAGCCAACCTGGTACGCGATATTGTTCTCGTCCTTTGTCAGAGCCTGCAAGTCAGTAGTATTGACCGCCGTTGTGTTCCCTGATGAGAGATTATTTTGGAGCGAAATCAAATGATTGAACAAATCGGCGCCGTACCGGCTGTCAGTGATTAACCCGCGAGGGCCCGTGCCGGAGGTGTTTGATCCCAACGTCTGCGCGGATACTGTCACACCCGGCGCAATTTCAGACTGAGCAACACTGGTATTGCCCTGGTAAGTGACCCCCGTCACATTGCCGTTTGCATCAGTCGTCGCGGCAAACGGCGGCGTGGTGACGTTGGTTCCCGCAAAGATGTAGTTGCCCTGACTGTCCTGTGTGTTCGCAAGCTGCAGTGCCTGCTGAATAATGCCGCTGATCTCAGTCGCGTCCGACGTAAGTTGCTGTGTGCCGGCAGTTCCGCTCCCGGCGGCAATCGAGGCTGCCTGTGAAACGAGCGTTTGCAGGCTGTTTAAGGCGTTATACGAGGTGGTCGCGGAGTCCTGAAGCTGGGAAATATTGGTCTGATACTGCGTGTTTGCGCTGGAGTCCGCCTGAACTTCAAGCGCCTGGCTCATTGCGCCAGGGTTGTCTTGCGCCTGCGTGAATTGCAACCCCGTCGATGCCTCGTTCTGAAGGACATTCTGTTGGGACTGAAGCTGGTTTGTATTGTAAATAAAACTATCTGGAAAAGAAGATGTGGCGATGCGCATAATTCAAAAACGTTAGCTGGTTTTCATATTGATGACTGTCTCCAGCATCTGGTTGATTGTCGAAACCAATTGGGCCGAGGCTTCGTAAGTTTTTTGGTACTGCATGAGGTTTGTCATTTCCTCGTCCAATGACACGCCGCTGACGGAATCCCGCTGTGTTTGAAGCATCTGAGTGACTGAAGTGCTGTTGTTGACTTGATCGTTGACGGACGAAATCGAATTTCCGAGAGCGCCGACGGTTTGCGCCCAGCTCTGGCTGAAAGTTTGGTTGTTCAAACCGGAAACTTTGGACGTCGCCAACTGCGAAAGCGCCAGCATCACGGAGTTATCCCCCGCAGCGTTAGCAGAACCGCTGGCCTGCACCGCGCTGGGATCGTTGGCCAGCGTGCTGTTCACGGCGATATCGGAGGCGTCAGTCCCGGTAAAGAAAGACGCCCCGGTGTTGCCATTCAAATCATAGCCTGAGGAATAAATGCTATTGACCTGCGTGATGAGCTGCGTGGCCAGCGTGTTCACGCTTGTTTGCAACGTGGAAAGCGCCCCATCTCTGGCGGTGATGCTTCCTTCAATGCTGCCGCTGCTCAAAGTAAGCGGGGTTCCCGCGCTCTGCGCCTTGATCAGCAATTGGCCTCCGCCGGCATCGTAGGCTTCCAGGCTGTCGGTGGCGCTGATATTTGAGACCATCTCAACTCCGCCAATGCTGATGTTGACGGCACCGTTGGATTGGGCGGTCGTCGCCACATTCGCGTAACTGGCAAGGTCATTGATTGCGGCCTGCCGTTGATCGACCAAATCGTTCGCAGAACCGCCTTCGGCATCAGCCATGACAATCTGCTGGTTGAGCGTCGCGATTTGAGCAAGGTCCTGGTTCGCGCTGCTGACTCCGTTCTGGATCGACTGATTAATTTGATCGCGAACGTTGCTCAGTGAAGAAGAAACTGAATTGAACTGCGTTGCCAAATTCTGCGCGTTCGCCACGAGCGTCTGACGCTGGCTTTGACTCGTCGGGGCGGTGGAAACATTTTGAAAGGAGTTGAAAAGATTGGAAATGCCCGCCGTCAGACCGCTCGGACTCGTGGAGTCGGTGCTGCCGTTTGTGATCTGCTCGTTCAGATAAGTTTCCGCATTCTCAAGCGCCGTTTGCTGGGAAGTGAGCGACGAGCTGACACTGTTTTCGTTCGTAATCTGCGCGTTCAACAACGCGTCGCTGGCTTGCGAAATGCCAACTGCCTGGACCCCGGTGCCTTCCTGCCCAATGGTCGTCTGCAAAGGCGTGGCCGACTGCACATCCAGTGTCTGGCGTGTGTAGTTCGGATTGTTGACGTTGGAAAGGTTTTGCCCTGTGACTTCCATCGCCTCTTCGGCAACGGAAAGGGAATTCGCGCCAACGTCCAATAATCCAAAAAGTCCAAGCATAAATCAAACTTGTCAGCCCACTGCCTCGTAGGATGACTGTGTGACGATCGTGTGCGTGTGCATTGTGCCGTGTCCGGTGTAAACGCGTGTCTCGCGCGAGGGCAGCAGCGTGTCCAACAACCCCTGCATCAACTCGACGGAGCGGCTTAGCAGCAAATGGTTTTGGCGGGCCCGTTGCCTAACGCGGAGCAGCAATTCATTGTTTTCATCCACCAACGCCTTGATCAGAGGCCGGTAATCCGGCGGAAGCAAAGGGATGAGCGCGGCAAAAGTCGAATTGTCAGGTTGCTCAACTGCCAGAGCCACGCCGCGGCGGCCATCTTCGCGTCGGGCGAAAGCGTTTTGGATCGCGCAACCCTGCGCCTGAACCGGGCCGATGGATTGGAACACTTCTTCGGCGTTGCGACCCATGATGTAATGGTGCTGGCGATCCAGCAAACGGAGCATCTCGCCGTATTCCTGCAATTCCAGGCGCAGCGCGTCAATCAGTCTTTGAATATATTCGATCATGAAATTACCTGTTTTTTGAAATTCGTGTATTGACCGCGTTCGCGTGAACTCCGGCAACGTGCGGAGCTCTCGTGACGACAGGCGCGTTTCCCAGTGAAACCGCTTTGTCCGAGCCGTCGGCTTTCAAATCATTAACATCGCCCAAGGTTTGATGGCTCAATTGTCCCTCCAAACTCTTGGCCAATCCAAACGCGCCGGAACGGCTGACGCTGTCGGCGAGTTGATTGTTGACCATATCGTCGTAAATGCCCGACACGGCGGTGTCCTTGTGCATTGAAGACGAAATCACGGTTTTCCGCATGTCCTTGAAAATCTCGCGCAGAAAAATCGCCTCAAATTGCCGGCACGCCTGCCCCACCTTCTCTTTGTCAGAGATGCTGCTGTTCGACGCCAGTTTTTCGATCGGGACATCCTTGGCATCGACGCGCGGTTGAAGAGGCGAAACGTTCATATCACCTGATGAGCAAGTCGGCCTGCAAAGCGCCCGCCTCCTTCATCGCCTGGAACATCGACATGACGTCACGCGGCGTGACCCCAAGTGAATTCAACGCAGCCGCTACTTTCTCGACAGTAGGCAAGTCGGGAAAGGCCACGAATGCGCCCTTGTCCTCTTTCACTTTCGCATCAGTCTTCGTGGTAACGGCAGTTTGGCCATTGCTTAAAGCGTTGGGTTGGGAGACATCGGACGAAGAACTGATGCTGATGGTCAAGTTGCCGTGTGCCACCGCGCAACTGGAAATGCGAATGCGCGATGTGGCGACAATTGTTCCGGTGCGCTCGTTGATGACGATTCGCGCGGGGACATCAGGCTCCATTTCGATAATCTCCAATTCTGAAACAAAATCGACCGGGGAACTTTCCAAATCTTCCGGCACATGCACCCGGATACTGGTGGCGTCGATTGCCTCCGCGCTATTGGTGAATTTCAAGTTGATGGCGGCGGCCATTCGAGCGGCGGAGGTGAAGTCCGGTTCGCGCAGCAACAATTCAATGTGGTGGTCTCTGACGATGTTCGCGGGAATCAATTTTTCAACCAACGCGCCACCGGAAATTTGACCCACGGTGGGATGATTCTTTTGAACGCTTGTCCCGCCGCCTTCTCCACCGGCTGAAACAGAACCAAGTGTCATGGCGCCTTGGGCGACCGCGTAAATAAGTCCGTCCGCGCCAAACAAAGGAGTCTGAACCAGCACGCCGCCCTGGATGGTTTTCGCATCACCCATCGCGGAGACCGTGACATCCAATCTTGTTCCCGGCTTCTTGAACGCGGGAATGTCCGCAGTAACCATCACCACTGCCACGTCTTTGGCGGAGAGCGTCGATTGCGGCACCGTAATTCCGTAACGTTGAAGTACGTTGGCAATCGTTTGAACTGTTTGAACGGGGTTTTTATCGCCATCGCCAGCAAGTCCAACCACCAAACCATAACCGACCAATTGGTTGTCCCGCGCGCCAGCAATGACAGCAATGTCCTTAATGCGCGCGCCCTCCCCAAAAACCGGAGAGACGCAAACAACCGCCAGAATTAGAGCCAGAAAATTGAGCAAACGGCGCATGATCATTTCAACCTTAAAACGGACTGACTTTATCCCAGACCTTCATGAACCAACCCTTCTTCTGGTTATCGGTAATAGTGCCCTTGGAGATAAACTGAATCGCCGCATCGGCAATGTTGTAGCTGAACAAAGTATTATTCGCGGCGATATCATCATAACGAACGACGCCACGCAGAATCGCATCCTGCTTTTCACCCGAGAACGCGGTGTGAAGCCGGCCTTCGATGACCATGTTGCCGTTAGGGAGGACATCGATAACACGAACTGCCATTTGCGCCGTGATGGTTTCCTGGTTGTTGATTTGTCCGCCGCCGTTGAACTCCGTGTCAGAGTTGACATTCAGCGCCGGAAGCGTGCCTTTCTTTGTCAACAATCCGCTGACTGAGGGGCCGTAAAGTATGCTGGCGATAGCCGCATTCACGGACGCCTTCTTGGATGTCGTCGTGTTGTTTTGCCGCGTCGCGCCGTTATTTTCCTGGATGAGAACGGTGAGAATGTCTCCCACCGCGCGCGCCTTTTTATCCGCGAACATGGATCGTGAGGCATTGCCATCGAGCCAAAGCGAGTCGGCCACGAGATTGCCGACTTGCAGGGTGATCACCAGGCAGGCGATCACGGTAGAATCATAAAGCGATGAAAACAGTCTGGTCATTTTGCACCTTTCCATGGAGTTCACGTTTGGTTTTGGGATTGCGAATGCGGATCGTCTGACCCAGCAAGCCATCCTCAAGAGTTTCAACCTTGAGCGAAATGGTTAGGGCGCCTTCCACAAAAATTCCTTCCACCACCTGGCCGCGCTGAATGATCGGACGCATCCGAACGGAACGATTCAAGACCGGCGACCCTGCGGTGAGATTTTCCGCGAGTTGAAGATTGTTGTCGGCATGGGCGAAATTCATGAAGGCGTCCCGGAGGACAAGAACGTCACGGCGCTCCAGGGAAATATCGGCGTCCTTCAACAATTCGCCGCGAATCAGCCCCGAATGAGCGATGGGAACATCCTTCCAGATCGAAGCGTGAAAAACCACTTCCCACCGGCCCACGCGCTCCTGGCCATTCCATAATTCACAATGAACGGCGCAGTCCGGGTTAATACCGCCATTCGGAAGATCGAAAACTTTCACACTTAGAGCTTCGTCGGGAACGTCCACAGGAACCCAGGGACGCGTCAAACGGATTTCAAGTTCGCCGCGGTCCTTGACATATTCCTGCTGCATCGTCGCAGTCATCATGCTCGTCAAATCGAATTCGCCAAATTGCCGCGTCCGCCGGGAAATGTGAACTTGCTCCGCTCCCGACCAATTGGTGAGAACGAGCGAGGGACTCTGTTTGTGCGCCAACTCCGCGATTTGTTCGCGGGAAAGGGAAACCGTCTGACCCAGGTGAGGAGCCGGGGCCAAACGGATTTGTGGGGGAACCACAGTTGTAGAGGAGGGACTTGCTAGTTGAACAAGAAAAATTCCAGTGCTGTCCACCTGCGCTTGCGGAGCCAGTTGCCAGGTGACAGGCTCTTCGCCGCGCAAGACGGGAGCCACAGCGAGGCAAGCCGTGACAGCGATGATCGAAAATATATTGCTAAGCTTTTTCATCCGCGGCGCAAGTTATTGCTCTGTTGCATCATTTCGTCAGCAGCTTGAACGGCCTTGGAATTCACTTCGTAGGCGCGCTGGGCAACAATCATGTTGACCATTTCCTCGACGACTTTGACGTTGGACATTTCTACATAACCTTGCTGAAGACTGCCGTAGCCGTTTTCGTTCGGCGTCCCGGTTTCAGGCGTTCCAGACGCAGGCGTTTCGACGTATAAATTTCGGCCAATGTTCTGCAACCCGGCCGGATTCGCAAAGCGGACCAACTGAACTTGAAAGTTTTGGTTGCCACCGGCGCCGGTCGTTGTGATCTGGCCGTTTGGAGAAATAGTAATTGACGTCGTCCCGACGGGAATCGGTTGAAAGCCGTTTTGGACGGGCAATCCTTCGTTCGTCGTAATCGCGCCATCAGAAGAAGTCTTCAAGGAACCATCGCGGGTGTAAGCCAGTGTGCCGTCGGGCAGTTGCACCTGAAAGAAACCGTCGCCTTGAATTGCGACGTCCAAACGTTCGCCGGTCTGGGTCAGTTCGCCTTCCGTAAAAATCTTCGAGGTCGCCACCGCCCGCGCACCCTGGCCGACTTGCATTCCAGTGGGCAACGCAGTGCCGTTTCCCTGCTCAGCGCCGGCGACAGTGGTATTTTGATAGAGCAAATCCTGAAACTCTATTTTGCTCTTCTTGAACCCCGTAGTATTGACGTTCGCCAGGTTGTTAGAAATGACATCCAGATTGAGTTGCTGGGATTCCATTCCTGTGGCTGCGGAGTAAAGCGCGCGTAACATAGGTTATGACATGTTGCCGAGTTCGCTGATGGTCTTGCCCATGCGGTCGTCCTGCATCTGAATAATGTGCTGGTTCGCTTCAAACGAGCGCATCGCCGTCATCATGTTAGCCATTTCGCCGACGACCGAGGTGTTCGACCCTTCAAGATAATTCTGGCGCAAGGTGGACGTGCTGGCCTGCGGAATCAGACCGTGTCCGCCGCCGATAAAATAGGCCCCGCTGATTTGTGTCAGCGCTTCGGGATTTTGAAATTCGGTGATCTTGAGTTTCCCTTTTTTCTCCGCGCCCTGGCTGACAGTGCCATTGGCCGAAACAGACATCGGCGCGGGATTCTGCAAATTCAGCATGATCGGGCCGCCTTCGCCTTCGACGGGATAACCTTCCTTGGTCACCAGCTCGCCCTTCGAGGTGACTTGGAATTCGCCGTCGCGCGTGAAAGCGCTGGTGCCGTTGGGCAATTGCACCGAGAAAAATCCTTTGCCATCAATCGCAACATCATTCTTGACGCCCGTTGCAATCATCTCGCCCGGAGCGAAACTTGGGCTGGTCTTCGACTTGGGAATAGCAAAAGTTGATGGAAGATTCGCGCCGCCGGCGGGCAGCAATCCAGCCTTCACTGCCGCCATGGATAACTGTTGTCTCTTGAAGCCGGGAACAGAACTCGATGCCAGGTTGCCAGTGATGGCATCCTGCCAGGCGCTATTGGCGCTCAGCGCCGCTGCGGCTTGGTAAAGACTTACATTCATTCCGAAACATACAAAGCAACGCCTGTGCCACCGCGTAAAACCCCTTATTTTACAGGGGTTTTGACAAGGTCGGCCTTCCGCGACGGGCAAAAGCTGCCCTTTCGATGGAGAATTCTGCCGTGAAGAGAGAAAACACAAAAATCAACGAATGGAGGGAGAAAAAGTTGCAAATCCACCGAGGGAAAAAATGAAGAGAGTGATTGCCAAAAATAACTTTCGAAAGCACATGACATCTGATTCCCTCGCCCCGCTTGCGGGGAGAGGGTTAGGGAGAGGGGTTCATTTTCTCGATTCAGAATGCCTTTTGGCAATCACTCTCGACAATCCTGAAAGTCGGGTCAATGAAGGCACGAAAGCTCAATGACACTTCCACAGCCGCACTGGATCCGAATCCCCGAAATCACATCCCCTTTTCGTTCCAGCGTAATCGTCGGCTTGGCGCATTCTTCAGTAGTGTGGACAGGCGGCGGGATCAGTGGTTTGAATACAGATTTGGCGGCAGACCTCGGAAAAACATTTAGATCGTGCGACGCGCCTGAATCGTTGGATGTGGCGACAGGCGAAAGCAGGGGGACAAATTGAGCGGACATGGATTTATTATTGGCAGCCTAGGTTTTCGACCGGACATTCAACAGCACTGTGACGCGGCGATTGATTTCCGCTCCCGGCTCCTGGTTGGGCATTGGAACGGTGCCGCCGTAACCGACGACCTTTTTAATCTGTTGGTTCCCCACTCCATGTTCGAGCAATTTGCGGCGAGCGGCATTGGCGCAGTCGGCGGAGACTTCCCAATCTCCATAATCCTCGCGAACCGCAGAGCCTCCCGTCTCAGTGTGGCCTTCCAATTCAATCGCAAAACTCGTGTATCGTGAAATTTCCCAGGCAAGCGTGGAAAAAACCCAATCGCCATACGTGGTGAATTTGGTCGTATTCGGCTGAAAAATCGGTTTATGCGCGCGGTCGAAAACATTGATTCGCAATCCTTCCGGCGTCAGATCAAGTTTGACCGCTCCATCATCCGAAGAATCGCCGTCGCCCTGCAATGACTTGATCAAATCCTGGTTGATCCGCCGCAACATATTCAACTCCACAGCCGAGGCGGAATCGAAATTTCCAGAACTGCTCTTGACAGCCGTCATTTCCTTGCTCGGAATGATGCCGACGGATTCCTTCGTGACAGACGAGAAAGGATTTCTGAAGGCGCGCTCAACCGCTTCCTTGATTCGCTGGTCCTGCGACGTCAGCCACAACACCATGAACAAAGCCATCATGGCCGTGACAAAGTCCGCATAAGCCACTTTCCACGCGCCGCCGTGATGACCTTTTTTACCACTCATGAGTTATTTTGCCGGCGCTTGACCCACACCCTTGAGCATGGCTTCCAAATCTTCGGAACTCGGCTTGACTTCGCTGCTTAAGCCGCGCCGCGCCACTTCCACCGCCATGATGGGCGACATGCCGTTGGCAAAGCCAATCACCGAGGAAGCGATGCACTTGACATAGGTATGCTCCGCCATGTTTACAAACTCCATCTTGACAGCAAGCGGATTCATGAATCCGTACGAAAGAAAAATTCCAAGAAACGTTCCAACGAGCGCGGCAGCCACTCGTTCGCCGATCAACTCGATGGGACCGGCAATCGACGCCATCGTGATCACGATCCCGAGCACCGCCGCCACAATCCCGAATCCTGGCATCGCGTCCGCTGCTTTGGTCAGAACGCCGACCGGCTTTTCGTGCTCCTGTTCCATGGCATCCAATTCGATGTCCAGGAGAAGCTTAAGTTGGTCCGGCTTGATTTTTCCGTCGATGATTGGCCGCAATCCATTACAGAGAAATTCAATGGCGTGATGGTTTTTGAGAAATGTCGGATACTTGCCAAAAATGGCGCTGCTCTCAGGCGTCATCACATGTTCTTCCAATGCGACCATGCCGTTGCGCCGGCCAAGCATGAATAACTCATAAAGCGCTTTGAACAACTCGTCGTAGGCCTCCTTTGTGTACGGCGAACCTTTGAGTGTTCCCAAGATCTGCTTAAAAAGGTCAATAAGAACCTTCTTGGGTGACATCAAAACCAACGCGCCGAAAGCAGCGCCGGCGATGATCAGAAATTCGGACAAATGCAACAGCGCCAGCGGGTGCCCGCCGCCCATCATGAAGCCGCCCATCACCGATCCCATCACTATGATGCAACCAAGGATGACAATCATGCGTCAGTCCGTAAAGGATGGTTGAAAACGTCAGGGTCTTCTCTTTGCAGTAACGATTTTATGGCCGTGATAGCCTGCGCATGGATCTGGCAGATGCGCGATTCGGTGACGCCGAACGCCTCCGCAATTTCCCGCAGCCGCAAATCTTCAAAATAATAAAGCGCGAGAACTTTTCGTTGCATCTCCGGCAAATCGTTGATCCGCTCTTCGACCAAAGCCGCCATCTCGCGCATCGAAGCGCGTTCACGCGGATCAACTTGGGAGTCGTCGGCGATGATTTCGTGGCTGCCGCGTTCATTTTCACCATCGCCGCTGGGCATCGAGTCCAGGCAGACATAAGTGGCGGGACGGATTTTTTCCAAAAGTTCTTCGTATTCGCGCGGAGACAAATCCAACGCCTTGGCCATTTCCGCATCGCTCGGAAGAGCGCCATTGCGATGCGCCAGGTCGCGCATGGTTTGTTCCACCTTCTTGGCCTTGTCATGCACCGAGCGCGGAACCCAATCCAACCGCCGCAGTTCGTCAAACACCGTCCCGCGAATTCGCACACGGGCATAAGATTCAAAGGATGAGCCGCCAGCCGGATCATAACGGCGGACAGCGTTGAGCAATCCAACGAGGCCGGCGCTGTAAAGGTCGTCCATGCTGATATGCGAAGGCAGCGTCATGGCGAGCCGGCCAACAATCGTCTTGACGAGCGGGAGATACTGCTCAATCAGGCTGTTTTCAACCGCGCTGCCGGCGCCGCGTTTGGAATATCGGCGCCAAAGATCCTTCTGGCTGGATTCCTTTCTTGCCGGTGGATACTCGAGTATGGGACTTGTTGCAGTCATGATTTAATCGCTTTGGAGGTGGAGGACATTTCAGTTGAAGCGGCTTGGGCTTGATCGGTGTTGAGGACCATGGCCAGGTTTTTTCGCCATGCGCGTCCCCACCATCGCAACAAAATTCCAGCGATATAGGCAGCCAGGCATCCATGCCACAGAGAAGTTGGCCAGGAGCTTTCCTGGGCCCAACTGAACGTCAGGCCGATTCCGAACCCCAAAACTCCACCAATCAACAACAATAGTTTCATAATACTCTCAGTCGTCCATGACCTAGCAGATGTATTGCCAACTTTGTCGTTGGCGGGTTTTAGGTCTTAAAACCCTTATTTTCCGGGGAATTGACGCGCAAATAATATCTCCGGCGAAGCTTCACAGAAGTCGCCCGGAATATTTTGCCCCGTGCTGAAATATCGAATTGAGTAATTTGTGCCTAACGCCAGATTCCAGACCTTCCCCCAGCGCGATTCCTCGTCCAAATGGGTGATAATCAGGTCGTTGATAGGCAGGTTTGCAAAGGCGCGTTGTTGCGCCAAAAGAATCGAAATATCGTAAGCGCCGTTTAACACCAGGTGAACGGTCGGCGCTCCAAGCTGCTCGATGCGGTTGCCCAATTCCCGGATCGCTTCCGGCTTCCGCCAATCAACGCCCGGCAAGTCGATGAAACCAACGTCCTCCCGCAGCAATTCGCTCCCCGGCTGCCAGCAACGTCCGACTGGCACGCCTAAAATCTCGCAATAAACGCTGAGTGATTCCGCCATGTTCGCCGTCGCTCCGTCCAATCGCCACACCCTCGCCATTCGCCCATCCACTAAAGCGGACTGCGTAAGCCATTTGCAAAGGCACGTCGTTTTCCCAGACCCGGCTGGTCCGATGAGTAGATGGGTCGAATTCGGGGCAATCGCCGTCGATTTGCGCCACAAACTTGCCAGCACCGCGCGAGCCAGGCCGATTTCCTCGCCCATTTTTCCCGGAGGAATCGGTCCGTATTGCGTGTGCAGTTGGTCGAGTACTTTCTGGACATGCACAGGAAGCAGTCCCGCTTTTTGGAGGACAGTGCCGACACGCCATTGGCCGCCGTTTAATTCCTCGTTTTCGGGGAAAATGGGAGTCGAGACATCAAGATTGTTGAAGGCTGGCGAAACTGAAGCGACTTCTTTCCCGCCGTGGGAACGGAGTTCGACTTTTTGTTTGATGTCGTGCAACTGCTGGCGGAACTCCTCAAGGGCCTCGGAAATGGGTGGCGGCGGAACTGTAAGTTCTTCTGGCGCATAGGCTAGCACTTCGATCATCGGCTTTTGCCAGATGCGGGCGAAACCGTTCGCCGGGAGTGGGCGCACGTTTATAACGACTGCTTCCGGCCCGAGTTTTGCCCGAATTTGTGTTACAGCCTCTTCGGCCGACGATGCTATAAAAGAAGTCGGTTGCACCGGTCTTTAACGTTATTCCAAGCTCGGAATGATGCCCGCGTTTTGAACTTCGACCCTCGACGGGATTTCCGCGTAGGAAAGTACTGTCAGTTCCGCAAAAGCCGTCTCAAAAAAGCGCCGGAAGGCGAGTCGCAGTTGCGGGGCACACATGACGATTGGCGGCTGACCGGCGGTGAGGAGTTTTTGGATCCGTTGGGACAAAGTATCTGTAACATGCCGGGCAAGCTTCGGTTCCATTGTCAAAGTAACTTCAGTGGCCGACTGCCGGACACCCTGGGCGATTTGCTGCTCCAGGCGCGGGTCGAGCGTGATCGCCTGCAAGCTGCCTTTTTGGTCCTGGAAAGGTTTGACGATCTGGGAACCGAGCGCACGGCGGGCGTGCTCGGATAATTCGTCCGGGTTCTTCGTGACAGCGGCGTAGTCGCTGACTTTTTCCAAAATACCCGCCAGGTTTCGGATCGAAATGCCCTCGGCCAGAAGGTTTTGCAAAATCCGCTGCACCTGCCCGACATTGAGTTGCGCGGGAATCAGTTCGGTGATGACCGTCGCATTGGTTTGCTTAAGATTGTCCAGCAATGCCTGCACGTCCTGGCGGCTGAGAATGTCGTGGCAGTTCCGTTTCACGGTTTCTGAAAGGTGCGTGACAAGAACCGAGGCTGCATCGACAACGGTGAACCCGCTGACTTCCGCGTTCTTCCGTTCAACATCTGAAACCCAGGTTGCCGGCAATTTGAAAACCGGCTCGACCGTGGGAAGTCCTTTGAGAACGGTCTTGCTGTTGGCGGCGTTCATGGCCAGCCAATGTCCGGGCACCAATTTTCCTTCAGCAATTGGATTTCCCTTGAGCAAAAAGCGGTAAACGTTGGAGTCCAACTGCAAATTGTCCCGCAGGCGTATCGGCGGGATGATGACTCCCATTTCCTGCGCGAAAGTCTTTCGGACGCCTGTGACGCGATCGAGCAAGTCGCCGCCTTTGCGCACGTCCGCCAGCGCGACCAGCCCAAAGCCAAGTTCAATCTGAAGAACATCGACGTTGAGCAGCGTTTCCAGCTTGTCGCCAACAGGCGCTGCTGCGGCTTTATTGCCGTCTGCCGCCCCGGCACGAGCTTCGGCAGGCGATCCGGTCATGGCGTTGATCGAAGCCTTGTCGTGTCCTTTCAGGCTGAAAGCGAGGAAACCGGTGACGCCAGCCAGGAAAAGAAACGGAATCATCGGCAATCCGGGCACCAACGCAAAAAGCGCAAGCATGACGGTCAAAATCGCGAGGACGCGCGGATACGCGAGCAGTTGTTTGGTCAGTTCCTTGCCCAATTCCTCCTTGGTCGCGGCGCGAGTCACAAGGATACCGGCAGCCGTCGAAGTGATCAGGGCGGGAATCTGCGAAACCAGGCCGTCACCAATGGAGAGCAGCGTGAAGCGTTGGAGAGATTCGCTGACGGACATCCCCTTTTGCATGATGCCGATGGCGAACCCGCCCAAGACATTGATCAAGGTGATGAGGATGGCCGCAATGGCATCACCACGAACAAACTTGCTCGCACCGTCCATCGCGCCGTAGAAATCCGCCTCTTGCTCGACTTTCCGGCGGCGGGTGCGCGCCTCGACTTCGTTAATGATTCCCGCGTTGAGTTCCGCGTCGATAGCCATCTGCTTGCCGGGCATTGCGTCCAAGGTGAAGCGCGCCGCGACTTCAGCGATACGCCCCGCGCCCTTTGTGATGACGATAAAATTGATGAGGACGAGAATGAGGAAGATGACCAGCCCAACCACGTAGTTGCCTCGAACGACGAAGTTTCCGAACGCTTCAATAATGTGCCCCGCATAGCCGTTGAGCAGGATCAATCGAGTCGTCGCGATATTGAGCGCAAGCCTGAAAAGCGTGATAAACAGCAGCAACGTCGGAAAACCGGTGAATTCCGCCGGGTCCTTGATGTAAAGGATGGCCAGGAGGATAAGCAACGAGAGAGCGATGCTGACTGCCAGAAGTCCATCCAGGATAAATGGATGCACCGGCATGATCATCAACATGACGGTTACAAATATTCCTCCGACGAGGAAAATGTCCCCGTTCTTAAAAATACGCCCCAAATTCGTTTCTTTTGACTTGGTCTGTGCCATTGCGATGTAAATCCGTTACAAACTCTGCTCGCGGTAGTATCGATAGGCGTTGACGCGGTAAACCCACGCCAGCACTTCAGCCACGGCGGCATAGAGCTGAGCAGGAACCTCGCCACCCACCGGACAATACTTAAACATCATGCGCGCCAAGGGTATGTTTTCGATGATCGGGACCTGATGTTGCTGGGCGATTTCCTTGATTTGAGCGGCGTTCAGGCGAGTGCCCTTGGCAACGACTTTGGGCGCTTTCATGGTCTTTCGGTCGTACCGCAAGGCCACAGCGATGTGGATCGGGTTCACCACAATCACATCAGCCTTAGGCACTTCCGCAAGCATCTTGCGTTTTGAGCGCGCATTGCGCTTTCGTCGCATCTTGGCCTTCAATTGCGGGTTTGCTTCGGAGTTCTTTGATTCGTCCTTGACCTCCTGGCGGGTCATTTTGAGGTCCTTGGTGGTTTTCCAAATTTGATAGGTATAATCGACCGAAGCCACCACGATTAAGGCTGTGCAGACCCGCAGAACGATTTTAAAGGAAGAATCTGCCATGAATCCGGCAATTCTTACCAAGTCCACGGAGGAGTGAAAAATGGGGTCGGTGATGATGCCGTGGATAACGCTATAAGAGAGCCCAACGATTGCCGAAAGTTTGACCATGCTCAGGCCTGTCGGCATGGCTGCCTGCATCGAGAACACCCTCTTGAAGCCTTCCACTGGGTTAAGTCTCTCCCAATTGATGGTTAAAGCTTCGGTGGCGATGCTGAAACGCGTCTGAAGTCCCCCCGCCAGCAGCCCCGCGAGCATCGTCGCGGCGCAAACCGGCCAGACGCAATGCCCGAGCAGCAGCACTGCGTTAATGGAATAGGCTTGCATGATTTTCGCGGAGAGCGGCGTGTCGTGCAAATGGCCAAGAATCGAAATCTGCGTGTTGGCCATGAGGCTCCACATTTCGCCGCCGGAAAACGCCAAAGCCGACATCGCAGCCATCAGCACAAAGGCGGTCTGCACCTCGGCGCTCTTGGCGAATTGGCCTTTGCGATGCGCCTCCTCCAGTTTTTTCTGGGAAGGCAGCTCTGACTTCTCGCCTGATTGCTCGTCGGCCATTTAAGCTGTGAAGCTCAGTGCGTGCCAAGAAGCTGCGCCACGCTGAGAAAATCTTCAGGCAACCGATGAAGGTAATTCGCGATGTGCTGCGACATGAGCTGCATCGTCATGCCAAAGACACTCAGCCCGACGAGAATGCGGAAGACGAAGCTCTCCTGAAACACGTTCATTTGCGGCACCGCGCGTCCGAGGATGGAAAAGACAAGGTTGATGATGAATGAAACCGCCATGATCGGAGCGGCCAGTTGCAGCCCGATGAGAAAAGTCTGGCTCGTTCTAGCCACGACATCGGTCATCGCCGCACTGGACACATGCGCGCCGCCGATTGGAAGGAAAGTATAGGTCCTCTGAATCCCGACAATCATCCAATGGTGCATATCCAGGCTCAGCCAGAGGATTGCGGCGAGATAATATAAAACTGTCCCAATCGAATTGGTCTGCCCTCCGCTCATCGGATTGATGCCTGCGGGCAACTGCAACCCAATCTCTGTCGCGATGATTGCCGCAACCAGATCAAGCCCGTAAAAAACCATGCGGCTCACAAATCCCAGCGTCAGGCCAATGCCAACTTCCATCGCCATCGCCCCAACCAACCCCCAGATGTCCTGTGGCATGGCCGTTGTGGGAATCACCGGGCAGATCAATATTGAAAGCAGCGCGCCGAGGGCCAATCGCAATTGAACGGGGAAATTGGAAGCGGAGAAAACCGGGAAGATCGCAAACATCGCGCTCACCCGCAGGAAAACCATCAGCCAATTTGTGAAATCGAGCATCCTTATCCTTTTAGGCCAGGTGGGCGAGGTAGGGACGCCTCGCCGAGGCGTCCACGGACGGCCCGGCGGGCCGTCCCTACCATCTCTAGTGGGCCATTTGCGGCATCTTTTGGATCATGTCCGTCGTGAATTCCATCATGGTGCGCAACATCCACGGCATCGTCACAACGAGCAGACTGACGATGGCCAGCGCCTTGGGAACAAAGGTCAATGTTTGCTCCTGAATGGAGGTGACGGATTGGAAAAGGCTGATGGCAAGACCCACACTCATCGCGGCCATTAAAATGGGCGACGCCAGCGTGACGGCTTGAAACATCAGGTGCTTGATTATTTCGGCGGCAAATTCAGGACTCATAAATTTTCTGGTATGGTCAGGTTGCGAAACTTTGGACGATGGAACTGACGATCAAATGCCAGCCGTCCACCAACACGAACAACAGGATTTTTAACGGCAGCGAGATCGCCATCGGCGGCATCATCATCATACCCATGCTCATCAAGACTGTCGCCACAATGAGGTCAATCAGAATGAACGGCATGAACAACAGAAATCCCATTTGGAACGCCGTGCGCAGCTCGCTGATGATGAAACTAGGAATGACAATCTTCAGCGGCAACTGATCCGGCGCCGTGGGCCCGAGCTTCGCGAGCGCGACGAATAATTCCACATCCTTGGGCCGCGTCTGCTTCAACATGAAATTGCGAATCGGAACCGCGGCTTTATCCATCGCCACCTGCCCGGTAATGTGTCCCGCCCGATACGGCGCGATCGAATCGCTGTCGATTTTTTCCCAGACCGGCGACATTATGAAAAACGTCAAGAACAGGGACAACCCGACGATGATCTGATTGGACGGCGTGCTTTGCAGCGAAAGCGCCGAGCGCACGAAAGAAAGCACGATGACAATTCGCGTGAAACAGGTCATCAGCAAAATGATTGACGGAGCCAGGGTCAGCAACGTCATGATGACGACGACCTTGATCGCGCTATCGACATCCTGGCCGTTATTGAGGCCGTTGACGCCGATGTTCAGATTGAATCCGCCCGGAGCCGCAGCCGCCTGCGCTTGAGCGTGGACTTGTGTCGCGGCACCGAGGAAAATCAGGAGGAACGCGGCCAAAATGCAGAGCGTCGATTTCAATCCGCGCTGCCGGCGAATGACGGGCTGGGAAGGATTGAAGTTCATTGCTTGCGGGCCAGGACTTGTTGAAAAGCGTCGGCGAAACTAATCCGCGTCGAAGCGACGGGAGCAGTCTCGACATTTTCTTCGGCAGGCAAATGACTTAAAAGCGTGATTCCCGCAGGCGTGGCCGCCACCAGCATCCGCTGCTGCTGATAGGCAACGACCAGGAGCGACTGGCGCTGGCCGATTGATTTGGCTTCCAAAACATTTAACCGGGGCCGGGCGCCTTTTTGCACGGTGAACCGCTGCCAGTTTTTGAAGAGCCAGACACCGCCCAAAAAGATGCCGACAACAAGAATCAAAGCACCAAGCACACGAAAGACCGAAGCCCCCGTATCCGGCAAACCGGTGGACATCGTCGCCTCATTAAGGTTCGGAGTGATTAAATTTGTGGATGCCGCAGTCTCCGCAAGCGTCGTAAAACCTCCGAGGAACAACGCAGCCAACAAAACAGCGCGACTTGCGACGCGGCGGGCTAAACGCGCGCCTGCAAAGTTGTCAAACAAAGAATTAAACGCCGCCACGATCACGAATTGGCCCCCATGAGTTCGGTGATCTTGATGCCGTAAGTGTTATCGACCACGACGACTTCGCCGCGAGCGATGAGTTTATGATTGGCAAAAACGTCGCACGGAGTCTGGGTCGTTTTTTCCAACTTCACGACGGAGCCGGGATTAAGCTGAAGCACGTCGCGCATCGGAACCTGGCACGCGCCGAGTTCAACGGTCAGATTTACGCGGACGTCCAGCAGCAATTCAAGATTTGTTGGTTTAGCGGTAGCTTCCATAAAATTGATAAATCAATGCTTGATGATTTCGGTTAGCTCGACCGCCCAATTGCCATCGAGCGTGCCGAGGCGTCCGTTGAATTTGGGGGCGTCAGCGAGACGAAGTTTGACGTTGAGCGCGTCCTTGCCGGTGATTTTAAGAACGTCGCCGATCTTCAAAGCCAAAACATCCCGCGCGGACATTTCGATTCCCTGCAATTCAGCGACGGCGGGAATGCAAACATCGTCGAAGCAAGAATTCCATTTGGTGACTGGTTTGACAGGAGCCACAGGCGCGGCTTCCGTCACGGGGGGCGCATCGACGCTGCGATTTAATTCGCGGATCATTCCCTCGAGGGAATTATAGGGAAAAGCGATTTGAATTTGGCCGGTGCAATTGCCGATTTGCGCGTCAAGACTAATGACGAGCATCATTGTTTCGGGCACTGCGGCCTGAACGAATTTTCCGTTTGTCTCGAAACCAAGGAGCGCGGGTTTTAGCTGCTTATGCTTGGTCCAGTGGCTGCACCATTCGCCGAGAATCAATTGAATGGCCTGATCAAGGAGCGCGTTTTCGATTTCGCTGATTTCGCGGTCCGAATCCGCCGATTCGCCGGGGCCACCCATGAGGCGATCGACGATGCTAAATCCGAGCGGAAGGGGAATTTCCAGCACGGAAATGCCGCGGAGAGGTTCGACTTTGAAAAGTGTCAGATGGGTCGGGCTTTGCCAGCCTTGCGCCACTTTTCCATAGGCAACAGTCTGGACGTCGGTCAATTTCAGCAGGAAATCGAGGCGCAGATGAAGCGACAAGCGGGAGGCCAGGCTGTTGGCGAATTCTTCCTGGTGCATGCGCAGCTTCCGCAGTTCCCCAGGCGCAAGGAGCATTCGCGTGCGAAAATCACAAGGTTGGACTGGGTTCTTCTCTGGCTCTGCAACCGGGGCTGACGGTTGATCGCCCGCGATTTCCTTTTCAGCGTTTTCAGCCGAGCTTAGAAAACTTTCCGCTTCGGCACTGAAAGGGGCAGCGGTGGGAGTCTGTGTTTCTTCGCCAGGATTCATGGAAGAAAGCGGCTCATTGAATGGCGAATTCGGTGATGTAGATTTCCTGCACCACGGGACCGCCGAGGGCGTTGTTGATGACCGTCATCAGCTCGGCGCGGATTTCGTTGCGGGCGCCGGGCTTTTCCAAATCGGAAATGGTCTTGCTGCTCAACGCGCCGGTGGCGAGGTCCATAAGCTGGTCCTTATTTTCGTCCACCGTGTTTTTGAAGTCGGCGTTGTTGCTCACCAGTGTGACGCTTGTCATCAGGTAACGTGTGCCCATTGTGCCGGCGACGTTTACGAGGAGCTTGGTCAATGGCACCATGACCTTGATTTTTCCGCCGACTGCGGGTTTGCCGCCTTCACCGCTGGGAGCGGCAGATTCCTTGGAAGAAGATTGCGGCGCAGCGCTCGTATCGCTGTGACCTAGGGCCTTCTGCATTTTTGGCACGAGAACAAACATCGTTGTCGCGTAGGCCAGGGCGGGCATCGTGACGAGGGCGATCACCAGCGGCAGGTAGGCTTTGAATCCGCCGGCAGCCTTTGCATCGGCAGCCTTCGCGGCTTCCGGCGCGGCTTCGACTTCTTTTCCAGCCCGGGGTGGATCGACGTTTGCGGCCATAAATTCTTACAATTCAGCGAGTCAATTAATGTTTCATGTTCACGACATCCTGAAGAATCTCATCGCTTGTCGTGACGATTTTTGAGTTCGCTTCGAACGCGCGTTGCGCGGTGATCAGGTTGGCCATCTCGTTTGAGAGATCGACGTTTGAAAGTTCCAACGCGCCGGATTGAATCGTGCCCAGGCCGCCTGAACCTGGGGCGGTCAATGAACTCAATGGGCCGGCGTTCGCCGTGTTGCTGTAAAGGTTGTTGCCGACGCTCACCAACGCGCCCGGGTCCTGAAAGTTCTGCATCAAAACCTGTCCACGCGTAAACGAAGTGCCGTCCGACATGTTGACAGTGATTTGTCCTGTGCCGCTGATGGAAAACGAACTCATGCTGGCGTTCTGATTCGCCGCCCCTGTTTTGTCGATCTGGATCGGGCCAAGCTGCGAAAGACCGGAATCGGAATATCCCATGACTTCTTCGCCCGTGTCAGTGACCAGATAACCTTGTGTGTTGACGCTGAAATCGCCCGCGCGAGTAGCGAATTGATCGCCTGTCAACGGGTCTTTCACCATGAAAAAACCATTTCCTGAAATCGCCAGATCACTGGGAACACCAGTGGTGCTGAGCGCGCCCTGGAGCCAGTTGTTATTGATGCCGGTGATCTCAGTGCCGGTGCCGATTTGCACCGAACTGGAACTGTTGGAGGAACCGCTGGCGGCCGCGGGAGCCTGCAAGGTGTTGCTGAACGCGTCGGCAAAATCAACCACACCGGCTTTGAAACCGGTGGTATCGACGTTGGCGATGTTATTGCCGATGACGTCCATCTGCTCCTGGAAATCATCCAAACCGGAGACGGCCGATGTAAGAGAAGTAAGCATAATTTATCGTAGAGTTAGGAGTTAATTAGTATTGGCTTTGGTGCCTTGATTTGTGCTCGTTTTTGTCGTGGAACCCGAAGACGCCGGTGTTGTGGCCGCAGTAGTCGCGGCTGTTGAAACGCCCGGGAAAATTGCGGAAACCTGCTTCAGCGTGAACGGCTGGCCATTCACAATAAGTTCGGGGTCGGAACCTGCCTGCATCACGACCGAGGTAACCACGCCTGTCGTCGGACTCCCTGTCGAGGCCGCAGTGACGGTCTGGCCGATCAAGGAGTTGGCTTGCAACCCTTCGATGTCGGTTTCCGTGCTCTGGGACGCCTGCAAGGAGCTGAATTGCGCCATCTGCGCGGCCATGTCCGTATCGCTTTCCGGAGAAAGCGGGTCCTGCGAGGTCATCTGAGTGACCAGCAGCTTTAGAAAATCGGCCTGGTTCAAGGTTTGCGACGGATTCGTGCTTTGCGATGCGGCTGAGGGCGAAAGTCCCGAAGTGGCGTTAATGGCGGAAATGGCTGACATAGTTTAGGCCCAGGTTTCCCAGCCTTGCCGGGAACGATTGTTTGATTTCGTTTTGCCTGAAACACGCCCCGTGGCGGTCACGCGGGCTGTCTGTGTTTCTCCCTGCGGGTCTCGGAGTTGTTGTTGACGATTTTGGGGCGATTGATCAAATGGCCGCGCGGCGACGCTTCCTGCCGCCGGAGTGACGATTGCCGGGACGCGAGTTCCGGTTTTGTCCTCCAACGGCATAAGCTGAATGTTCTGCCGCGCCAGGGATTGCTGCAATTCCGTCCAATGCTCGCCGAGATGGTCAATGCTGCCGCGCTCGCAACTCAGCGAGGCTTGCACCCGGCCATCATGATTGGTCAATTGTAAAAATAGTTCTGTGTGGGTGTCCACTTTGAGCGACACAGCCAGCGCCGTCGCGCTCGATTGCCGGACCGTTAAAACTTCCTGTGCCACGAGGTGCGCGACGCGTTCAACCTGGCTCGCGGGCGAATCCATCATTTGCGGGAACTGGTGGCCTTTGCCGATCAGGCCTTCTGTGACCGCAGCATTGCTGGAGTAATAAGCCAGCGAACCGGGAAAGAATGCGTCCCCCAACTGTTTTGGAAGATTTGGCTCGGACTGCGGTTTAGCTTTTGCGCTCATATTATCCGAAGAAATCTGCTTGTCGGCAGCGCCCGGCAATTTCTGCACCACGCTCCCGGCAATATCGTTCTTTTCTCCAGCAAATTTCATTCGCTGCTTACTTAAAGCAGCACGTGTGCCATCGATGGCGGAAGCGCCTTCGACCTCTTTTCTGAGGACACTTGCAACAGCTTGCGAATCAACGTTTTGAGGATCAGAAACCGAGGTGGTTTCGGGGGGAGAAGGATTGGGAAATGGAGCCTTGTCGAGGCTTTCTGAAGCAACTGTTCCGGCGTGAATTGCCTGTTTCGGCTGCGAACTGCCGCCTTTAACAGCAAAATCCCCGGATGACTGTGCAGCCGCTGCCGCCTGGCCGGGTAATTCGTCAAACTTTGGGATCTCATGGTTTCTGCCCGGATCGGAATCTGCCGATTGTCCAGCAATCGCAGAGGTCGAAGAGGCATCCTGCTGAGAAACTTGTTGTGGAGCGTCAGCATTTTCAGATTTTTCCTGGTGACGCGCAGGGGCGCGCGAATGTATTGAGGCATTATTGACACGAGCCGAAAAGCCATCGTCCGCTGCAAGCGCCGTGAGAAGGTCTTTTGCCTGCAATGCTTTGTGAACAGGATTCTGAAAGTCTTCAGGCGAAGATGACTTCGCAAATCCAGAAGTGTCCGTGGGAACCGCCGTGTGGAGCGCATTTTCCGAAGACAGCCGACTTGTCAGTACACTTTCTCGCGCGGATGCAAAGAATACTGAGGAACTTTTTTGCGAAGACTCCTCTTGAGTCCCCCGTTCTTCAACAGGCGCGACCGTAGAAAATCGAACTGGCTGGTTCGTCGAAGCTGTTGAACTAGCCTCGTTCGATTCAGTCTCAATTGACAGGTCCCCGCCATCGGCTTTGCTCGAATTGCGCAACCGCGGAATCGCCGAAGCAGCGTTCGGTTGAACCATCGCGGTCATTACCGCGCTGACAATTGAAGCGTCAATCAAATCGCCAGTCTTCGACGGCACGGCATTGGATGCCGGACGCGCCTTGACGCTGCGGCTCTCATGCCGGCTGTCAGTTCCCTCTTCCTGCGCAACGGGGATTGGGCTGGGGCGAGGAGCGTTGGATTGGGAGGAGCGCCATGATGCGT
Organism: Verrucomicrobiia bacterium; assembly: GCA_036501665.1. Taxonomy (GTDB): domain Bacteria; phylum Verrucomicrobiota; class Verrucomicrobiia; order Limisphaerales; family Palsa-1400; genus DATAUD01. The sequence goes on from DASXZW010000117.1 coordinate 78,225, forward strand.
CCGCCTTTGAAGCAACAAGAATAGTTTGCTCGCGCCTGTTTCTGAAGGTGGCGGCGGTCGCAGTTTGAGGGGAGCCAGTGACCGAATCCTGGATTTGAGCGGGGTCAAAAACCTTCGCCTTCGGAGAAAACTCAGCGCGCGTCACATCCGAGCTTTTCACTGGCTCGGGAGTTCTCGCGATGGCCTTCGATACAACAACCGAAAAGTTTTTTTCAGCGGTTGCTGAATCAGGAAATGTCTTTGGGCGAATGGCTGGAATTCCCTGGCCTTTAACGGCAGGAACTGTCCCGACGAGGTCGGATTTGGGCATCATTTTTTGGCAGGAGTGTGATAAGAGGCGAGACGGAGGCTTTCGGACAACCCTGCGACTCGCCTGGCTTCGGGCTGGCCGTTCTTTGCCAGCGCCTCAAGAATGGCCGCGGTTTCGGTGTCCTTCATAAATACCATGATCTTGACGACAGCCTGATCTTCCATTTCGGTGAAAACCTTCGCGGCGCTTTCCGGACTCATATCGGAATAGACCTTGGCGAGTTTCTTCAAATTGACAGTTTCCTCGTCCTTGATGCGCACCACATTCTTGTCAAAATCCAATTGCAATTGATGAACCGACTGCGTCGCCTGGTTGACTTCCGTTTGTTCGACGGCGAGCCGTTTTGCAAGCTCGTCAAGCTCTTGCTCGCGCTTCTTCACGGCGGCCCGTTCTGACTTCAACTCCGCGACGAGTTGGTCCGCTTCGGGATTGGTGAATTCCCACGAAGGCCCGGTTTGAACGCGCGCGATCGCCGCGGCATCCGCGGCTGAGCCGTCGATGGGAATGACGGGCGTCTTCCAAAAAAACACCATGCAAATAAGGTACACCACCGCTCCGCAAATCGCGGCGGTCCAATTGGATGTCAATAATCGTGTCATTGTAGCGCCTCGGTTGAATCAAGAAGAAAATTAATGCCGGAACGCCGCCCCGCCAGGTCGTCCATCAGCTTTTGCTCCGCGAGAAATTGCTCGCGATGGTAATGGGCTTTTTGCTTCTCGCGGGATTTATCGACAATTTCCCGCTGCTGACGCGCGGTCAGCATCGCTTGCATCGCCGCATTCACGCGCCGCTCGGCGACTCCCATCGCGGCGATGGCTTCATCACGGCGGCGGGTCACAACCCGGTGATAATCGTGCGCCTGAATGATTGTTGACGCCGCGCAACCCTGCGCCATCTGCCCGCGCAATTCCTTCCAGCAAGCGTCCAATTCTCCCTGGATTAAATTCAAGCGCTCCGCGGCGAGTTGACGGTTGAGCAACGCCTGCGCGTACTGCTCCATCGCGACTTGTTCCTGGCGTTGCCGAATCGTCCGGACCGCTTCCAATGTAAAGTGAAAGGGTTTCATGCGCCGTTAGCGGGTTTTTCGCGCAACCGGAGCCGTTTGTCGCGGGGCGGACATCACCTCGGAGAGAAGCGACCAACTTTGGGGAATTGAAAATCCGTCGGCCACCGGTTGACGAAGGAAAGTTTTGAGCGGCTCCTGCAATTGTATGCTCAGGTCAATCGCGGGATTCGCGCCTGCGGGGTAAGCGCCGATATTGATCAAATCCTGGTTCTTGCGATAAACCGCCAGCGACTCTCGCGCGCGCGAAGCCAGTTGCTGTTGCTCCGGCGTGGTCAAGTCCCGGGTCAAACGGCTGACACTCTCCAGCACGTCGATCGCGGGATAATGATTTTGCGTGGCCAGTTCGCGCGTCAATACTATGTGGCCGTCAAGAATAGAACGCACCGCGTCCGCGATGGGATCGTTCATGTCGTCGGCTTCGACCAAAACTGTAAAGAGTCCAGTGATTGAACCGCGCTCACCCGAACCGGCGCGTTCGAGGAGTTGGGGCAGCAGCGAAAATACCGAAGGCGTGTAACCCTTGGTCGCAGGCGGCTCACCGACGGCGAGTCCAATTTCACGTTGCGCCATCGCGAACCGCGTGACCGAATCCATCATCAACAGAACGTTTTGTCCCTTGTCACGAAAATGTTCCGCGATGCCCATCGCCACGAATGCGCCCTTCAATCGCGCAATCGCCGGCTGGTCGGAAGTCACGACAACCACCACCGATTTGCGGCGGCCCGCCTCGTCCAAATCTTTTTCCAGAAATTCGCGCACTTCGCGGCCTCGTTCGCCGATCAGCGCAATGACATTGACGTCCGCTTCCGCCTGGCTGGCGATCATTCCAAGTAAAGTTGATTTTCCGACGCCGGAGCCGGCGAAAATTCCCATGCGCTGCCCGCGTCCGCACGGCGTAAACGCGTCGATGGCTTTGATCCCGGTGCGAAATGCCTGCGTGATTCGCTGTCGCTTTAACGGATGCGGCGGTTTCAAATTCAGCGCGATCTCCGCGTCCGCTTCAATGGGACCTTTCTCGTCAAGAGGATTTCCCAGGCCGCCGATGACGCGGCCCTTCAACGATTCCCCAACGGGAACGCTCAAGGAAGTTCCGAGCGCGACGACTTCGCTGCCGGGATGAATTCCAAAAGTTTCGCCCAACGGCATGAGCAGCACGTGGTTGTTCCGAAATCCGACAACTTCCGCGAGCGTGGAACCGTCGTGCCGCGCTGATTCAATCCGGCACAGTTCGCCGACGCCCGCCAAAGGCCCTTCGGATTCGATGACCAGACCGATGAGCTGGATCACGCGGCCATGACTGCGAACGACCCGGGTTTCCTGCGCTTTGCGGAGCAGGCCTTCGAGGCGGTTCGTCGGCAATGGTTGTGGGTGCGGCTGGCAGGTCATGGAAGAAGATTCCTTTTGAGCAGGTCAAATTTGGTTTCACGCCGGGCGTCAACAATACCAAAGCGCGTCTGCACCAAACATCCGCCTCGCGTGACTTCGGGCGAGCCAAGAAAGCGAAATTCCGTTGCGCCCCCGCTGTTCTCCAACAGCAAAGAACTGCTGTTTTGCAAAATTTCCAAATCCGCGGGATGCAGGCGAATCGTAACTTGCGCGGTGCCTTCGACTTGACCCAAGGCATCCTGTATCGCGGCTTCCACCATTTCGGTGGATATCGGCATCTCTGCGACAAGTTTCTGCGCCACTTCCAACGCAAGAGAAACAAGCGTATTCTCCGTATCCCGGACCACCTGTGGCACCGCCTCGCTCATCGACTTCATGATGCCCTGAAACAACTCGTTCATTTCGCCGCGCTGTTTGATCAATTGTTCGCTCACGGATTTTTCGCCGTCGATGCGGCCGCGGTCGTACGCGGCGTGCAATTGGTCTTGATCTTCTCGCGCTAGCACGGGCTTGGGCGCGGGGATTGGCGCGGGCGCGTGAACCTTCGGCGGAACTTCGCTTTGAACCGCGGTGATCGTAGGGCATTCGCTGGCCAGTTGCGCTCCGACCAGGCGGACGTCGCGCAGGGGCTTGGACATGATGATGGTTTCAGACCAGGTATTCATCGCGTGAACCGCTTGTGGCGGCGCTAAGGTCCAGTTCGCCTTCGGATTCGAGCTGGCGAACACTGTCAATAATCCGCATTTGCGCGGCCTCGATGTCCTTTTTCTTGATGGCGCCGAGGAAGCTGATTTCTTCGTTGACGGTTTCCGCCGCGCGTTTGGAAATCGCGCCGAGCAGCGCGCTTTTGACTTTCGGGCTGGCGGTCTTGAGCGAAACCGCGAGGTCCCGCATATCGACTTCGCGCATGACTTTTTGCAGCGATTGCGCGTCGAGAAGCGCGAGTTCGTCGAAGGTGAACATTTTCTGGCGAATGGCCCGGCCGAGTTCCGGGTTGCGCTGTTCCAAATCCAAAAGCATCGACTGGCTGAGATTTTTATCCAGCGTGTTGAGGAGTTCGGCGGCATTCTTGACACCGCCCGTCTGGCTCAAGGCGCGCGTCGGCTTGGCCCCCGCCTTTTGATTGAGCACATCGATGATGCGCTCCACAACTTCCATGGGCGTTGGCGTCAATGTGGCGAGGCGCTCGACAACTTTGTCGCGCAAATCGCCTTTCAAAAGCACCAACACCTGGCCGCCTTTTTCAACCGGCAAATAACTCAGGATCAAGGCGATGGTCTGCGGCTGCTCATTTTTCAAAAGGTTGAAGAGTTGCCGCACATCCATGTCAACAATCTGTTGCATCGCCGCCAGCGGGACGCGGGTTGGCGCGACGCGGCCAATGATGTCCGACGCGCGGAACATGCCGACCGATTTTTCGAGGACCGCCTTGGTAAAATTGACGCCGCCAAGAACTCCGGTGCTGGCCTGGACTGCAACATCCGTAAACTCCCGCAATACTTCCCCCTGCATTTCCTGGCTGATGATCCCCATCTTGGACATCTCCACCGAAACCGCTTCCACTTCGTGTTCGTCCATGCTCTTCATCATCTGCGCGGCGCTGTCCGGCCCGAGAATGATGAGCAAGGCGCCAAGCTTTTGAACCTTCGTCATTTTGACGAAGTCCAGGATGGGTGACTCGATTTCCATGATGACTTGCTAGTTTGAAGGTTTACCGCGAGTCAGCCATGTGCGGACTGCCTGGCTCATATTGGCCGGATTTTCGCGGATCAACTGGTTTAAAACCTCGACTGTCACAACACCTTCGCCAACGATGCCCTTGCCGTGCTTGCCGTTTCCATTTCCATTGCCGTTGGTGTGACCGTTGCCGATGGGGATGCCGATCGGAATGTCATCCACCTTGGTTTGCTTCAACGCGCGCCAGAACATAAATAGAATCCCGACAGCCATCGCCGGATAAATCATTTTTTGCGCCGAATCCATCCAGAACTGTTTTTTCTCCTGCTGGTCAAGTTGCTGGGTCAAGTCCGTTGCGACCTGGTCATTGAACGGCATTTCTTCGAGCACAAGTTCATCTTTACGGTCGGTGTCGCTGTTTTGCTGAATGCCAAGGGCGTCTTGGACAATATGTCGAAGCTTCTCCAACTCTTCCGGCGTGCGGGGCACCGCCTTGCGATCAGCGCCTTTGCCTTCAAATTTCTCAGCCACGAAGACGGCGGTGGAGAGCCTTTTTATTCCGCCCGCCCCTTCGATTACGTTGCTCGTATTTTTGTTGATCTCGTAACTGGAGGTGGTGGTTTTCTTGCGGGTATGGTTGCCGTTGACGGGCGCGGCAGCGACGGCGTTCGTATTCGGATTGTCTTTATCCGCGCCGGCGTTCGCGGTGGAACCGGCCAGTCCTCCGGTGGGGGTCATTGAGGAATCGGTGAGGTCTTCGGTGATCGATGTGCTGCGTTCCACTTTGCTGTCCGGGTCAAATTTCTCCTCCGACTTGGTGACGGTGTCCCAATTCATGTCCGCCGAAACGCGCACGACCGCCTGGCCAGGACCCAAAACTTTCTCCAACATCCCTTCGGCCTTTTTTGTCAAGTATTGCTCAAGGTTGCGGCGCGCGCTGAGTTGATTGCCGGAAAGGCCGGCGACAGAATCGTTTTCCTGATTCTCGGAAAGCACATTGCCCTGGTTATCGACGACGGAAACGCTGTTGGCCTGCAACCCTTCGACGCTGTTGGCCACGAGAAAACGAATCGAATTGACAGCCGACTGCGGCAATTGCCCGTTGCCCTTGACCCGAACGAAGACAGAAGCGGTCGGCTTGCGTCCGCTATCTGTGAGGAGGCGATTTTCAGGCATTACGATCATGACACGGGCCGTCTCCACCTGGTCAAGCTGGCTGATGGTCCGGGCCAATTCCCCCTGGACGGCGCGAGTATAATTGGCGTGCTGCACAAAATCTGAAATCCCGAAGTTCGCCTTGTCAAAAATCTCAAACCCAACGCCCTGATTCTGGGGAATGCCTTTGCTGGCCATCTGCATCCGAACTTGATAGACCCTGTCGGCAGGCACCAAAATAGAACCGCCGGTCTGGTTGACTTTATAAGGAACCTTCGTCTCCTCCAGCGCGGCGACAACTTTCGCCGATTCCGTCTCGTCGAGCTTTCCGTAAAGAAGCGCGTAATCCGAGTGGCTTGACCAAAGGGCCAGCCCGGCCAATCCGACTATCGTCACCAGCGTGGCCATGACAATGCTGATGCGCTGGTTGAGGCCAAGCTGTTTCCAAATCGCCGCGAGCTGCTGGCCCACTTGAGAGAAGTTTTTGTTCATTAAGAAATTGGGTCGCCATCAAACGTCCGGCTCGGGCGATTGGTTTTTTTGGTTGTTGTCATACCGACATCCGCATCAATTCCTGGTACGAATCCAGCACCTTGTTTCGCACTTCGACCATCATCTGAAATGAAACGCTGGCTTCCTCCATCGAGATCATGGCCTGGTGCAACGAAACGTTTTTCCCGCTCATCAAACCGTTCACGGCATCGGTGCCGGCGGCTTGCTGCGCTGATACGTCATTCACAAAATCGCCCAGCAAATTCTGAAATGCGCTGCCCGACGAACCGGGAAGAACCGGCTGCGCTGCAATCGAGGAAACGGCGGAGGAAACCGACGAATCGCCACCTGACGCCGGAATTGACGAAGGAGATTGGTATGTGACACCTGCGCCGAATTTTTGGAGGTCTGCCAGCGAAATAGACTTGGCAGCGCTCGATTCATGCGCCGGATCAAGCGCCGACAGCCCCATTTGCGGGCCGCCAACCATTCTTAATGCCGAAAGAGCGTCCATTTTTTAAAGCGCGATTGTCAATGTTTCCCGATGGACAAAGCCTGCATGGCCATCGTGCGGGCATTCTTGACTACCGCGAGATTCGCTTCAAAAGCCCGCGTGCTGGTGATCATGTCCACCATTTCCTCGTGGATGTTGATGTCGGGCATGGCGACCATTCCCTTGGAATTGGCGTCGGGATGGGTTGGGTTGTAAACCATGCGAGGCTCTTTGTTGTCCTTGACGATGCGCGCGATTTGCACCGACTGCGGGACTGCGCCGCCAGCCTCGTTGGCTTGTTGCATTTGCAGAACCGACTCGAAAACGACCTGCTGGCGCTGATACGGTTTTCCATCAAGTCCCTTGGTCGTATCAACGTTTGCGATGTTTTGGGATACCACGTCCATCCGCATCCGTTCGGCGTCCAGGGCGGATGCGGTGCTGTTGATTCCGGGGATAAGATCAATCATAGGTCAGGTTTAGCTTTTGCCGGTGATGGCCATGCGCATTTTCGCGAGTTGATTGGTCACCAGTTGGGTTTCCAATGCGTGCTCCACCATATTTTGGTTCATGTGCAGCAATTCGGTTTCCAACTGAACGGTGTTGCCATCCGAACGGCTGGATCGAGCCGAGCTATCGACCGCCAGTTGCGGTTGGACGGCGGCGATTTGCTCCGGGTCCCGGTTGGAGACGGCCTGCTTTAGCTGCGCCTCAAAACTCGTCGATACATCGAGGCGCTTGTAGTTGGGGGTTTCGATATTGGCCAAATTGCTGGCGATGGCGTCCTGCCGCAATACCGTGACATCCAGCATCCTTTTGGCTGCCAGATAATTCGAATCGGTAAAGAGACCTTCAATCATATCAATAATTCCGTCCCTCACTTAGCAACCGATATGCCAGCGCGAAAAGGGCCTGAAAATCAGTGATTTACAGAAGTTGACCGAACGGGAAGAGGCAAATTATGACCGCAACTTACGAGGAGGTAGGCAAGAATGGCCTTGTCTCAAAGTGCGGTTTTTGGCCGATTTCCCCTTAAGCCTTTCGCAGTCCACGCCGATGGAACGGAACTTGCGATACCAATAGTCAATAATAACCAACGATGCATTATTAAGGCCAAATGCTTTGCCAAACCGTAAATGACGAGACGGAGTTGCGGTTGATCGACCGCGAGCATAGCAAGGAACTTTTCGGCCTCTTCGAGGTCAATCGCGAGCATTTGCGCCGCTGGCATCCCTGGGTGGACATGATGAATTCAGTCGCCGTGGTGGAAAAATCCATCGCAGCGTGGCAGCAGCAATACGCCGGCAAACAGGGTTACCACACCGGAATTTGGTTTCAGAAGCAATTCTGCGGGATGATCAGCTTTTTGAACGTCGATTGCTCAAACCGCTGGACCGCTTTGTTCTATTGGCTGGACGCGGCGCATCAGGGACAGGGAATTATGACCTCGTGTTGCCGGGCCATGATTGATCACGGTTTTGACGCTTGGAAACTCAACCGCATCACCATCGAATGCGCCACGGATAATTCCCGCAGCCGCGCAATCCCGGAACGTCTCGGTTTTAGATTTGAAGGAATCGTGCGCGGGATCGAATGGCTGCACGATCATTACGTTGATCACGCAATGTATGGATTGTTGCGGTCAGATCACCGCAAGAACTATTCGCCAAGCCCGCTTCTCGCCACAGCCCCCGTTGCACGGGGATCGCACTCTTTCCGACCAGGCTAAGTCGGAACGATTCCATGCTTTGGGGAGCGCGGTCGTCTCGACCGCCGCGTCTGGCGTCTCGCCAGACGCTCTTGTCGAACATTTTACGCCACCCCCCGTAGTGCTGGATTGTTCCGTCGGCGAGACGCCGACGGATGCGACCGAGACGGTCGCGCTCCCCTGCCGCGCCAAAATTTGTGGCTACAATTGTACTTAAAATGCTATAAGGGAGATCAGCTCTGTTGCAAAAATAAAAAATGGCCGGCGGGTTGCGCCGACCATTGTTGTAATTAAATAATGTTAGGAACTCAGCCCGCGAGCGGAGTTTCCAGCTCAGGCGCGACTTCTGTCTCTTCCAAAGGAATCGGTTCCACCAACGGCTTCAAGTCCACGCGGCGATGGGTCATGTAACCGGTGCCCGCCGGGATGATATGGCCCATGATCACGTTTTCCTTGAAACCCTTCAAGTAATCGACCTTGCCCATCGTGGCGGCTTCGGTCAATACACGGGTTGTGTCCTGGAAGGACGCGGCGCTGAGGAAACTTTCCGTTTCCAACGAGGCTTTCGTGATGCCCAGCAATACGGGTTGCGCCTCGGCGGGTTTTCCACCCATTTTCTCGACGCGCGAATTCTCGCGTTCGAACTCGATCTTGTCGATCTGTTCGCCCCACAGGAAAATCGTGTCGCCAGGCTCGGTGACGCGCACTTTGCGCAACATTTGCCGGACGATGATCTCGATGTGTTTGTCGTTAATCGTCACACCCTGGAGTCGATAGACTTCCTGGACTTCGTTGACGAGGTGCTCCTGCAATTCCTGCGGGCCGCAAATATCAAGAATCTCGTGCGGATCGACAGGGCCTTCGGTCAGTTGCTGGCCCTTCTTGACAAAGTCGCCCTTGAACACGATGACGTGCTTGCCGATCGGGATGAGGTGCTCCTCTTCCAGGCTGGTTTGCGGGTCCTTGATGAGAATTGTCCGCTTGCCTCGAACGCTCGGCCCAAAATCAACGAGACCGTCGATCTTGGAAATTTCCGACGCGTCCTTCGGACGGCGCGCTTCGAACAACTCCGCAACACGCGGCAGACCGCCGGTGATGTCCTTGGTCTTGGACGTCTTGCGGGGCGTCTTGGCCATTAATGTTCCGGCGACGATCTTGTCGCCTTCGTTGACGACGATGTGCGCGCCGGAGGGAATCGGATAATTCGCCATCGGTTCGCCCTTGTCATTCAGAATGACGATTTGAGGATGGAGATCCTCCTTGTGCTCGATGATGACCATCGCTTCCTGCGCGGTCGTTTCATCGACTTCCTGCTTCATCGTCACGCCCTCGATGATATCGACGAATTTGATCTTACCGGCCTTCTCCGAGAGAATTGGCACGTTGTACGGGTCCCATTGGACGAACGGTTCACCCTTCTTGACAGCAGCGCCGTTCTTGACTGAGATGACGGAGCCGATGACAAGGTTGTGCGTTTCCAGTTCGCGGCCATTTTCTTCGGCCATGATCGAGATGGAACCGTTCTTGTTCAAAACGATGCTGTTCCCGTCTTCCAATTCCACGAGGCGGAGATCGTTGTAACGCGCCACACCGTCGAACTTGGACTTGATCTGCGGCTGTTTGAAAACCTGCGATGCCGTTCCACCGATGTGGAATGTGCGCATCGTCAACTGTGTTCCAGGTTCGCCGATCGATTGCGCCGCGATGATGCCGACGGCCTCGCCGCGTTTGATCATGCCGCCAGTGGCCAGGTTGCGCCCGTAGCAGCAACCGCATATTCCCTGCTTCGCCTCGCACGTCAGCACGGAACGGATTCGGATTCGCTCGACGCCCGCGCTTTCAATTTTGCGGGCCTTGACTTCGTCGATCATTTCATTGGCATGAGCGAGAACAGTCTTAACGTCGCCCGGATCGACGATGTCGTCGCAGCCCAGGCGGCCGTTGATGCGCTCGCTCAGCTTGACGACTTCGTCTTCGCCTTCGTAAATGGCCTGGACCCAAATGCCGTTCGTCGTTCCGCAATCTTCCATGCGGATGATGACGTCCTGGGCCACATCGACCAGTTTGCGGGTCATGTAACCGGAGTCGGCGGTCTTGAGCGCCGTGTCGGCCAGACCCTTGCGGGCGCCGTGCGTCGAGATGAAATATTCCAACACTGTCAGACCTTCGCGGAAGTTTGAAAGAATCGGCTTCTCGATGATGTCCCCGCTCGGCTTGGCCATCAACCCGCGGACGCCCGCCAATTGACGGACCTGCTGGCGATTGCCGCGCGCGCCGGAATCGACCATCAACGAGACGGGATTGTATTCCGCCTTGCCCTGGTTGGTTTCCAAAGTGCGCAACATGACGTTCGCGATCTGGTCGGTGCAATGCGTCCAGATGTCGATGACCTTGTTGTAGCGTTCGCCGGGTGTGATGACGCCCTTGCGATACTGTTTTTCAACTTCGCCGATCTGCTTCTGGGCGTTGTGAATTTCCTGGTCTTTTTCCTTCGGAATAATCATGTCGTCGATTCCAATGGAGCAGCCCGAACGCGTCGCGGAGCGGAAACCCAGCTCCTTGAGCCTGTCAAGCATAAGAACAGTTTCTTCGTGGCCGCAAACCTTGTAGCACGTCCAAATGAGGTCGCCCAATTGCGATTTTCCGACGACTTTGTTCAGGAAACCAAGGCGTGTCGGCCAGATTTCGCTGAACACAACGCGGCCCACCGTCGTGTCGATGGAGCTGTGTTCGGAATCGCCGTAATTGGTCTTGGTCCCACGATCCGGATTGGCGAGGCGCACACGGTCGTGAATGCCTACTGCTCCGTCGTTGAGCGCGAATACCACTTCGGACTTTGTGCCAAACAACATGGACGGCTTGGACTCGCGCTTGGCGCGGGGTTCGGCAGTGAGATAGTAGCATCCCAGCGTAATGTCCTGCGTCGGCGTCATGATGGGACGTCCGCTCGACGGGCTGAAGATGTTGTTGGGCGCCATCATCAAAAGGCGCGCCTCCATTTGCGCTTCCACAGAAAGCGGGACGTGGACGGCCATCTGGTCGCCGTCGAAGTCCGCGTTGTAGGCGGTGCAAACCAGCGGATGAATACGGATGGCCTCGCCTTCAATGAGGATCGGCTCGAACGCCTGGATCGAAAGACGGTGCAGAGTCGGTGCGCGATTCAAGAGCACAGGATGTCCCTTGGTGACTTCCTCCAAAATATCCCAAACCTCGGGAGATTGGCGCTCGATCATCTTCTTGGCGGAACGCACGGTATGGACGTAACCCAATTCCTTCAACCGGCGAATGATGAAAGGCTCGAACAGCACGAGCGCCATCTTCTTCGGCAATCCACACTGGCTCAGCTTTAGTTCCGGCCCGATGACGATGACAGAACGACCAGAATAATCGACGCGTTTGCCCAACAGGTTCTGGCGGAAACGTCCGCTCTTGCCCTTGAGCATGTCGCTGAGCGACTTCAACGCGCGATTTCCCGCGCCGGTGACAGCGCGACCGTGACGGCCGTTGTCAAACAGGGCGTCAACCGCTTCCTGCAACATGCGCTTTTCGTTCCGAATAATGACTTCAGGCGTTTTGAGCTGCAGCAGGTTCTTCAACCGGTTGTTCCGGTTGATGACGCGGCGATAAAGATCGTTAAGATCGGAAGTCGCAAAACGTCCGCCTTCCAACGGCACCAGCGGACGCAAGTCCGGCGGGATCACCGGCAGCACAGTCAGCACCATCCACTCGGGATGCGCCTTTGACGTGTGAAACGCCGAGAGCAGCTTGATTCGCTTGGCGATCTTCTTGCGAATCTGCTTGCTCTTGGTTTCGGTCATCGCGATTGCCAGATGATCAACCTGTTTTTGAATTTCGACGTTGGCCAATCCTTCGCGGACTGCCTCGGCGCCCATCTTCGCGACGAACGCATCGGCTCCGTAAGTTTCGCGCGCTTCGCGGTATTCGTGCTCGCTGAGCAATTGATGCAGCTTCAACGGCGTCGAACCCGCGTCGATCACCATGTAATCCTCGTAATAGATGACGCGCTCAAGATTGCGCGCCGTCATATCCAGCACCAAACCGAGCCGCGACGGCATGCACTTGAAAAACCAGATGTGCGACACGGGGACGGCCAATTCAATATGGCCCATCCGTTCGCGGCGAACGCGCGCCAGCGTCACTTCAACGCCGCAACGATCGCAGACGACGCCGCGATGCTTGATGCGTTTATACTTGCCGCACGAGCATTCCCAATCCTTGACAGGACCGAAGATTCGCTCGCAGAACAAGCCGCCCTTTTCCGGCTTGAACGTGCGGTAATTGATTGTCTCGGGATTCTTGACCTCGCCCTTGGACCACGCCCGAATTGATTCGGGCGAGGCGACGGAAATTGCAACGTAATCGACCTGGTTGACCTTATCCAAGCCGAGCAATTCGCGGGCGGTTTCTTTAGAGCTGTTCATATTAAAACTTTCAATGGTTTACAAAGCCAGCACACCTAATTTTGATGGCAGCCGTTGACTGCAATCCCAAAAGCAGCTATCGTCCCCACAATATGATCGTCCCCATTTCGAAAATTCAGACGCGGCGAGATGAAGACGGCGTGTGGATCGCCAAGTCCGCTTTGCTTCCCGGCTGTCACGCCCATGGAAGCGACCGCGGGGAGGCGATACTGCGTTTTCAACAGGCGGCCAAGGCCCACTTGGAAAACCTGCTCGAGACTAGCCGCCCGATTCCCCCCGCCTTCCGCGACAAATTCGTGCTCGCGGCTTGACGATCTTTCCCCAGTAAATTCCAAGGTCCAACTCATTTAAGCGCTCCGAGAGCCGTCGCCTGCGTGGCGGCGGCTTGTTCAATTGGATTTGAGTAGCCCACCTTGACGTCCATGGCCAGGGATTGCATTTCCTTCACCAAAACATTGAAGGATTCCGGCACGCCGGCTTCCAGGCAATTGTCGCCTTTGACAATGCTTTCGTAAATGCGCGTGCGCCCCTGAACGTCGTCCGACTTGACTGTCAACAATTCCTGCAAGCTGTAGGCCGCGCCATAAGCTTCCATGGCCCAGACTTCCATTTCGCCGAATCGCTGTCCGCCGTATTGGGCTTTGCCGCCCAACGGTTGCTGCGTCACCAGCGAATACGGGCCGACTGCGCGGGCGTGAATCTTGTCCGCGACCAAGTGTCCCAGCTTCATCATGTAGATATAGCCGACAACAATTTCCTGGTCGAACTGCTCTCCGGTGCGTCCGTCGGTCAATGTGGTCTTGCCGTGTTCTGGCAATTTCGCATCTTTCAGATAGGAGCGAATGCTCTTTTCCTTGATGCCGTCGAAAACCGGCGTCGCGAATTTCAACCCAAGCAATTTCGCCGCCCAACCGAGGTGCGTCTCGAGCACTTGCCCGACGTTCATTCGCGAAGGCACGCCCAGCGGGTTCAACACGATATCCACCGGAGTTCCGTCCGCGAGGAACGGCATGTCTTCTTCAGGAACGATCTTGGCGACGACGCCCTTGTTTCCGTGGCGTCCGGCCATTTTATCCCCGACGGACAGTTTCCGCTTGGAGGCGATATAGACTTTGACCGACTTGATGACGCCGCTATCGACTTCTTCGCCCGCTTCCGCGCGTTCGATTTCCTCATCGTGCTGCATCTGCAAATCGTCGAATTTCTTCTTAAAGGTGCCGATAATTTCGCTGATCTTGTTGCGAATGGGCGAAGGATCGATCTCGATGCGATCGTACACCTGCGCCAGCTTGCGCAACAGTGTCTTGGTGATCTTACGATTGGCCGGGATGATGATTTCGCCGGTCTCGGAATTGACCACGTCAAGTGGAATTTTCTCGCCGAGCAGGATGTTGCTCAAGGCTTCCGTCAATTGCTCGCGCAATTCATCCGTCTTGGCCTTGTGTTCGTCCTGGACTTCCTTGGCGTGACGCTTGGTTTCTGGAGCCACTTTGACTTCCATTTCCCGTTCCTTCTTGGAGGAAACTTTGACATCCATGACGATGCCGTAAGTGCCCGAGGGAATCTTCAGCGAAGTGTCCTTCACGTCTGCGGCTTTTTCGCCGAAAATGGCGCGCAGCAATCTTTCTTCCGGCGCCAATTCGGTCTCGCTCTTCGGCGTGATCTTGCCAACAAGAATGTCGCCGGGCTTAACTTCCGCGCCGATGCGAATAACGCCGTCAGGTCCGAGGTTTTTCAACGCGTCATCGCCGAGGTTCGGGATGTCGCGCGTGATTTCCTCGGGTCCGAGCTTGGTGTCGCGGGCGCCGACTTCAAATTCGTCGATGTGAATCGAAGTAAACACGTCGTCTTTGACGATGCGTTCGCTGATGAGGATTGCGTCCTCGAAGTTGTAACCATTCCAAGGCATGAACGCGCAAAGCACGTTTCGTCCGAGCGCCAATTCTCCGCCCTGGGTGCAAGGCCCGTCAGCAATGACCTGGCCTTTCTTAATGACGTCGCCTTTGGCAACGAGAATCTTTTGGTTGATGCAGGTCGCGGCATTGGACCGCATGAATTTGCGGATCGGGTAAACCCAGATTCCGTTCGCCGGATCGGTCTTGAACTTTTTCTTGGTCTCAGGAATTTTTCCGTCCGTCGTAATCAGGACCTGGTTGCCATTGACCGAAGCGACTTTGCCCGCTTCTTCCGCCACCAAAACGGCGCGGGAATCGCGCGCGACGCGCTCTTCCAAACCTGTTGCCACGAGCGGCGCTTCCGTTATCAACAAAGGCACTGCCTGCCGTTGCATGTTGGAACCCATCAACGCGCGGTTCGCGTCGTCATGTTCCAAAAACGGAATCAAACTGGCGGCCACCGAAACCAATTGCTTCGGCGAAATGTCCATGTAATCGACTCGCGGCGGTTCCACGTCGATGAAATCGCCCTTGCTTCGGCAAGTCACGCGATCGCCCAGGAATTTTCCCTTGTCATCAATAGGCGCATTAGCCTGAGCGATGATGTAAGACTCTTCGCGATCCGCGGTGAGATATTCCATCGCGGTCGTCACACGACCTTTGTCCGCCTTGCGATAAGGCGTCTCCAAAAATCCAAAGTCGTTGACCTGCGCAAAAGTTGCCAGCGACGCGATCAAACCGATGTTCGGTCCTTCCGGCGTTTCAACTGGGCAAATGCGTCCGTAGTGCGACGGATGAACGTCGCGAACCTCGAAACCCGCGCGGTCGCGCGACAACCCCCCAGGCCCGAGGGCCGAAAGGCGGCGTTTGTGCGTCAATTCCGCAAGCGGATTGATCTGGTCCATGAACTGCGATAGCTGGCTGCGTCCGAAGAAATCGCGAATAACGGCCGACAGCGCCTTCGGATTGATCAACTTCTGCGGCGACATGCTTTCCAGGCTTTGATCGAAAAGCGTCATGCGCTCCTTGACCAATCGCTCTGTGCGGGCCAGACCGACGCGGCACTGATTCGCCAGCAATTCGCCAACGGTGCGGATGCGGCGGCTGCCGAGGTGATCGATGTCGTCCAGGCTGCCTTCGCCCTTTTTCAAGCGGAGCAAATATTTCGTCGCTGCAACCAAATCTTCTTTGGTCAAAATGCGTGAGTCGCCGCCTTTGATGCCGAGCTTTTGATTGATTTTGTAACGTCCAACGCGACCGAGGTCATAGCGTTTGGCGTCGAAGAACAGGCGCTTGATCAACGCGCGGGCATTCGCCGGAGTGGGCGGATCGCCGGGACGCAAACGACGGTAAATGTCCTTGAGCGCTTCCTCTTCGTTCTTGGTCGGGTCCTTCTTGAGGCATTTGATGACAATGCCGTCGTCAACGGAAGTATCGACAACTTTGATCTTCGCAATGCCCAATTCGGCGATCTGTTTGACCACCGCCTTTGAAATCGGCTCGAACGCGCGGGCGACAACAATATTTTTCTCTGTATCGACGGCGTCCTCGATCAGAACCTTGTTTTGAATGTCTTCGAGCTTCTCAGCATCTTTGACGCTCAACTCTTCGATGTCGTAAAAAAGCTTCAGGATCGCGGCGTCGTTGCCGTATCCAAGCGCGCGGAAAAAGGTGGTCGTCAAAAACTTTCTGCGGCGCTTTTTGCGGTCGAGGTAAACGTAAAGCAAATCGCTCGTGTCGAACTGCGCCTCATACCACGAACCGCGATCGGGAATAATGCGGAAGGAAAAGAGTTCCTTGCCGTTGGGATGCAGCGTCTTTTCAAACGCAAGACCCGGCGAACGATGCAATTGGCTCACGATCACGCGCTCCGCTCCGTTGATGACGAAAGTCCCCTGCGGCGTCATCAAGGGCAGTTCGCCCATGAAAACTTTTTCTTCCTTGGTCGCCTTCTCCTCTTTGAGAAGGAAAGTCACGTGCAACGGCGCGCCAAAAGTTGTGCCTTCGCGGAGACATTCCAGCCAGTCATGCTTCGGTTCGCCAATGTCATAGCTGTCGAAGCCCAGAACGCATTTTCCGTCGTAGCTTTCAATCGGAAAGACTTCCATGAACACCGCCTGCAACCCGGTGTTCTTGCGCCGCGACGGCGGGGAGTCAGTCTGGAGGAATTCCTTGTAGGAATTCGTCTGTAACTCGATAAGATTAGGCGGCGCGATGACCTCTTTAATCTTGCCGAAATGGACGCGTTCTGTTGGCTTGAATGGCATTTTAACCTCTGGTCAATATCTGGCTCGGGCCAGGTTTTTGTTTGGAGAAAATGACGACAGGCACGCTCTCTGACATCCAGAAAACGCGCCGGATCAAAATTCCTCTCTTTGGGACGACGATGCTCGTTTTAGAAATCGCTCTTTGAGTTTAAATTGGGCGGCGGAAGAAACCTCCGCCGCCCCAACTTACAACATTGTTATTTAATTTCAACCTTGGCCCCGGCGTCTTCCAATTTCTTCTTGGCGGCGTCGGCATCAGCCTTGGTCGCGCCTTCCAACACGGGTTTCGGCGCGCCTTCAACAAGCGCTTTGGCGTCAGCCAGGCCCAATCCGGCCTTGACTTCGCGCACCGCTTTAATCGCGGCAATCTTCTTGTCAGCAGGCACGGAGGCCAGAATGACATCGAACGCGGTCTTGGCTTCGGCGGCAGGCGCTGCTGCGCCTCCTGCGGCGGCTCCGCCAGCGGCGGCAACGGCTACAGGCGCGGCGGCAGTGACGCCCCACGCGGTTTCCAATTGCTTCACCAGGTCGGCGGCTTCGATCACCGTCAATTTTCCCAATTGTTCCACTATTGCTGCTATATCGGCCATATTTCCTTTCAGTCTCGTTGCCATCCGCAGCCGCAGATGATTTGCGCTCGCGAGCCCGCGAGCCGACGATTTACTTTGTTATTGTTGTTTTGCTCCATCGCCATCGACTGGACAACGATGAAATTGTTGACTCTCCAAAATATTACTCGCCCTTTTCGACGCGGGCTTGAAGCACGCGAACCAACTGGGTTCCGGGCGCGTTGAGCACAGCCGCCAGCTTGGTCGCCGGAGCCATGATGACACCAAGCAGCTTGGACCGCAGGACTTCGATCGACGGCAAATCCGCCAACGCGATGATGTCCGCCGATTCCAAACGCTGGTTATTCAAATAACCAAACCGGACTTTCGGCTTCTCAAACTCGGAACTGAAGGTCTTGACGATCTTGGCGGCGGATGAAACATCCTTCTGCCCCGTGACTACCGCCAACTGGCCGGTCAGCGAGGTTCCAACGTCGCCCACTCCGACTTCCTTGACGGCAAGGCGGAAGATCGAGTTCTTGACAACGTGCATTTCCGCGCCCGCCTTGTGAAGGCGCTTGCGCAGTTCAGTCATCTGTCCCACTTTCAGTCCGCGATAATCGACGACGATGAAGTATGGCGAGGCATTGAGCCGGGCCATGTATTCGTTGCTGATAAATTGTTTTTCGGCGCGCATAGTATTTCTCCTCAGTTATCAGGCAGCTTCCAGGAACGTCCGAACGTCCACTCGCACCGGAGGACTCATCGTCGCGGAAATGGTGCAGCTTTGAATGTAGACTCCCTTGGCGCCGCTGGGCTTCGACTTCACCACAGCTTCAATGACCGCCCGCGCATTTTCAAGCAGGTGCGCCGGAGCAAAAGACGCCTTTCCAATCGGCACATGGATGTTTCCGCCCTTATCAACTTTGAATTCGACGCGGCCCGCCTTGACTTCCTTCACAGCTTTCGCGGTGTCGTCAGTGACAGTGCCAGTCTTCGGGTTCGGCATCAAACCGCGCGGTCCAAGGGCTTTGCCCAATTTGCGCACTTCGGACATCGCTTCCGGCGTCGCGATCGCGACATCGAAATCGGTCCAGCCTTCATTGCACTTCTTGATTAAATCGTCAAAGCCGACAAATTCCGCTCCCGCCGTGCGGGCGGCTTCTGCGGAGGCCCCTGGTTTCGCGAACACAAGGACGCGGACGTTCTTTCCACTTCCGTGAGGGAGGGGAACAGTTCCACGGACCATTTGATCGGATTGCTTCGGATCAACTCCGAGCTTGAAAGCCATGTCGATGGTTTCGTTGAACTTGGCTTTGGGAAATTTTCCCAGGATTTCGACTGCTGAAGGCAATTGGTAAGGCTTCTTGCCTTCGACCAATTCAAGCCCTTTTTTAAAACGTTTGCTTGGCATTTGTGTTAGCGGTTCATGCGAGCATCGCCGAAACGAATGCTCTCCCGCGGTTGATTATTCCTGAACGTCGATCCCCATGCTGCGAGCCGTGCCCGCAACAACCCGGAACCCCGCTTCTTCAGAAGTGGAGTTCAAATCCTTCATTTTCAACTTGACGATCTCGAGGACCTGCTTGCGCGTCACTTTGCCGACTTTTTCCTTGTTCGGCACTTTCGATCCCGAAGCGATTCCAGCCGCTTTTTTCAGCAAAACTGAAGCGGGCGGGGACTTGGTGATGAACGTGAACGATTTGTCCGCGTAAACAGTGATGACTACCGGAATGATCATGCCGGCCTGCTCTTTTGTCGCAGCGTTGAACTCTTTGCAAAAGGCCATGATGTTCACGCCCTGCTGACCCAACGCCGGGCCTACGGGAGGCGCCGGATTGGCCTGTCCGGCCGGAATCTGCAACTTGATCTGTCCTGTAATCTTCTTTGCCATAAAAATTTATTACGCCTTCTCGACCTGCCAATACTCCAACTCAACCGGCGTATTGCGTCCGAAAATGTTCACTGTCACCTTGAGCTTGCCGCGGTCCGGCTCGATTTCCTCAATCACTCCGCTGAAATTCAAAAACGGCCCGTCATTGATCTTCACTGTTTCGCCAACGTCAAAATTAACCTTTGGCTTCTCAGTTTCTTCCGACTCCGAAATCTGCGCCTTGATCGTCGCGATTTCGTCCGGCGTCACCGGCATGGGACGATCTCCCCCAACGATGCCGATTTTTCCCGGCGTATCCTGAATGAAATACCACGGCTTGTCCAAAATCCGGTTCTCTTCGTCCAGCAACACCATCTCAATATAGACGTAACCCGGATGAAGCTTGCGGCTCGTCACCGTTTTCTTGCCGCCACGAACATCAACGACTTTCTCCACCGGGACGAGCACTTCCTTGATATAATCGCCCATCTCCTCGGGTTTGAGGCGCTTCTCGATGCTTTCTTTTACCTTCTGCTCCTGCCCGGACAAGGTATGTATGACGAACCACTGGCTCTTTGGCATGAAACGATTCCTCAGATAATCAGCCGAACAATGTTGGCCACCAGAAAATCCACGCCAACTGTAAAACCTCCCAGCAACGCCACCGAAACCATGACTACCACGGTCGAGCCAACCAAGTCATCCCAAGTCGGCCAAGTGCATTTCTTTAATTCCTCCTGGGTTTCGCGAAAATAGCCCGAAAGCTTGAGAAACGCCCCTTGCCGCCACAGCAGCGTAAACGCCACCGTCGCGACAACGATCCCAATTATCATGGGCAAATAGTCTTTCATGTCATTCTTCCATCAATCATGGCGGAGGGGGAGGGATTCGAACCCCCGGTGCGGTTTCCCGCACAACGGTTTTCAAGACCGTCGCAATCGACCACTCTGCCACCCCTCCGGGTCGTTCCCTCTGCTTCTAACCCTCGAGTGGCAGGGCGGGAGGGACTCGAACCCCCAACCGACGGTTTTGGAGACCGCTACTCTACCAATTGAGCTACCGCCCTATGCTCTCGAGCAGTCCCTCGTTTCAGCCGCAGAACCTTTCGGCCTGCGGCGTAAAATCAAGCAACGATGTCTGACACGCGTCCGGCCCCAATCGTTCGACCGCCTTCGCGAATCGCGAAGCGTTGTCCTTTTTCCATGGCGACGGGCGCGATCAATTCAATGTCCACCGGGACGTTGTCTCCAGGCATGACCATTTCAGTGCCCTTGGGCAATTCAACGGTGCCGGTCACGTCTGTCGTGCGGAAATAGAACTGCGGACGATACTTGGTGAAAAACGGCGTGTGCCGCCCACCCTCGTCTTTGGACAGAACATAAACTTCCGCCTTGAACTTGGTATGAGGGGTAATTGAACCGGGTTTCGCCAGCACCATTCCGCGCTCCACTTCGTCTTTCTTGGTGCCGCGCAACAGAACGCCGACGTTGTCGCCCGCGCTCGCCTTGTCGAGGAGCTTGCGGAACATTTCAATGTCCGTGGCAACCGTTTTGCGAGTGTCCTTGAGTCCGACGATTTCAACATCCGACATCTTGTTCAATTCGCCGCGTTCAACACGTCCGGTAACGACCGTGCCGCGACCTTCAATGTTGAATACGTCTTCAATGCACATCAGGAACGGCTTGTCGATTTCGCGCGTCGGCAGCGGGATGAAAGTGTCAATGGCGTTCAACAATTCTTCGATCGCCTTGTTTCCTTCAGGTGTGCCCGCAAGCGCCGCAGTCGCGCTGCCACGGATGACCGGGGTCTTGTCGCCGGGGAATTGATACTTGTTGAGCAGGTCGCGGATTTCCATATCCACGAGGTCGAGCAATTCAGTGTCATCCACCAAATCAACCTTGTTCAGGAAAACAACGACGGCCGGGACACCGACCTGACGAGCCAAAAGAATGTGCTCGCGGGTCTGCGGCATTGGGCCGTCCGCCGCGCTAACGACGAGGATCGCGCCGTCCATCTGCGCCGCGCCGGTGATCATGTTTTTCACATAATCAGCGTGGCCAGGACAATCGACGTGAGCGTAGTGACGTTGGGGGGACTCATATTCGACGTGCGATACTGCAATGGTGACCGTCTTGGTCGCGTCGCGCACGGTGCCGCCCTTGGTGATGTCAGCGTAACTGATCGGTTTCGCCATTCCCTTCTTGGCTTGGACTTCGACGATCGCGGCAGTGAGGGTGGACTTGCCGTGGTCAACGTGGCCAATCGTACCGACGTTAACGTGGGGTTTAGTGCGTTGAAAGGCTTCTTTTGCCATAGGCTTCTGTCTTTTATTTTCTTGTTACGCTCTGACTCGATTCAATATAAACATCAATATTATCTGGAGCCCATGATCAGGATCGAACTGATGACCTCGTCCTTACCAAGGACGTGCTCTGCCAACTGAGCTACATGGGCAAAAGCCAAATACTACAAACATGTCCTGACCGTGCAAAACGACAAAATTCCATTACCCCTGACTTCCCTCACTTTCGCGAGAGTGCCTCGGGGCTAATGGTGTTCTTATCTTCTAGCCCGATAACTTGTTTCTAAGACTACGGGCAGAGAAATAAGCTGTCAACGCCTTTTTGTAACATTTTTCAAACTATTTAACAAAAGCGGCTTAATTTGGTATTTTTCACGTAAGCCACTGATTTTCAGTTAAATAGAGAAAGCTCTGGAACCTGAACGGTTTATTAATAATTTAAGGCGTGCAGCAAGGCAAACGTAAGCTTAAGAGATCAGCGGCGTTTGATGCCGTTAATTTAAGAAATTATCCAATTCTCTTTCCAAATCCCCAAATATTGCTCCAAACCCAACACAAGAGGAGCCATTTTCTGCCAATCCAAGTCAAAAGAATAAGCATTACGGAAAACGTGACGGAACCGAAGGTATTCATTCAACCTGTTGTGAAGTTCCTCCGAAATTAGGGCGGGACGGTTTGCTGCAGGACTTTTCATGCGGAGCAAGAGCTGGCGATGCCCGGCTTCACCGCGCACCGGTTCTCCATCCAACTCCACCGCCACACGTTTGAAGATATTTTCCACGCCTGTGTAAAATGAATGGAGCGTGGCTGCCAGCGCGGATAACTCGATTTCGTTCGGGGTTGTGTCGCGAGATTTAGCGAGGAGTCCTTGAATGCCGGAAAGCAGTCGGCTCAACTGCTCGCGTTCTGTCGCCTGCTGCTTGCCGAATTTATCCCACCCGGACGAGTTCATTCTCCGTGCGGAGGTATCGGGTGAACGGAGTGTCCTTGTCCAAGTCAATCAAATCCACCGAATGACCGACCAAATCACTGACTCGTGCCCCCATGCGATAGAAGATCGAGGGAGGCAGTCCAGAAACTGCCAGATCAAGGTCAGCACCAATCTCGCCTGTCCCTCTTGCAACGGATCCAAAAACGTAAACCTCCAAAGCGCCTGCGCTCTTAAGTTCAGCGGCGGCGCGTTTCACTAAAATGTTAATCTCCGTGCTCACGATGATGCGTGAATGTGCGCTGCTTACGGCAAAAAGTCAAAAACCCCGGGAACAGCCCATTGAGAGCGCTTAAAATTCGCGCGTGTCAAATCTGAAAATCCGGGCGAAACCTGTCCTGCTTGTTGGTCACCCTGATATCGCTCTTCTCGTAGGTGACGAGCGAATTTGCCGGAACACTGTAATTCAAAAACACACTTGCCCCAATCGTGCTCCCCGCCCCTACGACCGTTTCTCCCCCGACAATTGTGGCGTTGGCGTAGATTGTCACGTTATCCTCGATGGTCGGATGCCGCTTTTGCCCGCGCAACATCTGCCCTCCCGCCAGTGAGCGCGCCACCAAGCCCACCCCCTGGTAAAGTTTTACGTGACTGCCAATGACCGCCGTCTCGCCAATGACCGTCCCAGTGCCATGGTCAATAAAAAAATACGACCCGATCTGTGCCCCAGGATGCAGATCAATGCCCGTCCTTCCATGCACCCATTCCGTCATGATGCGCGGAATCAACGGCACTCGTTGCTTATATAACTCGTGCGCCAGCCGCTGGACCGCGATGGCCTCAACAAATGGATACGCGACAATTACCTCCTCCCTGCTCAACGCCGCCGGGTCCCCTTGAAACGCCGCTTCCGTGTCCGTTTGCAAAAGATCGCGGACACGAGGCAGGTTGCTCAAAAAATCCAGCGTCAACGAATGCGCCAGACGGCTGGTTTCGCCCTTGGTCAATTTTTCCGGCGGCGCGTATTCGAGGCTCTTATAAATTTCTCCTTCGAGGCGTTCCAACAGGGAATCCATCAGCGTCGCAATCTCCACTTTCAACTGTGATGAATGAATCGACTTCTCATCAAAAAAACCTGGAAAGAGCAGCCGCAACGAATCGCACGTGATCGACCCGATGGCCGTCTTGGAAGGAAGATTTTTGCCGTCCAAATGATTGATCCCACCCACTCGCGCATAAGACGCGATGAGCCGATCCGTCAATTCGGTCACGGTAAGATTCACGCTCGCACTATCCGGCAAGCCCGCCCGAAAGGCAAGCCGTCGCCGCTTTGGACTATTGCTGTAAACGCCGCAAAAGAGTTCGTTTCAGCGAATGGTGAACGACAATGAAAAATGTGAATAAGTTTGTGAATAACGTCTTGCGGAATTGCTGGACAGAGGTCGGGATTTTCGTTTCAATAATGTCACTGGGAGTATGCTATTGGTGCGAATGGCAGTCGCAGCAAAATCCCGAGGTTTCACTGTCTTTAGGAATAAACCGACCCGATAAGCGTATTCATCAGCCGTTCATCGCCGAACGGCATGTAGGGAATATCCTTGCAAGGTCAAATGAAAACCGGTTAAGGCGCACAGACCATTATGGCGACAAATATAAGCATCCTCTCCCTTTCGCCAAAAGGACTGTCTCAGTTGGAATCAACCACAGCGTCATTGGAGACCGATCATAATAACTCCATCAGATCTTCCGGACAGGAACACGCCCGCGCTTCGACAATGGATGTTGCCCAAAGCACATCCGCAGCAGTCCAGGATGGTGATTCGTTAGGCGAATTCATTCATCAATGCCTTCGCAACTACATCACTTTTGCGGATCAAAAGGCGGCTTTTGTGTTTACAGGGGTGTCAGCAATTTTGGCCTTCGTCGCCAACAAGGGCGCATTGATGCCGTTCGTGGCAAATTCACCGGCAGCACCGTGGACGTGGCGCATAGATATTGGGGTTTTGGCAGCGTTAGCCCTTATCACTTCAGCAGGTTTCGGAATAGCTGTCATCATGCCTCGCTTTACGAAAGAAAAAATCGCGACGGGAGGTTTGATATTTTGGGAAGACATCTGCTCTCACGCCAGCGCAAAGGACTACGCCGCCGAACTCAAGG
The DNA here is from genome assembly GCA_036501665.1 of Verrucomicrobiia bacterium. Classification (GTDB taxonomy): domain Bacteria; phylum Verrucomicrobiota; class Verrucomicrobiia; order Limisphaerales; family Palsa-1400; genus DATAUD01. The sequence goes on from DASXZW010000117.1 coordinate 102,924, forward strand.
GGCTTACAAAGGCGCAAGCCGTGCATCAAGTGCAGATAAACTGTTTCGTCCTTGCGAAAATATGCAGGAAAAAATACCGCACGCTCGCTTGCGCAATCTGGTCTGCATTGATTGGTTTGGCATTATCCGTGGCCTACATTGCCGCAGGCTAAATCGACACCCCCCAGGCACGATCCCGGGCAATGCCCAACGTGGATTTGGTCAGCACAAGCCACCACGATGTGTCCGCATAAAATCTCATTTTTTCAGCGTGGCGAGAAAAGCCGCCCCGTCGAAATTCGATTGGTCCGCATGGCCAACGGCCCGCTTTTCCGCCAGTTCAAGTGTCATTCGCGGTCGCGTGGTTGCAGCCGGGAGCGTCTTGCATTCCTGTCGCAATTGATCCACCTCTTCAGCAACCAACGCGCAGAGTTGGTGATAGGTTTCCTCCTCAGTCGCGCCATGACAGACGCCGCCCCACGGGAAAAGATCTGGACAATATCCAACGTAGAGTTGGTCGGCCTCTTCCCATCGGACAAATTTTAGATATTGATCGTGCGCTTTCATTTGCTTGCGTTGCGAACCTGTTTTTCCTGGTAATGCCTGGCATCGTTACCGCTTTGACCGCTCAGAATCACAGACCCGGAAAATTTCGGATGGCTAAATTTTCGGTGCGATCCTTTTCTTCCAGCTACGAGAACAAACCCTGCTTTTTCCAAGTCGGCGAAATGACGCGGTCAGCCTGAGGTTGCCTGCAATTGCTTATTAGAACCCGAATCGCGCAGCGCTTCGACTAATGCCTTTGAAGTGAACGTCACTTTTTCGATTTGCCAATGGGCTTTCTTCAGGAACGTCACATGCCAGCCAAATTTAATGTCTGGCGTGACATTGTAAACCATGAAACTCCCCCGACCTGTCATCCGGCTTCCACTGCTGAACCAGATTGCGGTTCCGTCATTCGTCGTTCGGCGGATGAATCTTTTGAAATTCGCCTCGCTGCTCTGATGGATATGTAGAGGCGAAGCATGGGAGGTCTCATAATCGTCTTGATTTGTCCCGGCGCGTCGGTAGTGGTCTTGGGAAATGACGCGATTAGGTACGAATGGAGGTAATGTGAGGTCGCAAAACTTTGAGACTCCAATTGCGCCGAGGGTTTTGCCGGAGAAGTAACACCATTTGTAATCGAAGAAGTCGCGGATCCGAATGACGTAAACTTCCTCTGGGCTATATTCGCGAATGCAACCGGTAACCAACCACTGCGCCTGTTCGATGAACCCGGGATCATCTTCGCTTGATCGGTGGAGCGTGATCATGTCGTTCAGCAGTCAATATATAACTGCCTGTTCGTATATCAAAATAGCCAAATCGACAAGGACAAATGGCCTGGCATTGGCGGTTGAATCCGCTCGCTGGATCGATCTTACCCAATTCCCCACCTGACTCAGTTTGCTATGAAAATGGTCGGGGCGGTGAGATTTGAACTCACGACCTTCTGAACCCCATTCAGACGCGCTACCAAGCTACGCTACGCCCCGACCCAGGCGACTTTGGCAACGCTATCCTCGCCGATTCGCGTCCGCTTTACAATATTATCTTTCGCGCGTGTCCCAATAATATGCTTCCGCGTCGCGCCGCGACCTGTTACTAAAAACCCCGCATGGCTGCCAAACTCACCATCGGTTTTCTCGGAAGCGGCAAAATGGCCACCGCTCTGGCCAAGGGCATTATCTCCGCCGGACTGGTGAAGCCCGCCCGAATTCGCGCCAGCGATCCCGTTTCCGCCGCCCAAAAAGCTTTCTCGCAGGAAACAGGCGGTTCGATTTCCGATAACAATCTCAACGTCGTTCGTTTCGCCAACGTTCTTATTCTCGCCGTCAAACCTGTCAACGTCGCATCGTTGCTTGAAGAAATCCGACCCGCGATCACGCCCGGCCATTTGCTGATCTCCATCGCGGCGGGCGTTCCCCTTGCCAAGCTCGAAGACGCGCTGCCTGCTGGCTCCCGTGTCGTTCGCGTCATGCCAAACACCCCGGCCCTCGTCGGCGCGTCGGCAAGCGCTTATGCATTGGGAAAATCAGCCACTCCCGCCGACGCCGTGTTGACACAGAAACTTCTCTCTGCGGTGGGCGTAGCTTTTCTGGTGAAGGAATATCTGCTGGACGCAGTCACCGGCCTTAGCGGCAGCGGCCCAGCTTATGTGTATGTGATGATCGAAGCGTTGAGCGATGGCGGAGTCGCCGCCGGCTTGCCCCGCGATGTCGCAACGAAGCTTGCCGCGCAAACGGTTCTTGGCAGCGCGAAAATGGTGCTCGAAACCGGCCAACATCCCGCCGCTCTCAAGGACATGGTCGCCAGCCCCGGCGGCACAACAGTCGAGGGCCTGCACGAATTGGAAAAAGGCGGGATGCGCGGCGTACTGATGAACGCAGTCCGCGCCGCGGCGGAAAAGTCGCGGAAGTTGGGGCAAGGTTAGGTTATGTTCCGTCCGTGCATCGACCTTCACGAGGGCAAGGTCAAACAGATTGTCGGCGGCACCCTCACCACCGCGCCCGGCGATCTTCGCACCAATTTTATTTCTGACCGCCCCGCGCGTTGGTTCGCCGAACTTTATCGTCACGACAATTTGCCCGGCGGTCACGTCATCATGCTCGGCCCTGGCAACGAAGCCGCTGCGCTTGATGCCCTCCGCGCTTTCCCGGGCGGAATGCACGTCGGCGGCGGAATCAATCCCGACAACGCGGCGCGCTTTCTTGAAGCAGGCGCGTCCCACATCATCGTGACATCCTGGATTTTCCGTGACGGTGAATTGGACGAGTCCCGTCTCCGCAAATTGTCAGAAACCGTCGGGAAAACCCGCCTCGTGCTCGATTTAAGCTGCCGCAAGCGCGACGGCGAATATTGGGTGGTGACAGATCGCTGGCAGAAATTCACAGCGATGAAAATCGAACCCGCCACGCTGAATCGCCTCGCTGCGTCGTGCGACGAATTCCTCATCCATGCCGCCGATGTTGAGGGCCTTTGCCACGGCGTCGATTTTGAATTGGCTGGGAACCTGGCCAAATGGTCGCCGATTCCCGCCACTTACGCGGGCGGCGCAAATTCATTGCGCGACCTCGATGAGATCACTCGGATCAGCGGCGGCAGAATTCATTTGACCATCGGCTCCGCGCTCGACATTTTCGGCGGAACGGGAGTCCGATACGAGGACGTGGTCCAATTCAATCGAACGCTGGCCGCCAAATAATATTATGAACTACAGAATAATTGCCTCTCTGTGCGCGTTGGTTTCGATTGTATTGACCGCGCCGATTTTCGCCGCGCCGGAAACCAACGCTCCCGGAAAATCCGCCGAGCAAGAAGCAAAGAAGGATGGCAAAGAGGGAGCGGACAAGAAGGACGCCGATAAACTTTCCGAAACCACCAATACTGTCAACATCAACGGTGTTGAAATCCAATACAAGGCCACCGCCGGCACAATCGTTGTCAAGAATGAAGAGGACAAACCGCAAGTTTCCTTCTTCTTCATCGCTTACACGCGCCTGGACACGACGAACAATCCCGGTACGCGACCGATTTCTTTCTGCTTCAACGGCGGCCCCGGCTCGTCATCCGTCTGGCTGCACATGGGACTGCTCGGCCCGCGCCGCGTGAGCCTCAAGCCGGACGGCAGTCTCCCGCCGCCCCCGTTTGGAACTGTCAATAATGGCGAATCTTTGCTTGACGAATCCGACCTGGTTTTCATTGATCCCGTCAGCACCGGCTTCACGCGTTCTGTCCCGATCGACGACGCCCACAAATATCATGGCGTCGATCAGGACCTGGCTTCGGTCGGCGATTTTATCCGGCTTTATGCCACGCGCTACAACCGGTGGCTGTCGCCCAAGTTTCTCATCGGTGAAAGTTACGGGACGACGCGCGCCGCCGGTTTGTCCGCATACCTGGAGAACCGCTTCGGGATGTATCTTAACGGCATTGTGCTGGTTTCTGCCGTGCTCGATTTCAGCACAATTAGTTTTGACGCTGGCAACGATCTTCCCTACATCCTCTTTCTTCCCACAGAAACAGCGACCGCGTGGTTTCACAAGAAACTTCCCCCCGATCTTCAAGCCGACCAAAAGAAGGCTCTCGCCGAAGCCGAAGAGTTTGCAATGGGCGCATACAGCCGCGCTTTAATGCAAGGAACCAAACTCTCTGCTGACGAGCGCGCGACGACCATCAAAGAATTTGCCCGTCTCACCGGCTTGTCGGAAGATTATGTCGATCGCGCAAATTTGCGCGTTCATGCAGGCCAGTTTTTCAAGGAACTCCTTCGCAAGGAACGGCTGACCGTTGGCCGTTACGACAGCCGGATGACCGGCGTGGATTACAACGCCGTCGGTGCCACGCCTGAATATGATCCCAGTTACACTTCGGTTCTCGGACCCTTCACTGCCGCGTTCAACGACTACGTCCGCCGCGATTTGAAATTTGAAAGCGATCTCCCCTACGAAATCCTCACCGGCAAAGTCCAGCCCTGGGACTATAGCGGCGAGCAGAACCAATACCTCGACGTCGCCGAGAACCTTCGTCGCGCCATGACGCACAATCCGTATCTTAAGGTGTTCGTCGCAAATGGTCACTACGATTTGGCCACGCCGTATCTGGCAACGCGCTACACGTTCGATCACATGGGTCTTCCGCCAGACCTTCGCTCCAACGTGACCATGGGCTATTACGACGCCGGTCACATGATGTACGTCAACGAGCCCTCGCGCGTTGCGTTGAAAAAAGACCTGGCGACGTTCCTCCACTCTGCTTTGCCCTCGAAATGATCCAGCCCCTCGACCTGACAAGACTAAAGGTTCTTCCGCTCGCGAAGCGCAAGAGCCTCGCGCGCATTGACGAAATTCTCGTTGACCCTCAATCGCGGCTCGCGCCGTGTTCACCGCACGATGCGGCGGTCATTCGCAAATGCGCCGCGCGGATCGCGGAAGCCCGCGAAAAAGGGGCGACTGTCATGATGATTTACGGCGCGCATTTGGTCAAAAACGGCGCGGCGTCGCTCGTTCGCGGTTTGCTGGAAGGGGACTGGCTGACTCATCTCGCCACCAACGGCGCCGGCGCGATCCACGATTGGGAATTCGCCTTCGGCGGCGTCTCCACCGAGATTGTCAAAGATAATGTTGCCACCGGAACCTTCGGGACATGGGACGAGACCGGGCGAAGTTTTCAATTGGCCCTGCTTGCCGGCGGATTGAAAGGCGAAGGCTTTGGCCGCTCTCTCGGCGGATTCATCAACAACGACGGCGTGAAATTTCCGTCAATCGAAGCTCTCGAAAAATCCGTGCGCAACGCCCCGTCGCACAAGCTTGCGCCGGCGAGGGCCGAATTGCTTCACGCGATGCGCGCGCACAACCTCGCCGCCGGGCATCACAAAATTCCGCACCCGTTCAAAGAGCACAGCCTCCTTGCGCAAAGTTTTCGTCACAAAATTCCGTTCACCGTCCACCCGGGAATTGGTTACGACATCTTCACCAATCATCCGATGTTCAACGGCGCGGCAGTTGGCCGCGCGGCCGACGCGGATTTCCGGCTGTTCGGCGGCTCCGTCGAGGGTCTCGATGGCGGCGTGGTGCTGTCGGTCGGGTCGGCGATCATGGGGCCGCAGGTGTTCGAGAAGAGCCTCAGTTGCGTCAACAATTTGCGTTTGCAGGCAGGCCGCCCCGTTGTCAGCGGCCATGATATATTTGTAGTTGACTTGCAGGATGGCGGGCGATGGGACTGGACAAAAGGCGAGCCGCCAAAGGACAACCCCGCGTATTACCTGCGCTTTTGCAAAAGCTACTCCCGAATGGGTGGAACCATGCGCTACCTGCAACTGGACAACGTCCTCTTCCTCCACCACCTCCTGCGCGAATTACAAAAACGCCGCTAACCCGCGAGCCACAGAGTTTTCCTCCTTCAACGCGAAGCGTCGTGGAGTGCAGCACCGCGAGGGGTGCATCTCTTATCTGTTCCGTTTGCAGCCCTCTGCCGCTTTTTCTTTAACCCCTACATCGTTCTACCGCGAACACGGCGCGAGAATCGCGGTGCTCATACCATGAATAATCTTCTTGTCAGCAGGGCATATCGTCGCCAGCACTCCAGAAAGGTTCGCCCGCGCCGCGTCTCCCTTCCCCGCAACGAAATAATACGGACAAAGCCGGACGCGTCCCTGCATATCGACGACCTTTTCATGCGCGAAATCAAACCACTGCGCCTCCACCAGCGACGGCTTGTGGTAACGCTGCAAAACGTATGGCGATGTTGGAAATGACTCGATGGCCGAATCCACCGCTGCGGCCCAATCGGACGTCGGCAGATCGCTGCCAAGATGGACTCCGCGCGCTCCCCACGCTTTTTCGGAGAATCCCGAGACTTTCAAAATCAATTCGCGTTCCCGTTGGGACAATGCCTTGAGTTCCCGCCAGTCCGTTATGTTCAATTCCGGCACGGCCCCTTGCGGCGGCAGCGGGGTCGGATCGACCACCCATGTGTAAGGCGCCAGCGCCTGCATCCGCTGGAAAAACTTTTCTCCCAATTCCTGCCTCCAGAAACCGCGCAAATGCCGGTTCCACAAAAGGCCAAACAACATTTTCTCCTCAAAAATCGGCTTCGGCGACGATGTCAATTCGATTTCTCCAGCCAGCGCGGCATCAAGAATCCGTTTGGAATTCGGAATGTTCGGCAGATCGAACAATTCAAAAAAACGATAAACCGCATCGCCTTCCTTGAAATCCGTAAATTGTCCATCTCGCACCTTGAACCGCTCGCCAAGCTGCTCGCACACCCACTCCATTTCGGATCGGTAAGTTTGCGCTTCGTCAGAGACGACGATGTTCACCGCAGGCGCATCATCGAAAATACTCGCGAATCCTTCCGTCATTCCATCCGCACCGCCAATGATCTGCGCGCCCTCCTCGTTCATCGCGGAGTAAGTTTGATTGAGCCACGCTGTCAGTCCAATGCCTCCCGGAACACTGTCCAGCTCCGTGATTCGCGGCCCATTCTCTGTCAAAATAATATCTGGTCGAATCACCCGAGGCGTGTCGCTCTTGAAAATTGCGTTGCGCTGAATTTCGAGCAATTCCGCCGGCTTGCCTTGATCGAGCCATGCCGCAACCCACGCCGGTTGCTTGCCCGCCAGGCTCTGGCGATAGAGGAGATTGACGCTGCGATTGAACTGCAAGAGCACACGGCCAAGGTCTTCAAGCTCCGTTGCCAATTCAGGGCTCAATCGAAACGGCGAAGGCGAAATCCGCCAGTCATGTCCGTCGAAAAGTCCTTCGCTGGGCAGCTTGGAACGGACGAATCGCGCGCGATCAGCCGGGCTTTGCAAAGTGCCTGGAGTTGGAGTCATTGCCGGTCAGGTTCGCACTTGCCCGTTGCCGAATCCGAGCCACTTGTAGGAAGTCAATTCCTCCAAGCCCATCGGGCCGCGCGCCCCAATCTTGTCGGTGCTGATGCCGATTTCTGCGCCCATGCCGAATTCGCCGCCGTCGGTGAAGCGCGTTGAAGCGTTCCAATAAACCGCAGCCGAATCGACTCCCGATAAAAATTCCCGCGCGTGGCTTTCGTCCGCCGTGACAATGGTGTCGGAATGCGCCGAGCCATAATGGTTGATGTGCTCAATCGCCTGGCCAACGCCATCGACGACGCGGATGTTCAAGATATAGTCGTTATACTCCGTAAAAAAATCCTGCTCCGACGCCGTCTTGATCGCGTGAGACGGATGCGGAATGCTCGCTTGAAGAATGTTCCTGGAAGCTTCGTCCGCACGAACTTCCACTTTCTTCTCATCCAACCTTCTGCCAATCATCGGAAGAAATGTCGCCGCAACCGCTCTGTCAATAAGCAAAGTTTCCATCGCATTGCAAACGGAAGGACGCTGGCACTTCGCGTTAAAAGCAATTTCCTCAGCCATCTTCAAATCCGCCGCCGAATCGACAAACACATGGCACACTCCTTTGTAATGTTTAATCACCGGCACCTTCGAACACTCCGTCACCGCGCGAATCAAACCCTCGCCCCCGCGCGGCATGCACAGATCAACATATTGCGTCAACGATAACAATTCCTTGACCGCATCCCGGTCCGCGGTGGGGACGACTTGAATCGCGTGTTTGGGAAAGGAAGGCAATTGGCGCTCAGCCGCAGCCAGCATCGTTTCGGCGATGGTTTGATTGGAGTGCAGCGCCTCGCGTCCGCCGCGCAGGATCGTCGCGTTGCCGGACTTGAAACACAACGCCGCAGCGTCGGCGGTAACGTTGGGGCGCGACTCGTAAATAATTACAATGACACCAATCGGCGTGGAAATCTTCTGCAACCGCAGTCCATTCGGGCGAGTTCGTTCGTCGAGAATTCGCCCCACCGGATCTGGCAACGCGGCAACCTCGCGCAACCCTTGCGCCATCGCGGCCACCCGTTTGTCGTCAAGCTTCAGGCGGTCGAGCATCGCGGCGGAAAGCCCGGATTTGGCGGCGTTCTCCATGTCAACCGCATTGGCCTTCTGAATGGCAACGCGATTTTCCTCAATGGCAACAGCCATCGCCAGCAGGCAGTCGTTCTTCTGCGACGTTGTCAATTGCGCCAACGGACGCGAAGCTTCTTTCGCTTGCCGGGCCAGCCGCGTCATCTGTTCTGTCAACGTCATCGCGCCAGCTTAAAGCATATTCCGTGAGGATGCCAGTCTGAGGGTTATTTTCGGGATCGCGGTGATCTGCGAAAGCCGTTTTGGAACAACAGCCGCCACACCATCCCCAGCGCTTCCCAAACGATCTTTCGCGACATTTTGGATGTTCCCAAGAATCGGTCGGTGAAAATGATCGGAATCTCAACAACCTTCATCCCTTGTCGCCAGATGGTGTGAGTCAATTCGATCTGAAAGCTGTAACCATTCGACCGCACTGCATCCAGGTTGAACGATTGCAAAGCGCGACGCCGAAAGCACTTAAACCCGCCTGTCGGGTCGGTGAACGGCATTCCGGTGATGATCTGGACGTAACGCGCCGCGCCGGTGCTCAACAAAAGCCGACGCAACGGCCAATTGATGACGCGAATGCCGTTGCAATACCGCGACCCCAACACCAGATCAGCGTCCTGCGCCGCCTCAATGAACCGGGGAATGTCGTCGGGATTGTGTGAAAAATCCCCGTCCATCTCCATGATGTATTCGTAATCCCGTTCAAGCGCCCACGCAAAACCGGCAATGTAGGCGCGGCCAAGTCCATTCTTCTCCGAGCGATGAAGCACATGGATCCACGGGTTCTTTGCGGCAAGGTCGTCCGCGATTTTTCCCGTCCCGTCCGGCGAATTATCATCGACAACCAGCAATTCCACGGGGATCGGCAGCTTGGAAAGGCGTTCGGCCATCGTGGGCAGATTTTCCCGCTCGTTGTAGGTCGGAACGATAATTAGAGTCCGTTTCATGTTGCCATAGCCCCACATCAGGAAAGCCAATTTGCCCCCAGAGTTCAAGGCGCAATTCCAGCCAGGCAAATTTGGGCAGCCGCAACTAAATTTTATAACTGGTCCGACTGTTCCTTCTCGACATACAAGGAATGGGTGAGAGAGATCGTGCAACAAATTGCAAACGCATTGCGGTATTACACGTTTTGTGACCCCAACTTTGGCTTGCCGTTGCGGACTCTTGACGACAATTTTCATTCGTCACCCAACGCATCACAGAAAGTGTTATGACGCCAAGCCACTGCTTCTTCACTCGACCCGATTCGAGCGATGTTTTGAATGTTCGCTCGCGTTTAACCATCGTTCCTAATGTTGACGTCTTCCGATTGGGCTTGGCGAATGCGAATACTCATTATCCGCGAATATTGATAAGCGCGAATGGGGCTTATGAGGAAGAAATTATCGTGCCAAACGCAATTTGACACTCAAAGTCGGCTACACTGCTGACTGCCATCTTCCGATAGTATGGACAAGATGGAAACGGTTCTTGTCATTGACGACGAGTCGTCGATGCGGCAACCCTTGTGTATCGCTCTGCGATTCAAGGGCTTCCATGTGCTTGAGGCCACCTGCTGCCAGGAGGGCATCTGTCTGGCCAAAACCAAACAGCCGAACCTGATTGTCTGTGACGTCAATATGCAGGATGGCACCGGACACGATGTTCTGGACGCCCTGAAAGACAATCCCGCCACTTCCTCGATCCCTTTCATCTTCATGACTGGGAACAACAACCCGGATGAACTGCGCCGCAGCATGGAGCAGGGCGCTGATGACTTTCTTTCCAAGCCGTTTCCGCTTCCAACGTTTATGGCGGCGGTCGAGACGCGTCTGCGAAAGGGCGCAATGCTGCGCGCACAGGTCGCGCAGATCGAAAAACGGCTCCAGGCCATTGTCGAGGCCAATCCCGACATGGTTGCGATGGCGGACTTTTCCACGCAACAAATTTTGTATTTGAACCGGGCCGGACGGGAGATGCTCGAATTGGATGCCCGGGCGACGCTTTGGGGTTTGAGGCTCGGCGATATTCATCCGCCATCGGAACAGGACCGTCTTACCTGGGAATCCATCCCGACCGCTGTTGCCAAGGGCGCGTGGTCCGGCGAAACGGTGTTATTGACGCAATCCAAGCGCGAAGTCCCGATTTTTCAAGTGGTGGTGTCGCACAAATCTGCCGATGGCAACGTGGAGTTCCTGTCGATCAACGCCCATAATTTGACGCTGCGCAAACAGGTGGAACGGGAGCGGAAGGACATGGAGATTCAACTGCGCCATGCCCAGAAGCTGGAGTCCATAGGCCAACTGGCCGCGGGAATCGCGCACGAAATCAACACGCCAACTCAATTTATTGGCGACAACCTGCAATTCCTCCAGGACGCTTTTAACGATCTGTTTGATTTGCTGAAGAAACAAAATCGTTTGCTGGAAGCCGCCAAAGCGGAGTCATTTTCTCCAGAACTCACAAAGGAAATCGACGAAACAATCGAGACAATCACGTTGACGGACCTGGAAAAAGAGGTGCCGCTGTCAATTACACAGGCCAATTTCGGCGTTCAGCGTGTCAGCAAGATTGTCCAGGCGATGAAGGATTTTTCGCACCCGGGTACGGAAACCAAAGTTCCTCTGGACCTCAATCGCGCCATAGAAAGCACGCTTACGGTGTGCCGGAATGAATGGAAGTATGTCGCGGATTTGCAGACGGATTTCGATTCTACGCTGCCACTGATAAATTGCCTGCCCGGGGAATTTAACCAAGTCATCCTGAACATTGTGGTGAATGCGGCGCACGCCATCAGCGCGAAGGAAAACGGGAGGACCAAAGGCACAATTGGCGTCAAGACACGACGCCATGGGGACGGCGTGGAGATCCGCATCAGCGACACCGGCACTGGCATTCCAGAAGCGGTCCGCGACCGGGTGTTTGACCCGTTTTTTACGACGAAGGAAGTAGGGAAGGGCACCGGCCAGGGTTTGGCAATCGCCCGATCTGTTGTTGTTGACAAGCATCATGGTGATGTTTTTTTTGAAACTGAAATAGGAAAGGGGACGACGTTTGTAATTCGCCTGCCGCAGGTCGAATCCAAAAGCGTTCCAGCCGTAAGGGCGATTCAATAAGCACATGAAAAAGAAAATTCTTTTTGTGGACGACGAGTCGATGGTGTTGGACGGGCTTCGGCGCATGCTCCGCTCCATGCGAACGGAATGGGACATGGAATTTGTCGCCAGCGGAGAAGCGGCCCTTCGCCTCCTGGCAGAAAAACCTTTCGATGTCATTGTCTCCGACATGCGGATGCCGGCGATGAACGGCGCGGAATTGCTGGCTGAAGTCATGAAGCGCCATCCCACGACGATCCGGTTGATTCTCTCGGGCTACGCCGACAAGGACCTGATTCTCAAGTGTGTCGGCTCGACTCATCAGTATCTTTCCAAGCCATGCGATGCCGAGTCGTTGAAATCCGCAATCACCCGCGCCTCTGATCTTGACAGCTCGTTGCAAAGCTCGAAGCTCAGATCGCTTGTCTGCCGGATGAGCCGCCTTCCCAGCATTCCGACTCTCTACACGCAAGTCGTCGAGAAGGTCAGCGAGGCGGATGCTTCGCTGGAGGAAGTTGGAAATCTTATTGGCAAGGACATCAGCATGACAGTCCAGGTGCTGAAATTGAGCAACTCGGCCTTCTTTGGCTTGCGGCGGCAATTGTCCACGGCCCAGGAGGCTGTCGCCTATCTTGGCATGGACACGATCAAGGCGCTGGTGTTGTCCATTCACGCCTTTTCCCAGTTTGACAAGGCTGAGACCGGCTCGCTTCGTATTGACACGTTGTGGAACCACAGCCTTGCCGTCGCGAGTTTTGCGCGACGAATCGCCAAACTCGAATCGCAGGAGGCGAAGATGGCCGATGAATCCTTCACCGCCGGCGTGTTGCACGATCTCGGAAAATTGATCCTCGCGGTCAACGCGCCCAACGATTATGTCGAAGCAAATCGTCTGGCGAACATGGGAGTTGAGTTGACAATCGCCGAGGAAAAGGTTTTTGGCGCCAATCATGCCGATGTCGGCGGGTATTTGATCGGCTTGTGGGGATTGCCGACTCCCGTGGTTGAAGCGGTGGCGCTTCATCATAATCCCTCGAAAGCGACTCACCACGCCTTCAGCCCGCTTACAAGCGTTCACGCCGCGAACATTTTGGAATTGGAGCACTCCAAACCCAATTCAAACGCCGCCGCGCCGCAATTGGACAATAATTACCTTTCTCTAGTGGGCTGCGGCGGCCGTGTCGCTGGCTGGCGCAACCTGGTGACTGAAAACGCAAAATCTTATGAATCCGCAAATACTGTTTGTCGATGACGAGCCCGACCTGCTGGCCGGCATTCAACGCAGCCTGAAAAAAGAATACGCTGTCGATACGGCCGTTGGCGGCGCGGCGGCCTTTGAGATGATGCGCAATCGCAGTCCTTACGCCGTGGTGGTCGCGGACATGCGGATGCCTGAGATGAACGGCGTCGAATTTCTTGTCGAACTGGAGCGCCGCTCGCCGGACACGATCAGAATAATGTTGACAGGCAATGCCGACCAGGAAACCGCGCGCAACGCCGTCAACCAGGGCCACATTTTTCGTTTCCTGACGAAACCGTGCCCGCGCGAGGAGTTGTCAATGACGCTTCGCGCCGGTCTCAAGCAATACTCGCTTGTTACCGCCGAACGCGAAGTTTTGGAGAAAACCCTCAACGGCAGCGCGCGAATGTTGAGCGACATCCTCGCCATGCACGACGCCGAATCCTTCGGCAAATCGCAGCGTTTGCGCGATTACATGAAGGCCTTTGCGCAACATCTTCAGTTGAAGCAAACCTGGGACCTTGAGCTGGCCGCCATGCTTTCGCAAATCGGCAGTGTCACCATTCCCCAGGCCCTTCTGGCCAAAAGCCGCGCCGGCCAGGTTTTGACTCCGGTGGAGTCCGACATGGTTCGTCGCGTGCCGCAGATCGGCTACAACTTGCTGTCAAACATTCCTCGTCTGGAATCCGTCGCCAAAGCAATTCTTTACCAGAACAAAAACTACGACGGCACTGGGTTTCCTATTGACAATGTTGCCGGCGAGGACATTCCGATCGGAGCGAGAATCTTGCGCGTCCTCCAGGATTTGGCGGCTTTGGAACCGTCCGAAGCGTCCAAGGCAAAGGTGCTGGCGAACATGATGAAGTTTCCCGGACGCTACGATCCACGGGTTGTCGAATCCGTCGCGGCCGTATTTGATATTTGCCTGGAGCACACTCCGGCGGCTGACGCACAGGTAAAAATGGTGCGGATTACGCAATTGCGGGTCGGCTCCACTTTTATTGCCGAAGCGCGCACCCGCAACGGCTCTATGATCGTCCCGCCAGGAACGCAGGTGTCGCCGATGCTGCTGGAGAAACTCCGAAACTTCGCGCAATTGGGAAATCTGGAAGAGCCAATGAAAGTTGCGGAATAGAGCGGAGAAGTCGCGGGACGTTACGCGTCGTTCCTGGCGTTCAGACAATCATAAACTGTTTCGGCCAGCTTGCGGGCGTGGAACGGCTTTTGGACAAAGTTGAAACCTTCCTTAAGATTCATGTCTTTGCCCAGCTTTTCGGTGTCGTAGCCGCTCGTGTAAACAACCCTGAGACCAGGCTTTGAAGCTTGCAAAGTTTGCGCCAATTCCGACCCCGCCATGCCGTCGGGAAGAATCATGTCCGTCAGGAGCAAATCGATTTTTTTCCCAAGCAGCGCCCACGCTTCCAGCGCCGATTTGCCATTGGAACATCCCAAGACTTTGTAACCGTGGCTTTCGAGAATGTGCTGAATCAGTTTCAGCAACGGCGCTTCGTCCTCGACGACAAGGATTGTTTCCCCGCCGCCGACAATTCGTTGCTCGTTCGAAATAACCGGCAGCGGACCACTCCTTTGGTTGCTCGCCGGCAGGAAAATCCGAAACGTCGTTCCCTCCCTGAGTTGGCTGGCCACTTCGATCCACCCCTGGTGCTGTTTGACAATTCCGTAAACTGTCGCGAGTCCCAAACCTGTCCCGCGCTCGATTTCCTTGGTCGTAAAAAACGGCTCAAAGATTCTCGGCAAATGTTCCGCGGCAATCCCGCACCCCGTGTCCGAAAATTCCACGCAAACAAAGCGTCCCGCGGAAGCTTCGGGATTGTGATGCGCCTGCGATTCAGTGACCGTCACAAAACCGGTGCTCAAGCGCAACTTGCCGCCTTTTGGCATCGCGTCGCGCGAATTGACGGCGAGATTCATCAGGATTTGCTCGATCATCCCGAGGTCCGCCTTGATGGTCGCGGGACTGGGGGCAAGATCAACTTCCAGCGAAATGTCCTCCCCCAAAATCCGGCGCAGCAGCTTGCTGACATTCGTGACAACCTCGTTCAAATCCACCACCTGTAGCTGGGCGACCTGTTTGCGGCTGAACGTCAACAATTGCCGGGTCAGTTCCGCGGCGCGCCTCGCGGCTTCGAAAATCTCCTTGACAGGCTCGGCCACACCGGGGTTGAGGTTTTTCATCGCCAGCAAAATGCCGCTGTGGCCGCTGATGACCGTCAATAAATTATTAAAATCATGCGCGATCCCTCCCGCCAGTTGCCCGACGGAGTCCATTTTTTGCGATTGCCGCAATTGCGCTTCCAGGCTCAGGCGCTGGGTGACATCCATTGCCAGCGAGAGCCACGCCCTTCTGTCCCCCAGGAGCAGCGAATGGGAGGTCATCTCCATTTCGATTAGCTTCCCGTCCTTCTTTCGATGCCGCCAGATGCCGGAGTTCCCCGCGCCCGGACTTAATGCGGACATTTTTCGCAAAAACACCTCGACTTCCTCCGGCAGGGAAATATCCATCAACGTCAACGATAAAAATTCCTCGCGTGTGTAACCGTAATGAAGAACCGCAGCCTCATTGACCGCGATGAATCGCAGCGTTTCCTGGCCATAAACGAAAACCGGCGTGGGATTGTTCTCGAAGAGCAGTCTGTAATGGCGCTCAGAATTTCGAAGGGCTTCTTCGGCCTGCTTGCGGGTTGTGACATCGTGGAAGCTCCATACCCGTCCTATAATTTCCGCGCCCATCCGTTGCGGTCTGGACTGATATTCAAAAAGCCGTCCGTCCGTGAATTCCAGCAGCCCCGAATTATCCAAATCCTCGTGCTGAACAGTGGTTCGTATTTTTTCGAGAAACTCCGCCGGATTCTTCAACTGCCGAAGCACATGCGTGAGCATCCTCTTGATGCCGCGCCCGCCTGTGGGCGGCGTGGAAACATTCCACATGCGGAGCAGGCCCTCATTGAACCTTGCCGCCTTGCCGCTTTTATCCGCCACCAGCACGCCGTCGGCGATGGAATCAAGAGTGACCTGGATCAAGGAAAGCGACCGGTTCAATTCCTGGGTCCGCGCGTTGACAAGCGCTTCCAGTTCCTTGACGCGGGATTCCAACTCCAAGTTCGTCATTTTCAATAGCAGTCGTCCACTTCACAGCCACGAAATGATTCCGCGGCTGTCCTCGCGCACGGAACCAATTGGCTGCGAGATGCTAATAGTCCGGGGGAAACTTGTCGATTCAACTCGGAGCCTTTGTTCGCGGCGAAATCCGCTTTGACTTAGTCAAGAATTGCGGCACAGCCGCGCATTCCACGGTGAAACTGTTCCCCAACGATCCGCATCCGGCGGATTCGAATCTTTGGAGAGTGTTTCCGCCGTCGGTTTCACGACGGTTTCACTGGCCGCCAATCGTTGTGCCTCGTAATCTGACCGCAAGAAGCCATACATGGCAGCATCGACAAAGCGGTCGTGAAGCCACTGAATTCCGCGAATCATCCCCTCGAACTTGAATCCAAGCCTTTCCGCAATCGCGCGACTGCGGGTATTCTCTGAGGCGCATTCGATCGCAATTCGATTGAATCCCCACCCCGCAAAACCGTAGTCAATCATAGTGCGGCAACACGCCGTCATGATTCCCTGCCCTTGATGGGCCTCGTTGAGCCAATAGCACAGCGGCGTCCATCGATTGACTCGGTCAACGTTCAGGAAACTGACCATTCCGCAGAATTCGCCTTTGAACCAGATGCCCGCATGGCAGGCCAATTTGTCCTCGAAAAGATGCTGCCACGAGTCAACAGCTTTTTCGACCGCCTCCTCCGAACGCAAATCATCCACCCACGGATGCCAGCGCCTCAAATGCTCCCGGTTGACCTCGAAGAGGCGAAATAGCTCACCGCAATGCTCAAGGTCAATCAACCGTATTTCGGTGGATTTATTGACAGGTCGATAAAACGTATTTCGCGTGGAAGTCATTGCGCACAACCGAGTCCGACTTTAGGCGGACTGCCGATATGCCGATTTATTTTCAAGAGACATAATGACGCGTCGTCTGTTGTCCAGGCCAAACAGGCTGACGCCATATATATGTCATCGGATGGAATGCAACGGACTTTAAACCGGCCTCAAGACAATCAGAATTTTCGGCTAAAGGAATTTGGAGACACGCCGATAACTTGAGTGTCGGACCAAACGACAATGGCGGTTGGCAGCCACAAAGGGCCAATCGGGAAACCGGAAGATGCCCGTATTTTAAAATCCTCCAAACGGCACGGACGCCGAGAATAAAATCCCTTAACCGGGATGACTCAAGGAAAGAGTAGTTATGGTAATTAATACAAATATCGCGGCGCTCACCAGCGCCAACAACCTCAATAAATCGAGCTCGATGCTGAATCAGTCGCTGGCGCGGCTTTCATCGGGATCGCAATTGGTCACTGCAGCCGACAACCCGGCGGGCTTGGCAGAATCCATCAGCCTTCAGGCGCAGGTCAGCCAGGTTGGCGCGGCGAACAACGCTGTCAGCAATGCAAGTTCGTTCTCCCAAACGCAGGACGGATATCTGCAACAAGTCGGCTCTGCGCTTCAGCAGATGTCTCAATTGGCCATCGAAGCTTCAGACGGCACACAGTCTGCCTCTGAGCGCGCGGATACCCAGCAGGAATTCGCCGCGTTGGCGAGCTTCATCAATCAAGCTGCCGGCCAAACCTTTAACGGCGTTAGCTTGTTTTCCACAGGAAGCTTGACCGTCGATACTAACGGCAGCGGCGGCACAGGCGGCACATTCAGCATGACTGGAATCAATCTGGGCGCCACTGTTTATTCGAGCCTGGCAAACACTAGCACTAATGACGTCTCCACGACCACTGGCGCAGCCACTGCTCTGGCCAACGTCACGGCTGCAATCAGCCAATTGGGAACAGATCGTTCCACAGTCGGCGCGAACGAATTGCGCTTGAACTACACCGGCCAGGAACTGCAAGTGTTGCAGACCAACTTGTCCGCCGCGAACAGCACGATCGCGGATGTCAATGTGGCCTCTGAAAGTACCAGCTATGCCAAATACCAGATCCTCACTCAGTCTGGCACGGCGATGTTGGCGCAAGCGAATCAAAGCCCGGGACTGGCGCTCAAGCTCATCGGAGGCTAAGTCGCCGCAGGCAGTGGTTAATTAATCATACTCGGGCGGCGCTTGGCGTCGCCCGAGTTATGCTTTTGCAAGTGATAAACGTATTGTCAGAGATTTAATCGAACTGTTGTTTTATGTCTGCTGTTTCCTCTTCCAGTGGCGCGGTCCAACTGTCGGGCCTGGCTTCCGGCATCGACTGGACTTCCATCATCAGCGAGATGCTCACGATTGCCAAAGCGCCGGAGACCCAGATGACTGCGGAGCAAACGACAGACAATCAGAAAAATACCGCCTATCAATACGTTGGCACCACCCTGACAACCTTGCAGGGAGACATCACGACGCTTAGCAATCCCAGTTTTTTTCAAAGTCGGACAACTTCCGTGTCCAATTCTTCCGTGGCAAGCGCAACCGCTTCCGAAAGCTCGCCGTTGGGAAATTTCACTTTCAGCGCTTCACAACTGGCTTCTGATTCGGTCCAGCTTGGAACCAGCGTCGCATCCAAGCCGCTAAGCGCGACGAACAATGTTTCGAGCGTGGTCATTGGAAGCGCCGGGTTTGCCACGCCAGTGACGGCAGGCACTTTCACGGTAAACGGCCAGTCCGTCTCAGTTTCCACAACCGACACCCTGCAATCGGTATTTGACAAGATCAATACCGCGACGAGCGGCGCTGTCACGGCAACTTACGATTCATCAACAGATGAAATCTCCCTCAACAGCACGAATCCGATCGTTCTTGGCAGCTCGGTGGACACGAGCAATTTTCTCCAGGCGGCGCAACTATACAATAACGGCCAGAATGCGATAACCAGCACGTCGGCGCTGGGCGGGATCAATTTGAAAAGCGCGCTCGATTCCGCCAATCTTTCCACAGCCATCACGGATGGCGGATCGGGTAATGGTGAATTCCTGGTCAACGGCGTCCAAATCAACTATAACGCTTCAACGGACACCGTGAACGATGTCCTGCAGCGAATTAACGATTCAGCCGCCGGCGTCACTGCCACTTACGACGGGACCTCAAATCAGTTTAAGCTTACCAATAACACGACCGGTGATTCGGGCATTTCACTAAGCGACGTGACGGGAAATTTCCTCGCGGCTACAGGATTGTCCGGTGGCGCTTTGCAGACTGGAAATGACCTGAAATACAGCATCAATGGCGGGGGAACGCAGATTAGCCAGTCCAATACCATTGACGCGAGCTCTGCGGGACTTAGCGGCCTGTCGATCACAGCTCAAGGCCTGGGCACGACAACCATCGGTGTTAACAGCGATACTTCGACAATCTCTACCGCTATCCAAAAATTTGTGACGGATTACAACGCCGTGCAAAGCTACATCAGCACGCAAACCAGCGCTCAACCCGGCTCGTCTTCCAGCGCTACAAGCTCTGTGACAGCCGGACTCCTCACTGGAGATCTCGACGTTGAGAACATTGCGTTCGATCTGAGACAATTTGTCGGAAACGTGGCAAGCGGTTCGTCGGGCGGAGTCCAGACATTGAGTGACCTGGGAATCACCACCGACGGAAACGATAATTTATTGACAGTATCAGATCAAACGACCCTGAACAGCGCCATCGCCAATAATCTCGGCGCCGTTGAGAATCTTTTTACGAATTCGACCAACGGGATCGCGACGAACCTCAACACCTACCTAAAGGGTGTTAACGGAACGAACGGTACGCTTGCAAATGACGAGTCGAGCATGACCAAGGAAGTCGCCTCTTTGGCCACAAGCATTACCAATCTGAACGCACAGATCACCAGCGAGCAAACCGAGCTGACAAACGAGTTTACTGCAATGGAAGAGGCGATCAATACGATCAACACCCAGAAGCAATATTTGAACTCTTACTTTGGCGGCAGCAGCAGCAGCAGCGCCTCCAGTTCAAACGCCGCGCCGACGGCCGCTGGCAGCACGATAGGATAAACGTCTCCCAGAAGCGAGAATTCGCTTTACCACGTTCCGTCTGTCAGCAACGACACCGCGTTGCGGGCCAAAGTGTCGGCCAGCAAAGGAATTGCCTGACGCTCCGCGCTGCTCTGATCGTTCCCAATCAAAATGTAAGTCCAGCCCGAGACATCGCGGTTGACGTTCGTCTTTCCCGTGCTCGTATCTATCGCAACGACGTGCGCCTGCAGTGTCAGTGTATATTCCTGCGGAGTCAGCACGTCGTTGGTTTGATACGACAACCCCGAGCGCGTGAACTTCGTTATGACGCCGGAAACCATGATGTCCGGCCTGCCGGAGGTTTCGAGGCGATACGTCCCGTCCTGCTGCAACAATTTGCGCATCGAAATGGCGACGTACTCGGAAACTCGCGGCTCGCGGGTTTTGTTCGCGAAAGTTTGTATCTTGACAGACCGGCTGCCGGCGGGAATGCCGTTGGTCGGCCCAAGTTTGTAGCCCGCGCAACCCGCCAGTGTCAGGCCAAGGATGAACAATAGCGCCCGTCGCATGAAACTCCTACTTCGCGGCCATCCGCTTTTTCAAAATGTCGATCCGCTGTCGCGCCTGGTTCGCCAGCGGCGTCCCGGCGCTGCGGCTCAAAACTTCATTGTAATAGACCAAAGCGCCATCCCATTTTTTCAGCTTCTCGTAGAATTGCGCGGTCCGAAAATTCCCGCGCGCCTGCTCCGCTTTGAGCGATGTAATGACCTTCTGCGCCTCTGGCACGCGCTTGTCATCGGGGTGCAGCGCCATAAAATCTGTAAATGCCGAAATCGCCTGAGCCGCGACGCTTTGATCGTATTCCGCTTTGCGCGCCTGCTTGGTGTAAGCCTGCGCGGCCTTATACAAGGCATCCGCCGCGACCTGCGGCTGATCTGTGTAACGGTCAGCGGCGGTTTCATAAGCTTTCACCGCGAGCGGATATTCCTTCTCCCTTTCCCGCGCCACGCCGATGTTCATTTGCGACTGCGGCCCCAAATCGCCATACGGCCCGTAACGCACGATTTTCGCAAACATCTCCGAGGTTTTGTCCATGGAAGGGAAAAATGGAATGTGCCCAAAGAGCTTGAACCACTGGCCGCCAAGGAACCGCGTCGCGATCAAAAACTGGCGATGCTGGACTTCCACCGCGTACGTCGATTTGGGATATTTATCGAGCAGGGTCTGATACGCATTGAAAGCGTATTCGTCCATTTTGAGTTCCTCGTAACAGCGCCCAATCAAATACTGCGCCTGCGGAGAATAATCTGAAAGCCAGACGCTGATGACCCGTTTCGACGCCTTAAGGGCCAGCCGGTATTTCTTTTGATCGAAGGCTTGTTGCGCGACGGCCAATTGATCTTTCGCGCGCGCGCGGTGCCAATCTCCGTGTGCGCCGGGCGTCTCATAAGTCCACCCTTCCCCTGGCCGGTAGATCAGGGGCGCCGGAGAACGGTAAGGCAGCGCCACCAGCAGCGACAGCAGCAGGCAAACGCGCATGAACGAACGACTCATCCTCAAAACCGTACCCGACTCCCCGCCACCAAGTCAAGACCGCCACAAACCGCCGTTGGGTCCTGGCTGCGAGGACGCCCACCTTTGACTTTGTGCTTTGTCGAGTGCATTGTGTTGTCGGATATGGAAAGTCTGCTGAATCGAATCACTTTGAATCCCCGGCAATGCGGCGGACGCCCTTGCGTGCGAGGGATGCGGATTCGTGTCAGCGACGTTTTGGACCTGTTTGCTTCGGGACTTGATGCTTCTCAGATTTTGGCGGAAATGCCTGATCTCGAGTCCGACGATCTCAAGGCTTGCCTGATGTTCGCCCGCCGACGCATTGACCATCCTGTCTTGGCGATATGACAGTATGGGTGGACGCCCAATTGTCCCCTGGAGTTGCTCGCCACCTGAGTGAAACATTTGCTGTTACCGCCATGCCATTGCGGGAACTTGGACTTCTCACTTCGGAGGACGATCATATCTTTTTTGAGGCGCGGAAAGCGGCGGATATCGTCATGACGAAGGACGTTGATTTCGTCACGCTGCTGGAGCGCCACGGCCCTCCTCCTAAAATCATCTGGATTACCTGCGGCAATACCTCGGATGCCGCTCTCCGGGAAATTTTGACAGCAAAGTTTGGGGAAGCTTTGCGATTACTGGAGTCCGGCGAAAATCTGGTCGAGATTTGCGGAGGTTGAGTTTTTCGGGCGACTCAATTCTGTCGCAAAACGTAGGAACTGCGGTGCCACTGTGTACCTTGACTTGAGAAGGCCGTCAGAACGCGATATGTTTGAATCGTGACCCGGATCAATGACGGGACGGCGCATCGGCGATGCAAAATTTTCGGCGCGCTTGTTTTGGCGGGGTTGGCGATGGCTCTAGCCCAGACCCCCCTTTGTGCCGAACAGGTCGGCCTCATAAAAATCGATGGTCCCATCGGACCGGCGACTTCGACCTACATCACCCGCGCAGTCGATGAGTCCGCGAAGGCTGGCGATGCTTGCCTCATCATCCAATTGGACACCCCCGGCGGGTTGCTCGACGCGACAAAGGAAATCGTGGAAAAACTCCTTGCCGACGAAGAGCCAACGGTTGTCTATGTCTCCCCATCCGGCGGCGGCGCAGCCAGCGCGGGAACCTTCATCACCTTGGCGGCAGATGTTGCCGCAATGGCCCCGGACACAACGATCGGCGCAGCTCATCCCGTCACATTGGGCGGCGGTTCTTCCACCGAAACCAACGACATCATGGCGCACAAACTGGAAAATTACGCCGTCAGCTTCATCGAAACCATCGCGAGCCGCAGAAATCACAACGTCGAATGGGCCAAGTCCGCCGTCCGCGACAGCGTTTCCACCAACGCCCAGGCAGCGCTCAAACTCAAGGTGATCGACATCATTTCTCCAAACGTCACTAATCTCTTGGCGCAACTCGATGGCCGGCAGATTAACGGAAAACCCCTGCACACCGCGCAAGCCACCGTCGTCGAAATTCCAATGTCCGCCCGCGAACGCGTCTTCCAAACCCTGTGGCGTCCCGAAGTCATGTTTCTGCTGATGCTGGTGGCGATGTACGGGATCATCGGCGAATTAAGCAGTCCCGGCGCGATTCTCCCGGGCGTCGTTGGCGCGGTTGCTTTGATTTTGGTGCTCTACATGAATTCCATCATCCCGCTCAACGCCGCCGGTCTCGCGCTGATCCTGCTGGCCATTGCGCTGTTCGTCATCGACGCTTTTGCAACGACTCACGGCATTTTGACCGCAGGGGGCATAATCGCCTTTTTCCTCGGATCGCTCATGCTCTTCAATCGCGAACCGGGCTTTGCGCTGCCGCTCGGAATGATTATCTCCGCAACCGCCGGAACCACGCTCTTCTTTTTGTTTGTCATCGGCGCCGGCCTTCGCGCACAGTTCCTTCCCGCCAAGACGGGTCGCGAGGGCATGATCGGGCAAAAGGCCGCCGCGCTCACGGCAATTGATTCCGATGGCGGAAGAGTCGCGTTGGACGGCGAAAACTGGAATGCCGTCAGCCAGTCCCCCGTTGCGCCGGGCGGCCTGGTGGAAATCGTGGGCCTGGATGGCCTGACACTGCGCGTCAAACCTAAATCTTGAACTTATGGACCCTTTGATTCACGCCGCCGCAACACTCATCGCATGGCTTGTCCCCGTGGTGGTCGTCCTCGCTTTCCTGATCCCCAGCGCCGTGCGCGTCCTTCGCGAATACGAGCGTGCTGTCGTCTTTCGCCTCGGCAAACTGATTGGCGCCAAAGGGCCGGGCGTTGTTTTCCTGATTCCAATCGCCGACCGCATGGTTCGCATGGATTTGCGCGTCATCACCATCAGCGTCGCCCGTCAGGAAATCATGACCCGCGACAATGTTCCGGTAACGGTCGACGCCGTCATTTATTTTCGCATCGTGGAACCGGAAACGGCGGTGATCAAAGTGGAGAATTATCTGCAAGCATCGACGCTGATCGCGCAGACCACTTTGCGCAGCGTTTTGGGCCAGTGTGAGTTGGATGAGCTGCTGTCTCAACGCGAAAAGATCAATCTAAAGCTCCAGGAAATTATCGACAAACACACCGCGCCGTGGGGAGTTAAAGTTACCGCTGTCGAAGTCCGCGACGTCGTCCTGCCCGACACGATGAAGCGCGCAATGGCCCGCCAGGCCGAAACCGAACGCGAACGCCGCGCAAAGATCATTGCCGCCGAAGGCGAATTTCAAGCCGCCGAAAAACTGGTGCAAGCTGCCACAATGATCGCAGCCCAGCCAATCGCTCTCCAACTGCGCTATTTGCAAACCATTGCCGAAATCGCCGGCGACCGCAACACCGCCACCATCATCCCGCTGCCGATGGAATTGCTTTCACCGTTTTTGAAAAAGCCCTCTGCATGAGGCCCTTGGATACTGCGCCAAAATTAGTTCAGCATATTGAAAACCAACTCTCATAACTTGTATTTGACTGGTAGGGACGGCTCGCCGAGCCGTCCGCAGACGCCTCGGCGAGGCGTCTCTACCTTGAATTTTCCTCCAGCACTGCTCTAATGCGTTGTGGCGAGTAACAGGCTAGAGCGCAGTCTCAAGGCAACCTTCGTAGGAATGGGCGTCAACGCCGTGTTGACCGCTTCCAAATTCGCGGCGGGAATTCTCGGCCACTCCCACGCGCTGACTGCCGACGCTGTCGAGTCCACTGCGGATATTTTAAGTTCCATCATTGTTTGGCGCGGCCTTGTCGTTGCCGCGGAGCCGCCGGACCCCGAACATCCTTACGGCCACGGGAAAGCCGAGCCGCTCGCCGCTGCCTCTGTCGCCATCATGCTCCTCATGGCCGCCACCGGCATCATCATCAAATCCGCCGGCGAACTGACCCAGCCACGCGAACGCCCGCGCAGCTTCACGCTCGCGGTTTTGTTGGTCGTATTTGCAGTCAAGAGTATTTTATCGAAATACGTGGAGCGCGAAGCCGAATCCGCCGAGAGCATCGCCGTCCATACCGATGCCGGGCATCACCGCGCCGACGCCATCACTTCGCTCGCAGCCGCCATTGGCATCACCTTTTCACTTCTTGGCGGCCCGAGCTTTTATTTTGCCGACGACGCTGCGGCGATCATCGCGGGCCTCATCATCGTCTGGAACGCCTGGCAATTGCTTCGGCCCGCGCTGAACGAACTGATGGATGCCTCTCCGAACGCCGCATTGATTGTCAAGGTGAAATCAATCGCCGCCAAAGTCTCGGGCGTCAACGCCGTCGAGAAGTGCATCATTCGCAAGGCCGGTTTTGAATACTTCGTGGATATGCACATTGAAGTCGATCCGCAATTGACCGTGCAGGAGGCCCACGTCATCGCCCACAATGTGAAGGACCGTGTGCGCGAAGCCATGCCCAGCGTTCGCGATGTCCTGGTACACATCGAACCTTCCAGGGAAAGCGTCGCCCCGGAAAAATCTTCCGGCCCAACGTCCAAGCCATGACCGCCGCTCGTCTTGACACAGACACACTTCACAAGGCGAAGCACCGCAATATCCCTGATTTCTCCCTCTCTTCCACGCAAGTGGAGGAGAGGGCAGGGGAGAGGAGGCTTCTTCTCTAATGACCGCCGCCGAGACTTCCTGGCTTGAAACGCTAAAGCGTTACTTCGGCTTCACTTCGTTCCGCCCGCTGCAATTGGAAATTATCCGTGACACGATGGCGCGAAACGACGTCTTTGCGCTGCTTCCAACCGGCGGCGGAAAATCCCTCTGCTTTCAATTGCCCGCGCTGCTTCGCCCCGGCTTGACAGTCGTGGTTTCCCCGTTGATCGCGTTGATGAAGGACCAGGTGGACGCGATGCAGGCTGCCGGCGTCGCCGCGACGCTTCTGAATTCCACCGTGCCCGCCGAGGAATCCCGCCGCCGCCTTGCCGGGTTGCATCGCGGAGAATTTTCGCTGCTCTACGTTGCGCCCGAGCGTCTAATGCTTCCCGGGTTTTTGGATGATTTGCGAAGATGGAACGTGACTTTGATTGCCGTGGACGAAGCGCATTGCATCAGCGAATGGGGTCATGATTTTCGACCGGAATACCGTCAGCTTTCACGGTTGCGCTCCACCTTTCCCGGTGTGCCGGTGATGGCCCTCACTGCGACCGCCACAACGCGTGTTCGCGGGGACATTATCAAATTGTTGGATTTGCGAGAACCGCGTTGTTACGTCGCCAGTTTCAATCGCCCGAATCTCACCTATCGCATCATCGCAAAAAACAAACCCGCCGCGCAAACGCTCGAATTCTTGCGCGGGTCCAAACGCGATAGCGGCATCATTTATTGCCAAAGCCGCAACGGCGCAGAACGCCTCGCGAGCCATCTCGATGAAAAAGGAATTCGCGCGCGGCCATATCACGCCGGATTGACCCCGCAGCAGCGCAACGAAAACCAGGAATTGTTCCTGCGCGACGAGGTTCGGGTCATTTGCGCGACCATTGCTTTCGGCATGGGTATCAACAAACCCAACGTCCGCTTTGTCATTCATTACGATTTGCCGAAGAGCATCGAAGGTTATTACCAGGAAACCGGACGCGCGGGCCGCGACGGTTTGCCCGCCGAGTGCATTTTGCTTTTCAGCGCCGGCGACACTGTCAAGCAAAGCCGTTTTATTGACGAAAAACCGCCCGAAGAACAGGAAATCGCGCGCGAGCAACTTCGCCAGATTGTCCATTACGCCGAGACTTCCGGGTGCCGCCGCATGGAATTGCTCCGTTACTTCGGCGAGACGTTCGAGGGCGTGGGTTGCGGCGGTTGCGATAATTGTCTTACTCCCCGCGCGACATTCGACGGCACCATCGCCGCGCAGAAATTGCTTTCGTGCGTGTTTCGAATTCGGCAAGGGTCGGCTTTCGGGGCAGGATTGAATCACGTCGTCGATGTTCTTATGGGGGCGGACACAGACAACATCCGCCGACGGAGTCACGATAAACTTTCGACCTACGGTATTGGTGGAGAGCATAACCGTCTTGAATGGCAGTCAATCGGTAGGGAACTGACTCGCATCGGTTACTTGCGGCAATCGCCGGATAAATACAGCACGCTCGAACTGACGGACGAGGGGCTTGCCGTGCTTCGCGCGCGCAAACCGATAGTCTTGACTCAACCGATGGCCGCTCCCGCCGAGAAGGAACGGTTGCCGCGCTCTGGAGAAATTACCTGCGACGAGGAACTTTTCGACCGCCTTCGCCAACTCCGCAAACGTCTCGCCGACGAACGTAGCGTCCCGGCATACATTGTTTTTTCAGATGTCACCTTGCGTCAGATGGCCCGGCATTATCCCGTCAACGGCGAGCAATTGGCCCGCATCAACGGCGTCGGAGAAAAGAAGCTGAAGGAATTCGGCGATATTTTTCTGGCAGAGATCGCCGAGCATTTGCGAGCTAATCCCCGCCAAATCTTCGCGGACGCATTTTGACATTGTTATCTCAAAGGCAGCACAAAACCTGCGACGCCGTAGTTTCTCCTTCTCCTCCACATGTGGAGGAGAAGGCCGGGAAGAGGAGGTTCCCTCTCTAGTTGGAGAAATAAGAGCAGCGTCAACATGCTTTTGATCCTTCGCGAAATTTTTTCGCGTCCTTGAAGAAAAGCGTATTATCGGCAATCTTGGGTTGTGGGAATGATACGCGCCATTTCGCACGTCCTTGCGGCGGTTTTCAACAACCCGTCGGATTTTAACCGGCGCTGGAACCAGAACGATTCACCGCCCAGCGGCGACGGTTGGCCAGCGCGTTGGGAAGGACAATGGATCAGCGCGACCAACGGCCATCACGGCGCGCTCCGATGTTTGTTGACGCAGAACACCGCAACGGATTTCTCCGCGACATTCTACGCCGTCTATTGCCACTCGCTGCGGGTTTCCTACACAGTCCCCCTGCGCGGAAAAAAGCAGGACGCCCAACTCATGCTGGAGGGAGACTATGATCTTGGGAAGCTCGCGGGTGGAAATTATCACTACTCCGGCCACGCAACGATTGACGAATTCCGCTGCACCTACGAATGCAAATACGACCGCGGCACATTCGAACTATTCCCTGTCAAATCTATAAAATAAACGCCGTCCGCGTTCACTTCCGCCGATAAACCAAAAACAAATCCGCCTTCACTCGTTTCATCGAAACCAATTTCAGCGCCGCCGCATCAACAAGCCGTTCAACGCCTTCCCCGTCCGCAATAGTGGGAGCCGAGCGCCCGCCAAAAATCACCGGTGCAATCGTCAAATGAAGCTCATCCACAAGCCCGCTGCGAAACAACGCCGCATTAACCTCGCCACCGCCTTCGCAAAGCAAGCGCTTCACTTTCCATTTGGAACGCAGCCAGCGCAACGCGTTGTCAAAATCAATTTGTTTTTCGCCAACGACTTTTACCTCGTCAGCCAGCCCCCGCAAGCTTCGCAAATTCCGCACTGACGCCAGCCCGCTTGTCAAAATAATAATCGGCGAAAACCGGTGCTTGAAGATTTCCGCTTCTGGATCAATGGTCCCGCGCCCGGTGACAATGATCCGCAAATTGTATTCCGAAAGCCCGCGTTTAATTCGCTGGCGACGAAACCGCGCCGGCCCTGGCCCGAGGTTGACCTTGTCCGAATCCACCGTCCGCGCGCCGGACATGACGGCGTCCGCCGTGGCGCGAAGTTCGAGGAGATGTTCATGATCGCGAGGCCCGGCGAACGGCTCAAATTTCCGGCTGACCGGCGCGATTTTTCCATCGGCCGTCATCACCATATTGACAAAGACGAATGGCAGCGGCCCGCGTTTCATCACGCCGCAACGCCCGTCGCCGCATCAACGCCGCCCGCCCACGCCGGAGGATTCTTCAACTGGAACAACATCTCACCCGCCTTCGGGACAAGAAGAATTCCGGCGTCCTCGCGATTCGCAAAATCTTCCGGCCGAATGCTCCTGAAATCCCGGTAACCCAGGTTAATCTTCCGGCAAATTTCCTCGGGAATCGACGTCGCCAAAACCACTCGCGCGCGCGGCGTCTCAACCCCATTTTCGTAAGCGCCAATCCCATGCACATGCGTGCTGTGCGCCAAAACGCCCCACGGATAATTTTTGAAGCGATCCCACTGTTTCAGAAAATAATCGCGACAATGATAGCCGACCTCCATGATCGTTCCGCCGTGAGTCAACGATAATTCACTGATGTGCGGCGCGTAAATGATCAATTCCCCGCCGTCCGCGAGCACCGGTTCCAGTTTATACATGCACTTGCCGCCCGTCCAAAGCTCGTCATACATCGGCGGCGCGCACGACAAAATCGTCTTGAACGGCCGCGTTTTATAAGTGACATGCAATTTCCGCGACAACTCGCTCGCCGCGTCCCAGGCCGCTTCGGGCGTTCCCGCAAAAAGCCCGGCCAGCCCGTGCCCCTCAACGACCAGGCAAAAGCAAAGTTTCGGCATGGCGACCATCGCCCCGGCCCGATCCACAACGCGCCGCACCGGCGTCCATTTGTTGCCGATGATCATCGGATTCGTCACGACCGCCCCAAGCCAATGGAAAAAATTCAAAATGCGCGGCCCGCCAACGCCGGGAAAAAGGTATTTGTTGCCGCCCGAAAACCCGACGACCTCATGCGGAAACACCGGCCCGACGATGATGAGTTGGTCGTATTGAAAAACGAGCCGGTTGATTTCCACCGGCACATCCATCGCGAACAAACCGCCGGTCAACTCGCTGATGTCCTTCGCGGGAATCACGCCGATTTCCAGCAACGCCGCCGGATTGTTCCACGAATGATTGTGAAACGCGACCTTGCCATAGACGCGCCGCCGCTCCTCCATCGAAATTTCCAGCCGCCCGCAAAT
Source organism: Verrucomicrobiia bacterium (assembly GCA_036501665.1). GTDB lineage: Bacteria > Verrucomicrobiota > Verrucomicrobiia > Limisphaerales > Palsa-1400 > DATAUD01. Next base: position 132,611 of record DASXZW010000117.1, read on the forward strand.
CGCCTCCTCGCTCATCGGCTGATGCGTCCCCAGCGCAATCAGCACATCCAGTTTGTCCGTGACATCACCTACCTGCGCGAACAACGCCTTGAAAACCAACCCAATCGGCGCAGTCCGCGTCCCATCCGGCACAATCACCAGCACCTTTTTCCCGCGAAAATCTTCCTTCTGGCAAGCCTGCGCGACGGCGTTCGCGGCTTCGCGGTTGGAAACTACGCCGCTTGAGGGCTGGCACTTGGCTGCCAAAACTTTGGGTTCAATTGCCATCTTAATTCCGTTGGGGAGCAGCCTTTGACCAGAATTCGTTCTCGGCCTTGAAAAACTCACCAAATTGATTTCTAGTGGGCGGTTGCAAGCACATTTAGCTTTGGTTCCAACTTCTTTTTTCCGGCAGTACAGGCTCCTGTATGTCTCTTCACGACTGCATTCTTTAATGCTTTTTTCCACTGACCTTTGAACTTCACTCGATGTAGCACCAGTGGTTTTCGTTTTTTGTCAAAGCCTGTTGTCTGATGGATGGCTTGCACTCGCGCGGCCTTCCGCGCGGATTCTGCCATTTCGTCATCGCTACAACGAAAACGCATGGCCTTCTGTGCCAGCCGAAATTCAGCCATTCTCATTCCACTCCGATCTCCTTCTAGCATCGACTCGATAATAACAGGCAACGACGAGCTTATATGCTTGGCGATGCCTTGGTAATCTTGGACCGCGCCAGCAGACATGGGCTGATGCTGACACCATGAGTCTAATTCGCTAATGTGGATTTCGGCAATTCGAGCAGAGAATTTAGAAATTATCTGAGACAGAAGCGTGAGAGTTGTATCCATCTGGCGCGCATGCGCAATATCCAAACATAACTTGGCTTCTGGTAGGAATTTAAAGATGTGGTCGAGTTCGTCCACGGTTCTACCGACGGCTTTGCGGCGATCCATGTTTTCGATTAGTAAGTGTGAGCCAAATGGCTTCCACAAAGAGTAAGTTCTGATGACATCAGGATGTACGATTAAGTTCCAACCACGAGCAGCCACTATTCGCAGTAATTCAACAACGTGCCTTTCCGCTTCCTTTGGAAAAGAACTGGGGGCATGGAAAGAGACATAACTAAACTGAGCAATTGGAAGCGAATTCAGAGAGTCAATGAGTGGCTCTAATTCTTCAATCCTGAGAGCTGAAAGCTCCATACTTTGCACATTATTGTGCTGGAGCCACTCAATAGCGTTTCTGAAGTCTCCCCTTTCAAGGGCTCCGGTTGAGAAACCGAGTCTTTCTCTCTTTTGTTTAGAATCCGACATAATTAAGGCTTAACGTTGCGATAGGGTCCTGATCGGTATCACGATTAAAAAACAGCTCGCGTAACCCGCTTGCGAAGTTGGAACTACTCGTTCTTACTTTTTCAAAATAAAGATTTCCACTGGCTCCGCTATGATCAAGGTTTTCAAGCGAGTTTCGGGCAGCTTTGTTGTTTAGAAGAATCAACCAGTTGTTGTATGAGCCAAAAATCTTACTCGCGATTCTCGCTCGCCTGATCGGGTCTTCGACATATGTTTCGGTGAAGGCGGCCAGATATTCCAAAGGAGGTGTCCTCGCGAATTGAAGCGCGGATTCAATAAACGGTTGGACACCATAATCCGTCCGAATGCCAAAAAGATCCTCGTGAGCTTTCTCAGGAGGATCGACCTCACAACTCAGGCAAAATGCCAAGCCAGCTGCATATAGAAGTTTTCGGCTAAACCGTATCTTTGCATTTCTAAGTGCCCATTTCTTGCCATCTTGCTGTCGATGCTTTGCAGCATAGTCAACACATATCGTTCGCCAATAACGCGTTAAATCGTTTAGTAAGAACCTGGGAACTCGGTGTTTTCCTTGGGTGCTAAAGTGAACGTCTTCCTCGAAATAGCGCTCCAGAATATTTGAAACGACATTCCTCCAGACAGGAGAATTGTTTGCAGGCGACATGCTTAAAGGTCGTGATTCAAGGAGTAAGAGAAGTCGTATAGTGAGATTCAAATTGGAGTCTGCCACGCCGCCAATCGAGTGGACTAGCTCATGGGAAAAGATCATCTTCCCAAAAGGGCCTGCTTCTCCTGGAGATTTTGACGTTTTCTTAATTGCTAAAGCCAACCCCCGAGCTTGGGCGGTGTGTTGGGTGTTCACCACGCCATCAATTAGAAGAGCCCAATCGAAATCGCTGCCTTCGACCATTTCGTATCGTGCAAATGAGCCGAAAACGACCATTGCAGAATCTGAATCCAACAATCGTTTCCGCGAAACATTTGATAAAGCGCTGGCCAAGTCTCTCTCTGCTCTTTCCGTCTCTTTTGCAGCGATTTGAAACCCTTTCCAATTGCAGTCACAGAAGCGAGCCAACTTGGTGACTGTCGGAAATGGCGCTGGCGTGGACTTAATCATTCAATAAACACAATGAGTATTATTGTATCAGCATATTGGGGCAAGCTCTCTTTGCCAGAGGGTAAGGCACAAAAATTTCTCGTGTTTCTCTTTCCGTAAAGCTTCTCACATCCCCTCAAGAAAAACTGTTCAACCGTCCCTCCTTCGTGTTTAGTGGCCCCACATGATGCAGAAGACCGCTTTGCTCTTTGCCGGACAGGGAGCGCAATTTGTTGGAATGGGCCGGGATCTGGCCGCTCAATATCCCCAGGCCGCCGCTTTGTTTGACAGAAGTCGCGAAATCCTCGGCTTCGACCTCGCCAACGTTTGTTTCAACGGCCCCGAGGCCGATTTGACCAACACCGAAAACGCCCAGCCCGGAATTTTCGTCACAAGCTGGGTCGCATTTCAGTTGCTGAAAGAACGCGCCCCTGCCCTGGAATTTCAAGCCACCGCCGGCCTTTCCCTCGGCGAACTGACTGCCCTCGCGGCGGCCGGAGCATTCACCTTTAAAGACGGTCTCAAAGTCGCCCGGCAACGCGGACGTTTCATGCAGGAAGCCTGCGAAGCCACTCGCGGCGCAATGGCCGCCGTCCTTGGCCTGGATACGGAAGCTCTCGCAAGCATTTGCCGCGAAGCCGATGTCGAAATGGCAAACCTCAATTGCCCGGGCCAGATCGTCATTTCCGGCGAAACCGACAAAATCGCCCAGGCATGCGAATTGGCGAAGGCCAAAGGAGCCAAGCGAGCCGTCCCGTTGCCCGTTGCGGGCGCTTACCATTCACGGCTGATGGCAATCGCGCAGGAAAAAGTTCGTAACATGCTGGGAAACACGCCCATTCAACCAACCACGCTCGCCGTCATTTCCAACGTCACCGCAAAGCCTCACGGCAGCCCCGACGAAATCCGCCAACGCCTTGTCGAACAAGTCGTTTCTCCTGTGCGATGGGAAGACTCCATTCGTTATTTGCTTGAAAACGGTTTCCGGCGGTTTATCGAATTGGGACCGGGCACGGCCTTGAGCGGTTTCCTGAAACGAATCGACAAAACCGCCGAGATGCTTAATGTTGGCGACGTTCCGAGCCTCGAAAAAACGGTTCAGGCACTGGCCAGGAATATTTAATTTAAGATCAGGAGACTTTAATGCCTCAATTGGAAAAACAGGTTGCAGTAGTCACCGGCGCGGGCCGGGGGATTGGCCGCGCCATCGCGCTTAAATTTGCCACCGAAGGGGCGGACGTCGCCTGCGTTTCGCGCACGTTGGAAAATGCCGAAAAAGTGGCTGCCGAAGTGCGCGCTTTGGGACGAAAAAGCTGGGCGCACGCAGTGGATGTTGCTGATTCAGCGGCGGTTACGTCAGCCGGGGAAAAAATACTGGCAGAAGCGGGGAAGGTCGATATATTGGTCAACAATGCGGGAATCACCAAGGACGGGTTGCTGATGCGAATGAGCGACGAAGACTGGGACGCCGTGCTGGACACGAATTTAAAAGGAGCGTTTTCGTTTACGAAAGCCTTCAGCCGTGGTTTCCTCAAGCAGCGATCCGGTCGCGTGATAAATATTTCATCGGTAATTGGTTTGATGGGAAACGCGGGACAATGCAATTATGCGGCCAGCAAAGCCGCGCTGATCGGGTTCACCAAAGCGATAGCCAAGGAGTTTGGGTCGCGCGGAGTGACCGTCAACGCAATTGCGCCAGGATTTATCGAGACAGACATGACCGCCGTCTTGACGCCGGAGATGAAAACAGAGTTGCTTAAGCGGATACCGTTGAACTTTCTGGGGCGAGTTGAGGATATCGCGGAAGCGGCCCTTTACTTGGCCGGGCCGGGAGCGCGGTACGTTACGGGACAGCTGCTTACGGTGGATGGCGGGATGGTGATGTAAAATAAAACAGAAAACAGGGCTTGACGGTATTTGGAACGTCGGGCATAGACACTTACCAACTAGAACATGGAGATTACCGATGGCCGAAAAATCAATTGAACAGCGAGTCAAAGAGATCATTGTCGAACAACTGGGCGTCAACCCCGATCAGGTCACCCCGGAAGCTAAATTTATTGAGGACCTCGGCGCGGATTCACTCGACACAGTCGAACTGGTGATGGCGTTGGAGGAGGAATTCGGAAACGAAATCCCGGATGAGCAGGCCGAAAAACTACAAAGCGTCGGCGACGTCATCAAATATATTGAGGACAGCCAGAAGAAATAGTCGCCAAAATCAATTCAGAGGGTAGCGGCCCTGAGGCTCGCTGCCCTTTTTTTTATGGCCGGCAACTGGACAGATCGCAGAGTGGTGGTAACGGGGATCGGCATTGTTTCATCCCTTGGAAAAGACCCAAAAGTCTTCTGGGAAAACATTATTGCCGGCAAATGCGGCATTCACCCGATCACCTCTTTTGACGTCTCCAATTTCACGACGCGAATCGCCGCCGAAGTGCCCGATTTCGATCCCATTCCCGCCTTCCCAAGTCCAAAAGATGCCCGGCGCGCCGATCGTTTCGCGCAATTCGCCGTATTCGCCGCTCACCAGGCGTTGCTCGACTCCGGCCTCGACCTCAGCAAAGTGGACCACCAGCAAGCCGGCGCGTTCATCGGCTCCGGCATCGGCGGTCTCCACACCATCGAGGAACAGCACAAGATTTTGCTCGGAAAAGGGCCAGGTCGCCTTTCCCCCTTCATGATCCCAATGCTGATCTTGAACATGGGGTCGGGCCTCTTTTCCATGTATCACAATTTGCAGGGGCCGAATCTCGCCACTTGTTCCGCCTGCGCCACTTCCACCAATGCCGTTGGTGAAGCATGGCGAACCATAAAAATGGGTGATGCAAACCTCATGTTCGCCGGTGGCAGCGAAGCGGCGATTGTCCCCCTCGGCTTGGGCGGTTTCTGCGCCATGCGCGCCCTGAGCACCCGCAATGACGATCCCCAGCATGCCTCCCGGCCATTCGATGTCGGTCGCGACGGATTTGTCATGGGCGAAGGCGGCGGGGTGGTTGTCCTGGAAGAACTCGAACACGCCAAGGCCCGCGGCGCGCGGATTTACGCGGAAATCGTCGGCTACGGAAACACTGCCGATGCTCATCATCTGACTTCCCCATCTCCCGGCGGCGAAGGAGCGGCCCGTTGCATGGCGATGGCCCTTCGCTCGGCGGGCATGAATCCCACGGACATTTCCTACATCAACGCCCACGGCACCTCCACTCCGCAAGGCGATATCGCCGAAACGCAGGCGATCAAAACCGTCTTCGGCGAACACGCAAAAAAACTTTCCGTCAGTTCAACCAAAGGCGCGACAGGCCACATGCTCGGAGCCGCCGGCGCAGTCGAAATGGCCATTTGCGTCAAAGCCATCGAGTGCGACATCGTTCCGCCCACGATCAATCTGGAAACGCCTGACCCGGAGTGCGACCTCGATTACGTTCCTGGAACCGCCCGAAAAATGCCGGTCAACGCCATAGTCAATAATTCCTTCGGTTTCGGCGGCCACAACGCCACCATCATCGCCCGCAAATTCCGCTGATCGTATGAGCGAGGACGTTCGCTGGCATCAACGCTTTGAGAATTTCGAGCGGGCTTTTATCTTGTTACGTACTGCCTTGGAAGGGCGGGCGACGGAGTCCTTTAACGATTTAGAAATGGAAGGTTTGGTCCAGCGTTTTGAATACACGTTTGAACTGGCCTGGAAAACTCTCAAGGATTATCTGGAACAAAGCGGCGTGGTGCTTCCGCAAATTACGCCCAACTCAGTCATCAAAGCTGCCTACGCCGCAAAACTGATTGAGAAGGGTGAAATATGGATGGACATGCTCAAGCACCGCAACCTGATGAGCCACACCTACGATGCGAACGAATTTCGCCATGCAGTCACTTCCATTGACGCACATTATCTTGGCGCTCTTGAGCAAGTTTATTTGCTGTTGAAAAAGGAGCTCAAATGATGTTCGGCCTTTCCGAACCAACACTGATGGCCGTCCGCGATGTGCTCGCGCGGCATCCTGCGGTTCAAGAAGCGATTGTTTTTGGTTCGCGCGCTCTGGGCCGGGAAAATCCACACTCTGATGTTGATATCGCATTGCGAGGCAATCTGCCGTTGCTCGAAGCCGAGGACATAGCCTTGGAACTTGAAGAATTACCCGTTCCATTCCGGTTCGACGTGCAAAGTCTTAGCGCCATCCATCATCCCGCCTTGCTCGAACACATCGAACGAGTCGGCAAGTTACTATATTCGAAAAAACTGGAAGTAAAAGAAACCGAAGCGCGTTGAGGTCCGGAACGCTTGAGTTCCAGTCAATAAAAGATCCCTACGCCGCTATTGTAAACAGCGCCTCCACCCGGTGCATCTCGTCGAACGCTTCCATGAGAATTTGCGGGATAGATTCAGGCGTCATCCCAAGAATCGTCAAAGCCTCGCTCCGTCCGCGCAACGCAAACGCCATATGCCCATAACCGTGCCCCATGAAATGCGCCACCATGTCCGCGATATAAACATAAGCCGCCAGCCGCTGATGCTTTCCCGCGCCCTTCGGATTATGATGAAACCAGACCGCCGCAACCAAATTCGGCGGAAACTTCCAACGCTCCAACAGCCGCGCCCCAACCTCCGCGTGTTGCACACCCAACAATTTCCGCTCCGCTTCCAATAGCGATTGCTGGTTGACCTCTGTTTCCTTAACCAGCTTCGGATAAACCGTCTCCAACGCCCGCGCCAGCACGATTTTTCCAATGTCGTGCAGCAACGCCGCTGTAAAGACGATATTATCGTCGTCCCCCAATTTCTTCGCCATCAACTGTCCCGTCACCGCAACCGCTACCGAATGTTTCCACAACTCCCCTTCATCCAGCCCGTAACCCGCCTGCGAAGACCCCAGCATCCGCGCCCCCATCGCGGCGGCAACCAATTGGTAAACCTGCTGAAAACCCAGCCGCGTCACCGCCTCCTGCAAATCCGCCGTTGGGGCAGAAGCCCCAAAATACGCGCTGTTGCAAATCTTAATGACATTGGCCGTCAATGCCGGATCGAACGAAATTAGTTTGACGACCTTGCTGCTGTCCACGTCCGCCTGTTTGAGCAGCCGCATCAGTTCCGGCACGATCCTCGGCGCCGGCGGCAGGTAACGCACGCTATTGATGAAATCATCTATTGCCTGCATAACGTCCTCATTTTCGCTTCGCCGGAAAATTTCAGCCGCACATCGCCCGTCGCGACATCCAATTGCATCGACCGGTTGGTCAAACCCCCAATATCTTCCGCCGCGATCTTCAGTCCGTGCTTCTCCAGCAATCCCGCCAAAACCGCATAATTCCGCTTCCCGATATTGAAACAGGTCGTCTCATCCATGATCTCGCCCGCTCCCGCGACGAAAACACGCAGGTTCTCCTTCTTCGATTTGAGGTTCCCGGCATGTTGCAACAATCGCTCCAGCCCAGTGTCAAGAAACATTCCTGGGCGCGCCGCCGCCCGCTTCGGATCAATCGTCGAATCCGGCAACATGCTGTGCAGAATCCCCGCGACCTTGAGCGTGGGATCGTAAATGGCTACGCCCAGGCAGGCCCCCAGAGGAAAAGTGCAGAGAACCAGATTCGGGTCCTGGCTGACCATCAGGTCCGCCATTCCAACAACAAACCGCTTTTTCCCTTCGATATGCTCTTGCGCCAGCATGAATCCATTTGAATCTTACCGAGGAAATGCTGCCCCTCACAAGTCAAAATCCATCAGTCCGCAAGAGAACCGCAAAAGTCGCCGTTTAAATCTCAAACAGAGGAAATATTGTCATGTGGAAACACGTGAAGCGTTTCGACTGCGGCACAGGATGCTGTGCCGCTCCTATCTGTTCCATTTGCGGCTTGCCGCCGCTTTTTCTGCGCGTTTGCTGGCAAGAATGGAAAGCGCGCCGGGTAAATAAGCAGCCCAAAGAGATGTAATCCTTATTCTCTTCATTTCGTTACATTTCTGTTCAAAATCTTGGTTGCCGTTTTGCCTCTTTATCCACTCTGCGCCCTCTGCGTCTGATACGGTTTCCACAGTTATTCATCCGGTGGCAAGGAGAGCCCGAAGGAAGAGCTCCCCGCAGTCGACGGTGAATAACTGTGCCGCGACAAAAAATTTGCGACCTGCTAAAATCAGCGCTGG
>DASXZW010000118.1:0-20572 GCA_036501665.1 Verrucomicrobiia bacterium
CAAGGCACAACCAGCCCGCGCCGCTAATACCACCAGCGGTTCGGACGCCGGAACATAATCGGATCGAGAAGGGACAGCATCAATGCAAGTCGAATTCATGCCAAAAGCTTACACTACCCTGCAAGAAACTGAGATGCGCCCCTTCCATTCTTTGGCATCGTTTTTGACTTTGGGTGTGCGTTGCGAGGTTGAGGAAGATTAGGAGTAGGATTACGATTAGGAAGGGAGACTTGATTCGTTGGGGATGCTCGAACTTTGCACGCATTCCTTGTGCCAAATGCTGTTTTCGAGGCCGAATTTAAGTCACTAAAATCTGCCTTGTTCCTTGACGAGATTGACGGGCGCAAACCATATTGACGGCCATTTTTGGATTTTGAGTAGTTCAAAGAAAAACAAGAGTCGGGGAGAAAGCGCCAAATCCGCAACCAAACCGGTGCCTGCGCACGGGCGGATGGCTGGAGAAGACAATACGGGGACCGGACAGCACAACAAAAAAACCGCAATCATGACCAACCTTGTAGAAACGCGCGTGGAGATCATCACGCACACGCAGATTATTGCCACTACCGCCAAGGGGCCGATGGACTTGACCGAAAAGGTCAAGGAACTGGTGCGCCTCGCACAGGAGCAGGGTTACCTCACTTACAACGACATCAACGAAGCTCTGCCGGACGGGGTGGTGTCGCCGGATGAGTTGGACGACCTTTACAGCAAACTGCGAAACCTCGAAGTCGAAATCGTTGACCAGGCCGAAGTGGACCGGGTCAAGCAGCCTGAGCCTGACGAAGAGGAAGACAAGGGACGCCTGGATATTCTGGACGACCCGGTTCGGATGTATCTCAAGCAAATGGGCCAGGTGCCGTTGCTGACGCGCGAGCAGGAAGTGGAAATTTCCAAGCGCATCGAGAACGCTGAGAACGAGGTCAAACGGATCATTTACAGTTTTGGTTTTGCCGGGAAGGAACACATCGCGCTGGCGGAAAAGCTCATTTCCGAGCCGCCGAAGGAACGGTTTGACCGCGTTATAGTTGACAAAAAAGTGGAAGGGCGCGAGACCCATCTTCGCGAATTGCGCCGCCTCGTCAAAAATGTCCGTGGCCGCGACCAGGAGGTGGACGTTAAATATGCCGAGTTGCTGGCGATCGCCCCAGAGAACGGCGCGAACCACGGCAAGATCCAAAAGGAATTCAAGAAGCTCGACGAAAAATTGCAGAAGACCTTTTGCAAATTTTATTACAAGCAGCGCGTGATCGAGGAAATGGCGCTGGTGGCCGATAATATCCACGACAAAGTTCAACTCAGCATCCGCACAGTCGATGAATTGCAGCAGAACGGCAAGGCCGAGCATTTCAAGCACATCGTCGAATCCGAGCAGCGCAAGATCAAGGCGCTGGAGGAATTCGTGCGAATGACGTGCGCGGAATACCTCAAGTGCTATCTGCAGCTTCAACATTTCGCCCGCAAAGCGATCCAGGCCAAAACTGAAATGGTCGAAGCGAACCTTCGCCTCGTCATTTCCATCGCGAAGAAATACACGAATCGCGGACTCTCGTTCCTGGACCTGATTCAAGAGGGCAACATGGGGTTGATGAAAGCGGTCGAGAAATTTGAGTATCGCCGCGGGTATAAGTTTTCCACTTACGCGACGTGGTGGATTCGCCAGGCAATCACGCGGTCCATTGCTGACCAGGCGCGCACCATCCGCATTCCGGTGCATATGATCGAGACGATCAACAAGCTGATGCGGGTGCAAAAGCAGTTGATCCAGGATTTCGGGCGGGAACCGTCGCCGGATGAAATCGCGGACGAAATGCAGATGCCGGTCGAGCGGGTGCGCGCGGTGCTGAAAATGGCGCAGCAGCCGATTTCGCTGCAATCGCCGGTGGGCGACAGCGAGGACACGAATTTCGGCGATTTTATTGAGGACAAGGCGGCGGAAAATCCGTCCGACATGACGAGTTACAGCCTGTTGAAGGACAAGCTGGGGGATGTGCTTTCAAGTTTGACGGATCGCGAGCGTAAAGTATTGGAATTGCGTTTTGGTTTGGGTGACGGGTATTCGCGGACTTTGGAGGAGGTTGGAAAACAATTTAAAGTGACGCGCGAGCGCATTCGGCAGATCGAGGCGAAGGCGTTGCGGAAGATGCGGCATCCGACGCGCATTCGGCAGCTTTCGGGGTTTCTTGAGACGGAAGAACCGGCGTAGGAACCGGCGCGCGGACGATCCGAGTTTTACGAGATTAGTGCCCTCTCCCCGCTTTGCGGAAAGAGGGAGTTTCTAAATTTCCAGATGGGGACGCTTCAGTATTCTGCGGTACTTGAATTCCATATGCTCTGGCTCAGCACGGACGCCTCGGCGAGGCGTCCCTACCAGTCAACTGCAATATTTGAGAGCGGACGACTACAAAATTCGCGTTGTTTTTGGCGCGGGGTGGGCGATGCTTGGGCAGTGTGACGACGACTGACGTTGATAAGTCAGCACAATATAAGAGCGACACCGCACAGCGGGGGCTGCCCAGCTTTGCTGAGAGATTTGTTCTCAGGGCGCTCGTCGTTTCTCTTTTATTACATTTGCTGGCTTACGCCACTTACCGCGAAGGCCAAACGCGCGGGTGGTGGGCGAACATGACGATGCCTCGCTGGATGCAGGTGGTGACGCGCGCGTTGACTCCACCAATTCCGCAGACGCCGATAAAACCCGCCGCGCTCGCCACGCAGCCGAAGACGGAGTTGAGGTTTGTGCAGGTCGATCCCGACAATGCGCAAAAGGAAGCGCCGAAGGTTCCTAAATTTTACGGCGCTCAGAATACTTTCGCGGCGAATCCGAATGTCACGAAGCCTTCGACGGTTCCGGATATTCGCGGGAAGCAGGACAAGTTTTTGAAAACGACGGAGGAGGGAAAACCGAAAGCACAGCCGCCGCAACCGAAACCGACAGTGGCGACTCAGCCGCAACACGAAGTCAAGGAAGTCGCCGCTGCCGCGCCAAAAAAGGAATATGTGCCGGGCACGATGGCTTCCGCGAAACCGGTTGAAGTGGCGCGCGAAGGCGACGGGAAGACTGACGTCAAGACCGAGGCGCAAAAGAACGTCGAGGAGCAGCCTCAGCCTGCTCCTCCTAGATTTCGCAACATTGCAGACGCGAAGGAATACTACGGAACCCGAGGAGGACAACCGACGAAGCAGGCAGGCGGAGTGCCCCGTACGGGCATCACGTCGTCAGTGGATGTGGTCGGCAGTGCGATTGGGAATTATGATAGTGAATTTGTCGATGCGGTCAGCGCGCGGTGGAATCAATTGTGGGACAAACATTCTCCAAATGGATCGGGGAAAGTCGTTTTGGAATTTCGTTTGCATCCCGATGGCCGGATCACGGACATGAAGGTGGGGCAAACCGAGGTGAGCGAGTTGATGACAGATTTTTGCAAGCAGGCGATTTTCGATCCCGCCCCGTACAAGCCGTGGCCGCGCGAGATGCGGCTGGAGATTCCGACGGATTACCGCGACATCCAATTTACTTTCTACTACGAGATTGAATGAGGTAAGCTGGGGCGGCAGGAAACGGATACATGGAACCTTTCATTATTGGCGTGTTGTTGGCGGCGTCGGTCATTGGATTGACGTTTATTGTTGAGCGCGGCTTCGCGCTGCGACAGGGCAGAATCATTCCGGCGTCGGTGCGCGGCGCGCTGGAGACGTATCGGACCACGGAGGATTTGCCGATGTTGCGGCGCATTTGCGAGCAGCAACCTTCGCCGTTGAGCCGGTTGCTCGTCCTCGCGGAAAAGCACCGGCATTGGCCGAGGGCGGAGAACGCAAGCGCGCTTGAAACGAGCGCACGGCACGAAGTTTCCCGGATGGAGCGCGGGTTGGTGATTTTGGAAATTGTTGTTGGCGTCGCGCCGCTGCTGGGGTTGGTAGGGACGGTTTACGGATTGATCTCGATGTTTACGAGCGTGGGGGCGTCGGGTTTGGGCGAACCGAGCACGGTGAGCAAGGGAATTGCTTATGCGCTGAATGCAACGCTGCTCGGATTGTTGACTGCGATTCCGTCGCTGATCGCGTGGAGTTATTACAGCAAGAAGGTGGAGCATCTGGCGGTTGAGATGGCGGCGTTGTGCGACAATTTTCTGCGGCAGCTTTATCACGGTTGTGAAGAGGAGGAAATCACTCCGTTGCCGGCACGAAAGGCGTCATAGGACCAGCGCCCATGCAATTCACCACGAGCAAGCGACGGCAGACTCCGGTGGTTATTATTATTTCTCTGATTGACGTGCTGATTGTGGTGCTGATTTTCCTGATGGTCACGACGACGTTCAAGCAGCAGGCGGCGGTTCAACTGGCGTTGCCGGAATCGAATCAGACGAACAAAGCGGGGGCGTCGGAGAATATGCTAACGGTCACGATTCCGAAGCAAGGGCCGCTGTATTTGAGACGCGATCCGATCACACTCGAAAAACTTCAGGCGGCGTTTCAGGCGGCGGCGAAGGCCAATCCGAATACGGTGGTGGATGTGAGGGCTGACACGGATGCGGGCGTGGGACAACTTTTTAAAGTGAAGGATGCGGCTGAGCAGGCTGGAATAAAATCGGTGGTTGTGGAGACGGTGAGTGGACAGGCGCGCGCGGCGACGGGGAAAGGGCCGTGAGGGGTGGAATTGAAAGCAGTAGAGGACTACCGCACTCCAAGACGCTTCGCGCGTTTCGTCGACACAGAATATTTTTTTATTTGACTGTTAGCCCCGGACGCCTCGGCGAGGCGTCCCTACCTTCCATTCCACTGCCTTTTCGATTTATGGGAGGAGTTCTTCGGCGATTTGGACGGCGTTGAGGGCGGCGCCTTTGAGGAGCTGATCGCCGGCGACCCAAAAGCAGAGGCCGTTATCGAACGCGCAATCCTTCCGCAGGCGACCGACTTGACAATTATATTTCTCGCTGGCGTAGAGCGGCAGCGGGTATTCCTTTTTTTCGGGATTGTCCACGACATCGAGGCCGGGGGCTTTTTTGAGGACGGCAAGCGCGGCTTCGACGGTGACGGGCTTTTCAAATTCCGCGCTGACGGCGACGGAATGCGCCCGGTAAACGGGAACGCGCGCGCAGGTGACGCTGGCACGGAAAGCCGGGTGGTGCATGATCTTGCGGCCTTCGTTTTCCATTTTGGCCTCCTCCTTGGTGTAGCCGTTGTCAAGAAAAACGTCCACGTGCGGGAGGACGTTGAAAGCAATCTGGTGCGGATAGACTTCGCGGGTGACCGGTTCGCCGGCGACGATTTGTTCGACTTGACGCTTGAGTTCCTCGACGGCTTTGGCGCCAGTGCCGGAAACCGCCTGGTAGCTGGAAGCAAAAATTCGCGTGACCTTGAAATTTTGATGCAGCGGGTAAAGCGCCATCAACGTGACGATGGTGGTGCAATTCGGGTTGGCGATGATGCCTTTGTGCTTGGCGATGTCGTCGGGATTGATTTCCGGGACGACTAGCGGGACATCGGCTTCCATGCGGAACGCGCTCGAATTGTCGATGACGACGCAGTCGGCTTTGGCGGCGATTGGGGCGAATTCCTTCGAGATGCTGCCGCCCGCGCTGAAAAGGGCGATGTCGATTCCCTTGAAGGAATCCTTGGTCAGCTCTTGAATGGCGACCGGCTGGCCGCGCCAGGACATTTTTTTGCCGGCGGATTTCGCGGAGGCGAGGAGGGTCAGTTTGCCCACGGGAAAATTTCGTTTTTCCAGGGTCTTAATCATTTCGACGCCGACGGCTCCTGTCGCGCCGACAATGGCTACATGTGGATTTGGATTCATAAAAGAATTTGGAAGTTCCGCCGAAACCGCCCGTCAAACCGTGTGGTGGGCGAGTTCGGCGTGTTTAGTTTCGCGCGTTGTGCGCGAATGGCCCGGCGAGGCCGCCCGCAGGCGGTCGATCACGCCGGGAAGATGTTTCAAAACGTAATCGACTTCCTCAGCGGTGTTGTAAATGCCGAGGCTGAAACGGACGCAGCCCTTCGCGCGCGCGGGCTTGATGCCCATCGCTGTCAAGACGTGGGAAGGATGGAGTGAGCCGGTGGTGCAGGCCGAACCGCTGCTGACGCAAATGCCGAGTTGATCGAGAGCCATGAGGATGCCCTCGGCTTCGACGCCGCCGAACGCGATGTTGCTGGTGTTCGGCAGGCGCGGTTCGCGGGCACCGGTGCGAATGGTGTTCGGAATCGTCCGCAAAATCGTGTCTTCGAGGCGGTCGCGCAAGCCGCGGACGCGCGTGTTTTCATCATCAAGATGAGAAACGGCCAATTCCGCGGCGCGACCGAAGCCGACGATGCTCGCTGTGTTTTCGGTGCCGCCGCGACGGGAGCGTTCCTGGTGTCCGCCGATCAGGTAAGGCTGAAATTTTGCGCGCTTTTTGATGTACAGCAGGCCGATGCCTTTCGGCGCATGGAGTTTGTGCGCGGAAAGACTCAGGAAATCGACGCCGACATCTCGGACATCAATCTTGAGCTTGCCGGGGACTTGCGTGGCGTCGGTGTGAAAGGGAACGTTTTTGCTGCGGCAAATGGCGGCAATTTCGTCAACAGGAAAAACCATGCCGGTCTCGTTGTTGGCCCACATGATCGAGACGAGCGCGGTGTCGGGACGGATGGATTGATCGAGCAAATGGAGGTCAAGCATTCCGTCCTGGTCCACGGGGAGAAAGGTGATTTCCATGCCGCGTTTTTGGAGGACTTCGCAGTGCTTGATGATCGCGGAGTGTTCGACGGCTGTAGTGACGATGTGGCGTTTGCCGGGTTGCGTCGCGAGGGCGCTTTCGAGGACGGCGTTGTTGCTTTCGGTGCCGCAGCTTGTGAAGACGATTTCCCTGGGATCGGCGTTGATGAGCGCGGCGACTTGTTCGCGGGCGCGGTCGATATGGGGGGCGACGTTCGCGCCGAAAGTGTATGCGCTGGAAGGGTTTCCCCAATGATCGCGCAGAATGGGCAGCATGGCATCGACCACTTCCGGCGCGACGCGGGTGGTGGCGTTGTTGTCAAAATAATATAGTCTGCGGTCAGGCATCCAGCGTCCACATATTATACGCTGGCGGGAAAATCGCAAGTCTTGCGGGGGGATGCCTCAATTTGGATTTTCAGACGGCTTTGCGCTTACATTCTCTAGGTCGCCTCCGACGTTGAGGTATGTTGGTATAAATCCGTGAGATTCCTTTACATCTTCTGGAATTGGAAGGTGGTTAGTACTGACAATTAATTCAATTTTATTGGTGAATCTCTGTCCTGGGATGGAGAAAGTCCTAGATGATGAATTTAGAAGAAGTCTCACCTCAGATTCGCCATTGCCTGCTATTCTGCCGCCTACGCCACTCGAGAATAGTTCCATTCTGACGGCGCGGATAAACTTCATTGAGTCAACTTTTCCGCTAAACCCCCTGGTGAATTCTCCGGTTCGAGTCAGAATTTTCGGTTGAAATTCCATTACAAGCACTACCCGCTCTGATTCATCATGATAGACTTCAAAATTGTCCGATTTGAAACCAACTGATCTCCAAACAAACTGGGTGTTAGTAGTTCGACCATTGAAGACTAAAATTTCATTCTCTCCAATAATAAAATCCACTGTGCCAGAAATCTTGCCGATTTTAAAAGGATTTGGGGGTGGGTCCATCGGGTGATTGTTAAAAACCAATCGCAAAAAGGCTCTTTGTGACGAAACTATCTGTTCTTCTGGGCGTTGGTCGTTAATTTGTTTTTGGAGGGTAGCCGCACGGAGATTTAGCACGGCATTGTCTTTATCCTCAAGCCGCTTCACTTGAAAATTCCCATCAAATTCAAGCACAAGGCCAATTACGACCAACCCCCAACCGCATGTGCCAACAAAATCGCCCCACATTTCGTTTCGCTCATACCAATGGTTTATTCTTTCAAGCAAGGAATCTATAGGCTTGAAGAAAATCCGCATTGGCCCACCCAACTTCTCGCAGACACAAAATTTGCAATCGGCTTCTCGCACAAGATTTGCATTTCTGCGTCTTTTGTACTCCCATTTTTCGATATACCAGTTCGCAAATTTAGCTATGACCTCTGGCCCCTCCAATAAAACTCCAATTACTACAAGACTAGTTCCAAAATTTGCCCAAGAATCCCATTCTGGGACCGTTGATGGAGACCAAAGGCTCATAGACAGATGCGATCACCGCGAAGAGCTTTTGCCCAACGCTCTCGGTCAGCCGGGAGGGAGGAATTTGATGCACATAGGGTTGTCGGTGTGGACGGGGGCGCCGACGGGTTGGAGATGGCCGGTGGCGGTGTCAATCCGAAAGACGACGACGGTGTCGGAATCCTGGTTGCCGGCCAAAAGCCATGCGCCGGTGGGATCAATTTCGAATTGACGCGGGGTTTTGCCGTTTGTCGATGCGCGCTCGACGAATGTCAGCCGGCCCGTGTCGGGATCGCACGCGAAGACGGCGATGCTGTTGTCGCCGCGATTTGAGAGGAAGACAAATTTTCCGTTGGGATGGACGGCGACTTCGGCGGTTGTGTTTTGCCCGGAGAAATCCTTGGGCAGGGTGGATTCGGATTGGATTTCTCGGAGCACGCCGGCGCTGGCATCATAAGAATAGGCCGTCAGCGTGTTGCCCATTTCATCGCTGACGTAAGCCCATTTGGCATTGGGATGAAATGCGAGGTGGCGCGGGCCGGCTCCGGGTTTTGTGGTGACGAACGCGGGATCATTCGCGCGAAGAGCTCCAGCGGCCGGGCCGAGCTTGAAGCTGAGAATTTTGTCCAAGCCGAGGTCGCAGACGAACGCGTAGTGATCCGCGGGATCGGTGACGATGCAGTGGGCGTGAGGGCCGGTCTGGCGATCTGGATTGACGCTCGAACCACTGTTCTGGACGAACGTGGAGATGGGGTACAGCTCGCCGCTCGCCGCAATGGGAAAGGCTGAGACGCTGCCGCTGCCGTAGTTGGCGAGGAGAGCAGTTGTCCCTCCGGCATTGATCTGGACGTGGCACGGGCCCGCGCCGCCCGCAGGTTGGGAATTGATCAGCGACAATTTGCCTTCGGCAGGATCAATTGAAAACGCGCTGATGCTGCTGGTGTCGTTATTGCCGCCTTCGGTGATGGAATAGAGAAATTTGTGGTTGGGGGTGATCGCAAAAAATGACGGGTGCGCGATTTTCGCGGCGAGACCGATGCGCGTGAGCGCGCCTGACGAAAGATCGAAGTTAAACGCCTCGATGTCGGCGCGGCCTGAGCCGATGAAGACGAGTTCCTTTTCCGCGAGGGCGGAAACACTTGAGAGCGCGAGGACGGAGGCGACAGTAGCCATGAGTTTCGTTGGGTTCATAATCTTACTTTACAGTGACGACAGTATAATTGCGCTTTCCCTTGCGCAACAGCAGGTGTTTGCCGAAGAGAAGATCGCCCGCCGCCAGGGCGCGTTGCGGGTTGGCTTCGCGGATATTGTTGACATAAACGCCACCGCCCTGAATGTCCTTGCGGGCCTGCCCTTTCGAGGGACAAAGACCGCAACTTGCAAGAACATCGACCAACGGCGTGCCAGCGCCGTCCAACGCGGCTCGCTCAATCTGGTGCGAGGGAACTTCGCCGACGATTTCGTTGAAGGTGCTCTCGGCGATTCCCTCAAGTTCGCCGCCAAAAAGAATCTCGCTGGCGCGAATGGCCTCGGCGGTGGCGGTTTTGCCGTGGACCAGATCGGTCATGGCGGCGGCCAAAGCCTTGTGCGCGGCGCGGGATTCCGGGCGGGCGGCGTGCTGCTCGGCGAGCGCTTTTATTTCGTCTTGACTTAGAAACGTGAACAGATTCAGGTAGCGGACGACATCGCGGTCATCGCAGCGGATCCAGAATTGGTAAAAGCGATAGACGCTGGTTTTTTTGGAATCGACCCAGACCGCGCCGGCGGCGGTCTTGCCGAATTTTGTGCCGTCGCTGTTGAGGATCAGCGGCACTGTCAAACCGAAAACGTGGCGGCCTTCCTTTTTACGAGTCAGGTCCATCCCGGCGGTGATGTTGCCCCATTGGTCGGAGCCGCCGATTTGGAGTTCGCAGTTGAATTGCTTGTTGAGGTGATAGTAATCGAACGCCTGGAGGAGCATGTAGCTGAACTCCGTGAAGCTGATGCCGGAATCGCGGTCATCCATTCGCGCGCGGACGCTTTCCTTGGCAATCATTTGGTTGACAGAAAAGTGCTTGCCGATGTCGCGAAGAAAATCGAGGAAGCTCACGGGCGCAGTCCAATCGGCGTTATCGACGAGGCGGGCGGGATTGGACTGGCAATCGAAATCGAGCACACGGCGCAGTTGGTCCTTGACGGAGGCGATGTTGTGATCGAGCAATTCGCGGGTCAAAAGCTGGCGTTCGGTAGCGCGACCGCTGGGATCGCCGATGAGACCGGTCGCCCCACCGGCAAGAACTATCGGGTGATGGCCGTAAATCTGAAACCGGCGCAAAGCTAGGAGCGGAACCATGTTGCCGACGTGGAGACTGTCGGCGGTCGGGTCGAATCCGCAGTAAAGTACAATGGGACTTTCGGCCATGCGTTTCTGAAGCGCGATGGCGTCCGTGCAATCGGCGACCAAACCGCGCCATTCCAATTCTGCGTAGATGCTCATGTTCGTCAGATTACGCGAACGAGTCCCTTGCCACGGACGATTTCCCCGATGATCCAGGCTCCCTGCCCCCGCGAACGAATGAATTTGATCGCGGCATCGGCCTTGTCGGCGGCGACGACGAGCGTCATGCCGATTCCCATGTTGAAGACCTGGTAGAGTTCGCTTTCATCGACGCCGCCTTTGGCCGCGAGGAAATCGAAGATTGGCAGTTTGTCCCAGGAATTTTTGCGAATCACGGCGTCGCATTTGTTTGGAAGAACGCGAGGGAGATTATCGACGAAACCGCCGCCGGTGATATGGGCCATTCCCTTGACGCCAAATTTCTTAATGACGGCGCGGGTCAACGGGCCGTAGCTGATGTGAACTTTAAGAAGCTCATCGCCAAGCGAACCGTCGAGGCCGGGGACGCGGCTTTTCGGAGTGAGCTTCAACTTGTCAAAAAGAATCTTTCGCGCGAGGGAATAGCCGTTGGTGTGAAGGCCGCTGGAGGCGAGGCCAATGATGGCGTCGCCGGGCTTGATGGTTTTGCCGTCGATGAGAGATTTCTTCTCGACAACACCGACGATGGTGCCGCAGAGGTCGTATTCGCCGTCGTTGTAAAAGCTGGGCAATTGCGCGGTTTCGCCGCCGATGAGCGAGCAGTTGTTTTCCGCGCAGGCTTTGGCGAAGCCGGAGATCAGTTTGTTGAAGATGGCGGGGTCGAGTTTTCCCGCGCCGATGTAATCAAGAAAAAAGAGCGGTTCCGCGCCGAGAACAGCAATGTCGTTGACGCAATGATTGACAAGGTCCTGGCCCACGGTGTCGTGGCGGTTCATGGCGAAGGCAATTTTGAGTTTTGTGCCGACGCCATCGACGCTGGAGACGAGGACCGGCTCGCGGTATTTTTTGGTGTCCAACGCGAAAAGGCCGCCGAAACCGCCGACTTTTCCAAGGACCTCGCGGCGGTGCGTGGAGGCGAGCAATTGGGGGAGGCGGGCTTTGACCCGGTTTCCCAGATCAATATCGACACCCGCCGCCGCGTAAGCTTTCTGACTCATGTGCGCGGCACGTTACCCGCGAGCGAGGCGGGTGACAAGCCGAGGTTATCGTTGCGCAAGGGGTGGCTATAGATCAGGCAACCATCCATGTGCCAGAATTAATTGCCGTCCTGAAATTCCTGTGGATGAGACCTAATGTATCGGGCCACATAACCCTCGATTTTTTGCTTGGGGTCTTTGCCAGCCTCTTCAAGCCAAGCGTTGAATTTAGTTACCTCTTCACGGGCGTCAGGCGTCAATTTTTTCCAGGACTGGAGTCGCTCGCCGTTGTCGCGAATCCCGATGATGTTTTTGCATTGTGTGCAAACATTTCGGAACCTCTCAGCGTACTCGTCCGCGCCAATGAGTTGAAATCCGCTCAAAATTTCATCGACAAGAAATGGATTTGACTTGTGGGTTAAAATGAGCCGCAGCCAACCGCGTTCGATGGCATTCATAAAGAATCTCAAAGCGAACGCGGCACGACGTCCTGGCGATTCCGATTGAAGGCTGGCGCGAAGCTCATCCTCCCCTTGGTTTAAGGCAACTTGCGCGTTGGGCCACATTTTACGAATGACTTTGATATGAAGCTCTTCGTCCTCGCTCAGTTCTGAATCGGGTTCAGTGGTATCAAGAGGATAGGGTTGTCCCGGTTCGATAAAAACGACTTCTACTCCGACCCGGCCGGACTCATCACAAAGCTCGTAAACCGGAAAAGTACCGTCACCAAAACCTGAATTGACAGCCAGCAAAACTATATCCGGGGAGTCGCCCAACCGCACAACCTTCGTTAGACCAAATTGTCCTGCGAGCGACTTCGAGACCTGGGGGATGACGTCTCTGTCTCCAGTGGAGTTGGCGGAAAGGTTCTTGAAATCGTAAGCACCGATGGTCGCTGAGTCCGTCCCTATGTCACAAAGCTTTTCTCCAATAAGCGGCGCAGAACCTTGCTTGAGGATGCGGAGTCGTGAAACGCGAACATCCCAACCGTAAGCCGCTGCCTTTACTGACGCGCTGTAATGTCCCACGGGCATTTTGGTTAAAAGTCCTTCCTTTTCGTCGGCTATATACCCCGTCACATGGACTTCGCCAAAAGGCACTTTGATATCGCAGACATCAAGCCATTCACTGTCAACAGCAGCGGAACCTTTTTGAGCCGTAGTTTTGGGCGTTTCTTCAAGAAATGTTTCCAAGTTCATAATCAATTAAACATTCATAACTCAGCGGAGGAAGCGATTGAGGAAGACTCTGCAATTATTCCCAAATAGTCAACTTGCGAACGGAATAATAATTGAACTTTAGATGTTGCTGATGGGTTCGATTTTAAATTCTTGATTCACGGATTCATTTGCCGCTCGAACATTGACGTGTTGCCCCTAATTTGCAAATCTCTGCCGCGAAGAAACGAATATTTATCCGTGCAAATAAAAAAAGCCGTCATCACCGCCGCGGGAAAAAACCAGAGGACGCTCCCGTTGCAATCGCTGGTGGACCGTGACGGAGTCCAAAAGACCGCCCTGGCCATCATCGTCGAGGAAGTGCTTCGCGCCGGGATCGAGGAAGTATGCGTCGTCGTTTCGCCGAATGACCAACCGGTTTACCGCACCGCGGCGGGAGCGCACGCGAGCCGGCTCCAATTTGTGGAACAGACGGAACCGCTGGGTTATGGGCATGCGATTCAATGCGCGGCGAAATTCACCGGGGACGCGCCGTTTCTGCTTTTGGTGGGCGATCATCTTTACGTCAGCGGGTCGCAAAAAAATTGCGCGCAGCAACTTGTGGAAATGGCTTCCGCCGAATCGTGCGCGGTTTCGGCTGTTCAGGCGACGCACGAGAGCAAATTGCCGTTTTATGGAGCGGTTGGCGGACACCTTGCTCCGGGACGGCAGAGATTGTATCAGGTCGATACGGTTTTGGAAAAGCCAACGCCAACGGAGGCGGAGCAGCGGTTGATTGTGCCGGGATTGCGCGCCGGGAGATATCTTTGTTTCTTTGGAATGCACGTATTGACACCGGGCGTGATGGAGCGGCTGGTGGAGTTGACCGCAGCCACGCGGAATGGAGTCACGCTCAGCCCGGCGCTCAACGCGCTCGCCGCGCGAGAACGGTATCTGGCGCTGGAAGTGAACGGGCGGCGGTATGACATTGGCGCGAAATACGGATTATTGACAGCGCAACTCGCCCTGGCGTTTGACGGGCGGGACCGCGATGAAGTGCTGTCCAATCTTGTCGAAATGCTGGCGCTCAAGGGCGATCCGGGCGGCGAACTATGATCGTCCGGCCAAGCAAGATTATCTGCGCTGCAGACCCGGTCACGCGCAACCAGTCGCTGGACCCGTTTTGCCGGCGCGCGACGCTGGAAGAATTGCTGGTTGAGTGCGAGGAGTTGGAGCGGTTTCGGCACTCAAGCGAGAATCTTTATGAGCGCGTCCGCGCTTTGTTTTTTCTTTACGCGATTCACCGGTTTCATCTGCCGTTAAAGCCGGGGTTGAACAATCGGGGTTTGCTGCCGTTCCAGGGATATTGCCATCTGCTGCAAAGGCGGTTTGAAGAAGCGGTAAAAGTTTTCCTCAACGCGCAAAAAACGGACGGGCCGAGCGATGCGATTTCGAGCGCGCTGGCTTCGGCTTATTACCGGCTCGGAATTCAAACGCTGGCCGACCAGGTTCGCCGCAGCGTTCGTTCGGTGCGCGGCAATCAATGGATGTTTCGCATGGGCCATCCGGCGGACCAGCCTTTGCGCATCCGGCCTGAATTGTTGACTCGCGGCGCGGATGGGTGTTACCCGGTTCTTCGCGAGCAGACGCCGGTTCGGATGGATTTGAGTCACTGCGGTTGGAGCGACATTTTTTTCCTGGGAATGGATTTTCCTGAAGGGGCGAGGGTTCTGAATGTGTCGATTGACCTGGGCGTTTACGGTCGCGATGCCGCGCCGAAGCCGCCGGTGGAAGCGTATCTGCGCGTGATTGACGAGCCGATTTTGCGGCTTGCGAGCGTCGATCTCGGAGCGGTCGCGGAAGTGGATAATCTCTCGGAGGTGTTCGATTTTGCGCGGGATTATTTGGGTCTTTTGAAGGCGGCGGTGATTGCATCGGGAATTGTTCCGCCGGGCATTGAAGGATCGGGACAAAATCTTGCGGATTTGCTCGCGCGAGTGGCTGGGCCGGGCCGGGGGTTGGAACTGGTCAGCAACGTCAATAATATTCCAAAGGGGTCGCGGCTGGCTGTTTCGACGAACCTTTTGGCGGCGTTGATTTCCGCGAGTATGCGCGCGACCGGACAGGCGCAGTCATTGCGCGGGCCGCTTGCTGAAAATGAACGGCGGTTGGTGCTGGCGCGGGCGATTTTGGGCGAGTGGCTCGGCGGATCGGGCGGCGGATGGCAGGATTCCGGCGGCGTCTGGCCGGGAATGAAATTGATCCAGGGCGCGCTGGCGCAGGAGGGCGACCCGGAATTTGGCTTGAGCCGCGGACGGCTGATGCCGACGCATCGCGTGTTTGATTTTAACGACGTTTCCGAAAGCGCGCGGCGGAAATTAACCGAAAGCCTGGTGCTCGTGCATGGCGGCATGGCGCAAAACGTCGGGCCGATTTTGGAAATGGTGACGGAGAAATATCTGCTGCGGTCCGAGGCGGAATGGAAGGCGCGCGGGGAAACTCTTGGCATCCTGGAGGAAATCGTGAGCGGGCTTCGGGCGGGCGACACGCGGGCCGTCGGCGCGGCGACGTGGCGCAATTTCAAAGGGCCGTTGCAGACAATCATTCCGTGGGCCAGCAACTATTTCACGGAAACGGTCATTGACAAGGCGCGCGCGGAATTTGGCGCGAATTTTCTCGGTTTTTGGATGCTCGGCGGAATGTCCGGCGGCGGCATGGGTTTCATTTTTTCGCCCTCGCGCAAGGCGGAGGCGCAGGAGCGGATGAAGGCAATCATGGGCGAGACCAAGCGCGATCTGGAAAACGCGCTGCCGTTCGCGATGGAGCCGGTGGTTTATGATTTTGCGATCAATGAAAAAGGGACGACCGCGGAGTTGTTGTCCGGGGAAAACGCTCTCTTGCCACGGCACTACTACGCGATGGTCGTGCCGCAATTGTTGAAACAGGATTTGCGCAAGCTGCCTGACTCGCGCCGCGCGGAACTGGACAAATTCGCCGCCGCCAGCCGTGGCCGTCCCGAATTGGGAAACGTGGTCCAGGATGTGTTCGATCGTTTGCTGCCACGTTTGCAAAACACGTCGGCGAGCGACCAGAGTCTTGATACGATGCTTTCAGAAAATGGGTTTGACAGATCGGAGCACGAGCAGATTCGCGCCGACATGAAGGATGGACGAATCGGGCTGGCGCAAAACCGCCTTCGCGCGAGCGCCAAGATTGAGGATGTTTTGCCGAGCGATGTTGTCGATACGACCGGGCCTCTGCCGCAGGAATTCGCGGAGCTGGGGCGGGCGGCGATCGCGCGCGGCGAAGCGGCCGTGGTGACTTTGGCTGCGGGCGTGGGAAGCCGCTGGACACAGGGAGCGGGAGTCGTGAAGGCGTTGCACCCGTTTTGCAAATTGGGCGGGCGGCATCGGACATTTTTGGAAGTTCACCTTGCCAAGAATCGGCGAGTCGGCAGGACGCACGGGTTGGAAGTCCCGCACGTTGTCACTACCAGTTACTTGACACATGGGCCAATCCAGGAATTTTTATCGCGCCGAAACAATTACAATTATCCCGGCCCTTTGATGCTCTCGCCTGGCCGGGCGATTGGCCTGCGGATGATTCCGATGGAGCGCGATTTGCGTTTTCTATGGGAGGAAATGCCGCAGCAACTGCTCGATGAACAGGCGCAAAAAGTCCGGCAAAGTTTGCGGACCGCATTGATCGGCTGGGCGCGGCAGGCGGGCGAAGGGCGCGATTACACCGATAATTCGCCGGCGCAATGCCTGCATCCCGTCGGGCATTGGTATGAAATTTCCAACTTGCTGCGAAACGGTGTTTTACTGCAGCTTTTGAAACTGCGGCCCAACTTGAATCATCTGCTGGTTCACAATATTGATTCCGTCGGCGTTGATCTGGATCCCGGCATGTTGGGTGTTCACATTCAACGCGGCGGTTGTCTGACCTTCGAGGCGATCACGCGCAGGTTGGAGGATCGCGGCGGCGGTTTGGCGCGGGTCAACGGGCGCGTGCGCGTTCTGGAAGGGCTGGCGATGCCGCGTGAAGAGGATGAATTTTCGCTGTCCTACTATAATTCGCTCACAACCTGGATCGATGTTCGCAAGCTGCTGACTGTTTTCGATTTGACAGTCGGCGATCTCTCGAACTCGGAGAAAGTCGCCGCGTCCATCCGAAAAGTGGCGGCGCAAATGCCCGCTTATATCACGCTCAAGGAAGTGAAAAAGCGCTGGGGACATGGGCAGGAGGATATTTTTCCGGTGGCGCAATTTGAAAAATTGTGGGGCGACATGACGGCGTTGTCCGAAGTGGATTGCCGGTTTTTTGTCGTGCCGCGAAATCGAGGGCATCAGCTTAAGGACCAGGCGCAATTGGATGGGTGGCTGCGCGATGGCACGGCGGCGCACGTCGAGTCACTCTGCGAGTGGGATTAGTGTGAAGCACAAAATCTCGTAGTTGTTTGGGAACCCCTCTCTTGGCGCTTCGCGTCCGTTCTCTCCCCGCCTTGCGGGGCGAGAATTGAAAAGAGGGGCGCCAAAATCTCGGCTATGATTGTAGGCGAAGCAATTCCAGCACGCTTTTGGTTTGTCCGGGCAGGACAAAATCCGGGGCAATCTCGCTCAGTGGTTCCAGCACAAAGCGCCGCAAATGCGCGCGGGGATGTGGCAAGGTCAATTCGGGCGAATCAACTCTTTGCGAACCGAACGCGATCAAGTCCAAATCGAGCGGTCGAGGGGCATTGCGGACATTTCCCCGCTGACGGCCAAATTCCGATTCGATTTGCATTAACTGGCGCAGGAGGGAGTGCGGCGTTTCGTCCGGAGGCGGTTGAAGGCCGACGACCGCATTTACAAATTGAGGCGATCCCGGCGGGCAATCCACCGGAATAGTCTTGACTAGCGACGAACGCAACAGCGGAGCAGACGACAGCGATTGCAATCGTTCCATCGCTTGTCTGACAATTTCTGCCGAATCTCCGAGGTTTGACCCCAGAGCGATGAAGGCCGTCTCATCGGGTTCAACGACCGGATTCACGATCAGTTACGGTTTAAGCCCTAGCACATTCTGCATGTCGTAGAGGCCGCTCTTCTTTCCGACAACCCATTGGGCAGCGCGCAATGCGCCGACTGCGAAGGCGTCGCGGCTGGATGCTTTGTGGGTCAACTCCAGCCTTTCTCCGGTCGTGGCGAACATGACTGTGTGGTCCCCGACTACGTCGCCGCCACGGATGGAGTGCATGCCGATCTCCGTGGAAACCCGCGCGCCCACCAATCCTTCGCGACCGTGCCGAAGCGATTCATCGAGCGATTGCTGGCGGGCCTCGGTCAGGATTTTCGCGAGCGCCATCGCGGTGCCGCTGGGGGCGTCCTTCTTGAGACGGTGATGCATCTCGACGACTTCCAGATCGTATTCCGGGCCGAGGATTTCAGCGGCTTTGCGAGTCAACCAGAACAAGACGTTGACGCCGGTCGAAAAGTTTGCGGACCAAACCATTGGAATTTGCGCGCTCAAGGCCAGCAATTCCTCACTTTCGGATTTGGTATGGCCGGTAGTCCCGATGACGATGGCTTTTCGGTGCTCGGCGCAAACGCGAGCCAGTCCCGTAGTCGTTTCGTGAAAGGTGAAGTCGATGACAGCGTCCGCGCCGGCAATGACTTTTTGCAAATCGTCGCCGACGTCGATTTGACCGGCGACCGTGAGGCCGGGAATGTTTTGGGCGCAACGAACCAATGCCTGGCCCATCCGGCCTTTGGCTCCGGCGATGATGACCTTAGTCATGGCGCAAGACTCCGCATTGTTGAAGCGTGGCTTTCAGAACTGTGCGGCTCTTCTCGCTCAGTGGCGCGAGGGGGAGGCGGCATTCGTCCTCAATCAAGCCCATCATTCCCAGCGCTGCCTTCACAGGGGCGGGATTGGATTCGATAAAAAGATCGCGGAACATTGGGTGAAGCTGCTCATGCAATTTCAATGCGCCCGCAGTATCGCCTTCGGCAAATGCCTTGACCATGCGGGAGACTTGTTTGGGCGCGACGTTCGAGGCGACGCTGACCACGCCATGCGCGCCGACGGACATGAAGGGGAGCGTCAGCGCGTCGTCGCCGCTCAGGATGGAAAATTTCCTGCCCAGGGCAGCGCGAAGCTGGCTGACGCGGTCGGCGTTGCCGCCGGCTTCCTTGATGCCGATGATTCGCGGCGTTGCGGAGGCGAGGCGGCGGACGGTTTCCACGCCGATTTCAATCCCGCAACGGGACGGAATGCTGTAAAGAACAAGGGGCAACCTGGTGACGCGGCTGATTTCCAGAAAGTGCCGGTAAAGTCCTTCCTGCGTCGGTTTGTTGTAGTAGGGCGCGACTTGAAGCGATGAATCCGCGCCGGCTTTTTCGGCTTCCTGCGTCAAGTGGACGGCTTCGCTGGTTGAATTTCCGCCTGTGCCGGCCATCACATGGATTCGACCCGCCGCGAACTCCACAGAACGGGCGATGACTTCGATGTGCTCCTTGTAATCCAGCGTCGGCGATTCGCCGGTGGTGCCGACGGGCACGATGCCGTCCACGCCGCCGCGAACCTGCAAGTCGATCAACTTTTTCAGCGCGGGAAAATCAACTTTTCCATCGCGAAAGGGAGTGACCAGCGCCGTATAAGTTCCAGACAACATAGGCGAAATGAAATCCCGCCCCCGATGGAAATTCAATCTTAATCCGCTAGCGTGTGCGGTTGACTTTGGCTGCGGCTTGCGCGGCCAACATTGTCGGGGCGCGGCGCGAAGCTTCGATCATGAGGCGGTTTTTCAGGCCAGCGACGACGATGGATCGTCGATTCATCATGGCCTTGTATCCGATTTCGGCGACCCGGCGCGCGGTCATGGGACGAAAGAGGCCGCCTTTTTGCGCCATTCCGGCGCGCTGTTGAAATTCCGTCTCCGTCCCCCCGGGGCAGAGAGTTGTCACGGAGACGCCTGAGTCTTTCAACTCCACTGAAAGCGCGCAGGAAAAGGAATAAACGAAGGCTTTGCTCGCGGAGTAAAGCGAGAGCCACGGACCGGGCTGGAATGAGGCGGTCGAGGCAACGTTGAGGATTCTTCCGTCGCTCCTTTCGAGCATCGGTTTAAGAAAAAGTTTGGTCAATTGGACGAGCGAACCCATATTGACCTGCAACATTTGCATTTCCTTTTCCAGGTCGGTTTCGGCGAATTGACCGTAAACGCCGAACCCGGCATTGTTAACAAGCGCGGAAACAGGAAAGGATTCCTGTTTCAATTGAGCGAAGATTTTCACAGGCGACGCCGGGTCGGAAAGATCGTAAGCGAGGGCTTTGATAGGAACGTAGAAGCGCGATTCCAAATCGCGGGCGCGGGCCGTCAGGCGCGGTTGATCACGAGCGACCAAGGCCAGCGCAAAACCGTCGGCGGCCATGATTTCCGCGAGTTCGGACCCAATCCCCGCTGTTGCGCCCGTGACGAGGGCAGATTTTTCCATGAAGAAGCCAATATCAGCGACCCGGGCCGCGATGAAAAGGCGGAAGTCCGAGGAAGAGTTACCTACACACCAAGGTGAGAGCCGCTTTGTATCCACAGGCATGAACCCCTAACTTGTTCCAACTCCGTGTCGCAGGCAGACAGAACAAATTGATAAGCCGTTAAGAATTTCTCGCGCAGAGGCGCGGAGGTTGCAGAGTATGATCCTTCTTCTTTTTTTTCCTCTGCGTCCTCTGCGTCTGATACGGTTTCCACAGTTATTCATCCGGTGGCAAGGAGAGCCCGAAGGAAGAGCTCCCCGCAGTCGACGGT
>DASXZW010000119.1:0-5103 GCA_036501665.1 Verrucomicrobiia bacterium
CAAGGCACAACCAGCCCGCGCCGCTAATACCACCAGCGGTTCGGACGCCGGAACATAATCGGATCGAGAAGGGACAGCATCAATGCAAGTCGAATTCATGCCAAAAGCTTACACTACCCTGCAAGAAACTGAGATGCGCCCAAATACCTGCTCTTTAATTCACGGGGATTGCTTCGTCGCGGGAATCGTGATTTCATTTCAAGATGATGACATCTCCAACTTCGACTTCTCGGCGGCAGTTTCTGAAAACCTCGGCCCTGGCGGGGGGCGCGCTCGTCGCTCCGGCGATTCTTCGCGGCCAATCCGCCTCGGGCAATGACCAGACCCTCAAGGTCGGCCTCGTCGGTTGCGGCGGACGCGGCACCGGCGCGGCCAGCCAGACGTTGCACGCGGATAATAATGTAGTTTTAACAGCATTGGCCGATGTTTATCCCGACAAGATTCAAGCCACGCTGGAAATTCTGCGCAAGGACATTCCTGACAAAGTCAAAGTCGAAGAGGACCATTGTTTTACCGGGCTGGACGCCTTTCAAAAATTGATCGACAGCGGCGTGGATGTCGTGCTGCTCGCGACTCCGCCAGGATTTCGTCCGCAGCATTTGAGGGCTGCCGTGGCTGCAAATAAACATATTTTTTGCGAGAAACCTGTGGCGACGGATGGTCCCGGCGTCCGCTCTGTTTTTGAAACTGTGGCGATGGCGAAGGAAAAAAAGCTGGCGCTGGTCTCCGGTTTTTGCTGGCGATACAACTATGCAGAACAAGGTTTGTTCGAACGCCTTCTCGACGGTCACATCGGAGTTATCGAAGCCATTTACGCGACATATTATACTGGCGTCGTCCGCCCCATGCCGGCAGCCAGCCAGCGTCCCGGCGGTTCCACGGACCTCGATTGGCAGTTGCGCAATTGGTATAATTTTAACTGGCTTTCAGGCGACGGCTATGTCGAGCAGGCGGTCCATGCCGTCGATTGGATGTGCTGGGCCATGCACGACGTGCCGCCGGCAAAAGCCGTAGCCGTTGGCGGACGCCAAATTCCTTCGGAAGGCGGAAATATTTACGACCACTTCGCTGTCAACTACGAATACGCCAATGGAACCAAGGGATTTCTGGCAAGCCGTCAGCAAGCCGGTTGTTCCAACGACAACTCGGCATATTTTATGGGCACAGATGGAAACGCGCGGGAACTTGGGTTCGCCGGAATGCCGTTCATTCGTTCCAGCAAACCGTGGAAATACGCTGGGCCGCGTCCCAACATGTACGACGTGGAGCACCAGGAAATGTACAAGTCGATTCGCGCGGGAAATCCAATCAACAACGGCGAGCGCATGACGCGCACGACCCTGACCGCGATCATGGGCCGCATGGCGGCTTACACAGGAAAGGAAATCACCTGGGACATGGCGCTGAATTCCCAGGAACGACTGGTTCCACCGAACATTACCTGGGACATGACCTTGCCAGTTGTGCCTGTGGCTCGGCCCGGTGAATCACAATATGTTTGATTTATGGAAACTTCATTGAATCGTCGCGAGTTTTTGAAATTGAGCGGTGGCGCAGTTGCCGCCGTGGCGCTCTCCTCCTCCGCCGAAGAGCCAAAGCGTCAAATCAAAAAAGGGATCATGTGGGGCTCCGTTCCCGGCAAAATTTCCATTGCCGAGAAATTTCATATGATCCAGCAGGCCGGATTCGCCGGCGTGGAAATCGACAGCGGCATGAACCGCGAGGAAGTCCTCAAGGCGCGCGACGCCTCGGGGTTGACCATCGCGAGCGTTGTCGATTCCCAGCATTGGGGGAAAAACCTCGCTGATGGCAATCCTTCGGTTCGCGCTGCCGCGCTGGAGGGACTTAAGGAGTCACTCCAGGATTGCAAGGCTTACGGCGCGACTTCCGTCCTATTTGTGCCAGCCATTGTCAATAAAGAAGTTTCCTATGATCAAGCGTGGACACGCTCCCGTGAGGAAATTGCGAAAGCGACTGGAATGGCAGAAGACCTGGGCGTCAAGATCGCGATTGAAAATGTCTGGAACCATTTTCATCTCAGCCCCCTTGAAGCCGCGCGCTACATCGATGAATTCCACAGCCCGGCGATGGCTTGGCATTTCGACATTGGCAATTGCATCAACAACGGCTGGCCGGAGCAGTGGATTCGCATTTTGGGGGCTCGCATCCACAAATTGCACGTCAAGGAATACAGCCGGGCGAAGCGAGACGCTGAAGGTCTCTGGAAAGGCTTCGAGGTTGAGTATCTCGAAGGTGACAACGATTGGCCCGCCGTGATGAAGGCGCTGGACGACGTCGGCTATCACGGCTGGGGAACGGCCGAACCGGCGTATTGGCCCAAGGGCGTCGATGTTCCGACTCGGCTCAGTCAAGTATCAGAAAAATTGGACAAGATTTTCTCTTTGTAGCGAATTCGCGCCGAATGAGTCAAATCCTGTTATTTCCTGACCCGCGCCCGCTGGTGGACCGGGTGGGAGCGGCATTTTTTCAGCAGGCACCCGTCGGCGCGGGAGTTTATGTAATGCGCGACGAAGCGGGTTCGCCGCTTTACGTCGGCAAGGCGAGAAATCTCCAGCGGCGTTTGTGCAGCTATCGCGTCGCCAACCCGGAACGGATGCCACGCCGACACCTCCGCATGTTGCGCGCGGTCAGAAAAATCGATTTGATCGAGTGCGCGGACGAGACGGCGGCTTTGGACAAGGAAGCCGAATTGTTGCTGGCGTGGAAACCGAAATTCAACCGGGCGGGAGTTTGGCCGGTAAAGGAGCAGTTCATTCTTTGGCGCGTAGAGGAAGATCGACTCGACCTGGCAATCGCTGATTCACGCCTCGAAGGTTGGGAATCCCGAAGCATGTTCGGCGGCGGCGCGGGATTCTTGCTGGCGTCCGTCTCGCGGATTCTTCGTTGCGCGGTGCATCGGAAAAATGACGGGGAACAATTTCCTGCAGGATGGTTGCGCGGGCGATTTCGACACACGGTAAGCATTCGTTGCGGGTCAGATCTTGGCGAGGCGAACGGCGCGCTGGCGCAGCTTTTTTCCGGGGAAGCCGAACTGTTTTGCAAATGGGCGCAGGAGCGGATCGAGGCCGGAGCGCATTGCGTCCATGCGACGATTCTTCAGGATGACCTGGAAGCGATTCCGCAGTATAATTTCAGGCTGTGAACATTGTTCTCGCGACGCTTAACGCGAAATACATCCATGCTTCGTTCGGCTTGCGATATTTGCTGGCCAACCTCGGCTCGTTGCGCGAAAGGGCGTGCATTTTGGAGTTCGACATTTTGCAACGCCCGCTCGATGTCGTTGAAGCGATTCTTGCGCGGCAGCCGAAAATAGTTGGACTCGGCATTTACATTTGGAACGTCGCTGAAACGACGGAGGTTGTCGCCGCACTCAAGCGCATTGCGCCGGATGTGACGGTTATAATTGGCGGACCGGAGGTGAGTTTTGAGTTGGAGGAACAGGAAATTGTGCGGCTTGCGGATTATGTTTTGACAGGGGAGGCGGATTTGAAATTTGCGGAGGTTTGTCAGCAGATTTATCAGGATTTTCCCCCAGCGGGAAAAATTATTGCGTCACAGGTTCCTGATTTGGGCCAGCTTGCCCTGCCCTACGACCTGTATAGCGACGAAGATATTGCGAACCGGGTCATTTATGTTGAGGCATCGCGAGGGTGTCCGTTTACGTGTGAGTTTTGTCTGTCGTCGCTGGATGTGCCGGTGCGTCAGGTTGGGTTGCCGTTGTTGCTTAAGGAGATGCAAAAGTTGCTCGATCGCGGGGTCAAACAATTCAAGTTTGTCGATCGGACGTTTAACCTCAATCTCGCGACGAGCAAGGCGATTTTGGAATTTTTTCTGGAACGACATCGGCCCGGATTGTTCATTCATTTTGAGATGATTCCGGACCGGTTGCCGGAGGCGTTGCGCGAGGTGATCGCCCGATTTCCCGCAGGGGCGCTGCAATTTGAGGTCGGCATCCAGACTTTCAATCCATCGGTTTCAGCGAATATCAGCCGACGGCAGGATTACAACCGACTGGCGGATAATCTCCAGTTTCTGCGAGGGAAAACGGGCGTCCATGTCCACGCGGATTTAATCGTTGGGCTACCGGGCGAGTCGATTGAGAGTTTTGCGACAGGGTTTGATCGGTTGATCTCGTTGGGGCCGCAGGAAATTCAGGTGGGCATCCTGAAACGGCTTCGCGGCACGCCAATTGTGCGGCACGACAAGGAATGGGAGATGGTTTACAGCGCTCATCCGCCGTATGAAATTTTGCGGAACAAGTCGATTGATTTTCCGACGATGCAACGGCTTCGACGTTTTGCCCGTTTCTGGGACTTGGTTGGCAACAGCGGAAATTTCGTTGAAACGACGCCAATGCTCTGGAGTGAAAGTGGTTCGCCCTTTCATGCGTTTATGCGATGGAGCGAATGGCTCTATGGGCAGGTGGGACGGAGGCACGGGATTGCGCTGGCGCGGCTTGCCGAACTGCTGTTCGATTACTTGACAAAGGAACTGAGGCTTGATGTTTCCAAAGTCGCAGAGGCGCTTTGGCGGGATTGGCAACGGACTGGCCGTCGCGAGAAGCCGGAATTTCTCACGGGGTTGTTGACAGCAATGGAACCCAAAAGAAAACCGAATGCGGGCGCCGCACCAAGACGCCAAGCCCGGCACATGGGGATGGAAGTCGCGAAATAAGGCGGAAGATGCCTTTGGGGCTAGGGTCAGGCTGCTCTTGCAGGGGACAAATCCTCGATTGCAGTGATATGCAACAGGGCGACCTTGGAGAATCTCTCCGCAACTAGGTTTGCATCGAGGTCAAGAGCCATTTCCACGCCATTGCGTTTAATGAACATCATGTCATGATTTATGACATCATATGATTTGCCATCAGACGAATGAAGCCGGAATGGCCGGAATGGGTTTTCCCGCATTTGCTCCCGAAGTTCGGTGACTGTAATCATTACTAGTGTAGTGTCCAAGAATTAACTGGACAACGCTTTCTTGGTTTTTCTTTTGCGCGGTAGGGTGCCGCCGGGCTGGATTTGCTCCAAGGTTTGCCGGCAACGCGCCCGTTTCTGCTGAATCGATTCGACCGTGGCCGTC
>DASXZW010000120.1:0-4995 GCA_036501665.1 Verrucomicrobiia bacterium
TTGCCGCGGTGTTCCGTGGGCGGTGAGCCAGCGGTCGATCTCTTCCCGATCTCGGACGCTCAAAGGAAGGGCCAGTGTTCCTGATGACATGCCCCGGTTATACTCTCAACCTTCTCAGTTGTCCAGTTATTTGTTGGACATACACTAGTGAATGCGTATAGACGGGAGAGCCAGTGCCAGCGGCAGATAATAAAAAAGGCCAGAAATCTGCGATGCCAGGCTGGTCTTACTGTGACTGCGTTTGGGAAACTTTTGTCGGATGAGAATTTTATGACTCTGTTGCGAGCGGAGTCGTTGTCCACGATGCCGAAGTACCTTCACACTAAATTAGGCAAAAAATATAAAGAGGCCGCGTGAGCGAATTGAAAGTTGGTTTTGAAATGAAGAAAATCCGGCTGCCGCTGGGCGACATACTGCCAGTACGCCAAATCCGCAGCCAGGAAAGGATAGACCGGTATGAAACGATTGTGAAGTCCATCAAAGCAGTTGGGCTGGTCGAGCCACTGATGGTGTATCCGCAGAAGGGCACATCGGGAAAATATCTGCTGGTTGATGGACATCTCCGGCTTCAGGCGTTGCGAGAGATTGGGGAATCTGAGTCGCCGGAGCGAGCGCGGACTCTGCGCCGTGATCGCACCCTGGTGCCCCTGCGACCACTTTGCTACACGCGCGCTCGTTCCGGCTTGAGAGCGGCGCAGTAGCGCGACGCTTCCGTTAGGACGTTGGCTCCGGTCGCTCCACTCATTCCGCCGTTCCGCAAAAGCTTCACTCTGGAAACGCTCCGCTCCCCGGCAGCCAACCTCCCAACCGAAGTATCCGGGATAAACCTGCAAATAGGCCGCAAATCCGTGTCAGGCGGAATGAACGTTGGTGGGCACGATTTCATACTCGCAGTCAATTAGGCAATCTGATAAAAAGTAAGCCATGCCAAGAAACGACGGAACGTGGCTTCCGCTTTGGCGCGATTGAACGTGATCTCATGCAATTCAGTATGGGAAATCTTGAGACTGGACTTGTGGAAGGCAGTGAGTTGTGAACTCGCCGGGCTTCGACCGATCTTTCAGTGCCCGAATCTCGCGAGACCAGGAGGCACGCGAGTTTTTCGATGCTAACAACACGCAACTGCGCACAGGGCATGGCAATTGCAATAGGCTTGGGAAGTGCTGCTGCCTCAGCCAGCTTTTATGAAAATCATCTTCGGAAAGGCTTTGGACGGGACAGAATTGCGACCGGCAAATGATTCTTTAGGAGGTATAGTTTGCGGACCGCTTCGCCTCGTGGAGATTTTAGAAACACAATTGGGGTTAAAGAGAAAACTTGTCGGCGATGTGGCAAGGATTTTCCAATTTATCAAAGTCTTAGAAGCGGTTGCTAGGAATAAGACGCGCTTTTATTCAACTTCGTTTGGTAAAGACCAATTGTCGGTTTCGGAAACATTGCTGAATTGGCGAGATTCATTGGTATCGGCCGGATGGAATGGCAACGCTAATGGCAGTTCAAAGCGCCTCCACGATTTGGCAGATATAAATGCAGCGTTGATGGATGCAGCCTTGCCCGGACAACCGGACAGGCTGGTTGCGATTAGCAATTCGCTGGCCCAACGCAATCATGGCGTCGAAGAAATTATTGTTGTCGATCCACCGGCCGCCTTCTCACGGCTATGGATTGAGATTCTGACAAAGCTAAGCGCAAAATTCAGAATCCCGGAGATAGGTTTCGGCGCGATTCATAGCGAACAGCAAACGGACCTGCAACAATTGGCACGCGCTCTCGGCTCAACCTCTCTCGAAAAAATTAAATGGCAGAATGATGGTACTGTCATCCACTTCAGCGCTTACTCAGAATTCACATTGGCGCACATGGCCACGGAACTCTTGCGGGAAAACTCGAAAGAAACCTGCACTTTAGTCGCAAAAAATAACTGTGGCCCGTTGGACGACGTTTTAATTGCCGCGGACCAAGCTTCTCTTGGCGTTCATTCAACGTCGCTGGCACGGCCAATTCCTCAACTGTTGCTGTTGGCCCTTCGGTTGTGTTGGAAACCGCTTGATCCTTTGCATTTGCTGGAGTTTTTGACTCATCCCGACACTCCGGTTGAGTTTCATCTTCGCAACGAGCTATCGCGGGCACTGGTCGAATGTCCCGGTATCGGTGGACCAAAATGGCTCGCGGCGATTGAAGGCGTAAAGGAAATTTACAAGACGAAACCAGCCGACGAAGCGAAGAGTCTCATTCCACGTCTCGAAAAAGATTTGGCGGAATGGATTCATGTTTCCAAATATGAGGCCCGTTCCGGGTCGCCGGGACCGGAGTTGGCAAACCGCTGTCAACGCATTGCGAAATGGGCGCGACAACGAAACATAAGAGAGCAGGAGCAAGACAATTTCGCGAAGGCTTCTCTTTTCCAATGCCTAGCTGCACAGGCCGCTGAATTGGGCTCCGCTTTGCAAGAAACTGACAACGTGACCCAATGCCAATTGGAACGGTTAATCAAAAGAGTTTCTGGTAGCGGATGGACTTCTCCTAAAATTCGGGAATTGGGACACTGCCATCGCCTGAGTTCGCCTGCTGCCTGCGTCGAATCTGCCGATATAGTGCTTTGGTGGAACTTCTCAGAACCACGACCTCCGGCGCTTCCTCATTGGACCAGTTCTGAAGTCGAAGAACTGCGGAGGCATGGTGCGGAAATTCCCTCTGCGGCCTCAATCCTGGCACTAGAGAGCGCTCAATGGTTGCGACCGATTTGGGCTGCTCGCAAGAAAATGGTGTTTTTCACCCCACGACAACGCAACGGTGAACCAGTCGTAACTCATCCGCTGCTCAGTCGAATTCAAGCTGTGGTAGAAGGCAAGCTGTCGAAGACCGATCTTGATGTGGCCTTGCAACGTAAGCGAATCCCTTGTGCTGCTAAGTTTGGACATACCGCCCTCCCGACTGCTCGTCGGTGGTGGAAATTGAAAGATGGAAAGCACTTTGGTATCCGGGCAGCCGAATCTTTTTCGAGCGCGGAGAAATTTATTTATAGCCCCTACGCATGGATTATGGATTACAAAGCCGTTCTGCGTCCGGGAGTGTTGAGCCAATTCCGCATGCGAAGTGAAAACGTACTGCGGGGCAACCTGCTTCATCGCCTGCTTGATTTACTTGGGGACGGGCCCATCAAAAAAAGCAATTGGGCCACCATCGCTGAAGGGGAGTTGAAAGAATACCTCGAAAAGCAATGGCCCGCCCTCCTCGAACAAGAAGGGGCTACACTATTATTATTGGGCAAACAATCGGAAGCCGCTGCGTTGCTCGACACTGGCAAACAAGCTCTATGGACTTTGGCTCAACAATTGAGAGCCGCTCAAATTAAAGAGACCGCAACGAACGTCAATTTTAAAGCGGACTTCATTGGCGGCCAGCTTGATGGATATGTTGATCTCCTTGTAAAAAACGAAACATCACGGACGTCTGTCATTGATTTGAAATCGGGCCGGATGGAGGAAAAGAAAAAGGAGTTGCAGGCAAACGTGCATCTACAGCTTGCGATTTATGGGTTTTTACACCGGCAGAACCGAGCAGAATAGCCGTCCGCCGCGTATTTCATCTTAAATGGTGGGCGAATGTTGGCCCAAACGAAAGACTACTTTCCGCTCGCCTCTTCTGTCGCCCCAAAAGTGGGCGCTGGAGGGCTGGAAATCTGTTGGAATGAGTTTGTCGAAATGTGGCGATATCGGCGGGCGCTCCTGGACCAAGGTTGGATCGAATTGACTCTAGGCATTACCGAACCGCAGAACGGAAACCAGTTTCCTAGCCCGGCACCGTTTGAACATTGGCGGCCCAGCAAAGACCAAGACAAGTATAACGATTTCAGAGCTTTGACCGGCTTGGAGGATAACGCGTGAAAACGAATATCACCTTCGTCGGCGCAGGCGCAGGAAGTGGAAAGACGTTTCATGTCACTCAGGAGATACATTCTCGTTTGGTTTCCGGTTCCTGTCGTCTAAACGGGCTCATCGCAACCACCTTTACCATCAAGGCGGCCAATGATCTTTCGGAAAGGATTCGCCAACAACTCCATCGCACGGGCAAACCTCTGCTGGCTGAACGCCTTGATGAGTCTTTCATTGGAACCGTGGACAAAGTTTGCAAGCAAATATTGACTCGCTTTGCATTTGAAGCTGGCATCCCGCCTCAAATTGAGGTGTTGG
The DNA here is from genome assembly GCA_036501665.1 of Verrucomicrobiia bacterium. GTDB lineage: Bacteria > Verrucomicrobiota > Verrucomicrobiia > Limisphaerales > Palsa-1400 > DATAUD01. The sequence continues at coordinate 4,194 of DASXZW010000120.1, forward strand.
CCGAAGAGGACGCAAATTTACTTTTCATTCAAGCGGTGGAGTTGACGGTTTCCACTAAAGAGACAGGCAAACTTCAGGAATTGGCCGATAGGCTGGGACAGAAGGATTCCCAGACCAGAGAATTTGCTTGGAAGAAAACCGTCCATCAGATGGCAAATCGAGTGCGTGAAAACAATTTTACGGAAGCAGCCATATTGAAAATGTCAGAGCGTTGTTGCGAAGATATGCTTTCGCATTTTCCGGCACCTTCTAAGGACGATGTGGATGCGCAATTGGTCGAGGCGATTCACTGCGCCTTGGAGAAAATCAGCAAGAACGGCGATGCCACCTCTGGAACTCAAAATTATTGTGGGTTGATCGAGCAATGTGCCGGAGATTTGAGGAACGGACATTTTGCATGGAGTGGTTGGGTCAAACTCACAAAAGAGAAACCACTCAAAAAGAGCGAAGATTGCGCTATTCCAGTCATGGAGGCTGCCGCCCGCTACGAGGTTCATCCCCGTCTGCGTTCGGACATTCGCCATTACATCAAGCTGGTTTTCCAGATTTCGACACGCTCGCTGGCCGCATATCAGGATTTGAAAACCGAACGGGGATTGGCTGACTTTACAGACCTGGAACAACAGACCCTCACTTTGCTTGAAAGCACGCCCGAAGTTACATCCGCATTAGCCGCCGAATTGGACCTGCTGGTTGTGGACGAATTTCAGGACACGAGTCCGCTGCAACTCGCGTTATTTTTGAAACTGGCGCAATGCGCAAAGGAAGCCATCTGGGTCGGAGATGTGAAGCAGGCAATTTA
>DASXZW010000121.1:0-7314 GCA_036501665.1 Verrucomicrobiia bacterium
GCCTGGTGGACCGAACGCAACCTGCAAAGCATGCTCCAACTGCGCGTGGCCCGCGCCAATCATTGGTGGGACGCCTACTGGCAATCCATCGCCAATTGACCGGCACTTTTAATCACACCCGTTCGGGACTACGAACTTGACAAGCGCAACGAAGCGGTACAATGGAGGCGGCACTTCACGAAGCCTGAACAGCCATTGTATTCGCCGCTGCGAATCCGTGTTGTGCGGAATGCGCCGCTGCCAGAATTATTGTTGTTGCCTTCCCCGGGCAAAGCGGGCAGATGAACGGCATGGCCAAAGCATTAAAAAAGGCAAAAAGAGCACCAAACGCAGCGTTTATGAAGGCGGTCACACCGGACGATAAGCTCGCAAAAGTGGTCGGAGAGAAACCCCTGCCACGAACTGAATTGACGAAAAAACTGTGGGCCTATATTCGCAAGAATGGATTACAGGACGGAAAGAAGAAAACCCTCATCAATGCCGATGAGAACCTGAAAGCCGTTTTTAACGGCAAAAAGCAGGTCAGCATGTTTGAGATGACGAAACTGGTCTCCGGGCATGTGCAGAAATAACGGCGGGTGCATCCCGACAATCTGGATTTACCAGCATGAACGACATACAGAATTTGACGGCGAGTGAATTGCGCAAGATTCTTTCGATCAAAGAGGAGATTGAAGAATTACAACGCAAGCTCGAATCGTTGGCAAACGACGGTGAGATTCCTTCGCCATTCTCGGTTGAACTGCCCAAAAAACGTCGAATGTCCGCTGCTGGGCGGGCACGAATTGGTGCCGCCGCCAAGAAAAGATGGGCAAAGTTGCGCAGTGGGAGCGACTTGCCCGCCAAAAAGAAAAGAAAGGTTAGCCGCGCTGTCAGGGCCAAAATGGCGGCGGCTGCCCGGCAAAGGTGGGCAAAGGCCAAGGCGGCAGGTAAGACGACGTTGTAATCGTATTGTTCGCTTTGCGCGAATGATGATTAGTTGCCGTGTGTTCCGCCGTCCGCTTGGGCTTCTTAACGATGTGATCGCGGCTTATTTGCGCGCATGACGCGAAGCGAAAAACCACGCTGGTTATCGAATAGTTCCACTCTTGCTTCGATTTCCAGCACAGGATAGCGCACGGTGGCAAGGCCATTGTCTGAGCAAACAATTCGGTTTCGACGATGCCGGTCCAATCGGCCAGACTGAGGAATTTCATCGGCTCGCCGGTAATTTGGTGATGGGTGGCCTACTCATGCGCCACGAAAGCCGGGCCGGGTTCATTGCAGACGGGGGCAGGAGCTTCAACCCGAGCCGATGGGATTCCAGCGCATAAACCAAAGGATGATAAAAGCCTTTGCCGTTGGTCAAAACTGCCGCCATGAATTCAGCCGGAAAATAAAATTTGAACCAAGCCGATTGATACGGCTCGACGCCGTACGCTGTGCTGTGCGCCTTGCAGAAAGCATAACCCGCAGCCGGTGACGACACAAAATCAATTTGCCGCGCCGCAAGTTCAAGATTGTTCACAATTGCGGACAATTTGGCATTCGGGATGCCTTGCACTCTGCCGCAAATTGGCGAGCCGGAAGAAATCGAAAAATGCTCGTCCGCAACATTGATTGAGTGGTTTACACACAGGAACGGGACGATTTTATCCTTGTGTTTCGCGTGCCGACGGTCTTCTGTGCGGGTTAACATCTGCGCTCGGATGACTAGACCACGCAAAGTCCAGGCACCCCTCCTGCCAGCGATTCTTCTAATCGTGGCAGGGGCGCTATCGTCTTCTGCATTTGCCGGGGATGTGACGACGAATGTCCCGTCAGACGTTCGCTCGACTACAACGAATCAAGATTCCCTCCAACCGAAGACGCTTGAACAACTTTTGGCGTTGCCGCCAGACCGCCTTGAAAATGTGGACATCGCACGGCTTGATCTACTCTGCGCCGAAGGTTTGCCGGGATCTGAGCGTTTGGACGTCGAGAAAAGCGTTCAAACACTCGACGCCTGGGCGAATTATATAAAGAGTGAAACTGACCGGAATTTTCACCGATTCGTAGAACATCCCGAACAATTCAAGAATTCCGTTGGTCGCTACCGCATGGCGGTGATGGCTGCGGTGTTATTCAAGGATTTGCGAGCGCAATATGATCCGGCGCGAGAAAAGGAGCTTTTTGAGCATCATTTTTTTGCTGGCGGCGAGCCGTACGGCGACGCCGAGCGGTCGTTCTTTTCCGATTCCAGCGACATTTTTCTGCATGGATTGCTTTCAGACAAGCGGTATGGCACATGCGCCTCATTGCCAATTCTGTTTGTGGCGATTGGTCGAAGACTGGGCTATCCGGTTTCTGTCGCCCAAGCCTATATGCACAACTATCTCTATTACAATGAAGGCGATGGAAAGCACTTCAATTTCGAGGCTACGGAGAATCGCGGTTTTCTGACGCCTACCGACGACGAGTACAGGCATCCGACTTTTATGGAGGCTTCGTCATCGCCGGAGTATTTTAAAACGCGCGGCCTGCTTCAGCCTTTGAGCAACAAAGAAACTGTTGGGCACATCCTGGCCGAACGCGCGGCCGTTTTCCGCAGCGAAGGACGGCACGAGGAAGAGGCAAAAACTTGGGAGATCGCGTCGCGGTATTTCCCGGATACTCCAACTTGGAAAGAAATTGAGGCCAACATGGAGCAATGCGCGAGGCAGGATGACTATCAAAAATGGCGGGATGGCATCTGGAAGGAACTCGCCGCCTACTACATTCCGCACGGGCCTGGCTTTGCCTATTTTCAGCAGAAGAAGATCGAGCTTCGCATGTTCATGAACGAAAGCGCGGACCGTCCCGCTATCGAACAAGCCACCGATGAATACAAGAAAGAATTGGCCGTTTATTCGGCAACGGTAACGCCCCGCCCTGAAAGCAGCACGGTCTCGCTGAACTTAACCAACCAACCAGAACCGCCACGATTGTACTTTTACTATCATCCTCCAGACGCCAACGAGGTCAAAGTTCCTGCGGACTTTATGCCGCCGTTTCCGAAAGGAGCGTTACCGGCAGCTTTGCAATCGCAAATCATCAACTCGAAGCCACAAGACCCCGACGCGCTGCTGGAAATGGTCTGGCAATACTTCGGGCAGATGCAGGAGGCCGCGCTGGCGAAACAAAAGGCCGAGGCGGACCGCATTGCGTCAGGGAATCCAATTCTGATTTCGGAAGAGAGCGTCCCGCCAGAATTCCGGCAAGGGGTGCCGACGGACTTGGCTATCCAATTGTCTGGCTTGCACGACGCCCAGGACATTGTGATCACGATGTGGCAATATAAACAGCAGCACGAAATGCCGGTTGAAATGCTTGCGAACCCAATGGCGCAATTGGGTTCCATCCTTCGGCAGGCTGGGGTTCCAGATTCCGTGGCGCGCGCATCGGGATTACCCGTAGCCTTGTCGCAAACGCCAAACGATCCGGTGGCTGCTGCCCTTCAACAAGCCGGAATCCCAATGGATGTCGCCCAAAGAGCAGATTTGCCTACGACGGGCCTGTCCACTGGCGGCCTCAACAGCGTAGGGTTGAACGGTCCGGGCGGCGGCCTCATTGCAGCGCAGGGGTTGGCTTCGCAAGGAACTGCGCCCGCGAACAACCTTGGTTCAACTGCAACTCCGGCCGAGAGAACAAAAAAGGGAAACAAACAAGCGATGGAGATGGCATCGCAACTCATGGGCCAGCGCGAAGGTGGGAAACCAGCGTTTGCATTGCCTTACCAAATTGTCCCCGCATCTGTCGCTCGCGGAAATCCGGCAGTTCAGAACCCGATGCCTTTCGGCGGCACGCCGAATTCTCAATTGCCATTGACAACCGTGCCAGCCGCGCCCATAACACAATCGACAAACAAGAGCAACGTGCCATGAAGACCTTTCAAAAACTCATTCTTTTTGCGGTCGGTTTAATTTTGCTCGCCAGCAATGCCCAAGCCGGGCGGTGGCTCACGCGTGATCCGATGGATATTCCCGCGCACATGGAACTCGACCCGCACCCTTTTTTCGACGGTAACCCTTATACTTTCGTCGGCAACAATCCAGTCAACAATGTTGATCCGTACGGGTTGTGGATTTGGTTTGGTTGGTTCCGGTCGCAGCCGAGCCAGCCCGCACCGTATGACCCGAACTCTTACAAGGCCATGCGCGACTCGATGATTGGTGATTCGAGCGACTATGACTTTAACGGAAAGAATGCAGGCCAGGTGACGCAAGACATCGCCATGTCAATACCCAAAGGAATATTGAACACAGCGGGGATGATGCTCGGTCCTGGGGAAGGCGAGGGAGCCTACGCTGCCGCTGATGAAGCTTTGCAAGCTGCGAGGGCTGCTAGGGCGGCTGCGAAATGCGAGAAGGCTGCTCAGAAACTTGGGAATATATTGGGTAAGAATCTCAAAGGAGGGCCGAAGGGTGATATTGCGGGTGCAATCAGCGACATGGTGGGCAACCCTATTCCCAAACCAGGAGGCGGTTTATGGGACCATACGCAGGATTTGGGCAACATTCTCCGAGGGCTACAGAACGGCGTGGAACAGCTTCAAGGTGCTACTGACCCTGCTCAAGTCGCCATCCGCCAGCAAGCCGAACAAGCGATTCAGCAAATTCAACAAGCAATAAAGGGGGCAGGATTATGAGTGTGCAGAACCCAGGGCGGGCCAGCTTCGCCACATTGGACAAGGAAAAAGGTCTTCCAGAGTCGCCACCGGCTTCTGGCGAAGAGTACCCACTACCCGCATGGTATCGCTCTATCCGTGACGTGCCGCTTGATGAGCTTGGCATTGAGGACATCAGCAAGGCAATTCGACAAAACATCCATCTTGAGAACGTAGTTCCGCTGGCTCTAAGGCGGCTGCAAACAGAGCCGCTTGCTGGTGAAATGTATGAAGGTGAGCTTCTCGCTTCGTTCAAGTGCATTCCTGCCGATTACTGGTCAAAGCATCCCACTGAACGCCAGTCTTTGAACTTGGTGATTAGCGCAGTGCTGCAAGAAGCTGAAGTCACCGATACTATCCGGCAAGATGCCGACGAACTCTTACACACAGTGGCGTGATGTTGGTTTTGCCTTGCAAAACTGTCCCACAAGTCTGTCAGACATCCATCCTCGCTCGCACGTTGCGTTGCTTCCGCAAGCCCTAGCGTGGAACCCAAACGCTTCGGACTTCGGCACAGCTTTTGTACCAGCAAATCCGCTGCAATAATTCAATGGTTTAAAGTAATGAAGCAAATTCAAATAAAAAAGAACTCCGTTGTATGGGAGCTTGAAGACGACGAAGCACAAATGATTAACAACGCACTTAATGAAGTGTGCAACGGAATTGACGTCGAAGAGTTTGAAACCCGTCTCGGTTGGTCAAGAAACCGATTATCCGAATTGCTCAGCCAGATTCACGCGAGTTTAGAGGGGCCGGAAGAGAAGAAGTAAATTTCACCCGTCCACAGGAAACTTCTTCGCTGTTGCAATGCCAAACATCAATGAGCTTATTCATGAGTGGTCCGCGACGAGCTCCTCAATTTTTCTCCCTCTGCCTGCAATTGCTGCATCTCGATGGAAACCACCTTCAGGTCGTGGCTGACGCGACCGTAGTCGCTCGCCAGGTTTGTCTCACCGAAGCGCAAGCGATGTTCCTCTGAGCTGTACTGCCACTTTCCCCAGTTTGTTTCCAAAAGTGCAATTAATTTCAACATTGCTTCTCCGAGATGTACATCCGCCTTTCGTAACGCGGTGGATGTCGAGTCCGTGTCTTCCACGTCTGTGTTGAAGCTCTTCAAATACTCCTCCAGCGTTTCTGGTGCGACCTTTTGAGCCAATAGTTCTTGGCGATAAATTTCCGCAGCATTCGAGTAAAAGTCCCGCATGTTCTTGCTCGCCGTGATATACTCGCTAATGACCTGCTCTCGCGCCCGGAGGTCTTCCCTGCTTTTCACGGTAATCACGTCCAGTACTGGTGGGTTTGTCAGAGCCGCGGTGGCGACTTCGTACTTCTTTTTTAGCGCCAAAGCATTCGCGGCAAACACACGGTCCGCATGGGCAGCCAACCCTTTTTGCAAGGTTTCCCCTGCAACTTTGGCGTTGGCTCCATTCGTTTTGGCTGCGGTTGCTGCACCCCAAATCGTCGCGCCAAGAAACAAGACGTTAAGCGTTAGTCCGAAGAAAGCGCGTGCAGAGACTCCTGCACGGCCCTCGGTTTTTCTTCGACCCAAAGCCACAATGCCAAGCACCAACCCCGCTGACCAAATCAGCCAGCAGACGGTGACGATGATTGCCTCAAAAACAGGATGCGCCTCGGCGCTCTGTTCTCCCACAGTGGCAACGAAAACAATCAGAATAAACAATCCCGCGAAAGGGGACCACAAGACCAACTTCGCTGCTCGCTTGGCGAACGGCTTGCGTGACGCACCAGACGGCGCGGCTGGCGCATCCAATGAACTATCAATGGGTGAAGGCGTTGTATCCACGGAGATAATTGGACACCATTGACCGCCCGCAGGCAATTACGTACTGGCACCCAATCCCCTGAAGTTGTCCCGATCATCACCAAGCAATGATCAGCCGGTTGTCCGGCCTTGGATACCTCCAACATTGCCGCAATGGTGGCAAGCGCATTTCTTCAAGCCGATTATTCACGTAGATAAACGTCTTTCGCCGGGAGTTTTGTTTTCCTTCTTCGATGAGTGACGCTCCGGCTTTGCGCGCGTCGTAGTTAATATCCTTCGTGGAATCGTAGGGTTGAAATGCGTTTACCGCGTCCTCGTATTTTCGCCCCGGCTTCAACAAGAAGCGGCTTGCGGTCCGCTCAGGATTCGTGCGACTGGCAGGCATTGCCATCTGCTCGCTGACGGACGGCGCGCTTGATGGCCATCCCCAAACTCACACCACTGCATGACAGCCCAGACTTCTTCGTCAGGTGCAAGATTGTCCCATATTGGTTCGCTATTCGGATCGTTCGGGTCAATTGTAGCTCGGCTGGATTTTATTTTGCCATAGCCATACACAGTACGAACCTCAGGCACCGGCACAAGCTGGAAATGATCCCGGCATTCGATCAGGCGAACGCCGGAATAAGGCGGAATGTAAATTTCGCGCGTTGCCTGCGACATAATTGTCTTCAATGCCACAGACTCGATTACTATGCAAGTCCAATGCGTGACCGAGGCTGGCTGAGGGTGCGTTGCAAAAAAGTTCAAAGGAACGATTTTCTGGTTTTTTTTGACATTATATATCTAGTGATATAGATATAGAGCATGAAACCCGAACAGCGCCGCCAAGAGATTCTCCAGGAAATCAACGCCATCACCCGCATGG
>DASXZW010000122.1:0-85632 GCA_036501665.1 Verrucomicrobiia bacterium
CTTCAAACGGCCCGGACAGTTCTGGAGCAAGCAAGGCGATGAGGCCTTGCTCTGTCTGGAAATGTTCTGGCGCAACAACCGCTGGCATCTCCTATTCCCTCACTCCCTATTCAATCCTGCAAGAAACTGAGATGCGCCCCAGGTATTTTGTCATCACAGAATTTGGATGGTCTGTGTGCATTTGACTTTGAGTTGCAATAACGGAGAAGCCCTTCATAATCACTTATCAACTTGCGTTTATAACAATGCTTGATCTCGCTAACATCCATGACAAGAAGTTCGCTGTGGTTTTTGTCGAGAACAATGACACACCCGATGAAAATTGGACTGTCCTTGTAGGAGTTGCAAAGTGGTGCGCCGGACATTTGTCCATTTATCGAGGTGACGATATCCCTGAGTTTCCAATTCCTGACGACACGCTTGATCGTGTTAAACCAGTTCTACCAGAACTCCGAGAGATTCTCGAAGAAGCAGTCTTTTATACCATGCTGTTAGCGGGACCGTTGCCGCCCGATATTGATCCCAGCGAAATTACTCACACTGGACTGAACCTGCGAAATGTCGAAGAGGGTTCAGGAGATATTTTCCGAATCTGATAGCGTTATATGCCAGGGTGCGTTTTTCATGTCAGCGGAGCGGATTTCAATCCCGAGGCGTTTCTCGCCGAAAGTTCGTTATGCCCATATAAAATATGGCACTTGGGCGAACGTCGGACTCAAACCAAGGTTTGTGAGGATTCTGGTTTTAGTCTTGACGTGAGTAATATTGATGGCGAATTGTCCGGCCAAATCAAAGACGCCATCGTGTTTCTTCGCAAACATCAGTCAGAAATTTCTCGGTTGGTAGGTTTTCCTGGGGTCGATGATCGCCGTTTGGATTTCGGTTACGATAATCGAAATGCCTTTGTTCAGTGTGATTACTTACCGCCGGAACTATTGGCGTTGACTGGGTCTTTAGGTGTCGGAATTGAACTGTCGCTTTATTCAGCGCTGTCCGACGAATCAAAAGAGATTACGGCGTGATCGCTAGCTGGTTATGCGGCGTTCAGACTTTGCTCCGCATGTTTCAAGACGGACTCAACTTGCTCCCGCGAAACCCCCGGAAACCATTCAAGAAAATCATCTACAGTGGCGCCGCTCTCCAGATTCTCAAACAGCGCGGCCACCGGGACTCGAGAGCCTTTAAAAAGCCAGGCTCCGCTGACCTTTCCCGGCACCCGCTCAACTGCGGCACAATCGCTCCAATTCAGCATGGAGCAATGCTACCTCTGTTCTCTAACTAGGGCAAGGAACTCCAATCTTGGATTGAATCCCTTTCCAGGCTCGTTAATATCGCGGGCAATGACGCTGGATATCGCATGGGCAAGGGGTGTCGATTTGTCGCAAGTCCCTTCTCCCGCTCTTTTGCTGGGCCTGGAACCGATCCGAAAAAACCTCGCGCACATGGTGAAGATCGCCGGTGATCCGGCCCGCCTTCGCCCTCACGTTAAAACTCACAAACTCGGATGGCTGGTGCAGCGCCAATTGGCCCTTGGAATTACCCGATATAAATGCGCCACCATTGCCGAGGCGGAAATGTGCGCTGAAGCGGGAGCGCCCGATGTGCTGATCGCGTTTCAACCTGTGGGGCCGAACCTTGGACGCTTGGTGGCGCTTCAAAAAAAATATCCGCAGACAAAATTCTCCACGATTGTGGATGACGCTTCTGTTGTTGACGCAATGGCCAAGGCTGGCGAGCCACTCGAAGTATTGCTCGACATCGACGTGGGGCAGCATCGCACAGGAATTCCCCCAGGGCCGGGCGCTGTTGTGCTGTATCGGAAGTTGGCCAAAGCTTCGCCTTTGATCGCGGGCGGGCTGCATGTTTATGACGGCCATGTGAATCAGACGGATACCAACGCGCGGGCGACCGCTTGCGACGAGGTGTTCAAGCCCATTTGGATTTTGCGCGATCAACTGCTTGCCGAAGGTTTGCCGGTGCCAAAAATTGTCGTCGGAGGCACGCCAACTTTCCCAATCCACGCCGCACGGCGCGATGTGGAATGTTCCCCCGGAACGACGGCGCTTTGGGACGCCTCGTACGCCGCAAAGCTTCCCGATCTCGAATTTTCAAATGCCGCAGTATTATTGACGCGCGTCGTCAGCAAACCCGGCGGCGACCGTGTTTGCATCGACCTTGGCCACAAGGCGGTCGCCTCCGAAATGCCGCATCCGCGCGTCGTTTTTCCTGATTTTCCCGATGCGCAATTCATCGCGCACAGCGAGGAACATCTGGTGTTTGAAAGTCCCGGAGCCGGGCGGTTGGCGATTGGTGACGAATTGCTCGGCGTCCCGTGGCATGTTTGCCCGACGCTCGCGCTTCACGCGGAAGCCACGTTAATAGTCAATCATAAAGTAACCTCCTCGTGCCGCATTGACGCTCGCACGCGCAAAATCACGATATGACAACATCCGATGGGCTTCTCATCGCGCTGGCGCTGGCGGGAATCGGCGCACTGGTCGGACTTGTCACATGGGCGCGCCTGAATGCGTTCCTGGCGCTAATGATCGCGGCGCTGATCGTCGGCGGCGGGGCGGGAAAACCGATTCTTGACGTCGCGAAGGCGTTTCAAGATGGCCTTGGAGCGACGTTGGCTGGGACTGCGGCGGTCATCTGCCTGGGAACAATGCTCGGAAAATTGCTCGCAGAATCGCGCGGCGCGGAAGTTCTCGCAAAACGGTTCGTCGCAATTTTTGGCCCGGAACGAATCGGGCTGTGCATTGCGGCAATCGCGTTGGTGGTCGGATTGACGACCTGGTTCGCGGTTGGCCTAATTATTTTAGCGCCCATTCTCCACACGTTGACCCGCGAGACGAAACGTCCGTTCCTTCAACTCGCGCTGCCGCTGCTGGCTTTTCTCTCGGTCATGCACGGCGTCATGCCGCCGCACCCGGGACCGGTGATGGCCATCAACGCGCTGCACGCGAACACCGGGAAAGTCATGCTCTGGGGATTCGCACTTGGCATTCCCACCGCCGCTGTGGCGGGGCCGTTGTTTGCGCGCTTTGCCAGCGCACGATTAGGAATCAACGAGTCCCATGCCGAACCCGCGCCGCTTCATCCAGGCGCGCGATGGCCGGAATTCGGTTTGACAATTTTCTCCATGCTGTTGCCCGTGGGCCTGATGCTGCTGGCGACGCTCGCGGACCTGGTCGCGCAACCGGGGACGTTGCGAACCACCGCGGATTTCGTCGGCAACCCGTCGATCGCGCTGTTGATCGCGGTGCTCTTCGCGCATTGGTCGCTGGGGACTCATTGCGGTTTTGCGCCGAGTCAATTATTGAAATTCAGCGAGGACTGCGTTGCGAGCGTCGGCATGACCGTGCTGATTGTCGGCGGGGGAGGAGGTTTCGCGAAGGTGTTGCAAACGAGCGGGGTCGCAGACGCTCTGGGCGATGTCGCATCCGCGGCACACCTTTCACCGCTTTTGTATGGCTGGATGGTTGCCGCGTTCATACGCGTGGCGACTGGATCGGCGACAGTCTCGATCACGACGGCCTCGGCGCTTTTGGTTCCTGTGATCGCGCGCAATCCGGGGACGCATGTTGAGTTGGTAATCGTCGCAATTGGATGCGGCTCGCTTTTTCTATCGCACTTGAACGACGGCGGATTTTGGATCGTTCGCGACTGTCTCAATCTCACGGTTGCGCAAACTTTTAGAACATGGTCGATGTGCGAAACACTGGTCGGGTTGGTCGGCCTGGGACTGGCGATTGCGGTCAACGCGCTGATATGACGGAGCCGTTTATTATTGACGCGCACCTCGACCTCGCGATGAACGCGCTGGAGTGGAATCGCGATTTGACGCGGCCCATAACGGAGATTCGCGCGGCTGAAATGGGACTCAAAGACAAGGCCGGTCGAGGCGGGGGAACGGTCTGCCTTCCGGAAATGCGGCGCGGTGGCATCGGCCTGGCGGTGGTCACACAGATCGCGAAGGTTAAAACGCAGGGGTTCAATCCCGCCAGCGTCTGGCAATCGCCGGAGCAGGCGTGGGCGATGACGCAGGGACAATTGGCGTGGTATCGCGCCTTGGAAGAAGCGGGGGAAATCCGGTTTGTTTCGTCGAAGGAAAATTTGGCGCAACACCTGGCCACTTGGGAAAACGGCAAATCCACCGCGATCGGGTGTATCTTGAGTCTGGAAGGGGCGGATTCGCTGATTACGTTGAGCCATTTGGAACGGGCGTATAGGGACGGGTTGCGCGCAGTTGGGCCGTCACATTACGGGCCGGGGATTTACGCGGGTGGAACCGATTCCACAGGCGGTTTCACAGCGAAAGGCCGCGAATTATTGACAGAGATGCGGCGCCTCGGAATGATCCTGGATGTCACCCATTTGACGGACGAAGGATTTTGGGAGGCGTTGAAAATTTATTCCGGGCCGATTTGGGCGAGCCATCATAATTGCCGCGCACTTACGCCGCATCAACGTCAACTCTCCGACGAGCAGATTCGCGCGTTGATCGAGCGCGACGCGGTTATTGGGGCGGCCCTGGACGGATGGATGCTTGTGCCGGATTGGGTTCGCGGCAAGACAACGCCGGATTTGCGGGGATTACGGCTTGAACGCGTGATTGAGCACGTTGATCACATCTGTCAACTCGCGGGAAACTCGCTGCACGTCGGGCTAGGCTCAGACCTGGACGGCGGGTTTGGAAAGGAGCAATCTCCGAGCGACCTGGAGACCGTCGCTGATGTTCGCAGGTTGCCTGAACTGATTCGGCAACGAGGCGGCAGCGAGGAGGATGCGCGCAATTTCGCGCACGGAAATTTTCTGCGCTTTCTACAGCGCGCGCTTCCGTGAACCTTGGACGGCGTGATTGTTTATCAAATGGCGAGCAGGGTCAGGGGTGGGGGAGCAGTCCCAGTATTTCCTCCTGCTCCTGATACCATTCCTGCAACGGACGCGATAATACGGTCGCTTTAAAATCCTTGTAGTGATCGAGGCCGAGCGCTTCATCGACGATTTTTTTCAGTTCGTAGTGGAGATCGGCTTTGGCTTCGTCGGACCAGCCTTTGTAAGAACCGCTGTCAGGGCCGAGCATCTTGGCGGCGTTGACACGCGTCTCGTGGTCGTATTTGAAGTGGGGCACGGAGACGATGGTTTTATCTTCGCGGCCTTGAATCAAGTTTGTGCGATCGAGCGCGGTGACGACTGTCTTTGCCAGGTCGATGACGCGTTGGTCGAGTTTTGCAAGCGCATCGTCGGCGCTGACTTCGCCATTGGCCTCGAGATCCAAATCGCGCGGAGCCTTGGTCAACCGTTGACAGACGCGGCGAACCACTTCCTTGTCCAATTCCTCAAAAAACTTCCGGCCGCGTTTGACGATCAGCGCCTGCTCGTCCTTTGTGAAGCTATATTTCTTGTCGTCCAGGCCGACGAACGTGGAGTAGGTGGCGTTGGTCAGGAGACGTTCCAGTTTGTTCGCCAGATTGGTGGAGTTGAGCGCCTCGACGGCGGGGGTGTTGGTCGGCGATTCCTTGAGTTCCAGTTTCATGTCGAGGGGCATGAAGGAAAACACCGCCCGGTCCACACCGCCAAGTTCGTCGATCTGGTTTGTCAAGTATTGCCAATGCGCCTGCATGCGCTCTTTGTGGTTGAGATCGCCGATGAAATCGAATTTGTTTTCAATTTTCAACGAGCGCGCGTCGGCCTTGAACCACGAAAGAATATCGCCGAATTGCGCGGCGATCCGTTCGGCGTAACCGGCCGGGCTGAGGTTCACTTGCTCCAGCGGAATGCGGTCGTTTGGATTGCGCGGGGCGCGGGCGCGAATAAAGGTTTCGATAATGTCGTTTGGAAGCAGGGCAATTATGTCAGCCAACTGCGAATAATCTCCAACAACCGGATCGGCGCCGTAATCAAACGGGAAAACGTCGCCGTAACGACCAACGTCTCCATCGGTGCCGAAGAGGACTTTTTTGTCGCGCGCCTCTGAGCCATCGAAGTAGCCCCAATTGATGGCGGCATGATCGTGCGGCAGCGCTTCGTGCGTCGTTCTCATGCGCCAGCCGATGAATGCGCGGGATTTGAACACGTCGTAATCCATCACGCTGGCCCCGCTGATTTTGTTCGTGTAGGCGTCGAGCGGCTTGCCGATGACGTAATTGGTAAACCATTCGTCCAATTCCTTCGGCGTGAGGGTCGCGGCGACGCTGCCCGCGAAATTATGGCGTAGCCCAAGGACGTGGCCGACTTCGTGCGAAACAACGTCGCGCACGTAATCCTGCGAAATTCGCAAAATTGCCTCGTCGGTCAAGTTGTCGCTGGCCAGAACTTCCTTGAGTCCTTCGGCCATTTGCTGCGCGAACGTCGTCGGATCAATGTCACACGACGGACCGTGGCCCATGAATGGCAGGCCGTGTTTGAGGCCGGCGGGAGTTTTCTTGCCGTCCTTTTTTGGTTCGGACATGTCCTCCATTTCGCGGAGAAGGATTCGCGCCTGCCCATGACTGTAAAATACAAAAGCGCTCGTAATGTAAGCCTGGCCGTGCTCCGATTGACCGGTCAAGGGGTCCATCAAATCGTCCGCATACGCGAACCCGGCAGTGTCCCACGGAACCCATTGGATGACGTTGTAATCGGCGTTTGGCGCTGTAATGCCCGCCGGGGCTTCCTTGGCCTGGATGACTTCTTTGCCGAACGAATAATTCCAATAAAGAATGCCGTCCTTGACCGCCTGGACGTAGTTCGAAGGCGTGTTCGCGGAATAATAGAAAATCACAGGCTTGCTGATATCGAACCGGGCGATGCGCGCCGAAATGCGGCCAGTTATCGGTTCAATGGAACCGTCGGTTTCAAAGAATTTTGTGTAACGCCCATCAGGAACGCTCGGCTCCTTGCTTTTGAAAGCGGAAGGCTTATAAGGCGAAATGAAATAGCGGACTTCGTAACGGCCTTCGCGGTTTGCGTCATACTCGCGATTCCGCCCCTGCACGCTTTGACGGATGATGAGCCGGTCACCGGCTTGTTTCATTTCAAAGACGCGGCTGTCCGGCACTTCCATCACTTCATCACGACCTCCCAAATCAAGACCGCCGCCACTGGTCCATTCCTCCATGAAAACCCGTTTCATCCCGCGATTGAAATCGACCACGACGCGTTGGGCGTCCTGACTGATGATTGGAAAGGTGGCCAACAGACGGCGCGCGGGCAAGTCTTCGGTCACAACGAGTCCCTGAGTGGATTCATACATATCCACGCCGTCGGGAAATAATTCAAACCGGACGATTTTTCCCGCAAGACCGGTGCTGGTGGCGGCCATTTGTTGCGGGATAATCGACGCGGTGAATTGGTAGTTCTTGCCCAGCCCGGCCTTCGGAATCGCCATCATCATGTCCGCCGTCGTTTCCAAATCGGGCGGAGGCTGATTGGTGTCCGCAGCGTGAACGCTGACGGCCAACAGCACGGAAACCAAAACCAGAAAACCAGCCGACAATGCGGCCCCTCGGAAAGTAGAGAGCTTTCGTTGTTTCATTTCGACGGGGAGTAATGTGGCGGGAGAGAGGAGGTGGACGCAAGGCGGAAGAGGAAATTAGGAATTATGAATTAAAAATTAAGAATTATAATGATCTGCAGAGAATTATGGAACTGAGCGGACCCGCCAGAAGTTATTGGTGGTTCCATCTGGCGTGTTGGTAAAATTTACGATTCCGCTTGCATTGGCGATGTTGGTCACTTGCGGAATCCAATGAGGCGGAGACAGGTCGAACGTGCGATCCAGGGAGTACTTCGTTTGGGCATCGCCAACAAAGGAGAAGGCCACGGCACCGGTGCTCAATAATTGCGCGGAGATTTGGTTGTAGTCCGGCGGCATGCTTGAACCGGCCACTATTTGTTCGGGCAGATTGAGGCCGTTGTTGCGATAAACGCCATCGCCGAGTTGACCATACTGATCGTTGCCCATCGCCCACAAACTGCCGTCGCTTTTAATGAATAAACTGTGTGCCTCTCCAGCGGCGATTGTTGTAACGCCGCTGGCAACGATCATTTCAGGTCGATTGGTTTGGAAGTTGCCGCCGTCTGTCGATCCATCGCCAAGCTGGCCGAAACTATCGCTCCCCATGGCCCAGAGGCTTCCATCTTTTTTAATAAACAGGCTGTGACCGCCACCGGCGGCGATGGCGACGACACCGGTGGGCACAATCATTTCCGGTTGATTGGTGTCGGAATAAGTTCCGTCGCCCAATTGGCCTGAACTATTTTCTCCCATGGCCCAAAGACTGCCGTCGTTTTTGAGAAAAAGACTGTGAAAGTCTCCAGCGGCCACGGCGGTAACTCCTCCGATAACGATTCGCTCGGCATTGGTTACCGCGTCATCGGTAGTATTGCCATCCCCCAGCTCACCGTGTTCGTCGCTGCCGATTGCCCAGAGGCTGCCATCGCTGGTGAGAAATAATGTGTGATACGAGCTTGCGGACACCGCTATGACGCTGGCGCCCATGATTATTTCGGGGACGCGACTCGCCGTTTGGGTGCCATCTCCCAGTTGACCGGAGTTATTGTTGCCCATTCCCAAAAGAGCGCCATTTTGAAGAAATAGACTGAAGTATTCTCCGGCGGCGACGGCTGTGACTCCCCCGGACACAATTACTTCCGGGCGATTGGTCTGGTAGGCGCCATGATCAGAAGTGCCATCGCCCAACTCTCCGTATTGATTGTCACCGGTGGTTAGCAAATTCCCGTTTTGTACGATCAGGCTATGATACAGGCCTCCTGCTATCGCAGTGACGCCACTGGCAAGAATCTTTTCAGGAAGATTGGTTGCGTAAGGAAACTTAGCGCCGCCGTACGTGCCATCGCCGAGTGCGCCGGAGTCATTGCGTCCCATGACCCATAAACTGCCGTCGCTCTTGACGAATAGGCTGTGGTAGGAGCCTGCGGCGATATTCGTGACGACCGACTGCGCGTGGCCGGCGGATATGAGGAAGAATGACAGCAAAAAGATAAGAATCGGGCGTCCGTAAATTTTCATGGTTTTCAGCTATTGAACTCGGAATTTTCGACCTCCCAAGCGATGACGTGCAAGAGGTTATACCAAAAATTGTCCTGAATCAACGAGGGAAAAGTGGGATTAAGAATTAAAAATCAGGAATTAGGAAAAAAAAGAGGGCGAAAAACCAATCAGAACGAAGCGCCGCGCTGGTTAGCGGGGTTGAAGGAACGGGCAAGGGATTAACTACTGCGGATTGTTTTGGAGCCAGGTGTTGATGGCGGTGGACCATTGATCCCAATTATTCCCGTTATCCTGCTGAAGCAGCAATTCCAACATCTCGCGCGCCTGGTCTTTGAGTGGGTGGTCGTTGTTTTCCGCGACGGCCAGAAGCATCGGGAGCTTGAGGGTGTTGTTGCGGTTGAGGAGGTCGTTCATCAGCACGGTGGAAACAGCGCTTGGCGTGACGGCGTTTGTCAATAATTGCGCGGCGCCATCGTAATGATCGTCCTGCACCATGTTGACGAGGTGCTGCGAAAGTTCGACTTGCGCATCCGGCGGCGCGGTGGGAATCAAGGCCAGAATGCGGTCGGCCTTCGTATTCGAATCAACGTCAGCCAAAAGAATGTCGTCCAGCTTCTGCTCCCAATCAGTGGCATACTGCGGCGTCGGCGCGGTTGCCGCGGCATCGGTCGGAGTCGCCGCAGGACGATGGGCGGCGGCCGCGACGGCTTTTGCCTCGGGCGTAGGCGGCGCAGCGACTTGCGGAAGGTTCAGCGCCGGAGGTGGATTATCGCTCGGCGGCACGACGATGGGAGCCACGTCGCCCTGGCGACTGGCCATCCAGCCAATCAACAGGCCAACGGCGCCCGCCATTGCCAGCACCCCCGCGACCCTCCCCATCTTAACTACGACACTCATCGACTTCAGTCTGAGGTATTAACCCCGCAAGGTCAAATTTGTTGCGGAGCTGTTGAATCGTCTGACTCACCAGCAAAAAACACTAACACGGGCAACAACTTTAGCCAGACTGTTCGCCCACTACGGAGACCTGACGTAATAATACCGAGTCGAATCCGCGGCCTGGTTCGTGTCCGTGTATTGGTATTGGCCGGGAGTCGGTTCTGGAACTTGACCGATCCATGTCCAATCGCTGGGCGCATCGGCAAAATTGGTCGTCGCGAACGCATCGAATATTGCGTTGGGCACATTCGTGAAAGAAAATTGGAAAGAGCCTCCGGGCAAAATCGTCGCGTTGGTCAGCGTTATTGAAGTCACCGTCTGCCCCGGCACGACAAACGCATAAACTTTGTTGTCATTCGCAATAAAAATGTGGCCTCGCGCGACAATCCCCGTGTTGAAACGCCGGGTATTGGCCATCAATTCATTCGCGCCGCCGCCAGTGAAAACGGCTTTCCCAGTATCGCCGTCAAAGCCGCGAAGCCGCTGGTCGCCCTCCGAGCCGATTCCCCAGACTACGACGTTGTTGGTTCCGTCCGTCGAAGTGACGAAAGGCGAGCCGCGCCCGCCTTCCGCGACGATCCAGGCATTGGAGATTGCGGGCGGGTTCGTCGGAGTAATACGAAGCGCATAGATGTTGTTGTTATTTGCGAATGCAACATAGGTGCCGATTGAAGTGCGGTAAGTCACCGCTGCCTGGATGATCTGGCTGGTTGCCACATGAGCCTGGGAGATGGGCGTGCTTATGCCGCCGAGATTTGTGCGATTGAGCAAGTAAGCGTTCCCATCTTTGCCGAGCGCAACGACCAGATTTGAAGGGGTTGCTCCGGGCACATCGACAAGCAAGGGGCCGGAGCCGCCGATGTCGGTATCGCCGTTGTCGAGATCGTGCCAATTCATGGGCGCCCAGTAATTTGACGTGCCGTTGGTCAGCACGAGATTGGGCTGGAGATGTATAATGGCTTCGCCGCCGCCCCAGGTTGTGACGCCGAAAGTGTTTCCCGTTGCGACGTATGGACCATTTTCGTCGCCCGCCAAACCTCCGACGGACCATGCGCCGCCGCCTCGCGCAGTGGTTGCCCAGGCCATGACATTCGTCGGATTATTTATCGGAACCCCAACAACCCAGCCGTAGTAAGTGCCGCAATCGCCACTAAGTCCTCCGTAGGGAACGTAAAGATTTGTGCCAATGATCGTCAGCGCGCCGCGTTCGCCCTGGGCCAGTGAGGCGAACTTCCTGTTCCCGAAGACTGCGTTGCTGTTCACGTTGATGGGCCAACCGTCATTGATCGCGCCAGTGTCCACGCTTAGGGAGAAGATGAGGTGCTTTACTTTATTCGTTGTGGTGTCGGGAGTAACCGCATTGAAGAAAAGCGACCGCGAAGGCAAATCGACGACTGGCGTGCCTGAAATCCCGAACGGCGAGAGATTTCCGCATGGCAGAGAATTTGCCGGGACAGGCGGGGCGACGTTGGTTTGCCAGATGACGTCGCCCGTTGTCGCGTCGAGCGCGAAAACGTCGTTGGACTCCGTGACCGCGATGACCATCGCGCCGCCACGCGGGCCGCCTTCGATATACAAAGGCTGGGCATAAACATTGCCGCCGATTTTGCCATTGAAATTTGTGTCACGCGTCAACCCGGCGGCGTTCGTTTTCGTGAACGCAAGATCAATATAAAGCCCGTCGCGAGAAAGGTGGTTGTGATGCTGGGTGACATTGACCGCGCCGAAGGCCGAATTGGCCGCGATTATGATCGCCAAGGTACATAGTATCGCGGCCATTGTCGCGAGTGGCTTATTATTCGTGTTTGAAATCATATTTTATCCCCCTGACGTTTGGTTGGCGCAATCAATCTGCCATGCGACGGCTAATTTCGCCAGCGATGTCGTGTTGGCATTTTGTGGTTTCCGACCTTAACTCTGACAGAAATAATAACCGATTAAGATTAGGATTAGGATTAGGAGGGGGGACAGGAAAGCCGTTGCCGGTTTTGATTGTTGGTCTGGACTTCGCTCCAAATCGCCTGCTACTTTCCACCGAAGCCAACCATTATGAAAAAATTGATTCTACTTTTGGCCGCGTTCACTTTCGTCGCCGCCGGTTTGTCACGCGCCGCCGATGAAAAAAACAACGCCACGCCCGCGCGCCCGCGAAGGGGTGGCCGACCCAACCCGACAAATGATTTTTTCTATCACCTGAGCCCGGATTCCAAGCCAATGGAAGGCGTGCCGCATGGGAAATTTGTCGGGCCTACTACTCTTCCGTGCAACGTGTTTCCGGGAACGCAACACACCTATTTTGTCTATGTTCCGGCGCAATACGACCCATCCAAGCCGACTGCAATCATGATCTTCAACGACGGCCCGGCGATGATGGCTGAGCCGGGCGAAGTTCAGGCGCAATATGTATTGGACAACTTGATTTATCGCCGCGAGATACCGGTGATGATCGCGGTTTTCATCAGCCCCGGCCGCCGGCCGGATCAACCCGAACCCACCGCCAAAGCCTGGGGCGACGGCACATCGAATCGCGCGGACGAATACAATCCTCCCACCGACAAATACGCCCAGGTCATCGTCGATGAACTGATGCCTGCGTTGAAGAAGGATTACAACATTTCGCCCGACCCCGATTTGCACGGAATCATGGGCGCGAGTTCGGGCGGTTGCGCGGCTTTCTCGGTGGCGTGGTTTCGACCGAACGATTTTCGCAAAGTGATCACGGTTGTCGGGAGTTTTACGGATTTGCGCGGTGAATATGTTTATCCTGAAATGGTCGCTGAGAGCGAAGTGAAGCCGATCCGTATTTTCATGCAGGATGGGCGCAATGACAATCGGCGTCCGGACAATTTGAAGATGGATTGGTTTTACCAAAGCGTCCGACTCAAGGACGCGCTGACGAAGAAGGGTTACGATGTCAACTACGCGTGGGGCATTGGCAATCACGGACAGAGGCAGGGCGGAGCGATTTTTCCTGGTATGATGCGGTGGCTTTGGCGGGACCAGCCGGTTTCGTCTGATCCGAATGACTCTGTGGAACGAGCATTTCGACCGGCGGCGGATGCTTCAGCAACGCCTGAGACGGCTCCAAAAGCGGCACAATAATTTATGAGAAGTTTTCCATTTGCGAAATTCTGTTGTGTACTGCTGTTTTCAACCGCGCTTTGTCTGGCACAAAACCCTCCCGGCACCCATCCGCCTCTGCCGGCGATTCCGGCTCCTCTAGGAATTCCTTCACCCGGGCCTACGAACGACGCCCCATACGCTCCGCAACCTATTTTGCCAGGTGGTATTGTCATGCCGCTTTATCCGCCCGGGTCCCATTTTCTGAACATGGAGCGCGTTCGCGAAGCTGAAAAATATAGCATGAGCCGTTCTGTGCCGGGCCGCATCAACGCGATCACGAACATTCATAATCCTTCAATCGAAATCCACACTGTGGATGGCGGACTCAATACTGGCGCGGCGATCATTCTCGCTGCGGGCGGCGGGCATAACACGCTGAATGTCGGCACTGAGAGCGCGGATTTTGTTCCTTACTTTTTCAACTATGGCGTCAATACGATCATCCTGCGAAATCGGTTGCGCCGCGACGGTTACAATCCGAAAACCGACGAAGTCAACGACGCGCTTCAAGCGATCCGCCTGGTGCGCGCTCACGCAAAGGATTGGAACATCGACCCGAATAAAATCGGCATCATGGGTTTTTCGGCTGGCGCGGAATTGGCGGCGCCGGCTGCCACGGAATTTGAGAGCTTCGACAAGACGAACAGCGCGCCGGATGATCCGTTGGCCGGAATCACGTCGCGCCCGGATTTCGTTGGAATTATTTATCCCGGCCCGAGCCAATTTTCGCGTCGCGGAACAACTCCGCCGATTCCACGAAATGCTTCTCCGGCATTTATTACCTGCGCCGGGGCAGGCGACCGCGTCCACGCCCTCTGGGCCAATGATTATTTCCTGGCGATGTTGAAGGCCGGGATTCCGAACGTGGAAATGCACATTTACGGCAATGGCCGCCACCCCGGTGACGCTTTGAGGGACGGTAGCCACATGACGGGAGGGTTGACCGCGCGCAATGGCATTCCGTTTGGCACCTGGCAGGATCGTTTTATCGACTGGTTTCGTGACTTGGGCTTTCTCCAAAAGCCTGGCGTGAAAACCAAAGCCGCCGATGACGTGGAATATTTCCTCAGCCAGCCTCCGCGCGAAGAAGGCCGCCGTCGGGACGGCCCGCCTGGAAACGGAGCGGCTACTGTTCCCACTCCCGGCAACGCGTCGAAATAACTGGGTGGATTTGGTCGTTTGCCCCAAAATCAGGTGGCTGCCTCGAATATCGGAATTGCCCAGGTCGTCTGTATAATGTAACATACAGCCCCATGAACCCACTAATCCGGCACCCCGCGCTTTTGACGGCTGCCCGTCAGAGTCGGGCTGGGGTCGGGGTGGTTGCGGTGCTGGGTCTCCTTGGCGGGTTTGTGGCACGAGGGGAGACCCCGGCCAGCGTCGAATTTCGCAAAGATGTTCAGCCGATTCTCAAGGAGTATTGTTATGACTGCCACGGTGATGGCGCGAAGAAGGGGCAGATTGCTTTCGATGAATTGACTTCCGACGATACCCTGATGAATCACGATCTCTGGTTCAAGGTGTTGAAAAACGTCCGCGCGAATCTGATGCCGCCGCAAAAAAAGCCGCGTCCCAATGCCGATGAGCGGCAAAAACTCGAGACCTGGATCAAGTATGACGCGTTCGGAATTGATTCAAAAAGTCCCGATCCCGGTCGTGTCACAGTTCGCCGCCTGAATCGCATTGAGTATCGAAACACCATTCACGATCTGATGGGAATCGACTTCAACGCCGAGGCTGAATTCCCGCCCGACGACACCGGTTACGGCTTTGACGACATCGGAGACGTGCTGACTGTATCGCCGATGTTGCTGGAAAAATACATGACAGCGGCGAATGACATCGTGGCAGAGGCGGTGCCGACAGTTGCGCGAGTAATACCAGAACGCACATTGCCAGGGAGCCAATTCAAACGGATCACTGCCGGTCACGATGGCGAAAACCGCAGGAACGGATCAATACAATTGTCCTATTATGAACGCGCGACGCTGACAAATTCCTTCAATGTGGACGTGGCTGGAAGCTACAGCGTGACACTGGGTTTGGGCGTCAGAGGGAATTTTGACTATGATCCGGGTCGATGCCGCGCAGTTTTTAAAATCAACGGCCAGGAAGTCCTTAAAAAGGAATTCGGCTGGTACGACAACAAGACGTTTCATTTTGATTTCGATCAAAAATGGGACGCGGGTCCGCAACAAATGACGTTGGAGTTGGAGCCGCTGACGCCGGAGGACCAAAAAATCAATTCGCTGGACCTGCGCGTTGTCGATGTCGTGCTGCACGGCCCCATGGACAAGAAATATTGGACGCATCCAAAAAATTACGAACGCTTTTTCACACATGATGCGCCCGACAATCCTGCGGCGCGGCGTTCTTACGCGCGGGAAGTTCTGGGAGATTTTGCATTCAAAGCTTTTCGGCGGCCCGTCGATGGCAAGACCGTGGATCGTCTGGCAGGCATGGCGGAAGAAGTTTATAGTCAGCCGGGAAAAACTTTCGAGGCCGGAGTCGCTCATGCGATGGTGGCAGTGCTGGCGTCGCCGCGTTTCCTGTTTCGCCTAGAGCAGCCTGAAAAGGCGCCGCGATCCGCAACCGTCGCGGACGTCGATGAATATTCGCTGGCCTCGCGTTTGTCATATTTCCTTTGGTCCACGATGCCGGATGAGGAGTTGCTTTCGTTGGCCCGGCATGGCGAGTTGCGGAGCAGTCTTTCGGCGCAGGTTCGACGGATGCTGGCCGACTCACGCTCGGACAACCTTGTCAATAATTTCACTGGCCAATGGCTCCAGACGCGGGACGTGGAGGGGGTTTCCATTGACGCGCGGGCGGTGTTGGCGCGGGATGACGGCAAGGAACGCGAGTTGCATGAACAGCAGGCGGCTCTCCGCGCTCGATTTGACAAGAGCGCGTCATCCAAACCCGCCGCAACAAACCAATCGGCCGGCGGTCTGACGAATATTCTGACAGCCGGGCTGACCAATGGCCTCTCGCAAACCAATCTCGCCGCGCAGACCGACGCCCCTGCCAAGCGTCGCAGGCAGAACAAGAATTTTTTCAAGACGCCGCGATTTGAACTGGATAACGAAACGCGGGAGGCAATGCGAAAAGAAACGGAGATGTTTGTTTCCAGCATTGTTCGCGAAGACCGGCCTGTGACCGAGTTGATCGAGAGCGACTACACGTTTCTCAACGCGAAGCTGGCGAAATTTTATGGCATTACAAATATCACCGGGACAGAAATGCGGCGGGTAACGTTGCCCCCGGACAGCGTGCGAGGCGGTGTTCTGACGGACGGCAGCACGCTTGTTGTCACGTCGAATCCCGACCGCACTTCGCCGGTGAAGCGCGGCCTGTTTATTCTGGATAATTTTCTCGGATTGCCGACGCCTCCACCGCCGCCGAATATTCCCGCGCTCGAAGCGGCGGAGAAGGACATCAAAGATCACGAGCCGACTTTGCGCGAGGCGCTTCAACAGCATCGCGACAAACCGCTGTGCTTCTCGTGCCATCAGCGCATGGACCCGATTGGTTTGGCTTTCGAGAATTTCAATGCGATGGGAATCTGGCGCGACAAGGAGCGCAATCAGTCGATTGATCCCGCGGGCGCGCTTGTCACGGGGGAAGCGTTCCAGGGCGTTCGCGAGTTGAAGCATATTCTGGCGACCGATCATCGCGATGATTTTTACAGGTGTTTGACTGACAAATTCCTGACCTATGCGCTGGGACGCGGAACGGAATATTATGACGCCGAGACCATCGATCAAATCGTGCATCGTCTTGACAGCGAAGGCGGACGTTTCTCCGCCCTATTGAGTGGCGTAATCGAATCCGCGCCATTCCAAAAAATGCGGCTTCAAGCAACCCCGACAGCCACCGCCTCCGTTGATGAACCGAACAATCGCGGGGCTGCTGGCGCTGTTGCGCAAAACGAAAGGCTACCATGAACACGAACCCAATGTTGAATCGCAATTTGACTGCCGAACGGCAGGCCAGCTTGAGTCGGCGACGATTTTTGCGCGGATTGGGGGCTTGTATTGCTCTGCCGGCATTTGAATCACTGGTTCCTTCGAGACTCATGGCTGCGCCGACGGTCGCCGGAAAAACTGCTCCGGTGCGGATGGCCGTTGTCTATGTTCCCAACGGCACGATTCCCGCCGCATGGTGGCCGGAAGGGGACGGCGGGAGGGACTTTGCTTTATCGCGAACTTTGCAGCCGCTTCAAAAAATTCGCCATGAGTTGCAAGTCATCTCGGGACTTCAAGACCTCAGCGCCGATCCGGGTCAGGATGGCGGCGGCGATCATGCGCGGGCGGGCGGGACTTTTCTTACGGGCGTGCGCATCAAGAAAACCTCCGGCTCGGATATTTACGCGGGCAAATCGATCGATCAGGTTGTGGCCAGTCAGATTGGACACCTCACGCGGTTTCCTTCGTTGGAACTGACTTGTGACGCGGTGCGCAAAGCGGGGAATTGCGATACCGGTTACTCTTGCGTCTATGAATACAACCTCGCCTGGCGCTCGCCGATTCAGCCGCTGTCGCCTGAACCGAATCCGCGACTGGTATTCGAGCGGCTTTTTGGCGCGGGCAATCGGGGCGAACGCGTCGAAAATCTGAAGCGCCGGCAAAGGGAGGAGCAGTCAATACTTGATTTTGTGATGGACGACGCGAGCGCGATTCAGAAAAATCTCAACGGACGCGACCGTCAGAAGTTGGACCAATACTTGACGAGTGTGCGTGAAATCGAGGAACGGATTGAGAGGACCGAGCGCATGCCGGTTGCCAATCCCGATGTGGAATCGCCGTCCGGAATTCCTGCGAATTTCAAGGAGCACATTGGTTTGATGTTTGACATGCTGACGCTGGCGTTTCAAACGGACTCCACGCGCATTGCCACGATGTTGCTTGCTGGGGAAGGGAGCAACCGGACTTTCAGCGAAATCGGTTTGTCCGAGGGCCATCATAATCTGACCCACCATCGCAACATCCAGGAGTCGATTGACAAGGTCAAAGAGATTGATCTTTGGTACGTGAAGCAATTCGGGAAGTTTCTGGAGAAAATGGAGCAAACGAAGGATGTCGATGGCCAGTCGCTGCTGCACAATTCGATGATTGTCTATGGTTCCGGCAACGCGGATGGCAATCGTCACACGCATTACAATCTGCCGATAGTCCTGGCAGGGTCCGGCGGCGGCGGTTTTAAGGGGGGACGTTACATAAAGACCGAGAAGACGCCGTTGACCAATCTGTTCCTGAGCATGTCGGATCGCATGGGCGCGCAAGGGATTGAGAAGCACGGCGATTCGACGGGTCGCCTTGAGGCGATCAGTTGATTTTGGCTGTCGATCTGGAGGCATGAGAACGACCGAGTTGTCCGCCCGCCCGGCGACGCTGGAGGAAATTTCACGCCTGCGCGATCTCTACCGGCAGGAGATGAATTGCCAGATTATACATGACTCAATTCATCCGCGTCCCGGGTGGACTTTGGAATATTCCCTGCACTTTGGAGATTTGGCGGTCGGTTATGGTTCGGTCGCCGTCGCTGGACCGTGGAAAGGCAAACCGTCGATTTACGAGTTTTACGTGTCGCCCTATTACCGTTCGCGTTTGTTTGATTTATTTTCCGCGCTGCTTTCGATTAGCAAGGCGGTCGCCATTGAGACGCAGAGCAATGATTCGTTGTTGACAGTGATGCTGCACGTGTTTGCTCGGGACGTTCTTAGCGAGAGCATTCTTTTTCACGACAAAC
Organism: Verrucomicrobiia bacterium; assembly: GCA_036501665.1. Classification (GTDB taxonomy): domain Bacteria; phylum Verrucomicrobiota; class Verrucomicrobiia; order Limisphaerales; family Palsa-1400; genus DATAUD01. Next base: position 18,809 of record DASXZW010000122.1, read on the forward strand.
TCACGACTTCACTCGCGCCATTGGGGGCCATTTTCCGCCAGGCGACTGCTGATGACGGTTTGGACATTGCGACCGAGCAATTGCCTTCGCACGGTGTTGTAGAAGTCGAAGGAGTGGTTGTGGGGAAGGGTGGGATTCTGTTTCATTACAACCGGCCTTACGGCGACATTTATATGGAAGTCGGTGAGCCGTTTCGCAAGCGCGGGATTGGTTCGTTTCTGGTCCAGGAATTAAAGCGCGTCGCCTACGAGCGCGGGAACATTCCGTCGGCGCGTTGCAATGTGAGCAACATCGCGTCCCGTAAGACGCTTCAGAAAGCGGGATTTGTTCCGTGTGGGCATATTTTGACTGGGTCACTTGCGCGGTAAGAACCTACGGCAGATACTTGGCTGAAAGCGCTTGCTGATTGTTTCGGAAGCAATGTCCGACTTATAGACGAGCGATTGTTGCATATCCTTGAGCATCCTGAAATGAACGGATTTGTCCGCGCCATTGAACGAGCGATTCGGCAACCCCAAATTGCGCGCAGGTCAAAATCAGATGCCAGCGTTCGTTTGTTTTACGAGTTCCAGAACGAAACTATTGTGGGTGGCAAATGGCTGTGTGTTGTGGTTAAATATATCGATACTGACGCGTTTGTGGTCACGGCTTATTTGACCAACAAACCAACGTCTGGTGAAGATTTATGGCCGATAAAGTGAAAGTTTGGTTCGATGCCGAGGCGGACTTCCTCGAAGTCCGCTTTTCGGACGTTCCTGGTTACGAAAGGGAAACTGATCACGCCGCTGTTATGGAGCGAGTGGATGCGGACGGACATGTGATAGGTTTCAGTGTGACTGGAGTCAGTCGTTTCAAAAAAGAGAAGCCGTTGGAAGCCAATCTCGCTCCGGCGTAATGCCGAGAATGAATTTCTGATGAGAAGAGCATTGTTATTGTTGGGAGGATTGTCCTGTTTTTTGTGCTCTGCCGGTTTGGGGTTCGGAGTTTTGTATTACATCACTCGCGGCGCGGGTTTGCAGATCTTTCCGCTGGGTAGTTCCCTCGTCAACATATTGATCGGGCTGATTCATGTGGTCGGTTTGACTGTGGGCTCCGTTATCTGTTTTGCTTTTGGATCGCACCTTTGCAGCCAGGCCCTTGACAGACATGCTGAGTGAAGGTCTGATTCGCGCATAAAAGATGGTCTTGCCTGACACGTCGGTTGTGGATATTCTCTTGGGCGGATGAACAATTATTTGGATCGGAGTCGCGGAGAAATCATTTTGTTTGCCGTCGCTATTTTCGGCATCTGGCTTTCGATTTGGGCCGTTATATTTGTCAGCAAGTGGCTTGAGGTGACTTCTGTCCTCATCACGCTCATTGCGCTGATTTGTTTTGCTTTGCGCGACAGCGATTGACGCCTTGTTCCGGGGACTTTTCGGCTTATGCGAACACTCGTCGTCGGAGTCGATAGCGGCACTCAGTCAAATAAAGTTCTCATTGTCAATGCCAGGGATGGGAGCGTCGTCGGCCAGGCGTCAAAGGCTTATGGACTGATTCCCGGATTGCCGCCCGGCGCAAAAGAGCAGCATCCCCGCGCCTGGCGCGCCGCCGCCACTGCCTCGATCAAGGAGGCGCTTAAAGACGCCCACGCTTCGGCCGGCGAAGTCATGGCGATTGGCGTCAGCGGCCAGCAGCACGGTTTTGTTCCTCTTGACAAAGATGGCGAGGTGATTCGCCCCGCCAAGCTCTGGTGCGACACTTCCACGGCGGCGGAATGCGATCAAATCACAAACAAACTTGGCGGCCTCGGCGCGGCGATTGAGCAGCTTGGAAACGCGGTGCTCCCCGGATTCACGGCTTCCAAAATCCTCTGGCTGAAACGGCATGAGCCGAAAAATTTTGCGCGCCTGGCAACGGTTCTTTTGCCGCACGATTATTTGAATTTCTGGTTGACTGGAAACAGGGCGATGGAATACGGCGACGCCAGCGGCACGGCTTTGCTCGATGTCCGAAAACGCCGCTGGTCGCAGGCTGCGCTCGACGCGATTGACCCCCGACTTGGCTCCGCGTTGCCGCCTTTGATCTCCAGCGACCAGCCAGTGGGCCATTTGCAGGACTCGACCGCTGCAGAGTTGGGTCTCACCACACAGGTTTTGGTCAGCGCCGGGGGAGGGGATAACATGATGGGCGCGATCGGCACGGGCAACACGGCTGCCGGTGTTGTCACGGCGAGTTTCGGCACGAGCGGGACGATTTATGCCTGCTCCGAGCGGCCTGTCATTGATCCGCGCGGCGAAATCGCGGCGTTTTGCGATTCCACGAATCGCTGGCTTCCTTTGCTTTGCACGATGAACGTCACGCTTGCCACCGAAATGGTGCGGGCGGATTTCGGTATGACGCACGACCAGTTTGATCGTGAAGCGGCGAAGGCGGCTCCGGGTTCAGACGGTCTGCTCTTGCTGCCTTATCTCGAAGGCGAACGAACTCCCAATGTGCCACATGGCAGCGGCGTCTGGTTTGGCGTGAATCAAAAGACTTTTGCGGCCCCGCAATTCGCGAGGGCGGCGATGGAGGGCGTCACGCTCGGAATGAATTACGGGTTGCGCAGGTTGTGCGAATTGGGGATCAAGCCGCGCCAAATCCGCGTCACTGGCGGTGGATCGCGTTCCAAGGTTTGGCGGCAGATCATGGCGGACGTTTTCGACGCGGAAATTGTTACCATCAAAGTGAGCGAAGGCGCGGCGTATGGGGCGGCATTGCAGGCGTTTTGGTGCTGGCGATTGCAGCGGGGCGAACGCGTCAAGATCAACGATGTGACGACGCAATTTGTGAAGTTGAACAAGGCGGAGAGCGCCCGGCCATCGAAAGCGGCGGCGTTGGTTTATCGTGAAGCGCAGGCGATCCAGGATGAAATGTCCGTTGCGTTAAGATCGGTTTTCACGCGGCATCGGCGCTTTGCCAGTCGGTTGATATGAGATGGTGGGCTGCATTTCTGGCTCTCGCAGGGTTTGCGCAAATCGGTACGGGTGGCGAGTTGACGCTTTGGTATCAGCAACCAGCCAGGAGTGGGTTGGAGGAAGCGCTTCCGATTGGCAATGGCAGGATGGGAGGCTTGATTTATGGGGGCGTCGGCGAGGAACGCATCAACATCGCGGAGGACAGCTTCTGGACAGGCGGCGAAAATCCTTCAGGGAAAGACGAAACGATGGGGAATTACCAGACTTTCGGCGATGCGATTGTGGTGCTGCCAACTCAGACGAATTTTACGGATTACCGGCGGGACCTGGATATCGGGACGGCTTTGGCCCACGTCAGTTACGACGCAGATGGAGTCAAGTATAAGCGCGAATATTTTTGCAGTCATCCTGCCGGGGTGCTTGTCGCGCGATTTTCGACGGATAAACCGGGGAGTTACTCCGGCAAATTTCAGCTTCGGGATACGCACGGAGCTTCCTGCATGGCTTCGGGAAATCGATTGACTGTTGCGGGCGCGCTCACGAACGGGCTCAAGTATGAATGGCAATTGTTGCTCGTCAATGAGGGTGGCTCGGTCCAATCGGACGGATCGTCAATAAACTTTTCTGGATGCAATGCCCTGACATTTTTTATCGTTGCAGGCACGGATTACGCAATGGATTACGCGAAGGGTTTTCGCGGAACTGACCCGCATCAGCGGCTCACTGCGTTGGTCAACACTGCTTCCAAAACCCATTTTGAAACGCTTGTGCGGCGGCATGAGACGGATTTTAAGTCTTTGTTTGACCGCGTTTCGCTTGATCTTGGGCCATCCACAGAAACCCAGCGTGCCATGCCGACCGACAAACGTCGTCTTGCCGCGTTCCGCGACGTTGATCCCGAATTGGAAAAACTCCTTTTTCAATACGGGCGCTACCTGCTTATTTCCTGCTCACGACCGGGGAGTCTTCCGGCGAACTTGCAGGGGTTGTGGAACGACCGCAATGACCCTGCGTGGCACAGTGATTACCACACGGATATCAATGTAGAGATGAATTACTGGCCGGCTGAACCCGCAGCGTTGCCCGAATGCCGGTTGCCATTCTTTAGTTTGGTGGCCAGCCAAATTCCGGCCTGGCGCAAGGCGACACAGGCTTCGCCGGATTTTAAAACGCCATTAGGGGAAATGACCTCGCGCGGATTTGCCCTCCGAACGTCGCACAACATTTTCGGCGGCATGGGCTGGGAATGGGACAAGACGGCCAATGCGTGGTATTGCCAGGATTTCTGGGAGCATTATGACTTCACACGCGACAAGAAGTATTTGCGCGAGACGGCATATCCCATCTTAAAGGAGACGTGCGAGTTCTGGGAGGATCATCTTACGGCGTTGCCTGATGGACGCCTCGTTGTGCCGAACGGTTGGTCGCCCGAACACGGCCCGATTGAAGATGGTGTGAGTTACAATCAGGAGATTGTCTGGGATTTATTTGACAACTACACTCACGCTGCGGACGCGCTGGGGATTGACCGCAAATATCGTGATAAAATTGCGGGGATGCGCGACAAATTATTGACACCCGGCGTCGGCAGTTGGGGGCAATTGCTGGAATGGCGAACCGAGAAGACCAATTCCAAAGAACTGGACACTCGCAACGACCATCATCGCCACACCTCGCATCTTTTTGGCGTTTATCCAGGACATCAGATCAGCCCGAGCACGACGCCCGCGCTGGCGGCTGCGGCGAAAATTTCCCTAGACGCACGTGGGATTTCCCCGAACAGCGACGTGCGGGAATGGTCGTTTGCGTGGCGCACCTCGCTTTACGCGCGATTGGGTGACGGCGACGACGCGCACAAAATGTTCCAGCAACTTTTTTCCGCAAGAAACACCAGCCCGAATCTTTTCGGGCTTCATCCGCCTGTGCAATTGGATGGAAATTTTGGCATCACGGCGGGCATCGCAGAAATGCTGCTGCAAAGTCAGGACAGTGATATTCATCTTTTGCCGGCGCTTCCGGCGGTTTGGCGGGAGGGTGCAGTCAAAGGTTTGCGCGCCCGAGGGGGATTTGAAGTCGATGAATCGTGGAAGAACGGCAAGCTGGCTTCCGCGATCATTCGCACTTCAACGGCGACAACAGCAACGGTGCGATATGCTAGCAACACTATTGAATTTCCAATCAAACCGGGCGAACGCGTTGTGTTGGATGGAAATTTAGGTCGAAAATAATTTCACCCCAATTTTTTTTAAAATAATCTCTTGACCGAATAACTACCGTAATAGTATTACTAAGGTAGTTATGAACAAACCCAATCGCCTCCACAACCTTGGCGACTTGCAATTGCGCATCCTGCAGTTGCTCTGGCAGCACGGAGAAATGTCGGCATCCCGCGTTCACGCTGCGCTTCAACCCGAGCGGGCGCTGGCTCCCACCACTGTAGCAACGATGCTTGCGAAGATGGATGCGCGGGGCCTTGTAGGACATCGTGAGGAAGGGCGGGCTTTTATTTATCGCGCGGCTGTCGATGAGGATGAAGTGGCGCGTGGATTGGGAGACCATTTTGTGCAACGTCTGTTCGACGGCAGCGTGGCGGGGGCCGTCATGCATTTGTTGCGGACCCGTGAAGTCAGCCGCGGCGAGTTGGATGACTTGGAAAAGCTAATCAAGGACGCGCGGAGGAAGGCCAAATGAGCCTGCTGGATTGGGGGCGACTGATGGCTTGGTTCGCGGTTGAATTGGCAGCACTCATTGCGGGTGCGGCAATTTTGCAAGTGTGGGTCGGATCGACGCAAGGTCGGCGCATTCTTTGGCAGTTTGTTTTCTCCAGTGTAGCGTTGGTCAGCATCGTGGAGTTCTCAGGGATGCGAGAAAAAATCCCGCGAGCGAACTTAAATTTACATCACCGCTTCGCAATCACTGTTACAGACAGGCCTGCGGCGGCACAGGAAGCGGCTCGACCCGGAGGCCTAGCAACGCCAGGTGGGCCGGCAGTTGCGTCGTCACAAGTCTCAGTGAAATGGCCGGGTTGGGTTTGGATTGCCGGGACGATGCTTCTGCTGGCGCGCTCATTTATCGCCAGAATTTGGCTGGGACTTCGGCGCCGCTCAGCTTCATTGGCTGATCGGGAATCTCTTCAAATGATCGCGCGGTTGCAAGGTTCGCTCAATTTGCCACGGATTCACGCGCAGGTTTGGGCAGGATTGCGCGGTCCTGTGGCCTTCGGCATTTTCCGTCCGACAATCGCTCTGCCCCCCGATTTTTCCGATCGGTTTTGTGCTGTTGACAGGCAGGCGATGCTGGCGCACGAAATGGCGCATCTGGCCGGCCGTGATCCGTTGTGGTTCACTATCAGCGATATCGTGATCGCGTTGACGTGGTGGCATCCGTTTATTTGGTGGGCGCGACGCCAGTTGCACATAGCCACTGAAGCCGCTGCGGACGAAGCCAGCGCATTGGTCCCGGGCGGTCCGTGTGCACTGGCCGAATGTCTTGTGCGTTTCGGACGGGAACTGGCCGGGGCCGGATCGGCGCATTTCCTTAGTGCCGGTGGTAACGGCCTAAAGTCACAACTTGCAGCTCGGGTCGCGCGCCTTTTGCGAGAACCAGCGGCATGGCGGCCCGTTTCTGCATGGGCCCGTTGTTTGCCTCAATTCTCAGCGGTTATTGTCGCGTTGACGTCTGCGATTCTTCCAATTCAAACAAGCCTCTACAGTTCCGTTTTGGCCATCTTGATTGCTTCATCTCCGGCCCGCGCAGAAACCACGTCGCCCGCGAGGGCGTCGGTCGTGGCAAAGCACCAGATTCCGACAAATGCAGATACTCAAGCGGTGGATTCCCGCCTTGCGACAAACGATCTACTGCTTAGTTATCAATCGTTATCAAACGGAAGCAACGAGTTCAATGGTTTGGGCTTTATTCCAACGACTAACCAGCAGCAGCCTGCGAGCAATATTGTTGATACTCCCTTGAGGAAAGGCTCGATGGCAAACCTTCCTCAAATTCTGGCCAAGGTTAATGATAATCAGGCTGCGCGCGCCAAAGCAATCGGTGACGAAAGAACTGAGTCAGCTTCAGCAGCCAAATTGCCGCCGAAAGTCTGCCTGCTGACTAAAACCGTTTTATTAACAGAAAGCGACTCCGATGGTCTTGGACTCGATTGGTTGTTCGGCGCAGCGCCGACGAATGGCAGCCCTCTCGAAACCAGCCACGATTGGAATGCTTTGCAAGGTCGGAACTATGGATCGCTTTCTCGCCTTACATTATTATTCAACCACGCTCCGAAGGAACATCCGAGAACTGTTACGGTGGATATTCTCCCGTCTGGAAAATCCGTGGTTTTGAGTCAGGAACAATTCGCCGCTTTGATCAAGCGGATTGAGACAGCGACGCACGATGATGTTCTCGCCGCGCCAAAAGTCACAACCTTGAGCGGACGCCAAGCCCATGTCACGGCCCAGGATTTGACGGAAATCGTTACGGGTGTTGAGGCGACCGTGAACAACCAAGTAAACATCGGTTATTTTACTGATCCGGTTGCCACTGGATTTTCTGTCGATATCATTCCCACGGTAAAGGATAACGATGCCTGGCATTTGACCGTTTCGGCCCGGTATCTGACTTTCCAGGGTTATGATAAGTCTGGACCTGATCCTTCGGTTTCACTTCCCGGTGGCAAGCCGATCAAATACCATCCGCCGTTGCCCCATTTTCGCGTCTTGGAAGCAGACGCCGAGTCAACTATGTCCCTTGATCAAACCCTGGCAATTCGGGGGCCCTTGGTGACTGAAACGATCAAGACCAAAGGAAGTCTTTTCGTGCGCGCGAAGTCGAAAACAATTCACCAACGGTTCTATGTTTTTGTGACGCCGAGCCGCGTGCAGTAGTTCGCCGTCCTCCGAATAATCCATTAACTCGCAAGCGCGTTTTGTTGAAGTTCCAGCAGGCGTTTGATGCCGCTTTTTCCCAGCGCGAGCATTGCTGTCAATTGAGATTCTGTGTAGGAGGCTTCCTCGCCTGTGCCTTGCAATTCAATGAATTCTCCCTGGCCGTTCATGACGAGGTTCATGTCCACGGACGCGGCGACATCTTCCACATAGCAGAGATCGAGAACGGGCCGGGACTCGACGATTCCCATGCTCACGGCGGCGACCGGTTTGATTTGCAGTTCGGCGGATACTTTGCCTGTCGCCTGGAGGGAGCGAAGCGCCAGCGCCATGGCGACGAAACTTCCGGTGATTGCGGCGGTGCGAGTTCCGCCGTCGGCTTGGAGGACGTCGCAATCGATCCAGAATGTTCGTGAACCAGCCTTTTCCAAGTCCAAAGCAGCGCGCATGGCGCGTCCAATCAGACGTTGAATTTCCTGGGAACGTCCGTCGATTTTGCCTTTGGAGATGTCGCGTGGTTTTCGTGTCAAGGTGGAGTAGGGGAGCATCGAATACTCGGCGGTAATCCAGCCGCCTACGACGTTTTGTTCTTTCATCCAGCGCGGCACTGATTCTTCGACGGTGACGCCGCAAATAACTCGCGTGTTGCCCCATTCGATCAAAGTCGAACCTGAAGCGTGGGGCGCAATGCCGTTCTGGAAACGAATCGGGCGAAGTTGGTCGGGAAGCCGTCCGTCGGGACGAATGGTCGAGGCGATTGTGGTGTCGGTCATGATGAGGGAATCCTAACGTTTCAAAAGGTCTTTAACGTCAATGCTGACGTCGGGGAACGCTTCCGGTTTTGCAAAGTCGCCGGCGGAGAGAACCGCCTTGCTTCCATACGCGGTGAAATTCGGCTGGCGATAAATCTCGATGGTCTCGTCGTTGAGATTTATTATCCAGACCTCTGGAATTCCTGCGCGGGCATATTTGGGAAGTTTTTCCAGCAAATCCCTCTCGAGAGAAGAGTCGGCCACTTCGATCAGCAAATAAACATCAGACGGTTCCGGGTGTTTGTTTCGGTAAAAATCTGAATTCAACTTGACAAGCATGATGTCCGGCTGAGGCTCGGAATAGTCATCCAAACGCACCGGGTCTGCAACAGCGAGAACCCAACGCTCCTTGGCGGCGTTGGAAAACACTTTGATCAGATATTTTGTGACACCGCTGTGGAAAGGGCCGATTGGGGACATATCAATGATTTCGCCGTCGAGAAGTTCTACGCGGGCGTCGGGTGGCAGGACTCCCGTTTCACCCATGCGGTAATATTCGTTTACGTTGAAACGATGTTTGGTCGGCGCATGCACGCGTAAATTCTAACGAATCTCTCCCGGACTGGCAATCAGTCAATGCGCAGCCACACGGTTTTCAAGTAGGCCGGCTCGATGTGTTCGACCGGAAAATCCGGCGGCTGCGGCGCATAGTGATGTTGCAAAATTTTCCTGCCGGACACCGCGCGGGAGAGAATTTCCATAAAATCTTCCGGCGCAAAATCCGCCGCGTTTGTCGAGGCGAGCAAAATGCCTCCTCGTTTCAACAACGGCAACGCAGCCGCGACGAGTCTGCCATAATCTTTTTCAGCCTGGAACACGCCGCTTTGTTTCGAGCGTGAAAAAGTCGGCGGATCAAGAATGATCATGTCGAAGAGCCGCTGCTTTCGGGTAAACCGTTTAAACCAGTCGAACACGTCGCCAAAAATAAAATCATGGTCGGATGGGTTGATTCCGTTCACCGCGAAATTTCGTTTCCCCCAGTCAAGATAATTTCTGGACAGGTCCAAACTCGTCACGCGCCCTCCGGCCTTTGCCGCGCAAACCGAAAACCCGCAAGTGTACGCAAACGCGTTGAGAACTTCAGGTTTCGGAGGAATTTCAAAATCGGCGGCAATGTGCCTCGTCAAAAGGCTGCGGCGATTGTCCCGCTGATCCAGAAAAAGTCCGATGGAATAGCCTTCGTCGAAGCTCAGCGCGTAAAGCAACCCATTTTCGCGGATTGTAAATTCTCCAGAGGCAGGCGTTCCCCAAAGGCATCTTGGAGCTGCTTTATCTTCATGCCGCAGCACTTTAAAATACACGGCGCGAGAACTGAATAGCGTCGATAATTCGCGAAGCTTTGTTTCTTGCGGCTCAGAAAGAAGCTTCGCAGATTGGGCTAAAGCAAAATCTCCCAGGCGATCCACATAGAGGTCAGGCCATCCATCCGCGGCGCCGTGAATGAGGCGGAAGGCATTTGTCAAATTGGGATCAATGATCGCCTGTCGCAAGGCCAGCCGCGCATCCGTCTCAAAATCCACTGGGGCCGCAAGCGTGATCGGTTCGTTCGTGACAGGATGTGCCAGACTCAGTTCGGCGGCGTGGAGACAAAGGCGAGGCGCGGGGCTGCCGCCATAAAGCGTATCGCCGAGAATTGGAAAACCATTTTCAGCGGCGTGAACTCGGATTTGGTGTGTTTTGCCAGTGAGCGGACTGGCCTCGATCATTCTTCCGTTGCGGCGAAAGACAGTTTCGGCAATCGCCGCGCCAGCGTGGATCGGTCGAGGGAGGTATTTTTCCCCACTGCGAATGAGTGCACCGCGGGCGCGGAATTCCTCGAACGTTATCTCTCGATCTGTCAACAGCACGTATTTTTTCCGCGCGAGGCCGGTTTCAAATTGACGGCTTAGCGAGCGATTGGCGGTGGCTGTTTTTCCGAAAACGATGACTCCCGAAGTTTCCTTGTCGAGACGGTGGATGATGGAAAGCCGCGCGCATCGCGCTTCACGGCGACGCAGCCAATCGTAGAGACCTTCGCCCGCATACGGAGCAGGGGAATGAGTGTTCCACCCTGCTGGTTTGTTGACTGCCAGCAGATGCTCATCTTCAAAAATAATAAAAGCCATTGAAGTCTCTTTGTAATGCTCAGAGTGCGCCGTCGGTTTCTCTGTCGTCAATTTTTCAAATTTTTTTCTGGTTCTCCAAGTTGCCCAGTCGCATGATCTTGCACATGACCAAAACTTTGAAAACTGGCGCGCCGATGACCCGACGCCGCTTTCTCGCTGTAACCGGCGCTACTGGCGCCGCTCTCGCTGTGCCGACTTTTATTCCCGCAAGCGCGCTGGGGCGTGATGGGCGCCCGCCGCCTTCGGGGCGAATCGTTGTGGGCATTGTCGGCTGGGGGATGATCGCACCGCAGAACACGCACGGATTGATGGATTTGAACGATTGCCAGGTTATCGCGTCCTGCAACATCGACACAAAACATCAGAAGAAAGCCGTCGATGCCATCAACGAACATTACAAGAATAAAGACTGCAAGATGTTTCACGATTATCGAAAGATGATTTCGCGCAAGGACATCGACGCAGTGATGATCGCCGTTCCTGATCATTGGCACGAAATCATCGCGGTCTATGCCGCCCGGCACAAGAAGGACATTTACGGGGAAAAGCCGCTGGCCAAAACAATCGCCGAGCAACAATGCATCGTCAAGGCAGTGAAGGAAAATGGCTGTATTTGGCAGACCGGTTCGTGGCAGCGGTCCACCGGAAGTTTCCATAAGGCCGCGGAAATCGTTCGCAACGGGCTGATCGGGAAAGTCACGCGCGTCGAGGTGGGGTTGCCGTCGGGGCACTCCGATTTTGCGCATGACGGGGACCAAACCCAGATTACCCGGCCGCCGCCTGAATTGGATTACAACACCTGGATTGGGCCGTCCAAAATGGAGCCTTACATCAAGGCGCGAAGCCATCTCAACTGGCGCTGGAATTACAACACTGGCGGCGGACAATTGATGGATTGGGTCGGTCATCATGTGGATATTGCGCATTGGGGCCTTGGATTTGACACGAACGGCCCGTCCGAGATTGAGGGGCACGGGGAGTTTCCACCGGCGGACGCCGTCTGGAACACCTGCACGAAATACCGCATCGAATGCAAGTATCCGCAGGATATACATATGACCATCGCTGGAGGTTACGACGATATTGCCAGCGGCACCAAATGGATCGGGACTGACGGATGGGTTTCGGTGGACCGCGGCAAATTCGATGCATCGAAGGATGATTGGAAGGACATCAAGGAATTGCCGGAAAGCGAAGTGAAAATCCCGCTGACGCGCTCGACCAATCACTATCGCAATTTCATCGATTCGGTGAAGTCCCGGATGCCGGCGATCGCCTCCGCGGATACGGCGCATCACTCGGCTCTTCCTGGTCATCTTGGTTTGATTGCGATGCGGACAGGCCGCAAAATTCGCTGGAATGTCGAGACGGAGGAAATTGCCAACGATCCAGAGGCAACCCGCCTGATGATGCGCGTGTTCCGTCCGCCGTACGAGATGTAATCGCTTCGCGACTGACGTCAGAATTGCTTTTCGATAAAGGCGAAAACGTCAGTCGAGTCGATTTGATCTGGAAGGTTCGCAGATGAATCCCCGCAAATCAGCACAGGCTGGTTTGTGGGATTTTTTTCGCAGCGTCCGTGCGAACCTTTGACTAGGCCGGCGTCCAACGGGATCACGTCCATCAACATCCGAAAGCCAAGCTTCTTTTGCGCGAGTCGCCGGAGAATTTTCAATTTCACCAATGGAATTCGCGGGTCCAAAAATAATTCCACGGGATCGTAGCCGGGCTTGCGATGAATATCGACGCATCGCGCGAAGTCCGGCGCAAGCGCGTCGTCCTGCCAATAATAATATGTGAACCAGGCGTCTTGCGCCGCAACCGCAATCAGGTCGCCGGCGCGAGGATGGTTGATTCCCATTTCGGCTTTTTCCGTCTCGCCCAGAACAGATTCGACGCCCGGCAGGTTCGTAAGCAGTTCGCGGACGCGCGGGAGGAGAGTCGTATCGTTGAGGTAAATATGCGCGACTTGATGGTCGGCCACCGCGAAGACCTTGCTCGCGCCGCAATCGAGCAATTCGAGACCAAGTTCCTCGCGAATCGCGATCCAGCCTTGCTCGCGAAAAATGCGATTTAAATGAACAGCCCTGCTCACAGGAACAATTCCGTATTCGGACAGGATTACCGCTCTTACACCGCGATTCTGGAAAAACGCGATAAGGTCGCCGACGATATTGTCAATTTGGCCCAGGTCATTTGCAATCAGCGGCGAATCGGGGCCAAGGCGTTGCAAATTGTAATCAAGATGAGGGAGATAAATCAGGCTCAGGGTCGGCGAATATTTTTCTTCAATCCATTTCGCCGAATCCGCAATCCAGCGCGAAGCGGCGTCTGCGCTGCCTTGCGGGCCGCTGACTCCCGCAGCAGGCCCCCAAAATGCGGGAAAGGGAAACTCACCGAGCGCTTTTTTGATATCGGGCCGAATCCTGGCGGGCTGTGTGTAGATGTCAAAAACTTTTCGTCCGTCAGCCGGGTAGGCGGGCCGCGGGGTTATTGTGTAGTCGGCGGTGGAATACATGTTGTACCACCAGAACAATTTCGCGCAGGTGAATTTAGAATCCCGCTTCCGCATCTTGTCCCAGATTTTTGCGCCCGCCACGAGGTGATTGGATTGCTTCCAGAAATGCGTTTCAGCCAATTGGCGGTCATACCATCCGTTGCCGACGATGCCGTGCTGCGTCGGGGACGCACTTGTCAAGTAATTAGCCTGAGCGGTGCAGGTGACAGCGGGGAAGGCTGGAATGATGTGCGCCAATGAGCCGGCTTCCCGGAACTTGGCGATGCGGGGCATGCGCGGGCCGACGAGGGAATCCGTCAAGCCGACGACATTGATGACCGCTGTTCGATTCAGCACACGCGCGCGATATTCTGCGCATGACGGCGGCGCTGGCTCAATTCCGAAATCGCATCCAGCATTTTGGGAAGGGCAATTTCGTGAATTTCGACACCGCGCCCGATGCCCTGGAGCATGGTTACGGTGAGTTCGCCGCCGAGATGTTCACGAAATTCCTCAAGGCCGCCGAGGACCATGGGTTGCTGGCGGTCGTCCACACGAAGGAGTTCGTTGGAGAAAAGCTCGAAGCCCAAAGCTTCCAGCAATTGCAGAATCCGCTCCGCCGACTTGGCGTCAAGCAAAGAAATGTTGCGCGCGTAAAGCACGTCAATCGCGATGCCGATGGCGACAGCTTCGCCGTGCCGGATTTGGAAATCGGACAGTTGCTCCAGCTTATGGGCCGCCCAATGCCCGAAATCGAGCGGCCGGGCGGAGCCGGATTCAAATGGATCGCCGCCCTCGGCAATATGTTTGACGTGGAGTTCGGCGCAACGCTCGATCATTCGTCCCATCGCCTCCGGCTCAAAACGGGCGAGCAGGGGAGCATCTTTCTCCAGATTTTCAAAGAACGCGCGGTCGCGAATCAGCGCCACCTTCACGGCTTCGGAATAACCGGCGCGCTTGTCGCGTTCGGGAAGGGTTTCCAGGAAATCCGAATCGTTGATGACGGCGTAGGGCGGCGCAAATGTGCCGATAAAATTCTTTTTTCCAAAGGCGTTGATCCCGTTTTTTACGCCAACACCGGAATCGTTTTGGCTGAGCACAGTTGCCGGAAAGCGCACGTGGCGGACACCGCGATGGGCCGTCGCTGCCGCCAATCCCGCGACATCGAGCAACGCCCCGCCACCGATGGCCAGGAGATAGGAATGACGGTCAATGTGGTAGCGTTCAATCTGGGAGTGGATTTCCGAAACGTGAAAATAGGAGGTCTTGCAGCGCTCGCCGCCTTCCATCACGAAGGGCGGGCAGACAAGGTTCACATGGTCGCGAAGGCCGGCAAAATAAGTTTCAATGGATTGCGTCAATTCAGGCCGGGCGGTGGCGAGCGATTCGTCCAGGACAACCAGAACCTTGGGAATGCGGGGCGGATTCGAGAGAACCGTTTGCAAAAGCGAATTGGAAACATTGAACACGCCGCGCGTGAAATAAACGCGGTGCTCGAATCGAACGCTGAATGAGCGGACAATTGCCGGCATCCTTACCATTATCCATCTTGGACGACGCGAATTAAAGTTTTATTTGATCCGATCGGGGAAAATGGATGGTAAGTATGTGAAATGGATGTTGATTGCCTCAGCGCTGTCATTTGACTTTATTATCCCACGACTCATACTGTAGTTCCGATTATGAAAACGATAACGCTCAGCGCGGTGCTTAATCCGGAGGATAATGGTAATGGCTATGTTTCTCTTTGCCCGGAACTGGATATTGCAAGCCAGGGCGATACGATTGATGAAGCTCTGGCCAACCTGAAAGAAGCACTGGAAGGATTTTTCGAGACTGCGAGCGCGGAGGAAATGCGGTTGCGCCACAAGAAACTGTGACGCCTTCACTCCAAGGGGCTGTCGAGAATATTTACAACGCCTTTCGTGATGTTCCCAAACCGACATCCGTGGACGGTTGTCCCTGCTGTATTGACAAAAAGGGGATTAGCATCCTGCTTGCAAAACGCCTCCGGGAGTTATCGCCGGATGATCTTACACATTACGCAGCTTCTGCCTTTCTGACAGTCGGCGCAGTCGAGGACTATTTATATTTTCTACCGCGAATTTTGGAAATTCTCGTCTCAGAGCGCTTTTGGTGGCCGCACCCGGAGGTTGTCACTCGCGCTGTCAACAACGCAGGATTTCATTCGTGGCCGGATCACCGGCAAAACGCACTAAAACGGTATTTCGATGAGGTTATCGAGGAATTGCTAGGCAGGAAAGGATCGGGATCTGATCTTGATTCGTGGGTGTGTGCCCTTGGCAAACTGGGCTTCGAACTTGCGCCGTTCCTTGTGCGTATTTCGGCAAACAGTCAACGTTTGGTCGAATTTTACGAAATAAACAGTCAACCACTCGTTGACGGGCGCTTAGCAAATGGCTTTTGGGATGACATCCCTGAAAGGCAGAAGGAAGTTATTGAATGGCTTCAGTCCGCCGACACGCAAAGGTTAATTATGGCGCAATATGGTTTGGCGTGAGAAGCAGAGTAAAGTTTGCTTTGTTGTCAGCCTCCCAAATTTCTATCGCTTTGAGGTAATGCGCAGTATCGTTAAGGAATTACCTGGGAAGGTATGGTTAAAGTTGGGACTGGCGACATCAATCGTCTCTGTTTTTGGGGAAACTTTGGTGGGGTTATCCAAATCATTTTCATCGGAAGCGGATTCTGATGTCAGTACTATGGATTTGGCATTCTGAGCCATGCCTGAAGCGCCGTTCAGGTGGATGGCGGTGTCGATTTTTTCGTATGAGCCGTTGACGACTTTCAGAATTAAGTCGCCGGATTTGGTGTTGCGAGTGGCGCTGGCGTAAAGGCTGGGGATCGCGGAGTGATGGACGTCGTGGATCAGTTTACCGTCGAGGTAGCATTTGATCGTGGAACCAGCGACTTCGACCCGTAAATCATACCAGCGGTCCGTTTCGACGCTCCCCAGCGACTGCGTCACGACTTCACCCATTTCGATGCCGTTCATTGTGTTGCCCCAACCGCCGACATTCCACCACGTTTTTTCGTTCTCATCGTTGACATGAAAGAGCACGAGAAAACCTTCCGCACCGCTGAGCTTTCGCGCTTTGACGCTCAGAGTGTAATCGGTCCAGGATTTGTCGCCTATAATTCCTCTGACAAATTCATTCTCGCTGCTCTGGCGAAGCGCGTCATCCACGATGCTCCAATTGCCTTTGCCGAGGAACTTCCACCCGTTGGTGCCTCCGGGTTTCGTGAAGTCGGATGAATAAAGGGTCTTGCCATCGCTACTTGTGACGACGAGGTCTTTATATTCTACGCGCGTGGCCCAACTGCCGAGGCCGACTGCGCCTCCACCTGACGAAGGCGCCGCTTGCGGAGGTGAATCCACCGTGGTGGAAAGGGCAACGTCCCCGCGATTTTTGCTGAACATTTGCTGGACATAATAACTTGGAAGCCCATACCAGCGGGCGCTGTTGAAATTAATGAGATCTGGATTCCAAGCGCGGTGGTTCAAATTGACAAAGAGCGGCGCGTAACTGGCCATGGCCACGATATCTGAATTCCGTTCCATGCCAGTCATGAACGCAGCCTCGCCGATGGCAGCGCGAAGATTTCCCTTTCCGGCATGTTGAGTAACCGCATATTCGCCGATGAAAATTTTTGGACCTGATCGGTCATATTTATCGTAACGACTGGCCTGTCGCATAAAAAATTCAGGCGTGTCGTAGTAATGTTCGTCGATGATGTCAGGCGTGGGATTTCCCGGATGCCCGCCCCAAACATCGGCGATGAGTTGCATATCGGGATATTTGTCCTTAATGGCGCGGGCGATGAGATCCCAGCGTTCGCGGTAAACTGGACCGCCATTTTCATTGCCAATTTCCATGTATTTCAATCCGAAGGGAGTCGGATGGCCGTTCTTCGCGCGAATGGAACCCCAGATGGAATTCGTCGGGCCATTGGCATATTCGATGGCGTCGAGCGCATCTTGAATCCATTCGCCCATTCGACCGAGCGGCACGTTGTCATGGAGCGACATGCCGGCGTTGACGCAGAAAAGCGGCGCGGCGCCGAGGTCCTCGCAGAGTTGCAGGTATTCGTGATAGCCGAGACCCTGGGTAGTATTGTAACCCCAGGTGTTCCAAAGAGGAACGCGCGCATCGACATTGCCGATGGTGTATTTCCAATGGTACATGTGCGCCAGATCGTCGCCTTCCACCCAATTGCCGCCGGGGAATCGCATGAACGACGGATGAAGCGCGTCGAGCGATTCGGCAAGGTCGGTGCGGAGGCCGTGATCCTTCCAGGTTTTGCCGGGCATCAATGAAATCATGTCGAGGAAGAACGAGCCTTGGTCGTTTGCGGAAATTTGCAGGCGCGCCTTCGGATCGCCGCCATTGGCCGTCAAGTCGAGAGTATGATAATTCCACTGCTTCCCAAGATCAGTAATTTCGCCTTTGGCAAGTTCAGCGCCAGTGGAACCAAGCAATCGAATCGTCAATGGCCCGGAAAAATGTTCTGCGGCGCGCGCGGCAAGTTTGAAATGATACGTGTCGCCGTTCACAATGTTCATTCCCCAGTAACCTTCATTCTCGAAAGCGATTGAACCATCGACCGTCACATGGAGGCTGTGCCGATTGAAGACGTTGAGAGGTTGTGCGGAGTTGATGGCGATCTTGCTCTTGCCGCTGTTGTAATCGGTGACTTTCCAGAACTCCGGTTCTTCCGCATCCTCGAAAGAGCGGTTTCGGACGAGTTCGGGATAAATGCCGCCATCCGCGTCAAGATTAATGTCCTCGAAGAAAATTCCCCAGAGCGTCGGCGAGACGGGGTGGGTTGGCTTGTTAACTTCGACGGTCAAAGTGGCCTGTCCAAACGCGATGCGCGCGAGAATTGTCAGACAGAAAAGAATTGGGAATAGGCGGCGCGAAAAGGCGTTGTTTGAACGATTCATAGTAAGTTGTCTGTCGTCCAGTAACACCCTCTCAAAGATTCATCAACGCCAATTTGTGCAACGTATTCCTCATATGCTGCTGTTGCTAATGGAAGTGCGGAGAGCACCGTTCCTCAAAAGACGCTTTGTGAATCCTTGACAAATGCCCCGCGATTCGCCACTTGGATATCCTATGAAAAAAGACACGTCCGCTCCAAAGGCCATCAATCAACTTCGCGCCGGCGTCATCGGCACCGGTTTTATCGGGCCGGTTCACATTGAAGCGCTGCGCCGCCTTGGAGTTCAGGTCGTGGGGTTGTGTGATATTCCCGAGCTTGCCGAAAAAATGGCCGCCAAACACGCCATTCCACAAGCGTTCAGCGACTATAAAAAGCTTCTCCAATCGCCGGACGTGGACGTCGTTCATATTACTGTGCCAAATCGTTTTCATCGCGAGATGTCGATGGCGGCGTTGGAAGCCGGCAAACATTGCATCTGCGAAAAGCCGTTGGCGATGGACACCAAGGAAACAGCGCAAATTGTCAAAGTCGCCAAGAGCAGCGGCACGGTTTTCGCCGTCAATTACAATGTTCGATTTTACCCGGCAGTGCTTCAACTGCGCAAGATGGTCGCGAATGGAGACTTGGGAGAAATTATCCACGTCAACGGTTCTTACATGCAGGACTGGCTTTTCAAGGATACCGATTACAACTGGCGTTTGTTGCCGGCTGAAGGCGGCAAATTGCGCGCGGTGGCCGACATCGGGACGCATTGGATGGATACGGCAACGTTTGTCCTTGGGGCGAAAATCGGCTCGGTGTTCGCTAATCTTGCGACGTATCACAAAACGCGCAAACGTCCGCTCGGCGAGGTGCAGACTTATGCGAAGGCGGACAAGGCCATGAAATTTGCGACGTATGAAGTCAAGACTGAGGATTTCGCAAGCGTCCTGCTCAAGTTTGCCAACGGCGCATTCGGAAACCTCGCAGTGTCGCAAGTGGCAGCGGGAAGAAAGAATTGCCTTCGCATCGAAGTTTACGGATCAAAGAAATCCGCCTGGTGGTGCTCGGAGGAGCCAGAGATTTTGCGCTTTGGAAATCGCGACACGACCAACGAAACCGCAATGCGCGCAACTCCCGGTTTTGGCGACGGCGCGGCCGGCTTCATGGATTATCCGCCGGGACACGTCGAAGGTTTTCCCGACACGTTCAAGATGCTTTTCCGTTCAGTTTACGGAAGGATCGCATCCGGCGCGACAGGCACTCCCTTGCACGCCACAGCGGAGGATGGCCACCAGGAAGTCGCTGTGTGCGAGGCAATCATGAAGAGCAACGACCGCGACGAATGGGTGAAGGTCGGCTGACGCGGCGGTCAACCCTCCAACTCAGACAGGTCGAACTTGAGGCCCTTCAAGACGAGGGAAGAGACCTTTCCTTTTTCCTCGGCGGAGCAATGAAGTTTATAACTGGCGTCCGTTAACGTGAGGATTTCCAGGGAGCGATTTGCCGCGTCGCCGATCCAATATTCCTTCACACCGAAGCGGGCATACAGGTTCATTTTGGTGTAACGGTCCCTGCGAACGCTCGATGGAGAAACAAACTCCACCACCAAATCCGGCGTCCCGAAAATGGCGCGCCGTTCGATGATTCCCAAATTCTTCGTCGCCACAAATACCAAATCGGGCTGGACGACATTTTCAGCATCCAAAACCACGTCCAAGGGCGCAATGAACAAACGGCCCAATTTTTTCTCCTTGACGAAGCGAGCGGTTAAAATACCCAAATTGAAGAGCCAATTCTGATGCCAAGTGTCCGGTGCCGGTGCCATAAGGAGACTACCGTCAATGATTTCATAACGCTCGTCGTCCTCGAGTTTGTAGTATTCCTCGTAGTTCCAACGTTTGGCCTGAACTTCAAGTGCCGCAGCCATGAAATGATACTAGCAGATTACGGTTCAAACGCTAATCGAATGTTCGGGCGTTTGAAGCGTCTCGCAATCAGAAAAGCGACCGGATCATGTGCTTGACGCAGCCAACTGCCGCAAAACATACGGCAGAATTCCGCCGTGCTGGTAATAATCTATTTCTATGGGTGTATCGATGCGGCAGGTCACGGGAATGTTTTCAGACTTGCCGTCGGCGCGAGTGATACGGAGAGTCAGGTCCTGTTGAGGCTTGAGTTGTTCGCTTAGTCCGAGCACGTCGTAGATTTCCGTGCCGTCCAGCTTGAGGGTCTGCGCCGTTGTTCCTTCCTTGAATTGCAACGGAAGGACTCCCATCCCGACAAGATTGGAGCGGTGGATTCGCTCAAAGCTTTGCGCGACGACGGCTTTGACTCCGAGCAGCCGCGTTCCTTTCGCAGCCCAATCGCGCGAACTGCCTGTCCCGTATTCCTGTCCGGCAATGACGATCAATGGCGTGCCCGCGCTGATGTATTTTGTCGAAGCGTCAAAAATGCTCATCACCTCGCCGCCCGGTTGGAACTTTGTCACGCCTCCCTCGGTGCCGGGCGCCATCAGGTTCTTGATGCGGACGTTGGCGAAAGTGCCGCGCGTCATCACGCGGTCATTGCCTCGCCGCGAGCCGTAACTGTTGAAATCGACGAAATTGACGCCGTTATCCACCAGATATTTTCCGGCAGGCGAAGTTTTTTTGATGCTGCCCGCGGGTGAAATATGATCGGTGGTCACGCTATCGCCAAATATTCCCAGCGGTCGCGCTCCCTTGATTTCTGTGATGCTGCCCGGCTGCAAACTGAAATTCTCGAAGAACGGCGGCAGTTGAATGTAGGTGCTTTTGGCGTCCCACTCGTAAACCTGGCCCACGCTGGAAGGGATTTCGTTCCACTTGGGATTTTGCTTGACAAAATCGCGGTACAAGTCGCGGAAGACTTCCGGTTTCAACGCGGATTGCATAGCGTCGCGAATTTCCGCCTGTGACGGCCAGATGTCCTTGAGGAAAATCTCGCGTCCGTTTGCCTTGCCAAGCGGTTCGAGTGTCAAATCTATAGTCACGCGGCCCGCCAGCGCGAACGCCACAACGAGGGGAGGGGACATCAGGAAATTGGCCTTGATGTTTTGATGCACGCGCGCCTCGAAATTGCGGTTGCCTGAGAGAACAGCCGCGGCGATGACGTCGTTCTTGGTGACAGCTTCCTCGATGGGAGCGGCCAGCGGGCCGGAATTTCCGATGCACGTTGTGCAGCCATAACCGACGAGATTAAACCCAAGCTTGTCAAGATAAGGTTGCAACCCAGTCTTGTTCAAATAATCGCTTACCACGCGCGATCCGGGAGCCAGCGACGATTTTACGAGTGGGTTCGGACGAAGTCCGGCTTCGACCGCCTTTTTCGCGAGCAACCCCGCGGCGAGCATAACTGAAGGATTGCTGGTGTTGGTGCAACTGGTGATTGCGGCAATCAAAACGTCGGCGTGATGAAGTTTGCCGTCGGATTCAGAACAAGTTTCATGCGGAGGCACGGAGTCTGGGCGATTGCTGACCATTTCCCATTCGGTCTGGGGATTGGTGTTCTGTGCCAACGCTCGCTCGCGCGAAACCGGTTCCTGGCTGCCGCCGCTGTGTTCCTGGCCGCCGTCGTGAGCAACGGGAAACGTCAAGCTGAGATCAGACTCGGTTTTTCCAAAACCGCTTTCAGTTACAGGACGCGAGAAAGCCTTCGTAAACTCCTGTTTCAGATTCGCCAATTCAATCCGATCCTGCGGACGCTTCGGTCCCGCCACGCTCGGCACCACGGTTGCGAGATCGATTTCAATGTCAGTCGAATACGCAAGGTCGCCCTTCTTCGGCATCCCGAACAATCGCTGCGCGCGGAAATAATTTTCGTAAAGCTCGCAATGCTCATCGCTGCGGCCCGTTTGTTTGAGGTAATTGATGCACTCGCCGTCGATCGGGAAAAAACCCATCGTCGCGCCGTACTCGGGCGCCATGTTGGCAATCGTCGCGCGATCAACGACAGCCAACGCCGCTGCACCCGGTCCGTAAAATTCCACAAATTTTCCGACGACCTTCGCCTTGCGAAGCAATTGAGTGACGGTCAACGCAAGGTCGGTCGCTGTCGTGCCCGGTTGCAGCGATCCTGTCAAATGAACACCTACGACGTCCGGCGTCAGGAAATAAACGGGCTGTCCAAGCATTCCTGCTTCGGCTTCGATGCCGCCGACGCCCCAGCCGACGATTCCGATTCCGTTAATCATCGTTGTATGCGAATCGGTGCCGACGAGCGTATCGGGATAGTAAAGCGAACCCGCTGACAAAACGCCTTTTGCGAGGTATTCAAGATTGACCTGATGCACGATTCCGATGCCGGGCGGCACTACTTTGAAGGTGTCGAAAGCCTGCATTCCCCATTTCAGGAATTGATAGCGCTCGCGATTGCGCTGGAATTCCAGGTCGAGATTTCGCGCCATCGAGTCAGGCGTTCCGGCGAAATCGACTTGAACCGAATGATCCACCACGAGATCGACAGGCACCAGCGGTTCAATGATCTTCGGGTTTTTTCCAAGTTTAACCGCAGCGGAGCGCATCGCCGCCAGATCAACAAGCAACGGTACTCCCGTAAAGTCTTGCAAAACAATTCGCGCAACGATGAACGGGATTTCCTGCGTGCGCGCCGCCTTGGGTTGCCACTGGGCGAGTTCGCGCACACTGGATTCGGCGACTTTTTTGCCGTCAAAATTGCGCAGAATCGATTCGAGAACGATCCGAATGGAGACGGGAAGTTTGGAAATTGAGCCAATGCCGGCTTTTTCCAGCGCGGGCAGCGAGTAATAGGAGCCTTTCTTGCCGTTGCCCAGGTCAAATTCTTTCAGTGTGTCGAACAAATTGTGAGTCTTGCTCATACAGAAACAATGATATTTGCGCAATTACGTGTCAAGACGGCGCGATGCCGCCTCGAAGAGTATTAGACGATCGAATCTCCTTTGACTCGACACGCCGCATCCTTCCTGAAAAACTCCGAGCCGTGAAACAGTCAATTGTCACGTTGGACCTGGAAGGCGTGTTGGTGCCCGAAATCTGGATTTCTGTCGCTGAGAAAACGAAAATTCCGGAACTCCGCCGCACCACGCGCGACGAACCGGATTACGACAAGCTCATGTTGAGTCGGATCAAAATCCTCGACCAGCACGGCCTGAAACTCGCGGACATTCAGGAAGTCATCGCGACGATGAGTCCAATGGAAGGCGCGCGGGAATTTCTTGGCGAATTGCGGTCAAAGACTCAGGTCATTATTTTGTCAGACACCTTCGAGGAATTCGCAAAGCCGCTGATGAAGCAATTGGATTGGCCAACGATTTTTTGCAATCATCTTGTTGTAAAAGACGGACGTATTGCTGGCTATAAACTGCGTCAGGAAAATCCCAAACGCAGCGCGGTGGTCGCGTTAAAGAGCCTGAATTATTTTATCGTCGCGGCAGGGGATTCGTTTAATGACACTGCGATGCTGGCAGAAGCTCATGCTGGATTTCTGTTTCATTCCCCGGCGCACATTCAAAAGCAATTCCCGCAATTTCCACCTTATGAGGAATATGGGGATCTGATAAAGGCTATTTCGTCGGCATTGGGTGGTTGAATTCCTGTCCTGCTCGTAATCCTAATTTTAATCTTAATCGAAACCGATTAGGAGTAGGATTAGGATTACGATTAAGAACTGAAGGATTCAGTCCTCCTGCTTTACGTCGCGGCCCATCAAATCCTGCACCGCTTTTCGAACCGGTTTATTTTGATAAAGCATCGCATGAACCTCGTCGATGATCGGTGTTTGAATATCCAGCTTGCGGGCCAACTGCCTGGCCGCCAGTGCCGTGGGATAACCTTCCGCAACCGACCGAGTGCTGGCCAGGATTGCCGAAACCTTATCGCCCCGACCAACTCGCTCACCAAATGCGCGATTGCGGCTGAGTTTGGAATAGCACGTCACAACAAGATCGCCTAATCCTCCCAAGCCAGAAAAAGTATCGGGCGACGCTCCTCGAGCAATGCCAAGCCGCCGCATTTCGGCAACGCCGCGCGTGACCAATCCGGCCTTGGAATTATCGCCAAACCCCAGCCCGTCGCCGACGCCTGCCGCAATGGCGATGACGTTCTTAACCGCGCCGCCCAATTCAACTCCAACCGCGTCTTTCGCAGTGTAAACCCGAAATGACGGGCGGTGGAACAGGGCTTGCGTTTTTTTGGCGACGTCAATGTCCCTATGCGCTGCAACGACTGCGGCTGGAATCTCCCGCGCCACTTCCAGCGCCAGACTCGGCCCGGACAACACCGCTGCGCTTGCGTGCGGCATGGTCATATTGAGAATTCCGGACATCGTCAGCCCGGTCTCCGCCTCGATTCCCTTGGTGACACTGACGGCAAGACCGTTAAACGCGGGAATGCGGCTCGTGACTTCCCGGAAAAATTTAGATGGCACCGCAAGAACAATGCATTCGGAGTCCTCAACCGCCAATTGAAGGTCCGCCTGGCAGCGAATTCCCGGCGCCAGCACAATTTGCGGGAGATAAAGGTCGTTCCGTCCCGTGGCCGTGATTTGTTCCAGGAGGGCTGCGTTGTGCCCCCACAACGTGACGCTGTGCCGGTTATGCCGGAGCAAATTTGCCAGAGCTGTTCCCCACGCGCCCGCGCCGATGACGGTCACTTTCATGCGATTTAAGTTTTCTTTTTGCCGAGGCGATTTTCCTCGCCTTTGAGGAGACGCTGAATGTTGCCCTGATGTTTGTAAATCGCCAGCAGGCTTATCCCCGCCATGATGTAAGTCATCGTCGGGCTGCCGTCCCAAAACCAAACCGCAAACGGTAAAATAATCGCCGCAGCGATCGACGCCACCGAAACGAACCTCGTAAGCACCAATAAAATCCCCCATGTTGCCAAGGCCGTCAGGCAGGCCAGCGGCGCCCATGCCATGACGACGCCCCCGGAGGTCGCGATCCCTTTGCCGCCTTTAAAATGCAGCCAAAACGTGTAAATGTGCCCAAGGATCGCCCCAACTCCCGCCGCTAACGCAAGATGTTCGCGTGGCACTCCGCATTTCGGAAAGAGATATAATGCCAGGTCTGGCACGAACCGCGCTGCGGCAAAGCCCTTCAAGCCGTCGGCGGCCAGCACCGCGATTCCCGCTGGTTTGCCCAGGACGCGAAAAACATTTGTCGCGCCAATGTTTCCACTCCCGACAGTGCGAATATCAACGCCGCGCGCTTTGGCGGCAAGATAACCGGACGGCGTTGATCCCAGCCCGTAGGAAATGATGAGCACAAAGATGTAAATGCTGAGTGTCAAATAAACTTGGTTCCTTTCGTTTCGCCAAGAGTGGAGAAAGTTGGCGGAGTTTAAAAGTTGAAAATGTGAATTTGGCTGCGTTATTGTCGGTTACGGTCCAAAATTTAATCCTTCTGACAAATGACCGCGCAATGCCTTTGAAATCGAAACTCAAAGTCGCCGTCCTCGGAGTCGGTTCGTTGGGCAAGGAACATGCCCGCATCTATGCGGAAATGGCGGCGGCTGGGCAAATCGAATTCGCCGGGTTGCACGACGCTTTGCCGCAACAGTCTGCCAAGATTGCGGAGAAATATCGTGTGCCGGTTTTCAAAACCGTCGATGATGCCATTAAAGGCGCGGATGCTCTAAGCATCGTCACGCCGACTCAGACGCACTTCGATCTCGCGCGGCAGGTTCTCTCGGCGGGGAAACATGCGCTCGTTGAAAAACCGATGACCGACAATGCCGCCCAGGCCGCCGAATTGGTCCAATTGGCCGGCGAAAAGCGCGTTGTCCTCCAAGTCGGCCATGTGGAACGGTTCAACCCGGTGCTGGCGTACCTCGAAAAAGTCGCCACTGACCCTCGCTTTATCGAAGCGCATCGGCTTTCGCCGTATCCAAATCGCAGCACAGACATTGGGGTCGTGTTGGACTTGATGATCCATGATTTGGATGTCGTGCTTGGCTTTGTTCGGTCGGAAGTGAAAAGCGTCGATGCGGTCGGCATTCCTGTGCTGAGCCAATCCGAAGACATCGCGAGCGCGCGAATCCGGTTTGCGAACGGTTGCGTCGCGAACCTGACCGCAAGCCGCATCAGCCCAGAACGAATGCGTAAAATCCGCGTGTTCAGCGGCGGTGCGATGCCCAGTTATGTTTCGCTGGATTACCGCGCGCAGGAGGGATTCATTACCCGCGTCGCTCGCGATGGCGAGGAGGAATCGTCGATCTTCAAGAAATTGCTGCGTGGCAAGGATTCGGCGATTGTGAGCGAATTTGCTGGAAAAAAGATCGTCCGCGAGCCGGTGCCGATCGAAAAGGACGAACCGTTAAAGTTAGAACTGCGCGATTTCGTCCATTGCATCGAACTTCAAAAAACCCCGCGAGTCAGCGGTGCAACGGCCAAACGCGCGCTGGAACTCGCTTTCGAGATCACCCGGCAAATTCAGTCCAGCCAATAACGCGCCGTTGTCCACATTCAGAGAAAACCTCAGAAATCGGCATTTTTTTTCCGGGCAACGAGAGGTTAAACTTTGGTCGGTCTCTGGTGAGGATTGGGGCGCAATTTGGCTCGCAAGGCCATGAATGGCCTTTCAAGGAAATAGAACGAAAGAGCCGAAATCGCGAGAGCTGGTAATATCCAATAATAAAAGGACATGAACCACACGTTTGACAGCCCAAATGTTCTCGGCTTTTCGCAGAAAAGCATATGCCAAATATAAATCGAATATGAGAGGACCCCGATTTGCCGCGTCAATGACCAGTTTAACGGCGTGAAAAATTGAGGGAAGTAAACGCTTTGCAACAACAACAAGGCGAAACCGATAGCCTGGAATGAGTTTCCGGTGACAAATGTGAGAACATTGACGATGGAGAGCCGACTGAGGATGTGTGGCACAAGGATAAAGAGCAGGCTAAGGGCAGCGATAGCAGAACCGCGATTTGACAGCATGGCTCTCAATGTGCCGGTATATCGGGCAAATAGAATCGCAGACAGACAGCCGACAGCAAGCGCATCGAAATAGAAAAAAGACGAAAACTCGCGAAAGAAAACGTCAAGAGGGGGAGGAAACAAAATCGCGTAATGTGTATATAATATCAATTTGAAGACCGGGGTTGCGACGACGGGGATGATAAGAATGCGGAGAAGCCGCCGTGTATTTTGTAATCCAGCCGCCACCAAAACGACGGGCCAAAATAAATAAAACTGTTCTTCAATGGCAATTGACCACAAGTGCATCGTGAAAAACTTTGTCAGCGGCCCGTTCGGATCGCGCGCGAAGTT
The DNA here is from genome assembly GCA_036501665.1 of Verrucomicrobiia bacterium. Classification (GTDB taxonomy): domain Bacteria; phylum Verrucomicrobiota; class Verrucomicrobiia; order Limisphaerales; family Palsa-1400; genus DATAUD01. The sequence goes on from DASXZW010000122.1 coordinate 46,256, forward strand.
TGTGGTAAAAGTCAAATTGGCGATCCAGGTGGCCATGGGTCTATGAACGACAGTGAATATCTGCAACCCCAAAGCGACCACCAGATATGCGCAGTAAACGGGCAGAATCCGCAAGGCACGGCGAGCGTAAAACTTTCGGAGGCTCAAGGTTCCTGTGGAAGTGTGCTCTTGCAGCATCAAATAAGTGATTAGAAAACCGCTTATCACGAAGAAAAAGCGAACACCCAAATTTGCATCAACAGTCCAGGCCACGAGAAAGTCAAGTTTCCGCGGGAAGTCGAATGTATGCCTGCTGTGCTCGACCAATACCATTAAAATGCAAATAGCGCGCCATCCGTCCAAAGACGCCAGCCGTTTCGGAAAAGCCAAATTTGTGGATCTCTCCAACGGATTCGGGCGGACACTCGCCATTTCGTCGGCAACTGTGTCCTCCGGCTATCGAGAAGCAAGTGATTTCTTGGAAGTGTTTCGCCCTTTTTCCATCGAACAGGAGTTTCCCTTCCTACGTAGCAGTACCCAACCCAATTAGGCTTCCCGTGTTGCGGGAAGATGGAAATGCACGGTTTAAATCAATGCTTCCAAGCCGCACTGATTCCTGGAATCGAACGGCGGCGGAACTTGGCAAAATCCGTGTTGAAGAGATACGCTAAGTGTGATGGGTGGATTATTTCTTATTATTCCTGTGATGGCCTTTGATGTCTGGATAGCTTTTACGACGGGCAGGCAGCAGTTCCGGGACTGGGCCGCTGCGGGAAAGCAGAAGTCGATATTCTATTGCGTCGGCATCGGAATTGTCCTGGCAGTGGCGCTGACATTCTTTGTTCGTTACCAATGGGGCGCGGACCAGCGTGTGCGCGGATTTCCCGTTCCGCTGGCATTCACTTTCAAGGATGGCGACGCATTGAAACGCACCATTTTACCGGGGTCGATGGAATACGTCGGGGTGTTGGCCGATTTTGTAACCGGCTTAGTGGCGCCATTGATTCCATTTAAAATTGCCGAGTTCATCAAAGCCGTGAAAGCAGAACTGAAATGAAGCCGCAGACCGTAATGGTTGTCGCGGGTGATCCCAGCGGTGACGCCCTCGCGGCAGGCTTGGTTCGCGAATTATCGGCGGCGTTGGATTCCGTGCGCTTCATCGGGGCGGGCGGCCCGAAAATGGCGCAAGCGGGAGTGCAGTGTGTGTTCGACTTGACAGCGGACGCCGTCATCGGACTTAGCGATGCAATACGGAAACTGGCGCTTTTTCGGCAGCGAATGCGCCAATTGGTCCGGCTGGCCGAGGAAGAAAAACCGGAGTTGATCGTCCTTGTCGATTTTAGCGGGTTCAACCGCCGTCTGGCCCACGCGATCAGGGCGAGTTGCGGTCGCGTTCCGAAGATCGTGCAATACGTCTCGCCGCAAGTCTGGGCATCGCGTCCAAGTCGTGCCGAAAAAATGGCGGAGGATTTTGATTTGCTGCTTTGCCTTTTTCCGTTCGAGAAAGAATGGTACGCGCGTCGCACCCCAAATTTTCGCGTTGAATGGGTCGGCCATCCAATCTTTGATCGCCCGTTAGCAAGCAAACGGATGGAAGCCAAGGCGCCGACCGTTCTGCTTCTGCCTGGCAGCCGTCAAGGGGAATTGAAACGGCATTTGCCAGTCGTTGTGGAAGCAGCGGAAATCATCCAGGCAAAACATCCGTCGCGATTTGTCATGGTTGTTCCCAATGAGCAAATGGCCGCGACGGCAAGGATTGCTGCCGGAACCAAAACTGTAAAGATTGAGATTCAAGTTGGCGGGCTTGATTCCGCTCTGGCCCCTGCCACGATTTCCATTGCCAAGACAGGGACAACCACGTTGGAATGCGCATGGGCTGGCGTTCCGACTGTGGCGTTTTACAAAACTTCAGCGCTTACGTACGCGATTGGAAGGCAGATCGTCAGTGTCAAATATCTCGCGATGCCGAACATTCTCGCTGATCGCGAGTTGTTTCCCGAATTGATCCAAAATCAGGCCACCCCGATCAGGATTGCGGAGGCCGCACTCGCTTTGCTCGAAAACCCTGCGCGCAGAGCCGAGATCGAATCTGATCTGACTAAAGTCATTGCAATCCTCGGTGGCCCCGGAGCAACCAAACGCGCAGCGTCAGCGATATTAACCTTATGACTTGGACCTTAAGCCGGTCCCGAAACTCGCCTCGCTGTCTCGACGCTATTTATTATATAGGAATGTCAGTGGCGGCGGCGCAGAACCGCCCCACCTTTTAATGTTTAAAGAGGTTTTTGACGCTGTCCACGGCTTTTCGGGCTGCGCCTTTGACGTTTCCTACTTGATCGAGGCCGAGGTTGGCGGCGTTTTTGACGAGTTCCACGGACGCTTTGTCAAGAATTGCGTGCAACACCCGCTGGGAGACTTCAACTCCGGTGATTCCTTCCGGGCCGGTTCCGAGATCGGTCAGATGAATGTCGGGGATGGAGAGGGTAATCGTCTTGCCGCCGGAGAGCTTTGAATTGAATTCAAGTTTCGCGCCGGTCAACAGCAGATCGTTGACCTGGAGTTTTCTTTCGGGTTTGGCGGGGCTGGCAGGAGGAGCCTTGGTGTCTGGTGCGGTGGAAGAACTGCCAATGTAGTCATTTAGATTTTTTTCGAGCTTGGTGAGGTTGTTATCCTTTAAACCGCCTTCGAGTGTGATTATCGGGTCTTTGATGGCGATGGTATCGACGACCAGTTTTGGAGCGAAGATTGTGCGCGGCTGGACTCCGACGCTGACGTCGTCAACGGTGATTGCGGAGGGCAAGGTGTAACCGTCCGGGTTTCCGATGAAGATTCCCATGAGTTCGAGGCGGCCGGAGAAAATTCCTGCTCCAGCGGCTTTGAGGGTCACTTTGGCCTGGGTCGCTTTCGGGCCGACGGTTTCGACGCCGCGTTTGATTATGGTGTCGATTGAGAACGCAACTGCGACGATGCCGATCAGAAAAATCAGGACCAGCGCGAAGATAATTCGGAGAATCCATTTGCGTTTCATAATCCTGCAAGCGTAATCGCCTTAAGACGAGAGCGCCAATTATATCAGACGGGATAGGAAGTTGCGCAAGGCCACCCCGATCCCACTCCGTTGACGCCTCGGGTGGGCGTTCCTAACCGGAAATTTGGTGCGGGTCTTTTAGTTACACGCTAACTGCTGAGACGGCAAAAGGCAGGAGGGAGTTAACAGGGGTTTTCCCTGTGGCAGCAGTGATGCGCGGGATTACATTTATTGTATGAAAAAGCCTTGGATTATAGCGATGGCGGCAGTCGCCGGGATGTTGTCCGGGTGCGCGACCTCAACGGTTTTGCGCGTGCCTGTAGGACCTGATCCGGCATCCGCTTCGGTTGGCGGCGTTGATGGAACTTTGAAAGTGTTCTCCGCGAAGGAACAAGAGGACAATGTCGGGTTTGAAAATCCGTATAATCAGCGGACTGATTATTATGTCTATGATTCAAACGGAAAAGAGGCCCAACATGTTACGGACAATAACAAGGGGCACTTTGAAGCGATCCCGCGTGGAATCGAATTGCCACCGGGACGCTACAGTGTGAAGGCGCTTGCGGCGGTGGGACTGGGCGAGTGGGTCACGGTCCCGGTTGTAATTGAGTCTGGACGGACGACGGAAGTGCATTTGAACGGGTCGTGGCGGCCTCCATCGGACACGCCGCAACGGGAAATTGTGCAGTCGCCAGGTGGATTTCCGATGGGTTGGCGGGCGCCGGGCGGTTCCTTATAGCTCGCCGAAGCGGGCTTGCGGAGCGGGGAACAAGGTGGAAATATTGGGCCATGAACCCACGGAATGGCGGCGGCAATCCAATTCGTCTTTTGCTGCATGTGCCAGTGCCGTGGGTTTATGTGCTTTCGTACTTTATTGGTGTAGGCATTGAAAGGGTGTGGCCTTCCAGAAATTTTCTTGCAATTGTGCTGAGCATCGGCGCGGTCAGTGGGTTTGTATTTGCGATGGGCGTTGGTATCGCAGGTTGGGGGTGGTTGATCTTTCGGATGAGAAGAACGACGACGGTTCCAGGCAGAGAATCCTCCACACTGGTGACGTGGGGACCCTATCGATTCACGCGAAATCCGATGTACGTGGGACTGGCGCTTGCGTATCTTGGTGAAGCGGGAATGTGGAGACAGGCATGGCCGATTGCCGTTCTACCTTTCACATTGGCTTACGTGAACTGCTTCGTCATTCCGCTTGAAGAAGCGCGATTGCACGAGGTGTTTGGAGAGGGTTATGAGCAATACCGCGAGCGAGTGCGGCGCTGGATTTAGGTTGGGTGGTTCAAAGTCTGTGGGCGTCTGAATTCTCCTTTGTCTCCGCCGCGTTGATTTCCTCCCAGGAAGGCGCGCGCCATATAAACAAGCCCCCGGTGTCGTTCATCCAGCCGATGGAGTTGCCATCCGGCGAGAACGCCGCACCCGGGTTACCGTTGCCTTCACATTCCAAGGTGAGGACATTTTGCCAGCTTTCCGGATCATACAATTTCAGGGCTTCTTTGCCGAGGCTTGAAACAGCTAATCTTTTACCATCTGGCGAAAAGGTGGACATGTTTGCTCCGTTAAGAAGACCACCCAGTGTTGTCACCGGTTTCCAGGTGAACGCATTCCAAACGCAGGTATATCCCAGCAGGCTGGAAACTGTGAATAGCTTTCCATCAGGAGAGAAATTGGCCCAACTCGGCTCAGGAATGACAATGTCAAGTTTCTCATTACTCCTACTCGTCAGGTTCCTAAAGTTGGCTTCTCCCTCATAGCCTAAAGCGACACATTCTTGCTCGCCCGGTCGTAAACCAAATGCTTGAAAAGACGCCGGCGCCGGCCACGACTGTATTTCCATTCCAGTCGCGACGGCTACTTCATGTAAAACATTGTCAGCGAATGAAAAAGTTATCAATTTCCTGCCGTCATCAAGAAAACTTATTGGCGCGATCTTACCTGTCAGTTCCTTCCTCACAGCCGACATTTCCCCATGTAAGACATCCCATACCCTCAGACCGTTGGTTGTAAGCGCCGCGAAAAGGCGTCCATCCGGCGAAAATGCCGGGTTGGAAATGTCCACGCCTGTTTCTATCAAAGTCTCATGCTGTTGAAAATCGGCGCCGCTCCAACGCGAGACACGATTCTCTTTGTTCGCAACAAGAACCGAGCGACTGTCGGATGTGAAGAGCCAACAAGTGGCTTTATCCGCCAGTGCAATTCGAGGCTGCGTCAAATGCAAGCCCGATGCGGTGTCCCAGAGGCAAACAGTGCCGTCCTTCGCGCCACTGACCAGCGTTTTGTCATCTGGAAGCAACGCCAGACGCCAAACCTCTTGACGATTTCCATGCAGAACATCCAGGCATTTTCGACTTTCCACATCCCAGATGCGAATTGTTTGATCAGCGCTGCTCGAAGCGAGTTTTTTTCCATCCGGCCAAAACACCAGTGAACTGATCCATGATCCGTGGCCTTGCAGTCGCCCGATTTCTTTTCCGGTGCCGACATCCCATAGACGAATGTCTGATTCAGCAAAACCGGCGCCAGAAGCAAGAATCTTCTCATCGGGGGAAAATGCCAGGGCTGTAACGTAGGCTTTGGCTGCCGCCGCGGCCCAAAGTTCCTTCCCATTCTGGAGATCAATGACGTGCATTTGCCCTCCTTCAGATTCATAGGCGGCCATCTTTAAATCACTGGTGACTGAAAATCCGGTTCCGACATCCTGAGTCCCATTTTTTCTGGAATAACTGGCAAGTTTGGCGCAATCGGGAATACGCCAAAGAGTTGTTTCGCCGTTGCGCTCGGATGGTGTTGTAGTGACCAGGGTTTTACCGTCTCGAGAAAACGACAATGCCACGCACTTTGCCTCGAGGGGCACTTCAGCAATCATCTTTTGCGTCGTCAGGCTCCAGAGGTGCAAGGTGCTTTTCCAATTCCCAGACACTGAATCAGCGAGACCTGTAAACGCCAGCACTGGTTCAACAGGTGAAAAGGCGGCTCGGACAGAGATTTCATTTTCCTGCAGTCGAGTCAACTCCTTGCGGGTTCGCAAATCCCAAATGGAGATTCCGCCTTTGTGATAAAGGCTTACCGCAAGGCAGACGCCATCAGACGAGGTCGAAAGCGAATTGATTTCGCCGGATTCCTTGCAAAGAGTGAACAAGGCATCGCCATGAGTTTGCTGCCAGAGGTAACGCCACTCCCAGCCGCGCAAGTCGCGCTGGCCAGGCTGCGGCCGCTGACGGTTGAGCAGGTCGAGCGTTTGACCAAGATTATTTCCCGCCAATGCCTGGGCAGCGACATTCATGTCAGAGGCGTAGGCGCGCTGGCGGGCGGCGAGTTCCTGTGCCTGGGCGTGTTCGCGCAGTTTGGCTTCGTTGGCCTGGGCCTCTTTTGCCTTCTGTTCGTTGGCTTCGGCCTCGTGACGTGCTGACAAAGCTTCTTCTTTGGCGCGGGTCGCGCGCACGGATTGCACTGTCGTTGCGATGATCCCGAGCAGCAAAGCGGTGGCTACAGAAGCGAAGGCGGCGAATGCCAGCTTGTTGCGGCGGACGAGCTTTTGAAAGCGGTACGCCGAACTTGGCGGCCGGGCTACGACGGTTTCATTGTCGAGATAGCGCTTTAGGTCCATTGCCACGCCGTTGGCTGTTTCGTAACGGCGGGTGCGGTCTTTTTCGAGGCACTTCATTACGATCCAGTCCAGGTCACCTCGGAGAAGATTCGCCAGTTTGGAGGTTTCAATGGAACGGTGTTTGGCGGTGGCTGTTAATTCCTCGCCTCTGAGCGTGCCTAGTTTGGTGCTGGGGCGCACTGGTTCCTTTTCGCGAATGGTCTTGCGCATCGCGTCGATGCCTGATGCGGCAAGCTCTGTCGCGTCAAAAGGGGTGGAGCCTACCAGAAGTTCGTAGAGCAAGACGCCGAGGCTGTAAATATCGCTGCGTGTATCGATATCGAGTCCGCTCATTTCGGCCTGCTCGGGACTCATGTAGGCGGGTGTGCCGATGAATTGGTGGAGCTGGGTGTAAACCGTAGAGTCAGTCAAACGGCCTTCCGTGGCTTTGGCGATTCCGAAATCGATCACCTTTGGCACCGGGACGCCGTCGTGCAATGTCACCAGGATATTGGAAGGTTTGATGTCGCGATGGATGATGCCTTTTTGGTGGGCGTGCTGGATCGCCTGGCAGACCTTGATGAACAAATCGAGGCGCTCTTTGGTGGCGAGGTTGTTCTGGTCGCAGTAATCGGTGATCCGAATGCCGCGGACGAGTTCCATGACGAAGAACGGCCGCCCGACATCGGTTGTTCCGGCGTCGAGGACCTTGGCGATGTTCGGATGGTCCATCATCGCCAGCGCCTGGCGTTCGGCTTCAAACCGCGCGACCACCGCTTTGGTATCCATGCCTAGCTTGATCACCTTGAGGGCGACTCGCCGCCGGACGGGAACGGATTGCTCGGCCACATAGACGACTCCGCAGCCGCCTTCGCCGACTTTTTCCAGCAATTTGTAGCGGCCAAGGGTCTGGCCTATGGCTTCGTCGGGGGCATCCTCGAAATCGATTTTGAGGGTTTTGATGGGTTTGGCCTCCGGCGACGGCGACGAATCGGGATTGTCATGAGTTGCGAGCCGGGCTTCGAGACGGGAACGCAATGAAGCATCGCCGTCGCACGCGGCGTCCAGAAATGCACCGCGTTTGGATGCGGGCAATTCGGCTGCTGCGCGAAACAAAGCTTCGTCCGGCGTTTGGGGCGTTGACATCGCGGATTGGGTTTTGTCCGGGCGACGTTACAGACGCGTTTGAAGCATTGAAAGTACGAATAAGATGCTAGCGCAAGCGGCCTAGTTGGAAGTCGAGGGCGGAGTGTTGGATTTGGAAATCGTAGCGGGCTGTGGCTTCTGCGATTTGGGCGGAGGTTTTGTTTAGTTCGGCCTGGCTTAATTCAATGATTGAGCTGATGCCGGAGTGGAATCGGGCCTGCGCGAGGACGAGGGCGTCGCTGGCGTTTTGCAATAGTTGACGCGTGAGGGCGAGGCGGTCGAAGGCGTATTCGAGGTTGAGTTTGGTGATTTGCACGTCGCGAATAATATTGTTTTCTTCGTCGCGCAACATTTCGTCAGCGGCTTTAGCCTGGAGCTCGGCTTCACGGCGTCGGGCGGTGTAAAGGCCCCCGGTGTAGATGGGAATGTTTAGGTTGACGCCGGCTGCAGCGTAGTCGGATGGCAAATGGGAATTGCCCGTCGGGATGTCGCCCGCGGTGCCGATGGCGTTCACGGTCGGATAAATAAGCTTTGCTTGAGCTCGGGCAAATTCTTTCGCGGAATCGCGCTGGTATCGCAAGCGCGCCAAATCTGGGCGTTGCTCCAGCGCTGTCAATATCAAGGCTGAAACGTCATTCGTGATGTTGAGCGGCATCGGTTCATCGACGAGAGTGAAGTGGTCGGGTTGGCGTTCGGCGAGGAGGGTTGAAAGCACAGCGTAACTCGCTTTGAGGTCGTTTGTCGCTTTGGCGGCGAGGATTGCGGCTTGATCCAAATCGACGCTGGCGAAACTGACGTCTAGTTCGGATTTTAGTTTGTTGGTGGCCAGGGTTTGGATTTGTTGGAGGATTAATTGGCGATTGGTCACAGTTTCGTTGGCTACTTCCAACACGGTCTGAGCAGCGAGGGTGGAGAAATAGGCGTTTTGAACTTCCAGGAGAATCTGTTCGCGGGTGGCTTCGAGATTCATTTCTTCGGCGCGGGTCCGAAGTTTTGCGCTTTGGGTCAAGTCCCAGGTTCGACCGAAATCGGTGATGAGCTGGGTAATGGTCGCGCCTTCCGATTCTCTGTCGTATATAAGGGGATTGTTCAATGCGCCCGCGCCGATGCGGGTGTTGTTGGGGTCGGTTGTGCCGACGGCGGTTCCGCTGGCGTAAATATTCGGGAGGAACGCGGATTGAACTTCCTTTGTGGCTTGTCGCGACGCCAAGGCGGTGAGGTTGGCGACGGAGATTCTCGGGTGTTGGGCGATGGCGATTTGCTCGGCTTCCTGGAGGGTTAGCAGGCGACCGGGGCCGGCGGCATGGGCGCGAGTTGTCAAACAAAATAAAAATAGAAGGAACAAGGCGCAACCATGTAGATAAGAGCGGTAGCGTCCTGGGAGTATCTGAGTCGTTTTCAATGATTGGTGGGGAATCGGTAAGTCGCCAAGTTCAGCCGTCCCTTCGGGACTCGACAAGCATTTGCATGTAACCCGGCGCTGAAGCGACCGGGCTATTTTCGATTCGTCCCTTCGGGACTCCCGCAAAGTCCTTTGGCGAGACGCCGAAAACGGCGGTCGGGATGACCGCGCTACCCAACGCAACTGCATTGTTTTGGTTAAAACGGTTTTCATGTCGCGGGGTTTTGCTGGGGATTGACGGGGACGGCGTTGTCAGCTTTGCGGTAAACCAACAGGTAAGCAGCGGGAACGATGAACACTGTGAGGACGACCGAGACTGCGAGGCCGCCGATTATGGCGCGCGCCAAGGGAGCGTAAGTTTCGCTGCCGGCTTCGAGCTTCATGGCCATTGGGAGCAATCCGAAAAGTGTCGCCAGCGAGGTCATCAGTACCGGGCGGAGGCGGACGCGGCAGGCTTCGGAGACGGCGGCGCGGACTGTGCGGCCTTCGGCCCGCAGGCGGTTTGTGAATTCGACGATGAGGATGCTGTTTGAGACGACGATTCCGACCATCATTACGATGCCCATAAGCGACATGATGTTGAGGGTCGTGTCAGTCAAATACAGGATTAACAAAACGCCGGTCAGGCCGGTGGGGATCGCGAGGAGGATCAGGAACGGGCTGACGAATGACTTGAATTGCGCCACGAGGATCAGATAGACGAGGACGATTGAAAGGATTAGCCCGAGGCCAAAGCTCTTGAACGATTCCTGCATGGCCTGTACGGTTCCGCGGACGTTGACCGTGGTGTTTTTTGGGAGCGTCTCCTGGCTGAGGATGTTTTGGACTTCTGAATTGACGTGATTGAGGGCCTCGCCTTTGGGCATCACCCAAACGTCGATGACGCGGCGGATGGCGTAATGATCGACTTCGGTCGGCTTTGAAACGCGGGAAATATGCACGACCGAATCCAGGCGAGTGGGCTGTTTGAGATTGGCCGCGCGTAGGGGCATGGAGCCGAGGTCCTCGATGCTTCGGACGTAGTTTTCCGGGTATTGAACCGTCAATAAATAGTTGTTGCCCGTCGTGGGATCAATCCAATAGCTGGGGGCGATCATGCCGTTGGAAGTCAGCGCGGTGATCAAGCTGTCGATGATTTCTTTTTCTGTCAGGCCGAGTTCGCTGGCCCGCTCACGGTCGATATCGACCTGGAAGGAGGGGTAGTCAATGTCCTGCGGCACCATCACGTCGCTGACGTCGGGCAACGCGCGGATTTTCCGGGCGATTTGCGCGGCGATGTCGTGCGAGGAATGGGTGTTCATGCTTCCGACCTGGATGTCGAGCGGGGCAGGGACGCCCTGGGCTATGACGGCATCGACCAGACCTCCGGTCTGGAAATACGTATTGACTTCAGGCACGTCGCGTTGCAATTGCGCCCGGACCTTGTCCATGTATTCAAAACTGCTGAATTCCGGGTCTTCGTTCAGCGCGACCTGCACGACGGCGGTGTGCGGGGCTGAATTAGGGTTCAAAATGGAGGAAAATCCCGGCGTCAATCCGATATTGGAGACAATGATCTTGAGGTCTTTTTTTGCGATGACTTTTCGGACGACATCCTCGACTTTGCCGACGATCCTATCTGTCGCTTCGATGCGAGTTCCTGACGGCGCCTTCATGCTGATGACGAACTGGCCCGGGTCGGTGCGCGGAAAATAGGCGCGGCCAATGAGCGGGAAAAGACCGAGACTGAGGATAAAGACGCCGGTGATCCCGATAATTGTCGCCAGCGGGCGCAACAATGAAATGGAGAGGACGCCTTCATACTTGTCAAGCATTTTGTGGAATGCCCGGTTAAACCAGGAGTTGAAACGACGGAAAACATTTTTTGAGGTTTCCTTTGGTTCTTCCGCGGGTTCGTGCTCGAGGTCGTGACCCTGGACGGATTTGATCAGCTTTGCGCAAAAGAGCGGCACGACGGACATGGCAACGAAGTAAGAGGCGAAGAGCGAGAGAACAACGGACAATGCCAGGGCGGTAAAGAGGTATTTGCTGACGCCGTAAAGGAACGTCACCGGAAAAAAGACTACGACGGTCGTCAAGGTCGCCGCCAGCACTGCCAGCGCCACTTCTTCGCCACCACGTTCGGCTGCGACGTCAGGGGATTCGCCCATTTCGAGGTGCCTGAAAATGTTTTCCAGCACGATGACGGAGTTGTCAATCAAACGGGAAAAAGCCAGCGCCAGACCGCCAAGAATCATGGCGTTGATGGAGCTGTTCCCCATGTGCAGAGCGACGAACGCGGCCAGCGCCGACAGCGGGATGGACAAAAAAACCGCCGCTGTGGCGCGCATGTTCCCGAGAAAAATGAGAATCATCAAACCTGTCAAGATCAACCCAATGGCGCCCTCGTGGACGAGGGTATCGATTGCCGTTCGCACGAATGCGGACTGGTCGAACACGACATCCGTCTTTAATTCAGGAGGAACATCGAGCAGGTGTGACATGACTTTCCGAACGCCATTGACCACGGCGATCGTGTTGGCGCCGCCGCCAAGTTTGAGCACCGGGATGTAACACGACGCCTGGCCGTCCACGCGAATTTTGTTGACTTGAATTTGCGAGGAGTCCACCGCGTGTCCGACATCCCCCACGAGGACCGATGCCTCGCCGACCGTTTTCAACGGCACGAGGTTCAAGTCGCTCATTTTGTTGACCTGGTTGTTGGGATAAATGTTGTAGTCAAACGGGCCGATCTTCACATCGCCCGCCGGGAGAATCAGATTGGCCTGGTTGATGGTCCGGACCACGTCCATGACGCTGATTTGGTGGGCTTCCAATTTCAGGGGATCGACATAGACCATGATCTGACGGTAGCGGCCGCCGAAAACCGGCGGGACGGAGGCTCCCGGTATTCCTGCCATTTGATTGCGGATGGTGAACTGGCCAGTGTCGCGCAGTTGTGTCTCGCTCAAGCCTTTCCCTTTCAACGTCACCAGACAGACGGGCAAACTCGAAGCGTCGAATTTCATGACAATCGGCGGCAATGTCCCCGCCGGCAAATATCGCAAGCTGGCCATCGCCAGATTGGCGATGCTGGTCACGTCGGAATCAGGATTGGAGCCGGGCGCGAAGTAAACTTTGATGAGACTCACACCGGTCAGGGAGCGCGATTCCATGTGCTCGATGCCGGAAGCCAGAGTGAACTGGCGCTCGAATTGCCCGGTGATGTCGTTCTCCATCTGCTCGGGGGGCATGCCGGAAAAGAAAGTCGCGACGACCACAACCGGAATATTTATGGGCGGGAAAAGGTCAACGGGCATCTGCAACAGGCTTGTCACGCCCATCACGCACACAATCAAACAAACTACGACGATGAAGTAAGGATACCGAATGGAAAAGCGTGACATGGTGTTGCGTTAAGTTTGCGCCTTTTGGTCGTTCACGGATTGGCGTAATTTTTCAATCGAGAAACCGGGAGCCCGGCAAAGATCAATAATTGCCTGTTCCTCGGCGGCGATCCCGGCGGCGATTCCCGGCAGTTTCTCCGCGATCCCCAACGGGATTGACTGCACCCCGTGGAGGTCTCCGTGAAGCAGGTCGCCGGAGTAAATTTTCAGGCCGGCGACTTCCACAGGAGTTCCAAATTTCACGATGTGAACGTAGGCGTGCGAGACGGACACGTTGGCCGAGAAATAATGAAAGCCGCACTTGTCCGCAGCGGGGATGTCCCGCACCGCGCCATTGGTGACGACGCCAACACACTCCAGCGCCCGTAAAATATTCATGTGAACCTCCCCGATCAGGGACGCAAGGCCAGGGTGAGTCGCGGTGTCCTGGACGACTACAACCCGTGGCGATGGCAGCGATTGAATGTAATCCCACCAATCCGTGCGGTCGGCATACGGCGGTCCGGCAAAAGCGGGAGCCGAACCGCGAATTGTCAAAGTTGCGGCGTAGCCGAGCATCGGTCCCTGCTGGGGGAAGAGGCAGCGCACCGAGCCGTTCATGAATCCCTCGTTGCGCAACCGTTGATGACACCTTTCGATGGCGTTGGCCAAAGTGCAGGCATCGAGTTTTGCGAGGGCCTGGAATGTTGCCGCTGATAAGGGCTGGTTTTGTTCGGGTGCGCTCATAATTCCACAAGGCTTATTTCTGAGCCAAAGATTCCATCATCTTCGGTTCCACTTTTTCCCCAACTGTGATTCGTGAGCGGCTTCCGAGGACGACCATCTCGCCTTCCTTCAGGCCGGAGAGCACTTCGTATTTGGTTGGAGTGTCCAATCCAAGAGTGATCGGGCGCTCTTCCACTTCGTTCTGGGCATCGACGACAAAGGCGCTGTGCGTCTGGCCGGAGGGGATTGCTTCAACGGGAATTGACAGCGCCTGCGGGCGGCGTTCAGCCTGGAATGCCAGGCTGCCGTACATTCCCGGAATCAGTTCCAAATTCGGATTCTCGACTTCGATTTCCGCAGTCATCGTCCGGGTGTCATGGTTGACTTTTAGTGTTGACCGTGTAAAGCGGCCGATAAAGGGCTTCTCTCCAAGCGATTCGACTTTGACTTCAACTTCGTCACCGACCCGGATGTCTTTCACGTAGGAAACCGACACCGGAACATCCATCCGAAGCTTGAAATTATCGGATATCTCGAGGAGTGGCATGGTGTTGGCGGAGCTGGTGCCCGCCTCGACCAAAGCCCCAGGGTCAACATATCGACGGGTCACGACGCCATCGAACGGGGCGCTGATTTGCGTGTAACCGACCAGGGTGCGGTATTTTCCAACGTCGGCTTGGGCGGCGGCGATGGCCGCCTGTGTTTCCAAATCCTTGGATGTGGCGGTGTCAATTTCCTGCTGCGCCACGAGGTTTGGATGAGCGCGATTGACGTCCATCAGGCGGGAATAAATCAGATGCGCGTTGGTATAATCGGCCTCGGCGCGGCGTTCGACGGCGATGGCGTTGTTGAGTTCGTCCTGCAACTCCGGGACTTCGATGGTGGCCAGGAGCTGGCCGGCTTTGACGTGGTCGCCAAAATCGACATTCATCTTGTCAAGATAACCGGAGACCTTGGCGTGAAGTTCCACCGCAACGTAGGGGCGGAATTCCGCCGCACGGGTAATAGTCAGGGCGAGGTTTTCCCTCTGGACACGGGCGACTGGCACTGTTGGCGGCGATGATTCGACCACCGGCGGGGCCGGGCGTTTGCGCAAATAAATAAAGGCGATCGTAATGATGACGGCCACCGCCACGAGAACCCAGATGACATGCCGATTTCCTTTTGATTCGTTACTCATAATTCCTGGCAGATTTCGCGAGCGGCAATTCCACCTTGAAACGGCTGCCTTGCGACGGGGCGCTTTCCACGCGCACGCTGCCGCCGTGGGCTGCGCAAATAGACTTGACGATGGCCAGGCCGAGGCCCGCTCCTCCGGCGTCGCGAGAGCGCGCTTCATCGACGCGGAAAAACCGCTCAAAAATATGGGGGAGGGCGGTGGCGGGAATTCCGATTCCCGTGTCGGCAACTTCGATGATCGCTTTTTCCTCGGCGGCGCGGACGTTGAGGCTGATGGAGCCGCCGCGCGGGGTGTATTTTATAGCATTGTCAAGTAAATTTACAACAATCTGTTTGATCCGGGCGCGGTCGCCTTCGACGGTGACGGTGTCCTTCGCGTCGCATTCGACGGTGATTCCCTTGTCTTCGGCGAGCAGCGACATTTGTTCGGTTGTGCTTGCGGCGAGGGGGGCGAGATCGAATTGCGTCCGCTCCTGCCGCGCCTCGCCGGCGTCCAGGCGGGAAATGGCGAATAGGGCATCGACGATTTTTGCGAGACGGTCCACTTCCTCCAGCGCGCTTCCAACGCGGTCGCTCAATTCGGGAACCTTGGAAGATTCGGCGACGACGCTTTCCAATTCGCCGCGAAGCGCGGCCAGCGGGGTGCGAAGTTCGTGGGAGGCGTCGGCGAGGAAGCGACGGTTTTGCTCAAAGGAATCGCTGAGGCGGGCGATCATGCGGTTGAGGGCGAGGGAAAGTTGTTCCAACTCATCGCCGGTTTTGGTCAAGGGCAGGCGTTCGTTCAAGTTGTGGAGGGTGATTCGCTCGGCGCTTTGGGCGGTTTCCACCACGGGGGCCAAGGCCCGGCCTACGAGAAAAAGCGCGCCACAAACCCCGACTATTCCGAGCAAGGGCAATCCAATCAGAAGAGACACGACCAAACGGGACAGAATCGTTTCGATGGGAGCCAATGGACCGGCGCTTTCGATGAGATATTTTTGACCATTTTTTTTCTCGAAAATCTTGACCGTGTCCATTAGCCGAGGTCCGCCTCCCGATTCAATTTTTCTAGTGAAATGGTTGGGAATTTTCTTCGGATCGAGTTGGGGGATTTCTTCAGGACGGAAGTCTGCCGTTTTTCCAGAGGCATAAAGAACAGTTCCATCTGGACGTGTGATTCGAATAAAGCGGTCGTAATTTTCCGGCGCGTATCTTGTGGCAATTTGATCGGCTACGTAAGCGTCTCCGGTCTTGTCGATGTTTGCCAGGAGCGAAACGGCGATTTGCTCCGAGCGGCGGTTGAGGGTTTCCGCGAAGCTGGTTTCCAGATAGTTTCGCAACACCAGGTACAACGCTGCGCCAAACAAAAGGAAGACGGCGGTCAACAATCCGACGTACCAGAGAATCAAACGGAATCGAAGCGACCGGTGGTTCATTTTTCGGCCTCGTCAGAAATGGAATAACCGACGCCGCGCACGGTGAGGATCAGTTTTTTGGTGAACGGATCGTCCAGCTTTTCCCGAAGGTGGCGCACATAAACGTCAACGATATTCGTCAAGCCCTGGAAGCTTTCGTCCCAGACGTGCTCAATGATCATCGTTCTTGACATGACCCTTCCGGCGTTTGAGGCGAGATATTCCAGGAGGCTGTATTCGCGAGGGGTGAGGTCGATTTTTTTGCCGCCGCGGCGCGCCTGCTGTTTCTGGCGGTCAATCTCGAGGTCGTCGATTTTGAGGACATTTGACCGGTCGAGCGATCCTCGGCGAAGCAAGGCTTTCACGCGAACCAGGAGTTCCGCGAACGGGAAGGGTTTAGTCAAGTAATCATCCGCGCCGGCCTCGAAATGTTCAACCTTGGTGTCTGTTTCGGCGCGAGCGGTGAGGATCAATACCGGAACCTGGGAACCGCCGCATCGGATGCGCTTGAGAACTTCGAGGCCGCTGAGGAGGGGCAGCATGAGATCGAGAATCACGAGGTCGTAGCTACATGTGCTCGCCATCTCCCAACCGGCCTGGCCGTCGTTGGCGACATCGACGGCGAATCGCTGGTCACGCAAGCCGCGCGCCACAAATTCCGCCACTTTTCGCTCATCCTCGACCACCAGAATTCTCATATTGTCTTCCCTATTATACGAAGCCAACATTAATGGCTGACGAAGAATACATTAAAATCCTTTAATGTAGGAAATCTTAATCCGGTGTTGAACCCAATCCCAAGAGAACCGGTCGCCTGCATCAGACCCGGCTCAGAGTGTGTCACGTGCATTCAAATTATAGAGTCGTAATTGGGGTTTGAAAAGTGGGGGCGGGCACTTTAGCTTCGGCGGCTTATGCAACCAATCAAACGATTATCCCAGATTGCAGTGTGGTGCGTCCTCTTCATGGCGACCATCGGAGTCTTTGCCCAGCCTTTGCCGAAGGTCCGCTTGATATCGACTTTTCCCAAGCGGGAATTTGAACGTCCAGTATGGATGAGCGAAGCGCCGGACGGTTCAGGGCGGCTTTTTGTGATCGAGCAGCAGGGGAGGATACTGGCGCTTCCGAAAGGATCCGACGGAACCGAGAGTTCGGAATTTTTCAACATCACCAACAAGCATCCGTTCATGACGGATGAAGAAGGATTGATGAGCATTGCGTTTCATCCGGGATTCAAGACGAACGGATTGTTTTATGTTTATTACAACCAGGAAAATACCAATGCGCACTTCTTCTTTCCGCGTCGAAGTGTGATCAGCGAATTCAGAGTTTCCAAGGACAACCCAAATGTCGCCGATTTGTCCACGGAGCGGGTTGTTCTGGAAGTGCAGCAGCCGTTTGCGAATCACAAGGGCGGGGAGATTTGTTTTGGGCCGGACGGTTATCTTTATCTTGGCTTTGGCGACGGCGGGCAGTTTTGCGATCCTTTCAACAACGGGCAGAACACGGCGTCCTTTCTTGGGAAAATCCTACGGATTGACGTAAATACACGCGGCACGTTGGGATCGGGGAAGTTTGAGGAAAAAATTCCGTATGGCATTCCGTCGGACAATCCGTACGTGAACGAACCTTATTGGTATGGGCTGGGGTCGAAGCATGAGATTTACGCGCTCGGTTTCCGGAATCCGTGGCGTTATAGTTTTGACAAGCAAACGGGGGAATTATGGGTGGGAGATGTCGGGCAGGATTATTGGGAGGAAGTGGACCATGTTGTCAAAGGCGGCAATTATGGCTGGTGCGCGCGCGAGGGGATGCATTATTTCAAGCCGAGCGCGCCCGGATCGCAGTTTCTTGATCCAGTCATCGAGTATCCTCACAGACCGGAAATGTTGAAAGACTCAAAGTTTCCGAACCACAGCACGGGGCTGTGCATCATCGGGGGTTATGTGTATCGCGGGCAGAAGTACCCGGCGTTGCAGGGAGTTTATCTTTATGCGGATTACAATATTGGGACGATTTGGGGAATGCGGTACAAGGATGGACAGGTGACGGACTACGCGACATTGCTGGAACAGCCGAAGAATATTGTGAGCTTTGCGGAAGATGCGGACGGCGAAGTTTATGTGATGGTTTTTGACGGGCACGTTTATACGGTGGGCGTTAAGGAGTGAAGATTTCAGGATCGCGAAACTGCCGGAATTGAAGACTTTTGGTGTCAATCAACGAGGGAGAGGGGCTTGTGAAAAAAGGCACAAAGTGCTTGCCTCACTTTTCGTTCCGTTGTTTATTGAAACGGCAGTTTTCGAGATTCGTTATCACGTAACATGCAGACGACAACAGAAATCGGCTACAATTCCAAGGTCGAGGGTGATGTAGTCCACACGCAACTGGATTCGGCGATCAACTGGTTTCGCAAGAATTCCCTGTGGCCAATGCCGATGGGCCTGGCCTGTTGCGCCATCGAGTTGATGGCGGCGGGCGCGAGCCGTTTTGACATTGCGCGATTTGGCTCCGAGGTGATGCGGTTTTCGCCGCGGCAATCCGACGTGATGATCGTCGCGGGCACAGTCACTTATAAGATGGCGACGGCGGTGCGGCGTATTTATGATCAAATGGCGGAGCCGAAGTGGGTGATCGCGATGGGAGCGTGCGCTTCAACGGGCGGGATGTATCGGAGTTACGCGGTTTTGCAGGGGGTCGATAGCATCGTTCCGGTGGATGTTTATGTTTCGGGATGTCCGCCGCGGCCCGAGGCGTTGCTGGACGCGTTGATCAAGTTGCAAGGGAAGGTGGCGAAGGAGCCGTTCCTTGCGCTGCAAAAGCGGGTTGCCTGATGGGCGACCGCCATTTTTAATTTTCGATGTCTATGACGGCCCGGGATTTGGCGCAACAACTCAAGGCAAGGTTCGGAGATTTGATTTCCGAACCGGTGGAGTTTCGCGAGGAGATCACTGTGCGACTCAGCGACGCAGATTGTGTTGCGGAGGTTTGCGCGTTTGCGAAGAAGGATTTGGGCTTCGATTTTTTGGTGGATGTCAGCAGTGTCGATAATTACGGGACCGACCCGCGTTGGACGGTGGTTTATCATCTCTATGGTTACGGGCATCATTGCGCTTTGCGGATGACCACGAACGTCAGCGAGGAAAAATCGGAGCTGCCGACTGTGACGGGAGTTTGGAAGACGGCGGACTGGCACGAACGTGAGGTGTTCGACATGATGGGAATTATTTTTAAGAAGCACCCTGATTTGCGCCGGATTTTGATGTGGGATGGGTATCCTTATTTTCCGCTGCGCAAGGATTTTCCGCTGGCGGGAAAGCCGACGAGCATCCCGGAAGTGGCATTCACGAAGCCGGCGCCGCTGGATGGCGGGCCGTTTGTGACTGTTGCGGGCGGCAACAGTTCCACGGCGCGGGAACCGCGGGCGCGATTGCCGGAAACGAACGACGTGGAACTCAACGCGCGCCTGGAACGCCGGCACGACATCAAGGAAGCACACGGGCATTCGCATGGACCGGGAACGGTTGCCAAGGAAAAACCGGAATGAGTAAGTCAATTATAACTATTTTTGACAAAATGGTGGTTTTGCCACAGAACTGACATGCCGGAAACTACAGAAATCCAATACCGCGATCCGGCTGCACGAGTGGCTGAGGCGACGGAGGAATTGCAGGACATTCACGGCGAAAAAATGGTCCTGAACATGGGGCCGTCGCATCCTGCGACGCATGGAGTGCTGCGGATTCTTTTGGAATTGGACGGGGAGATCATTACGAAGGCGATGCCGGATATTGGTTATCTGCATCGCGGCGACGAAAAAATCGCCGAGAACATGACGTACAACCAGTTCATTCCCTATACGGATCGGCTGGATTACCTCGCGCCGCTGGCAAACAATGTTGCTTATGCGCTGGCGGTCGAAAAGCTGTTAGGCATCGACAAGGCGCTGCCGCAGCGATGCCAATACATTCGCGTGATTTGCTGCGAATTGGCGCGAATATCAGCGCATTTGCTGGGGCTTGGGTCGTTTGCGATGGACGTTGGGGCCTTGACGGTTTTCTTGTTTACATTTACTGAGCGCGAAAAGATTTACAATCTGATCGAGTCACTTACGGGCGCGCGATTCACGACGAGCTACACGCGAGTCGGGGGATTGTCGCGCGATTTGCCGCCGGGTTGGGTTGGACAGTGCCGCACATTTTTGGACGAAGTCGTCAAGAATATCGACGAGACGGAGAAGCTTTTGACGCGGAACAAAATCTTTGTTGATCGGACGCGCGATATTGGGCTGATTCCGAGAGACATTGCGATTGATTACGGTTTGACCGGGCCGAACCTGCGCGGGAGCGGGTTGGAATTCGATTTGCGAAAGGCCCATCCGTATCTCGTTTACGACCAACTGGAATTCGACATTCCGGCGGGTTCGGTGGGCGATTGCTATGATCGTTACCTGGTGCGAATTGAGGAAATGCGGCAGAGCGTGCGTATTTTGCGGCAGTGCCTCGATAAGATTCCAGGCGGCGCGGACAATTCCGCGAAGGAACCGATCAACGTCGCCGATGGCAAGGTCACGCTGCCCTCGAAGTTCAAAGTATTGACAAGCATGGAGGAGTTGATCCATCAATTTATTCTTGTCACTGAGGGGATCAACGCGCCGCCGGGAGAAGTTTATTTTGGGGCGGAAAATCCGAAGGGTGAATTGGGATTTTACATCAACAGCAAGGGCGGCGGAACGCCGAACCGGTTGAAAATCCGCGCTCCTTCTTTTGTAAATCTGAGCATTTTGCCTTACTTGTTGCCGGGCCATATGATGAGCGACACGGTGTCGGTTTTTGGTTCGCTGGACTTTGTGATGGGGGAATGCGACCGATGAGCCAACTGGGACGCACGAAAAATTACGCTGCATGAGCTTTTCCGCGACAGCCAATCTTGAATCGGAGGTCAACGAGTTGATCACGCATTATCCTGTCAAACGGAGCGCATCGCTGATGGTGTTGCATGCGATCCAGGACCATGTGGGATGGATTTCGGAGGAGGCCATCGAATGGGCCGCGAAGAAACTGGATTTGCAGCCGATCAACATTTATGAGGTTGTCACTTTTTATCCGATGTTCCGTCGGGAGAAAAGCGGGCGTTGGCAAATCAAGGTTTGCAGGACGTTGAGTTGCGCATTAGGCGGGAGTCATCAATTGCGCGAGCACATTTGTAAAAAACTGGGTCTCGATGCGGCTGGGCATGGACCAGTTACAACTCCAGACGGCAAGTTTACGGTTGAGTTTGTTGAGTGCCTGGCGAGTTGCGGGACTGCGCCGGTGATGATGGTCAACGACGATTTTTACGAAGGCGTGACGAACCAGAAGGCGGAGTCGCTGATGGCAAATTGCAAATGATGAAAAGCGCCGCGCATGAAGAATTAAATTGGCTGCCCGACATGGATTTGAACCATGACAAACAGATTCAGAGTCTGTTGTGCTACCGTTACACCATCGGGCAGGCGTTTAAAAATTTACGAACTTTGACGCAGTAGTCAAGATATGCCGCAACAATATCGGCTCATTTTAAAAAACATTGACCAGCCCGGTTACACGCCGGACATGGACTGCTATTTGCGGCATGGCGGTTATGAGATGCTGAAAAAGGCGCTGTTGATGCAGGTCGAGGACTTGCCGGATGGGAAGAAAAGTTCGCCGCAGGAGCAAATTCGGGATGAGGTGAAGAATTCCGGTTTGCGAGGGCGAGGCGGAGCGGGTTTTTCGTGCGGATTGAAATGGTCGTTTGTCGATCGCAAGAGCGGCAAGCCGATTTATCTGATTTGCAACGCGGACGAATCCGAGCCGGGCACATTCAAGGACCGCCAGATTATTTACAAGGACCCGCACCAATTGCTCGAGGGGATGATCATTTCGTGTTTCGCGAACGATGTTCACCTTGCATATATATATATCCGAGGCGAAATGGTTGACGGCGCAAAAATGCTGAATCGCGCCCTTGCGGAGGCGCGCGCGCAAAATTTCCTGGGGAAGAACATTCTTGGTTCGGGCTTTGATTTGGAAATTCATGTTCATCGCGGGGCGGGGGCTTATATCTGCGGGGAGGAGACTGGGCTGATTGAATCGCTGGAAGGGAAGCGCGCTTATCCGCGGATCAAGCCGCCGTATTTTCCCGCGATTCTTGGCCTCTATATGTGCCCGACGATTGTCAACAACGTCGAGACACTGGCTGCCGTCAAACATATTCTGCAAATGGGCGCATCGGAATACGCAAAGCTTGGGACGCCGAACAACACCGGCACGCGGATTGTGAGCGTCAGCGGACATGTCAAGACGCCGGGATATTTTGAGGTGGAAGTGGGGAAGGCGACGCTTGGGGAATTGATTTTTCACAAGGATTTTGGAGGCGGCCTGCGGGATGGGCGAAAGCTCAAGGCGGTGATCCCGGGCGGGTCTTCGGCGAAGGTTTTCAAGGCGGGCGAAAAAATCAAGATGAAGCGAAAAGGGGCCGACGGGCAGATGACGACGGTCGATGTGGACATGCTGGATTTACCGTACGACTTCGATTCGCTGCAACAAGCGGGGAGCATGTCGGGGTCAGGCGCGATCATCGTGATGGATGACACCACGGACATTATCGCGGCGCTGGCGAATCTTTCGGATTTTTACGCGCATGAAAGCTGCGGCCAATGCACGCCGTGCCGCGAGGGATCGCTCTGGTTGTCGAAGGCGCTGCACCGGATGAGCAACGGTCACGGGCGGAAGCGCGACGCGGATTATTTGCTGAGCACGGCGCAAAATATCCAAGGCCGAACAATTTGCGCTTTTGGCGAGGCTTGCGCATGGCCAGTGTTAAGTTTTGTCAACAAATTCAAGGACGAATTCGAGGCGCGAGGCGCGGCGGACGAGGCGAAGAATTCCTCGGCAGGGCCGTCGTCACAATTGAAAATCGCCGCCAGCCCGGCAAGCTCATAAAAGTGTCAATGCATTCCACAACAATTTCAGGAAGCCGAAACGGTACAGCGCGCAATAAGGCGCGGCAACCGGGCGTTCCGCAGTTGCTAAACGGGGACCATTTAAACGTCCCGGAATTCGAGCAGCGTTATGAGATTTTTGACGAGGACCGTCGGGCGGAATTGATCGAAGGAATTGTTGTTATGTCACCTCCCATCAGCAGCGATCATGGAAAAGCCAATATCTCCCTGGCGTGGCTTTTGAGTCAATATGCGGTCGGAACGCCCCGCACCGCGGCGGCTGTCAATACTTCCATCCGGCTTGACGGGACGAATGAATACCAACCTGATGTCATGGTCTGGATCGAAACTGGCGCGATGACTCGTGTGCAAAAAAGCGCAAACGGCATTTTGGAGGGACGTCCGGAGTTGGTGGTGGAAATCGCCTTGAGCAGCCGCAGTTACGATCTCAACGAGAAAAAGGCTGTTTATCAAAGAAACCAGGTGCCTGAATATTTGATCTGGGTAGTGATGGATTCTCGCATTCAGTGGTTAGTGTTGGAAGAAGGCGGTTACGTTCCTTTAAAGGGACGGGCTGATGGAACGCATTGCAGCCGGATATTTCCGGGGCTTTGGCTGAATTTTCTTGCGCTGGTTTCCGGCGACGGGCGCAAGGCGATCCGAATTCTTGACAATGGGTTGAAGAGCGCCGCGCACAAAACGTTTGTCAAACAATTGGCGAAGTCCTGATATGGCAACCGAGACACCGCAAAAACCCACCGCCGTGGAGACGATGAAAATCAAGATCGACGGGCGGGATGTCGATGTGCCGAAGATGATGCCGGATTGGCAGGGCAAGATGCAGCCGACGACGATGTTGCAGGCGTGCGCGATCGGCGGGATCGAAGTGCCGCATTATTGTTATCATCCGAAACTTCCCATCGCGGGGAATTGCCGGATGTGTCTTGTGGAATTTGGGATTCCTGCAATCGGGCCGGACCGCAAGCCGGTGCTCAATGCCGACGGGACGCCGAAGATTTCGCGGTCGGTGCTGCCGTATGAGCCTTCGACGCCGCGCGGCGCGATTGCGTGCGCGACGCCGATTTCTTCCGGCATGGAGATTTATCCGAATTCGCCCGCGACAAAACAAATGCGCGAGTCGGTTCTGGAATCGCTGCTTATCAATCATCCATTGGATTGCCCGATTTGCGATCAGGCGGGGGAGTGCAAACTTCAGGAATACTCCGTTGATTACGGAAAATCGGCGAGCCGCTTTGTCGAAGAGAAGGTGCATAAGCCGAAACATGTTGATCTTGGGCCGCGCATTGTTTTGGATGACGAACGCTGCATACTTTGTTCGCGCTGCATTCGTTTCAGCCGCGACATCGCGGGGGATGACGCACTGGGTTTTGTTGAACGCGGCAGCCACAGCACGCTGACCCGATATCCGGGAAAAACATTTGACAACAATTACACGCTCAACACAGTTGATATTTGCCCTGTGGGCGCGTTGACCTCGAAGGATTTTCGCTTTCAGATGCGCGTCTGGTTTCTTAAGGAATCGAAGAGCCTCTGCACCAGTTGCGGGACCGGGTGCAACATTGTCATTGGGGCGCGCGAGGAAAAGGTGTATCGCTACGAGCCGCGCGAAAACGATGCGGTCAATTCCTGCTGGATGTGCGATTCCGGGCGGCTCAATTACAAATGGATCAATCGCTCGGACCGGTTGACGAATGCGGAAGGTTCCAAGGTCCGAATGACCGATCCACATTCAGTCTGGCCGCAGACAATTTCCGAGATCACGCGACTTCTTGGCAAGGTCCGCCAGGGATCGGTCGCCATTATCGCGTCCGCGCGACAGACTAACGAGGAGCTTTTCCTCTTGAAAAAACTGGCGGCAAAATTGGGCGCGATGACCGATTCTGTTCCGCGCGTCGGTGAAAGCGATAAATTACTGCTCAATGCCGACCGTAATCCGAATAGCACTGGGGCGAAGTTAATTGGAATTTCTGCAGAGCCAATGGGATCGAATTTGCAAAAGATCGCGGCGGGAATTGCGGGCGACACTATCAAGTCATTGATCGTGTTTGGGGAAGACGTGACGAAAGCTGGCTTGGGCGAAAATCTGCTGGCGAAACTGGACCTGCTGATTGTCAGCGATATTTTGCCGAACAAAACGACGGCGCTTGCGCATTTTCTGTTGCCTGGCTGCGCTCAAGCGGAAAAGCGCGGCAGCTTTGTAAATGTCAAAGGCAGGGTCCAGCGATTCATGCAGAATATTCAGCCGAAGGGCAATGCGCGTCCCGAATGGGAAATCCTGCACGATTTGACGCTGGGAGTCACCGGGCAGAATGGATTTGCGAGCATCGAAGGGTTATTCAACCAGATGGCGGGCGAGGTGCCGGCTTTCAAAGGAATGACTTGGGCGGGCCTGGGCGATTTGGGAATGACGGCGACGATTTAATTATTTTTAAACCGAAGAATGAACTGGTTTTACAGTCTTGATCCGACGACGCAGTTTGTCCTCTTTAGCGTCATCAAGATCGTTGGCGTGTTCGCCGTGGTGATGACTTCGGTGGCTTATTCCGTTTTGGCAGAGCGCAAAATCTCGGCGTTTATTCAGGATAGGGTGGGGCCGAATCGCGTCGGCCCGGCGGGAATCTGGCAACCGCTGGCGGACGGCGTCAAGGCGTTCCTCAAGGAGGACTTCACGCCGGCGCACGTGCGTAAAGCCTATTTTTGGCTCGCGCCGATGATCAGCATGATTCCGGCGCTGCTGGTTCTGGCGGTGATTCCATTTGGATCGCAGCTCGGCGCGCAGAAAATGGTGATTGCGGATCTCGATGTGGGGATTCTTTACACGTTCGGAATTGTTTCCCTTGGCGTATATGGAATTGTTCTGGCGGGTTATGCGTCCAATTCCAAATATCCATTTTTAGGCGGGATTCGCTCCAGCGCGCAGATGATTTCGTATGAAATTGCGATGGGGATGTCGGTCGTACCAGTGTTTCTGATTGTGGGGGACTTGAACTTGAGCAAGATCATCGAGCATCAGGCCGAACATGGCTGGCTTATATTTTACTCGCCGGTGTCGTTTATTATTTTCGTGATCGCGGCTTTCGCGGAAACAAACCGGTTGCCGTTTGACTTGCCGGAATCCGAGCAGGAACTGGTGGGCGGGTATCACACTGAATACAGTTCGATGAAATTCGCGCTTTTCTTCATGGGGGAATACGCCAACATGATTGCGGCGTCGGCCATGATGGTGACATTGTTTCTCGGCGGCTGGACGTTGCCCATTGCCGGATTGGACAAAGCTGCGGGGAGTTCTTTGGTGATTGGAATCGTCCAAATCGCCATTTTCTTTGCGAAGGTTTGCGTGTTGATGGGACTGTTCATCTGGGTGCGGTGGATGTGGCCGCGTTTCCGATATGATCAGTTGATGGATTTGGGCTGGCGCCGTTTTTTGCCGCTGGCGCTGGTGAACATCGTTGTGACGGCGCTCTGGCTCTGGATTCGGGCGTAATGGAATGATTGTAAAACGAACAAAATTAAGCATCTGGGAACGGTTGTATCTCCCTGCGGTCATCGAGGGATTTCGCGTGACTTTCGTCCATTTCTTCAAGAAGAAAATAACGATGCAGTATCCGGAGGAGAAGTGGGCCGTCCCGGAGGGTTATCGCGGCGCGCCGTATTTGGTCAAAGACCCTGAAGGCCGCACAAAATGTGTTTCGTGCCAGCTTTGTGAATTTATCTGCCCACCGAAGGCGATCCGCATCACGCCGCCGGGACCACAAGGTTCTCCTCAAGCGGGCAACGTCGAGAAGGCGCCGCAGGAATTTGACATCGACATGCTTCGCTGCATTTATTGCGGGTTCTGCCAGGAAGTTTGCCCGGAAGAGGCGATTTTTCTGATGAAGGATTATTCGCTGACCGGTTTATCGCGGAAGGAAATGGTTTATAACAAGGCCAAACTCCTGGAATTGGGCGGGACGCACAACGACAAAATTTGGAAGTGGAAGCATAAATAGATGCACCAGATTTTCTTCTATTTGTTCGCAATATTGACGCTCCTTTGCGGAACGTTGGTGATTGCCAACCCGTTCACGCGAAGCCCGGTGACGAGCGCGATGTTTTTGGTATTGACGATTGTCTCGATGGCGGGGCTGTTCGTGATGTTGCACGCGTTCTTCTTGGCTGCCGTGCAAGTGCTGGTTTATGCGGGCGCGGTGATGGTGCTTTTTCTATTTGTCATCATGCTGTTGGATTTGAAGGAAGAGGAACAACGAAAGATTAAGATGGCGGCGGCGGTTTTGGGCGCGGCGGCGACCGGGTTGATTGCGCTGGTTGTCATTCTGACGATTTATCGCTCTGACCTCGGTTATTCCATTCAACACGACCGGGTGGACGGTTCGACCATTGAGCTCGGGAAAATTTTGTTTACCCGTTTTGCGTTGCCTTTTGAGATTATCTCCCTCGTGCTTTTGGTGGCGATGATTGGGACGGTTTTGCTGAGCCGGAGGGACGCCAAATGAACGAGGTCAGCCTCAAACAATACTTGATTGTCAGCGTCCTGCTTTTTTCGTTGGGACTTGTGGGCGTGATTATTCGCCGAAACGTCCTTGTCATTTACATGGCGCTGGAATTGATGCTTAACGCGGCCAATCTGGCGCTGGTCGCCTTTTCGCGATTCAACAACAATCTGGACGGGCAGGTGATGGTGTTTTTCATCATCACAGTTGCCGCGTCCGAAGTGGCGGTCGGCCTGGCGCTGATCGTGGCATTGTATCGTCGCCGCCAAACGACACACGTCGAGGATTTGACGACGTTGAAACTATAACGATGAGCCAACCCATTCCCTGGCTGATATTATTTCTGCCGCTGCTCTCGGCTGCGTTGATTACGCTGTTCCTTCAGAGGAACCCGCGCATCAGCGCGGCGGTGTCAGTGGGCGCGGTGCTGGTGTCCTTTATTTTGTCGATCGGGGTTTTTGCGCAATTCCATTCCGGCGCGCCGCTCGATATTCATGCGCAATGGCTGCGGGTGGGCCGGCTGAACATTGAATTTGGAATGCATTTTGACGCGCTCTGCGTGCTGATGCTGCTGGTCGTCACTGGGGTTGGCAGCCTGATCCACATTTATTCCATCAGCTACATGAAGGGCGATCCTGCGTATAGCCGGTTTTTCGCGTGCCTGAGCCTGTTCATGTTTTCGATGCTTGGAATTGTTGTCAGCAACAATTTCTTTCAAATGTTCATTTTCTGGGAATTGGTAGGCGTAAGCAGCTATCTGCTGGTCGGTTTCTGGTATAAAAAGCCTAAAGCAGCCGATGCCGCCAAGAAGGCATTCCTGACCAATCGAATCGGTGATTTTGGTTTTCTCACGGGGATTATTCTTGTGTGGAGCACCGTCGGAACGATCGCCTTTGTTGGGATCAAGGAACAATTGATCAAGAATCCGGATGCTTTTGACACGGTCGGGACCGCGATCGGATTGCTCATTTTCTGCGGAGCGGTCGGCAAATCCGCGCAATTTCCGTTGCACGTCTGGCTGCCGGACGCGATGGAAGGCCCGACGCCCGTCAGCGCGTTGATTCACGCGGCAACGATGGTGGCGGCCGGTGTTTATATGCTTTGCCGGGTGTTTTTCATTTTCAACCCGATGTCGCTGCATGTGATTTCGTGGATTGGCGCGATCACCGCGCTACTTGCAGCTTTGATTGCGATCCAGCAGGACGATATTAAACGAATCCTCGCGTATTCCACGTTGTCCCAATTGGGTTACATGGTCATGGCCGTGGGAATTGGTGAACCGCCTGCCGCGATGTATCATTTGACGACGCACGCGTTTTTTAAGGCGCTGCTGTTTTTGGGCGCTGGTTCGGTCATTCATGGGATGCACGACGAGCAAAATATTTGGAAAATGGGCCGCCTGAGGGAGAAGATGCCGGCAACATTCTGGACGTTTCTCATTGGGACGCTTGCTCTCGCGGGACTTTGGCCGTTGAGCGGGTTTTTCAGCAAGGACGCCATTTTGGGCGCGGCCTACCACAATCATCGGCTGACTTTATTTGCCATCGGAATTTTTGTGGCGTTCCTGACTTCTTTTTACATGTTCCGCCTTGTCTTCGTGGTGTTCTTTGGGAAGGCGAAATCGGACGCGGTTCATCACGCGCATGAATCGTCGGTGGTGATGACGGGGCCGCTTTTTATTCTGGCAATAGCGTCAGCGGCGGGGGGCTTTTTTGGACTCGAAAAATATTTGCAGCCGCAGTTTTCGCTTCAGGAAGCGCCGGGTTTGGAAATGACGGCGGTGGCGCTTGGACTTGGGGCATTCGCGATCGGCTTGGCGGTTGCCGCCCTCCTCTATAGAAACGCTGAAACGGATCCATTGCCGGTAAAGATGGTGTGGTTTTGCAAGGTGGCCCGGCGGCTGTTCTATTTTGATCGATTCTACGAGGAAGTTATTGCGTTGACTCAAGACGCCCTGGCGCAATTCGCCGAGGGGGTCGATTTTATGCTGAAACTTTTCGTGCGCTTTTTGCATGGAACCACAGAGTTTACCGGTCGCGCGCTACGCCTGGCACAGACCGGGAGTTTGCAGACCTACACTTTTTTCTTTGCGGCGGGAATTGCCGTGGTCCTTTACTTCATGCTGCTGCGTTAAACCATGTCGCCACTGACTTTAATTTTTCTGCTCCCGCTCGCCGCCGCGTTGGTGATTTCGATCATACCTCGAAATTATAAATTCGTCATTCAATGCGTGGCGCTGCTGTCAGCGTTCATTTCGATGTGCGCGGCGGTGTATGTGTTTGGCAATTATGATCCGAGCAGCGCGGCGGGCGCTTATCAATTTGTGGAGCAGCACCCATGGGCGCCCAATCTCGGAATCAGCTACCACGTTGGCGTGGATGGGATTAACCTCGGACTGATCCTGATGGGTTCGGTTGTGTTGTTTGCGGCGACAGCCATCGCCTGGAGCAACCGGACGCGGGACAAGCAATTTTATATTCTGCTGCTGATGATGGGCGGCGGGATTCTCGGCGCGTTTGCATCGCTTGATTTGTTTTTCTTTTACTTCTTCCACGAACTGGCGCTGGTGCCGACGTTCATCATGATTGGCATGTGGGGCAAGGGAGACCAAAAAAATTACGCGACGTATCAAATCACGCTCTACCTGAGTTTCGGCGCATTGTTTGTGTTGATCGGATTGATCGGTATCTATCTGCAATTGCCCGCTGGCGTCCGCACGTTCGACATCGTCGAATTGACGAAATATTTCAAAGCCAATCCTATGCTTCCCTCCGCGCAACGGTGGATTTTTCCGGCGCTGCTGTTTGGGTTCGGTGTTCTCGTTTCATTGTGGCCTTTTCATACCTGGGCGCCGCTTGGATACAGTTCAGCACCGACGGAAACGGCGATGCTCCACGCGGGGGTACTCAAGAAATTCGGTTTATACGGACTGATTCGTGTGGCGCTGCCGCTGATGCCCGATGCCGCGCAGCGTTGGGTTTATGTGCTTTCGTTCCTCTGCCTTGGAAATATTCTTTACTGTGGATTGGTCGCGATGCGGCAGCGCAATCTGAACATGCTCGTCGGAAATTCGAGCGTCGCCCACATGGGTTTTGCCTTCCTGGGAATCGCAAGCCTGAGCCTCATTGGCATTACAGGGACCGTTGTCGTGATGGTGGCGCACGGATTCCTCGCGGCGCTGACATTTGGTTTGACGGGTTACTTGCGCGACGAAGCGCAGACGCTGGAAATTTCGCAGTTGGGCGGATTGCTTTCGAGGTTGCCGTTTATTGGCACGGTCATGATCATGGCGATGCTCGCGGGTTGCGGTGTGCCGGGATTTGCCGGATTTCCGGGTGAAGCGCTTGTCCTTTTTGGCAATTGGGATCGTTCCGCGCTCGTCACAGTTTTGGCTGTTTGGGGCGCGCTCATCATTGGAGGTGTTTATATGCTCCGCGCCATCCGCAATGTTTGGCATGGCGAAAAGGAAGCGCCGCCGCTTGCTGATGCTTCAACTCTCTGGCGAAGGACGCCGTACGGACTGCTGCTCGCGTGTCTGATAATTTTCGGCTGTTTCCCGCGCCTTTTGACAGACAATATTAAACTCAGCGTTGCGCCGATTGTTCGGGCAGTCGGTTCCGATCTCACTGAAAACGCCGCGCAAATGAGGGCGCACTCTCAATGAATTTTTCGTTGTTAGCGCCTGAAATCGCGGTTGTGGGATTGTCGATGGCGATCCTGCTGATTGACTTGTGGACGCCGCAGCCATCGAAGCATCGACTTGGGTGGGTCACGCTCGCGGGATTGCTTGTCATATTGGCGGCCACATTTTGCGGGGATGGTGTCGGTTCGTCAGAAACTGGATTTCATGGAATGTTCGTACGGGACGGTTTGGCGATGTTTTTCAACCGGCTCTTTCTGATTAGCGCGATATTTGTAGTTTTGATGGGAATTGAATTCGCCGGGCGAATCGCGATGGGAATCGGCGAATATTATACTGTGACGCTTTTAGCATTGGCGGGAATGATGTTCGCGGCATCGGCCAACGACTTCATGATGCTTTTCGTCGCGTTGGAGATGATTTCGATCAGCTTTTATGTGCTGGTCAGCTTTCAACGTTCGCGGATGCAATCGCTGGAGGCGGGGGTGAAGTATTTAATTTTGAGCGCGTTGTCGGCAGCAATCCTTGTGTTCGGCATTGCGCTGATATTCGGTTCTGGAAATCGCACCGGTTTCGTGGAACTTAGCGCCGACAGCGCGCATATGGCCCATGACAAGGTATTTTGGCTGGGGATACTCCTCGTGCTGATTGGGTTGGCGTTTAAAATTTCTTCGTTTCCATTGCAAATGTGGACGCCGGACGTCTATCAAGGCGCGCCAACGCCTGTGACGGCGTTCCTAGCCACCGGCTCCAAAGCGGCGGGATTCGTGCTAGTGTTGCGGGTCCTGTTCGTCGCCGCGCCAGCCATCTCTGCGCAATGGGAGAAGCTGTTCATGTTTGCGGCCGGCATTACAATTCTATACGGAAACCTGTGCGCCATTCCACAGCGCAACTTGAAGAGGCTGCTCGGCTATTCCAGCATCGCCAACGCTGGTTATCTGCTGATGGGCATCGCCGCGCTAAACGCCGAAGGGTCTTCGGCGGTGCTTTATTATTTGGCGGGATATTTATTTACGCTGGCGGTCGCATTTGCTGTCATTTGTATTGTGACGCGCGACAATGATGACATTGCCTCGCTGGCGGGACTGAATCAGCGGTCTCCGTTTTTGGCGGTGGCAATGACGCTGGCGGTTGTGTCGCTGGCGGGAATTCCTCCGCTGGCGGGATTCCTCGGAAAATTTCTTTTGCTGCGCTCGATTATATTGAGAGCCACGGCGAACCCGGCGTATCTTTGGCTGGCGGTAGTCGCGATCGTGGGGGTGGTCGTTTCGATCTACTATTATTTTGGTGTCATCCGGGCAATTTATTGGTCGGCTGATCCGGCGGACCTTTCACCCATTACGGTGTCGCTTCCGATGAAGATTTCCCTTGGCGTTTGCATTGTGGCGATCCTGTATTTGGGAATTTTTCCCGGATCTGTGCTTGCCAGCGCAACAGAGGCGGTAAAGGCGTTAAAATTCTGATTTCCTTCGCGCTTGATCTTTCCGCTTTCACGCAATTAAGATTCCGCCAAGAAATTTATGGCTGACATTGCAAACAAATACTCTGATAACGTCGCGGGCAAATATTACGTGGACAATCAATGCATAGATTGCGACCTTTGCCGCGAGACGGCCCCGGCAAATTTCACTCGCAACGAAGACGGCGGCTATTCGTACGTTTACAAGCAGCCCGGCAGTCCTGAAGAAGAGGCGCAATGCAAGGAAGCAAAGGAAGGCTGCCCTGTCGAGGCGATTGGCGACAACGGCTGACGCCGGTTTTATCCGCGAACTTCGAGTCGGTAACCCACTCCCGGCACGGTGATGAGCAACTCCGGTTTTGCCGGGTTGCTTTCGATTTTTTCCCGCAGATACGTCACATAGACGCGAAGGCGCGCGGTCTTCTCAACGTCTTCCAAACCCCAGATTTCCCGCAATAGCTGGCTGTGCGTGAGCACCCTGCCGGCGTTTTGCACGAAGTAACGAAGGAGCGAATACTCGGTGCGCGGGAGCTTCAGGGCCGAATCGCGAATTTTGACGACCCGCGAGGCCAGGTCCACTTCCATATGGCCGGTGACGAAAATTTCCGTTTTTGCGGGTGGTTGATGATAGCGCTGGACGACGCGCAAACGCGCCAACAGTTCGTTTGTGCTGAAGGGTTTTGAGAGATAATCGTTTGCGCCGCTGTCGAGCGCCAGGACTTTGTCGGTATCACGGTCGCGCACTGAGAGCACGATGACTGGGACCTTCGTCCATTCGCGCAAACGCCGCAGGACTTCCATGCCATCAATATCGGGCAGGCCGAGGTCCAGAATAATGATGCCTGGCTGGGTGTGGATCGCGGCGTTGATTCCTTCTTCGCCTGTGGCGGCTTCCTTGACTTCGTAGCCATTGCGTTCAAGGCAGGCGTGAATCAGGCGACGCATTTGCAATTCGTCGTCAATAAAGAGAACTGAGGTCCTCGGCTCAGATTCGGTCATAATAGGAGCGCAATCCTACTCACGCTTCGCGACGGCGTCAAAGACTGACTTCACATTCGGAAAAAAATCCACCAATTCTTTTTCTGCGAGGATGAAATTACCTTGTCACGCAGGAATGGACGGATGTTGTGGATGTCAGGACATTAAATACGAGGGGATGCGATGCCCCTGGCAAAGTTTCGGCAAAACACGGAGAATTGCGTTGGCAAAATGAGGTGTCACATGGTACGTTTGCCTTCCCATGAAAGCTCTGCTGCGCGGACCGAGCGGTAATGGTAACCTTTTGCCTTGGAGCGTTCGGCGTCTTCGTGCCTTCAGTTTGACAGAGTTGCTGGTTGTCATAGTGGTCATTGGCATCATGGCCGCAATGCTCGTGCCAGCGGTCTCGAAAGCAAGGCACCAGGCCGTTGCCGCTTCCTGTCTCAATAACCAGAAGCAATTGGGCGCGGCATTCCATTTGTATGCGCAGGATAATTCTGACCGAATTGTCCAAATGTCAGATTATAACACAGGGGAAATCCTTTATCCTGCGGGTGGTTTCTGGGGTGGACCGGTATTTGGGCCGGGTTGGGCGAATTCCGACGATGCCTTTAGAGCCGTTGAGTTGGGGTTAAGGACAAGCAACGCGTTTTATTATTACTGCAACAATGTCATGGTTTACCATTGTCCAGGTGATCAGCGATTTTTGCAGAATCCGAGCACGAATCATCTCAATGGATGGGCTTTTGACAGTTATTCTCGAACGCAAAATCTGGGGGGTGAGCCTTACGACGATTTTTGGGGCGCTCGGGCGACTTTCACCAAAATGTCCTCGATTTTTTCGCCGGCCTCCACCTTTTCGATGATCGAGGCGGCTGATTGGCGCGGTTACAATGTCGGAACCTGGACGGTCAATTGGTTCGGCTTCCACGGTTTTGAATGGCAGGACCCTCCCGCGATCTGGCATGACAACGTTTGCTCCATAGGGTTTGCCGACGGCCACGCTGAACTTCACAAGTGGCTCAATTCATCCTTGATCAACGCGGGTCACGGCGCGGGGTTTGGTCATGCGCAGGGGGATTGGAGTGGTCCTGTTAATGGCGTTGACTACTTGTACGTATTCAAGGGCTACCAGTTTCCGGGGCATCCTTAAAGCGTTCCCGGACTGCAAAATTCAGCAGATGTTGGCTTGACGGGGACGATGGCGATATTTAGCGTGTCCAACTCGCGGGCGGTCGAATCCACGAAATCCAACAACCGACGCGATTGAATTGAAAGGCTTTTTTGTGAATGTAACGGTAGAGAATTTGGGACCTTGCAAGAAATTAGTGCGTGTGGAAGTCGAACCTGAAAAGGTTGAAGAAACCTTCAAGGAAGTCACCAGCGGTTTTCAACGCGAAGCGCGGCTGCCCGGCTTTCGTCCCGGCAAGGCGCCCAAAGAAATGGTGGCGAAGCGGTTTGACTCGGACATCCAGGACGAAGTCAAACGAACATTGATTTCTTCATCCTTCAGGACTGCGATGACGGAGCAAAAGCTGTCGATCGTGGGCCAGCCGGAGATTGAGGAAATTCAATTCACGCGCGGCCAGCCCCTGCAATTTGCGGCGAACATAGAGACTTCCCCTGAATTTGAATTGCCGGAATACAAGGGAATTGTCGCTTCGCGGGAGATCGCGACGGTGACATCCAACGACGTTGAGCGTGCTCTCAACGCGCTTGCGGAGCGCAACGCGAAATTTGAGACCGTCAGCCGCGAAGCAAAAGAGGGCGATATTGTGGTTGTCAATTATATCGGGACATGCGACGGCAAGCCGATTACGGATACGGCCCCCACGGCGCGCGGATTGACTGAGAAGAAGGCGTTTTGGGTCAATGTCGATAAAGCGTCGTTTATTCCTGGTTTTGGCGACCAACTCATTGGGATGAAGGCTGGGGACAAGCGAACTATTACGGTTGATTTTCCGGCGGATTTTGTCGTGCCGCAGTTGACCGGGAAAAAGGGCGTTTATGACGTGGAATTGGTTGAGATAAAAGAGAAGGGCCTGCCGGCCATCGACGAGGAATTCGCGAAGAATTACGGCGCGGAAAATTTGGAAAAATTGCGCGAAGGCATTCGTGCTGATTTGCAAAACGAATTGAATCTCAAGCAAAGCCGTTCAATTCGGAATCAAGTGGCGCAAAATCTCCTGAATCAAATTCAATGCGATCTGCCGGAGTCGCTGGTGGAAGACGAAACGCGGAGCATCGTGTATTCGATCGTCAACGAGGAGCAGCAGAGGGGGGTTCTGAAGGATGCGATTGACGCTCAAAAGGACCAGATTTACGCGACCGCAAATACTGCGGCCAAGCAACGCGTGAAGGCTATTTTCGTTTTCCAGCGGATTGCCGACAAGGAAGGCACGCGCGTGGACCAAACGGACATGGCGCGGCGTTTGCAGGAAATGTCGGCGCAATATAAAATTCCGTTCGACAAGCTGGTGAAGGACATCGAGAAGGCTGGACGGATGAACGACATTTACAACCAGTTGCTGAGCGACAAGGTTGTCGATCTCCTAGTGCAGTACGCGAAGATTCAGGACGTGGCGCCAGCGCCGCCGATGTGAGTCTATCGTTCGGCGCGGTATGCCTCGGCCAGCAGAGTAATCGGGTGGACGAGGCGCACGGGGAGCTTTTCCTTGCGGATGCCGTTGGCCATGTGCGCCAGACAGCCAGGATTGCCTGTTGCGACGACCTCGGCTTTTGTTGATGCGATGTGCTTGAGTTTGCGGTCAAGCAATTGATTGGCCATTTCCGGCTGGATCAAATTATAAATGCCCGCGCTGCCGCAACACCAATTGCTCTCCGGCAATTCTGTCAACGAAAGATTCGGGATGGCGCGCAGCAGTTGCCGCGGTTGGGCGGTGATTTTTTGGCCGTGGCAAAGATGGCAGGCTTCGTGGTAAGTCACCGATTGTGAGGCAACGCCCGGTTTTGGCGGAGTGAGTCCAACAAACGCGAGCCATTCATGGATGTCTTTGAGTTTTGAGTCCCATAGTTCGGCGCGCTGGTGATATTGAGGATCACCGACAAGGAGCGGGCCGTAGTGTTTCAGATGTGAGCCGCAGCCGGCGGCATTGCTGATGATGGCGTCGAATTCCGACGGCGGAAATTGGTCGATATTTTTCCGGGCCAATGCGCGGGCCATTTCCAATTCACCGTTGTGCGCGTGGAGGGAGCCGCAGCAACTTTGGTTGGCAGGCGTCACCACTTCACAGCCGTTGCGAGCAAGGACTTCGCAGGTGTCGCGGTTGACATCGCTGAACATCAAATCCTGCGCGCAACCAGTCAGAAGAGCGACGCGATATTTCTTTTTATCGGCGGACGGAGTGATCGGGGCGATTAACTGCGCGGAGAATTTTGGCATGACGACGGGTGTCATGGCTTCGAGTTCCTGCAAGCGCCGAGGTAAAAGTTTGAGTATCCCGGAACCGCGAATCAGACTTTGGATTCCGAATTGTTGATAAAGGCGAATCGTCCAGCCGACAAATCGCAGGCGGCGCAAATCCATGAAAAGCCACCGCATCGTCAGGTTGCGGATGAAGGAGCGCCTTGGGTTTTTCAAAACGCCGCTTTCCTCAGCTTCAGCGCGCGCGTGTTCGAATAGCTCCGCGTAATTGACACCGGCAGGACACGCGGTCATGCACGCGAGGCAACCGAGGCAGAAATACATTTCGTCGGCAAAGGTCTTAGTCGCTTCCAGGCGGCCATCGGCGATTGCGCGCATCAGTGAAATTCGCCCACGGGGGCTGTTGCGTTCCAGTTTGGTGGCGTCGTAAGTCGGGCAGGTCGGAAGGCAAAGGCCGCAGTGCATGCACTGCTGAAGGACCGAATAATCCATCCCGCGCAATTGCGAAAGGCGCGGAGCATTTGGCGCAACTGCCTGAGGCGAAGCGATAACAGCATCGGTCATATTCGTAGCGTAGATTATGGGAAGGCTTGACGAGCCGCCATATTATAAAGGCGACGCTATTTATTCCAGGGAAACTTTTGAAAGCCCAAACCGACTTGCAAAAAATGGTTGTCCTCGGTAACAACAGATGTAATTCCCAACTCCCGCATGATGACCATGGTCGTAAAATCGGTAAAAGAAATGTCTGGCTTATCGTGATAACGCCTTCGCAAATCCAGGGCTTCTCGGAATCGTTCTGTGGTAAGTTTCTGAATTTGGATTCTTCCTCGTGCGAAATCTGCCATTAGACCGTCCAAAAAGCGAAGGGCTTCATTGTGTGTTTCTCGTCGGAAAAGCAAAGTGATCAATTCATCCAAAATGTAGTCGCTGGTGTGAATGGGAATGTGATGCGCAATCAACTTCTCGAACAATAACTTGATCTCTGAATGATGGGAATCGCGGCGATGACCATAAGCGAGCCAGCCCCAAGTGTCCACAAAGACAGGCTGCAAGGACTTCACTTGGATTTCACCGGCCCGTATAGCTCGTTTTCGATTTCCTCTCCTGACATCTGCTTCCCCGAAAGAGCACCAGCAATAGAGAGCAACGACGGTTCCTCTTCGGCGTCATGGCGCTTTAGAGACACGAGATAGTTCATTACCTGCTTGAGAGCCGGTTCCGGCAGCTCTTCAAGTTCCTCGATAATTTTTTCTTTCAAGGCGCTCATTCTTCTCTACCATACCACGTTTCTGTGCAAGAGAAAATCAGAAAATGGCGACGGTCATTCCTGATGCTGGTGGAAAGAGTGTGGGGAAAAAGATTCAGGCTGTTGGAGCGAAGACTTATTTTTTATGCGGTGGCGAGTTTGCATAATGATTAAAGTTGTATGGCATTGACACAAAATGAAAAGGCGTTGAGGTTTCGGGAGCTTCATCGGCGGGCAGAGGTTTTGCTGATCCCGAACCCGTGGGATGCGGGATCGGCCCGCATTCTGGCGGGATTGGGTTTTGAGGCGCTGGCAACTTCGAGCGCGGCGGCGGCGAATGTGCTGGGCCGTTGCGATGGAAAAATGAGCCGGGACGAGTCGCTTGCCAATGCGCGGGAAATTGTGAATGCGACCGATCTGCCGGTTGCGGGCGACCTGGAACATGGTTTTGGGGAAAGTCCGGCGACTGCCGCGGAAACAATTCGATTGGCAGCGGAGATTGGGCTGGTTGGAGGTTCGATCGAGGACGCCCGGGCGGATCGCGAGAAACCAATCTATGATTTGACTCTGGCAACGGAGCGAGTGACGGCTGCGGTTGAGGCGGCAGGCGGGCTGCCGTTTCCTTTTATGCTCGCGGCGAGGGCGGAGAATTATGTTCGAGGCAATCCGAATTTGGACGACACGATTAAACGGCTGGTCGCCTACGAAAAAGCCGGTGCCGATGTATTATTCGCGCCGGGGTTGCCGGATTTGGCTTCTGTGCGAGCAGTATGCGAGGCGGTGTCGAAACCTGTGAACTTCGCGGTGAGTAGCCGAGGGAAATCGTTTACTGTGGCGGAATTGGTTCAAGCCGGGGTCAAGCGCATCAGCTTCGCGGCGTCATTTTATCGCGCGGCGATGACTGGGTTGATTGACGCGGCGCGGGAGGCGCGGGAGCAGGGGACTTTTACATACATTAATCACGCGGTGCTGACACCGGAGTT
This sequence comes from Verrucomicrobiia bacterium, assembly GCA_036501665.1. Lineage (GTDB taxonomy): Bacteria > Verrucomicrobiota > Verrucomicrobiia > Limisphaerales > Palsa-1400 > DATAUD01. The sequence continues at coordinate 85,236 of DASXZW010000122.1, forward strand.
GAACAAGTATTTTCAAAAATAAATTCCCTAAACCGGAGCAATGCGGTTGTTGGTAGAGCGACCGTCTCGGTCGCCCTGGCTGGCGTCCCGCCAGCCAGTAAATGAAGCTTTAGAACTCAAAGGTTTTCGGCGAGACGCCGAAAACGGCGGTCGAGACGACCGCGCTCCCCAAAATAACTGAATCGTTCAGCGCCAAGGTTTGCCGTGCTGAGAAACCGACATGTCCTGATTGTCCACGGGAATCGCGCTGAGCTAACCTAACTTCCCCCTGCATTTGACATAAGTCCTTGAAAAACCGAGGTTTTGTTCTTTTTATGTAGCAAGTAATATGTTCAATAATGCCGTTGACACGCTTGTAAATATCACACATGCTGTAGCCAATGTTCGTCCAAGTCAC
>DASXZW010000123.1:0-50996 GCA_036501665.1 Verrucomicrobiia bacterium
CGCGCTCCATCGCCCCAATGGCCGCAATTTGTTTGAGAAGCTGTTGTTTAGTGGAAGCATTCATAGTGACTAGTAATCTAGTCACACCCGCCCAAAAAACAAGCTCTGTTTCCTTAAATAGAAGAATTTTGTCTCACACCCATCTCTTAAGGATAACAATTTTGCTTCGTCTCAAGGCACACCAAGCCATGCAACACCTCAATACACTGGATTTCGGAGGGATTTTCACCACGGATCGCACAATTTGATGAAATAAATAACTCTGCGCTCTCTGCGCCTCTGCGCGAGAATTCTTCTGATTTGGGGGAAAAAGCATCGCTCAGAGACGCAGAGAGCGCGGAGAAAGGAAGAGTTTTACACCAAGCAAACGAAGAATTCAGATCAAGGATCATCGCCCGTTTTGGCGGTAAATGACGTTATGGTCGGAATCCGCGACGTAAAGGACGCCGGCGGCGTCAACGGCGATTGCCTCAGCGCGCGCAACGGGGCCTGTTCCAGCCTCGGTCAGAGGAACAGACGGGAGCAGCACACTCTTTCCATCGGGTGAAATTCTGTGAATGCCGTCGGAATCGGTGACAAATACAAATCCGCGGGCGTCAACCGCGACATTCTCCGGCGCTGAGAGGGAAGTTGTCAGAGTGCTCCCCTTTTCAGTCGCGGCGGCGATTTTGCGAATCGAATTGTTCGCCAGATCCGCCACGTAAAGGTTCCCAGATGAATCAACCGCGACTCCGCGAGGATTGCCAAACGAATCGGCCAGCGTAACAACGGTTCCGTCCGGGCCGATCTTGCGGAGCGACAGATTGCCGTTGTCAGAAACATAAACGTTGCCGTTCTTATCTGCCGCCAACGCCCACGGATTGCGAAAATGCGCCGAGGAGCCGCTTCCATTTTCGCTTCCGGGAATTTGAACCGAGCCGGCCAGAAGACTCACGACGCCGTCTGAAGTAATTTTTCGCACGGTATTGTTGGCAAATTCGGCGACATAAACATTTCCTGTGGCATCGACTGCGATCCCCTGTGGAGCGATGAACCGCGCGGCGCTGCCTTTACCGTCAGCCGCACCCGGAGATGTTGCCCCGGCAAGCGTTGTTACAGTGTGATCAGGGGCAATTTTGCGAATGGTATTGTTGCCGGTGTCGGCGACGTAAAGGTTGCCCGCGCTGTCAATTGCAATTCCTCGAGGCCACCGAAAACGTGCGTCAGCGCCGACACCGTCAATGCTCCCCACTTCTCCGACTTTCCCCGCGACAATCGGGGAAACCCACGTCGTTCCTGCTAGGTTAGTAGTTTGTGTGGGTGCCGGGAGCGGAGTCTTTGCCATGTCGGGAGGGGCAGTAACGATAGTCGGAATCTCAGGTTTCTTAACAGGTTCCGGTGAAGATGTCGGCCACGCCAATCGCAACACGCCAGCCAGCGCCACAATTCCAACGGGAATCCAAACAGTGGCTGGAATCTTGCGAACACGCCGCGCCAGGCCGCGAGGGCCTAACGGTTTTCGTCCATCGTTGATTCGCTGCAAGTCTGCCAGCACGTCCGACATATCGGCATAGCGATCGCGCAATTCACGGGCCATCGCGCCTTCGGCAACGGCGGTCAACCCGGAATCCGCCTGTGGGTTGCGCGTTTTAATCGGCTTGGGCGGCCCTTTGAGAATTTGCGCTCGGACATCTTTCGTTGTTCTTCCGGCATAAGGCGGCTCGCCGGTGAGCATTTCGTAAAGCACACCGCCAAAAGCATAAATATCGCAACGCGTGTCCTCAGCGTTCCCGGCGGCGACACCGGGAGACATATAAGGCGCGGTTCCTTCCAGCGTCTCGCGTTCGACGTCAATTATAGTGTCGTTGAAAAGCGTGCGGGCCAATCCAAAATCCGCCAGAGACGCAAGGCCGTCGCTGCCAAGAAGAATATTAGCCGGCTTAAGATCGCGATGAATGATGCCGCGTCGATGGGCGAATTGCAGACCATCCGCAATTTGCAAAGCTATCTCGAGTGCTGCGCTTCCTTCCAATGGCTCCCCGGGTTTAATGCGCTGGGCCAGACTGCCGCGATCAAAATACGGCATCACGAAGTAAGGCCCATCCGCGCGATCAGAAACTTCGAGAACCGTCGCGACGTTCTTGTGTTTCAGCTTCTGCAAATGCCCTGCTTCGCGCACAAAGCGATGAACGATTTGTTGGTTGGCGACTAATTCAGGCCGAACCATCTTGACCGCGACGTTCGCTCCGGTTTTGGTGTCGCGCGCCAACAGAACCACTCCCATCCCGCCGCTGCCCAGCACTCGAACCACTTCGTAATGCGACAGGATGGCCAGCAGCCCGGGCCGTGTTGGCGGAGAAAGCAAGCGATGCCCAACCAACTCCGCGATGGGGCCCGCGAAGGCGGAAACCGGCGGATCGAACACCGTAGGTTCCTGGTTGGACGGATCGTTTATCATAGCTTCGGGACGCTTTCCGCGCCCGGTGCGTTCAATTTATCCAACGCTTCGCCCAGAAGTTGCTGAACTTGCTGGTTGATCCACGGCTGGCTTTTCGCCCAACGCAGGCCGCGCTCCAGGTCAGTATCCTTCAGTTGGGAAATTCGCTCGTCCAGGCGCAGAAATGCCGTGGAAATGCTGGCATAATAAAGGATCGCCGCGACTTCCTTCGGCAGGCTGCCGTCGGGCCGGTCCATGTTTGCCTTGGCAAATTCCTTCGCGAGCCGGAGCAGTTCAATCGGCGGCGCGGAATGAAGCAGCAGATCGGAAAAACTTTTGAGCAACAGGTTTTGCGCCTCAGTGATCATTTTCAGTCGCGCGGCGTTGGCGGTATCGAATCCGCCCAAATCCACCAGGATCGGCGCGGACAATTGATGCCGGAAGATGGCGCCGAGTTCGTCGGCCCGCCAGAGACGGGCATGTTCCGTCCCTTCCGCCATGAGGGCGGCCAGGCTCTTGGGGGCGCTTTTAAACAACGCGCCGGCGGAATCAAAATCAGCCATACTACTTTCTCTATTCCAACTTACCTTAACATACGGGCTTGCGCCGCAAATCTTGCCCGCTCATTTTCTTGCAAGCCAACGCATCTATTCGGAAGACTCTTAACGCAGAGCCGCAAATAAAAACCCAAAACCCCGAATCTCGCGCAGAGGCGCAGAGGACGCAGAGAAAAAGTAAGAACAGTTGTCTCTTCTCTGCGACCTCTGCGCCTCTGCGCGAGAAAATTTTGCCAAAAATGATGAGTTCCTGGACATTGCACTGCAAGGATTACGAAACCATTTCGCACCGGTCTTTCTCACTTCTCAGATCGAACAACAAGAACTGTCCTTCGGCCTCTATCGCATTTTCTCTCATCAGCTTGCGTCTTTGCGTTGACTTCCGATTCCGTCATCAAACATCCCCCGCAAGGCGCGCCACGAATTCCTCAAGTTCCTGAATTTCAGCGGCGGCGACGGAATCCTGCTCGGTATAATCCTTGATAACGCGCGTCAGGTGCGATTTAAAAATCCTTTTCCCGCTCAGGAGCATGTTTGACGCATCCGTCGGGGATCGAAGCCCAAATCGCTCGATCAATTGGTCGTAAGGCGGTTGCGGCGCGTCGTTCAGAATTGGTTCCAGCAAACGGATTCGGAACATTTCCCAAATGTTGCCGCGGCGCGGCTGGTCGGTCGCCGGGTCCTTGCAATCTTCCTCCATCCGGCGAAGCGTCTCGGCCAACACTGTGCGCACCCACGTCAAGTCGAACTCTTCAGCCGGCGCTTCCGGCCCCGGCAATTCCTGCTCCAGATCGTCCAGCGAAAGGGGCGGCCGCTTGACATCAACGCGATCAAGCCGATCCAGGACAAAATTTCGCAGGCTCGTTTTGAGGAAGTCGCGGAATTTCCCTCGACCGCGATCCGCGCGTTGCAGCCAACCCTTCTTGAGGATTTTGTCCTCAGTAAACTCCTGAAGCAAAATGTCCGCCTGATCCCGCAAGCTGGGAAATGAAGCGACGAGAAAAATTCTCAACGGCGGCCAATAAAGGCGAATGAGGCGATCCAGGCGCGCTTCGTCAGCTTCGCCCGCCTTGCCTAACTCGGCCCAGTCGGTGCGCGGAAAAATGGAACTGGCAGATTCGGAAGACATGCTCGCCCGGGAGCATTGAACGAGAGAAGCGCGGCGGGAGCAAGTTGTTTTGTCGCTTAACGGTGGCGGGAAGGAACTGCAACTTCGCGCAAAAACTTCCATTTCATGTAGGCAACGTTTTCCTGTGATCGCTCGATTGCCGAACCAAAAAGTCCAAACTTAGAAACTCTGCAACTTTTCAAGACCTTGAGTCGAAAAATTACGTGACTCATAGTCTGCAAAACCTCTCCGATCACCAATTTTCGGAACCCACATTTTTGAGAAAATCCACATTTTCATTTTCTCATTTCGATTATTGACGACTGCCGGTGACATAACCTGATTTTCCTCGCGGACTTCGACCCTTTTTGGCCCGCCTGCTGCTATCTGGCTTCTGCGCTTTGCGCTGGAAGAAACATGACACGCATCCTACAAAAAATTGTCCTGATATTTGTGACGGCATCCTTTGCTCTGTCCACTTATAAGACATTGGCGGAAGAAGTGCGTCCCAGCAGTCTCACGATCGACGGAAAAAAATACCAAGTCATCTACCGTCCGGGCAGCGAAAAGAAGAATCGCGCCATTGTCACTCTTGATTCCGGCGACGAAGTCGTCGGAGAAGGTTTCCTCCTTTTTCGCAATGGCCACACCGTCGGAACTGCCAATGTAAACGACAAACATTTCCGATTCGTATTGACGCCTAAAGGCGACACCATTGCCGAGGTCCCGAGAGCGCCCAAGGAACCCGCCAACCGCCCGGACTCCATCCAAGCCCCCAGCGATGGACCTGCCCTAAACGTGGAGCAATTGAGAAAACTTGTCGCGGAAAAAACCCAGATCCGCAACGACGAGCTCGTCCGCAAAACGAAGGCTCTCAAAGCCGTTGTCCCCGGTGGCTCGACTGACCAGGTAGTCGTCCTGCCTCCGCCGACTTCAACCGGCCCCGTCAATATCACCATCATGGTGCTCTACGATCAGTCCGCGGTGACCTCGCTGATCCCATATCGCACTTATCCCGGCATGGAGAGCATTACTGATACAATCGAAATGTCCGTGGCCGAAGCCAACGAGGCCTACATAAATTGTGGGATCAATGCCCACCTGACCATCGTCTATACCGGACTGATCGACTTCACCGAAAGCGGAGACCTCACCACCGACTTGCGAGTGCTCGCTTATGACACAAATGTCGCGACGCTCAGGACACAATATGCGGCAGACGTTGTTACACTCATGGAAGGCCCGACAGACCAAACCTACTCCGGCATGGGCTATATCATTACCGGCACCAGCAAGCTCGCGTTCAACGTTGTTGAGGCCGTTTACAGCGTCAACGATTACGTTCTGGCGCACGAGGTCGGGCATAACCTTGGTTGCGCTCACGATCTGGCGAACGCAGCGTCTCCCGGAGCTTTTCCCTACTCTTACGGATATAATTTCGGACCGCCCTCCGCGACTACTCCGGGCGAATTGGCCTACGGCACGATCATGTGTTATCCCGGCGCGCGAAGCGGACTTTTTTCAACCCCCAGCAACACTTATATGGGTTACTTGACAGGAACGGTTTCCAACAACAACGCAGAAACGATCAGCGAACGGGCGCCTTGGGTCGCAATGATGATGCCGCAACCGACGTACACGGTCAGCATGAACATTACCGGCGTAGGATCAGTCACTCAATCCAACACCAGCACATTGAACGCGGCGGGATTCTCGACCAATCCCCCACCCTGCCTTGTCGAGCGCGGCCAACCCATAACTTTAACAGCAAACGGCAATTTCCTTTGTTGGACGGGAGCGACGAATACGACTTCCACCAACATCACGATTTATCCCGACCAGGACACCAACGTCACCGCGAACTTCGTCGGCGTTCAAAGCCTTGCGCCTCTCATTGGCGTTCAACCGCATAGCACTTCAGTGACACGCGGGGATACTTTGACGCTGGTTACAAGCGGCGTTGGAGTTCCTGCGCCCGATTACCAATGGCAGATGAACGGAACCAATATCGCCACGGGAAGCGCGCTGACGATTCCAAACATGTCGGTCGCCAAGCAAGGTGCGTATCGGTGTGTGCTCTCCAATTCGTCTGGCAGCGTCACGTCCCTCGTTGTCGCAGTTTCTGTCACTGCGCCGGTCAAAGTGACTCAGCCGCAAATCATGTCGCTCACACCCAACAGCGACGGCTCAATGGGACTTCTCTATTACGGCGTCACTGGGAAATCTTACGTCGTTCAAACCAGCACTGACCTTGCGCATTGGACACCGGTGTCCACCAACACCGCGACAGGTGTAATGAATTCTTTCGTCGATACCGACATCCAAAATGGCAACCGTTACTATCGCCTCAAAGTCGCGCAATAGGCGCGGCCCGTTTCGATTCACGCCCAAGTTTTGCAGTTGACTGGTAGGGACGCCTCGCCGAGGCGTCCGGATATAGCCGCAAATCTCCCGCTTCGAAGTTAAGAGAGTTCCACTCTGCCCGTTTCCGGTTGTTGCGTTGACGATCCCGCCGCCCTCCCGCATGATCGCAACCCAACTCAAAATTTTGTATATGAGGATACTGAGCCATCTTCGCGGAGGACTTGCCGCGCTCGTTATGATTTCGGCCTTGGGCGTCTCGGCTCAGCAAAAATCACCTGAAGAAAATGTGGATCATGCCGGAATCATCGCGCAATGGAACCCGCAAAGTTTGGCGCGAGGGCAGAAGATTTTCCAGATCGCGTGCGCGCCTTGCCACGGCGCAAACGGCTCGCAGACCATCAATCCGCAGGCCCGCAAGTTCGCCGTCGAAAAATTTCAAAACGGCAGCGATCCCTACAGCCTCTTCAAAACGATTACGCGCGGCTTCAAGAACATGCCTTCGCAAACGTGGATGACGCCGGAGCAGCGTTACGACGTGGTTCAATACGTCCGCGAGACTTTCGTTAAAACGGGGAATCCTTCGCAATATACGGCAGTGAGTCAAGACTACCTTAACTCTCTTCCAAAATTCGATCCCGCCCAGGCAAAATCCCAAGCCGCCTCAAAAATCAAACCTTGCGATTACGGTCCCGTTCTCGAATCGCAACTCGGCACGAACATTGTTGACGCTCTGACGTTCCGAATGGATGGCAACGTCACCCTCAGTTACGACCTCCACCGAATGAGCCTCGCGGGCGCGTGGCAGGGAGGTTTCCTTGATTTGTCGCGAACCGGCCACGCGGAGCAGCGCGGAGAAGGCCAGCCTCTGCCCGACGGCAAGCCATTGAAAGGCCTGCAAAAATGGTATTGGGCCTACGGCGGCAGTTTTGATTTTCCAACAAACGACATTCTTCCACGCGGACCGCTCCCGACCAATTGGATGAAATATTTCGGCCACTATGTTTATAATCGACAGGCGGTTCTCTCGTATTCGATAGAGGGACGCCGGGTGCTGGATCTGCCTTCCGCGGAAAACGATCACGGATTGATCGATGTCTCACATACGTTGAGAATCGAGCCGGGCGCAACACCGATGCGTCTTTGCGTCGCGCAATCAGAATCTACATCGGCACAAATCGGCGGCGTCATCGCCAATGGAGAAATTTCGCCACACGGTATAAAAGGTCCATCAACGGGACAAATAGTAATGACAGCGAAGGGTGATTCAGCTTCGAGCTATGGCCAATTTGTGGCGGCAGGCGCCTCGGGCATGACCGATCAACTCGAATGGGAAACGGATGACCGGGGTCGCTTGATATTGAACATTCCCGCCGATGAAAAGCCGCGAGTCGTGCGCCTCACATGCGCCTCCGGTAACGGGCCGGACGACTTCAAGCGGTTTTCCCAAAAACTTGCGCAAGCCGATAAAGAACCGTCCGTCGATCCAGAAACCCTCACTCACGGTGCCGCGCGATTGTGGCCCTTGGAAATCAACGCGCGCGGCCAGCGTGGCGACGAAACCAATGCTTACGCACTCGACACGATTCCCGTTCCGTTCGACAACCCTTACGGCGCCTGGCTGCGGACCAGCGCGCTGGCATTTTTTCCCGATGGGCGCTGCGTCGTGACAACGTACACAGGCGACGTTTGGATCGTCTCGGGATTGGACCAATCGCTGAAAAATGTCACATGGTCCAGATTTGCATCCGGCCTTTACGAACCGTTCGGAGCGCAGGTTGTCGATGGATTGATTTATGTGACTTGCCGCAATGGCATCGTGCGCCTTCACGACCTCAACAACGACGGCGAGGCGGACTACTATGAAACCTGGTACGCGGACACCGATGTTTCGACTTTCTTCCACAGCTTCAATTTCGATTTGCAGGTGGATCGCCGCGGTCATTTTTATTACGCGAAACCGGGCGAATACACCGACTACAAGAATCCCGGCGCTATTCTTGACATTGCGCCCGACGGCAGCAGAGCGGAAATCTATTGTACAGGATTCCGGGTGCCGAACGGCATGGGAATGCTTCCCAACGAACGCCTGACTGTCAGCGACAATCAGGGAGACTGGATGCCCGCATCCAAAATTAATATTGTACACAAAGGCGGCTTCTACGGTTATGTCCAAAACCTCACCGGAGGCGGCGGATTCGGCGATCACTGGGCGCCGGACGGCGGCAGAATTGACGCGTCCAAAGTGCAAGCGCCAACGAACTTCGATCAGCCGATTATCTGGATGCCGCAGGAATTTGATAATTCGAGCGCCGCCCAGCTTTGGGTGGACGACAAACGGTTCGGGCCGTTGTCAGGGCGATTGCTGCACAGCAGTTTTGGCAAAGGCTGGATTTACTATCTGATGCTGCAAGAGGTCGGAGAAATTTCGCAGGCCGCGATTGTTGCGTTGCCGTTTCAATTCGACGCCGGCCTCATGCGCGCCAGAAGCAATCCCGCCGATGGCCAGGTTTATGCGACGGGACTCTCCGGCTGGCAGGGCCCGGAGCGCGGCAAGGACGGCTGCCTTCAACGGCTGCGTTACACGGGGAAACCAATTAAAATGCTTGACGATGTAAAGGTGCATCGCGACGGCCTGTCGTTGCATTTCAATTTCGCGCTCGACCTTGCGGCGGCTGTGAACACTGCAAACTACCGCCTCGAACAATGGAACTACCTGTGGTCGTCAAATTACGGCTCGGATCAATACTCTTTGGAACATCCAGGAAAAAAGGGGCATGACGTGTTGAAAATAACCTCCGCAAAAATCAGCGAGGACGGGCATGAAGTTTTGCTGTCGATTCCCGGCCTTCGCCCTGTCAATCAGATTGAAATCCGGCTGGCGTTGACAGCGGCAGACGGGACCGGGTGGAAGGAACTCTCTTATCTCACGATCAACGCAGTTCCAAATAACTGAATGTTGATCTCGGTTGGTCAGGCGTCCGTTACGCGCGTGGCATTGCGGAAATTGTTTTCTCGTCCGGCGCGCCAACCGCTGATCGGATTGCCGCCTTCGCGCTGTCGAACAAAATTTTTGGCCACCATGTGGAGGTTGAGGTTCCGTCCGCGGCCAATACGTCGGCAGTTTCCACAGTCAATGCAAAGACATTCAGCTTGGGTCGAAGCAACGCAGGAGTCGGATCATTTTCCGGTTCGCCTCCAAGCGAGACAAAGTCCTCGCCTTCGGGGTCTGGCGTCATGAGAGTTGATTTGCCAGCCAGACGGCGTTGGGCCAGGCGCTTGAACAACTCGTATCCAAGCCCCTGGTCGGTGTCACATTCCTGGCGCAATTGGCTGCCGTAGAAATAAATCACTTCAGTCGGCTCACTGACAATCGCATCGAAATGCCAGAAATCCGGGGGAAAAAGCCACGACCAGCCCAGTATATCACCCGCGCCAATGGTTTTGATTGGCAAGGGCTTCCGACCACCAGGAGTTTCCAAGCGGATGCTCCCGCTGAGAATGAGATAAAAGCAATTGGCTGTCTCGCCGGTTTCCACAACTTTCTCGCCTCTGCGAAACCTGACCCGCATCGAGCGCCTGGCAAGGATTTCCCGATGCCGATCGCTAAGTCCCTCAAAGAGTGGATGTTCGGGAAGCGAGTTCAGGGCGGAAGTTTGTTCGCTTTCCAGGATTGTCTCTGTGGCGCTCATTTTGTTTTTATTCCAAAACTAGGAATAGCTTAGGTAATGCCACTTCCTTATGTGAGAATCAGTGATTACCCTGATGAGCCATTGAGGGTCGAAAAGTTTCGACTCAACCGAATTAATAATTCGCCCGGAGAGTCGGTTCTTCGCGACGAGCAGGTTTTTCCTTGCCGTAAAGGCCAGGAGTGAACCGTCTTGCAATATCCATGGCATGGAACGACGTCGTATCCGATCCGGTCTCAGAAGAGTTCCCTGCAAGCGCCTCCTTCAACTCGCCAGGTCGCACGTTTCCGACGGGCATCTGTTGACCGCAAGTATGATCGACTTGGGCAGACACAAGAGGCGTCGTGTTGGCGATGTCGAGCGAAGCCGTCCGCACGCTGTGTTTCATGCAAAGCGGAATGATATACCAACTGGTGTCCGCCAAACTATCTCTCTGGACGAGGGCGCCAAATTGCGGCTTGGCCATGCAGGTGCTGACCGAGCAATATTCGGGAATAGGCCATCCGGAAACTTTGGCCCAATGATTCAACCACGTGCCGCAACTGCAACTGTTCTGCCTTCTTCCGTTGATATTCTTGACCTTCATGAGTTCTTCTCCTTTATCTCAATTGCTTAAAAATCGTTCGCCGTGCGCTTTCAGTCTGTTTTACCAAGCTCAATCTGTCTGTCGTCCTAGTAATATGCGAGTGACCTATCGCATAGAGTGTGCCACCCATTAGGCGATTCGAAATGAAGGGGAAGACCGCAAATTGTGACGGATTTGTGTCTCGACACGAGACAAGCAAGGCTGGAATTGCGCCAACTTTGGCGTCTATTCCGAACTCAAAACGCCTTCCAGTTCGTCACCGCGAAATTAAAAGCCTTCAAGGCACTGTCAGCAGCGTGAGAATGATTCGGAAGCCATACCAAACAACGAACGTGACCAACGCCGCATTCCGGTAGCTGATCGACGTCGCTTTGCTTAAACCGAGGCTTAAGACTGCCAGCCACCAAATATCGATCACGTCGATCATCGACAAAAAGACGTCTGTTCTGTTCGTCGCGCTCGGGTTAGCCATGAACAGAGTGGGACTCGCGGTGGCCAGCAGATTCCCCTTCCAAGATACCAGGAGGACGCGAAGGAGCTTTTGCGGCACGTCAATCACAAGGGACAACCCATAAATTTCAACCACCTTCATGTAATCAATTCCGCTGCCGCCAAAAATTTTCAGTCCAAACCAAATAATTAGCGCCATTAGAAACAAGCCCGCAACAGATCCCACGGCGGCCCCGCCAGCCCCAAAAACTTTCAGCATCGTGGGCGTGAGAAATTTCTCAGTCATCGCCGCGGCCTGGTCCGCTTGCGCCTGGGTTATTTTACCGGAAGCCACTTTTTTTTGCATGGCAGCCTGTCGCTGCTCGGCCATGCCTTGCAACACCGCCGGCTGCGAGAACGCCATGAAAATGTAAATAACTGTGCAGATGCACGACAGCAGCAGAGGCACAAACCAGTTGGAGGCGCGCACGGGCGAGTTGCTGACTTCCGAAAAAACCTCGCCCGGAGAAGCAATGACATTGGTGAGGCGGTCCATCAGCGACGACGGCTCAATCGGGGCGGAGTCGGGAGTTGGTGTGGTTGGAGATGAGTCCATAGGCAAATTTAGTTTTTACACTTCTACCATTTCAGGGCGGCTGCGCAACATTATAAAATTTCCTTTATTTTCCAATTGACGTTGCCCGCAAAGTGTACTAGTGTGTTCATACACAATGCAATTGCATGTTTCAACCGGCGACGGCGTTCCGATCTACCTCCAGATCGCCAACCAGGTCAAACATCTGGTCGCATCGGGCCGCCTCGCGCCGGGAGACGAACTCTCTCCCATCCGCGTTCTCGCGCATCAATTGCTTGTCAATCCTAACACTGTCGCGCGGGCTTATTTGGAGCTTGAGCGCGAAGGAGTCGTCCAGAAACGCCACGGTTCAGGCACTTACGTTTCCGAGGGCGGCTCGCCGCTCGCCCGCAAGGAACGGCTCAGGATTATTTCGGAGCGGGTCGATGCTTTGCTCGTCGAAGCGCGCCATCTGCAAGTGGAACCGCAGGAATTGCTCCGGCTCATCCGGGAACGCAGCCAAGCCATTCAACCCAAGGAAGAAAAATGACAACATCAACGCAATGCGCCGCAATCGAAGTAAGCTGCCTCAGCCGCAGGTACGGCTCCAAAACCGCGCTCAACCAGGTTTCTTTGCAGGTCAAACCAGGACGCGTCTTTGGCCTCGTCGGCGGCAATGGCGCGGGCAAAACAACCTTGATCAAACATCTCCTCGGCCGCCTGAAACCGGAGAACGGTTCAGTGCGCGTCTTTGGATTTGACCCCGTGGCCGATCCAGTGGCGGTGCTCAGCCGCGTTGGTTACTTGTCCGAAAATCGGGATTTGCCCGCGTGGATGCGTGTGGACGAATTGATTCGCTACACGCAGGCATTCTATCCGAAATGGGACACAGCCTACGCCGAAGAGCTTCGCGCGCAATTCGGCCTGAACGACCGCTCGAAAATCAAGACGCTCTCGCGCGGCGAGAATGCCAAGGCGGGGCTCCTCATCGCGCTGGCATACCGGCCTGAATTGCTTTTGCTTGACGAACCCAGCTCCGGCTTGGACCCGGTTGTGCGCCGGGATATTTTGGAGGCGATTATTCGCACAGTCGCCGACGCGGGACGCACCGTTTTCTTTTCCTCACATTTGCTCGAAGAAGTGGACCGCGTTGCGGACGACATTGCGATGATGTTTGAAGGGCGTGTCGTTCTGGCCGGCCCCTTGGATGAAGTGAAGGAAAAACATCGGCGGCTGATTCTTCGATTTGACTCTCCCCAACCTTCTCCTCCAAAGCTTTCCGGCGTGTTGAGCATCTCCGGCAGCGGGAACGAATGGACCGCCATTTGCAACGGCAAACGAGACGAAGCTGTAGCCGCAACTGCGCGCGCCGGGGGACGAGTGGTCGCCGAAGACTCGCCCTCCCTGGACGAAATTTTCGTCGCCTGGTCTGAAGCTAAAACAACATAAACCAAATATGGTTCTTCAACCTTTTGATTGGATCATGGCGCAGACCCTGATTGTCTGGGGAGCGCGACCGTCCCGGTCGCGGCGGGAGGCGTTTCGCGTCCCGCATTTTCCGTCTTTGCACCGCCTCGATTTCTCCGAGATGAATCACCTTGACGCACGAGGCAGTTCAAAAAACGTCGTCGGGGAAAAGTGTTTGGCGGGACGCCAAACATCGCGGGCGGGACGCCCGCGCTCCCCAGAGCCGATCCCGCACGAACATCTCCACTGAAAGCATCGAGGAACCCAAATTATTTATGCACAGCCCCATAGCCGCATTCGCCTGGGAACTTTGGCGCAAAAACCAACGCCGTCTGATTCTCATTTTCGGCGTCCTTATTGGATTTATTATTGTCTATCCCCGGCTTTGCGCCACGACGGGATTTAATCCGGCAAATTCGATGTCGATTGACAAGTTTACGAGAGACTTTCTTCCGATGAGCAAGGACGGCCCGGTGCTATTGCGAATTGGCCGGGCGCTCCTTTTCCTGTTTCTGCTCGCCGGCCCGATAACTGCGATGTTTCTTTCCCTGTTATGCGTGGTGTGGATGTTCACAGTGCCTGAGTTCGATCCAGCGAGCAAGAATTCCCCGTCGATTCCAGGAAGGCTTTTTACTCTGCCGATTTCGACCGCGTTTTTGTTCTTATGGTTTTTTCTTGGGGGGACGGCGATGATTTTTGTGGTGTTCGAGGGGTGGATTCAATTCGTGCCAATGCCGTACATCGACATTTTCGACGGATACCAGAAGTGTCTCGGATGGATGGCTTTTCTGACGCTGGCTCAGGCAGTCGTTTGGTCGCTGGCGGCGTGGCCCGTGACGCGTTTTTTGGCGTCGATGACTCTCCTTTTTTGTTTCATGGCTTATCCGACGTGGCTAAATCCTCTTGTATCGCGGGTTGTCCTACCGCTGATTTTTGTGCTCGGAGCGGCGCTCGCGAGCGTGAGCTTGCGCAAGATGCGGCACGGTCAATGGCAGGGATGGACCTGGAAATGGCCGACAGCGATGACGCTCGTCCGCCACGAATTGCGAGGACCGCGGCAATTTGCATCGCCCGCGCAAGCGCAGCTCTGGTTCGAGTGGCGCCGGTTTGCGCGAACATTGTGCTTTTTTGTAGCCGGGGTTTCCCTGGTGCCCGTAGCCGTGCATTGGGTGGCGCGCATTGCATTTTTTGAAAACCGCCCTCTGCAGCCGGAGACCCAACTTGGGTTCGAGATAATGCTGCTGGCAATACCCGTCGTACTACATGCGCTTGCCGCGGCATCCCCAGGGCGGGCGGACCATCCATTTTTGATGAATCGCCCTCTGACGGGCGGGGACATGACAATGGCCATTTTAAAAGCGGCGGCTATCAGCACGGTTCTTTCATGGGTCATCGTGTCGATCGCCCTCGCCGCGGTGCCGCTGCTGGGAAACTCCAGATGGGTGGGATGGGAGATCCAAATGCCTCCTGAATACAGGGCAGCCGCTGTAACTGGATTGGTATTCTTGACATGGCGTGTGTTTACGGTGAATCTCTGTTTCGGTCGGTCCGGCCAGCGATGGCTTGTCGATTTCCCTGCCCTGATACTTTTGGCAACGTTTTGCGGCGCCATAATGATTGGAAGTCTAATAGCGAATGACCAGTATTGGGAAAAACTCGTCATCCTAGTTCCATTGGAATCGACTTTTCTGTTTGTTTTGGTCACAGTGAAATTGTTTTTGGCGTTCGTGGGTTTTCGCTTGTCACTGAAGCGACGTCTGCTTGGGCCGTCGGCCTTGTTGAGTTACCTCGCGATATGGGTTCTCATTGTCTCCGCGCTATTGGCGCTCGTATTGCGTATTCCGCTTCCTTCAAAGGCGTGGCTGCTGCCGGTTTCGCTAATCGTCGTGTTGCTCGTGCCGCTGGCGAGAATATCGTTCTGCCCAATCGCCATCGAGCATAGCCGCCAGACTTAGAATGTTTTAAACGACTCTGTAGCCGCCGCTTGGAAAAATAGGGGAGCAGCGATTTTTTGAGTTCTGGCGGCGTTTCGGCTTCGTCGCCGAAGCCTCGCCTTGACGTTGGCGCGACATTCAATTCTCCGGCAAAGACATAGTTCGCCCATTGAAATGGATCGATGAAAGTTGAAAGAGCGTCCTTTCCAACGGCGTCACTATCAATATAATAACGACCATGCAACCCAACCTTAAGCGCGCGCTGGCGGTTTTTATCATGCTAATTTGTTCGGCTGTGACGGGTCGATCTGCGGAGCCTATG
The DNA here is from genome assembly GCA_036501665.1 of Verrucomicrobiia bacterium. GTDB lineage: Bacteria > Verrucomicrobiota > Verrucomicrobiia > Limisphaerales > Palsa-1400 > DATAUD01. The sequence goes on from DASXZW010000123.1 coordinate 15,444, forward strand.
CCGCTCTGGCCCAACGGCGCACCGGGCGAAAAAGGCGACATCGGCCCGGAATCCGACACGAGCAAGCCTGGCCAGGGCCTGGTGGCAGGCAAACCAGTCATCCGTCTTGGCAACGTTTCAGTGCCGACGATTACTTTGTATTCCGCTCCGCCGGACAAAGATACCGGAGCGGCAGTGATGGTCTGCCCGGGCGGTGGATATTCGATCCTTGCTTACGATTTGGAGGGCTCGGAAGTGTGCGAGTGGCTCAATTCAATTGGAGTTACCGGCGTCCTGCTGAAATACCGCGTTCCAGCGCGCAAGGGGCAGGAAAAATTTGTTGCGCCATTGCAGGACGCGCAACGGGCGTTGGGGCTTGTGCGTTTTCACGCATCGGAATGGCATATTGATCCGAAGAGACTTGGAATATTAGGATTTTCCGCTGGTGGGAATTTGTCAGCGGCAACGAGCACACAGTTTGAGAAGCGGACGTATGAATCAGTCGATGCGGCGGACCAACTCAGTTGTCGGCCCGATTTTACGGTGCTGATTTATCCGGCTTACCTGTCCCCAAAGCTGACTGCCGAGCTTGCGCCGGAAATCCAGGTGACTTCCAATACGCCCCCGGCGTTTATTTGCCAAACCGAGGACGACGGTGTCCATGTCGAAAATAGTCTTTACTATTATCTGGCGCTCAAGAACGCCAAGGTTCCGGCGGAAATGCACCTGTTTGCCAAGGGCGGCCACGGATACGGTCTGCGAAAATCGGCCAATGCCGTGAGTTCCTGGCCGAGCCTTGCTGGCGAATGGATGCGCGGACTCGGTGTTCTGGAAGCCGCGAAGCCGTAGCGCCGACTGTCCTGCGATTGCCTATCTTTTTTCAAGCCGCCAGTGAGATATCGCGAGCACAGCAGCTATGAGGGAGCGGCGGTCAGGGAGCGGGGGGCTTGGGCAGGAAAACGGCGTTTTGGACGCGCTTCAGATCCGAAAGCGAACTCACGCCCCGGTTAATGACGGGCGCATCAAGCATTTGCTCCCCGTTCAACACCTGCCACTTCCAAAATTCAGCATGGCCGTCAGCGAATCCAAATGGAGCGCCCCTGTTGTGTCGCCCAGTCGGCGAGTTCTGCCACTCCGTTGTGGCCGCTTGAACGGCAAAATAGCCGTCGTCGATGGTGTTGATGCTTTCGTCCACAAAAGTGATGGCCATCGTCGGCGAAGGCCACATGACCTCTGTCACCTTGTCGTATAATGGAAAAGCAGCCGTTAGTATGTAGGTGGTGTCATCAGCGGTGGCGGGGGGATGCCCAGCCCCCATTCGTCCTTCGATGGAATAATTGCGAATCGGCGAAACATTACGCAAAGGACCGCTTTCGATGCCGCTTCCACTCACATTGCCGGGGCATTTGTAAACAGCGATGTTTGGACAGTAGGGAAAGAGCAGCCCCTTGGTAATAGGCAGAGGATTAGTGACACCGGCAGGAGTGGAGACATCTCCAATCGCGCCATCGATCCAAGAGGTGGCCTCGGCCGGCCAGTTGCCAGGCATTCTATTCTGATTATCGCCAGCGTAAATGGTCCAGGCCAAATCGAGTTGCTTCAAATTGTTCTCGCAGGCAGTTGACTGTGCTGAAACCTTTGCCTTGGACAAAGAAGGGAGAAGCATCGCGGCGAGAATGGCAATGATCGCAATGACGACCAGGAGTTCAATCAGGGTAAATCCGGTCATTTGCCAGTAACGCCGATGCGAAACCGGCTTCTTTGTTTGAAGAGAAAACATAAGGTTCCTTTATTTCTAAACTTCGCTGCTATACTTCACTGATTTTTGTCCCTGGCACAAGCCATTTCGCATTAAATTGCTGTTACAATTACCGAAGACCGCCCCCGCAAATTGACGGAGGCGGTCCGGTTCAGATTTTTATGGCAATTCGACTCCGTTCTTCAGTTATTCAGGCTTAAGAACGAAGTAAACTCCCGGCTGCGAATGACTAATCGGAAGGCTGCCCGAGAAGTTGCCGCTGCTGTCGAATGTGCCGGTTGAATTGGTGGTCCATTGCGAGAGCGGTGCCGCTAGGTTCGTGGAACTCAGCCAGGCGTAACCTGCGCCCGGGGTGCCGCCGGAACCGCCAACCGTCAGATTTCCGCCTGAAACCCCGCTGGAGGAAATCGTCGGGCCTTTCGAGCCTCCGCCTCCGCCACCACCCTGCGAGGGAGTGCCAAAAACTTGCAGTTCGGAATACCCCTCCCAATCGTTTTTCTGGCCTGCGGGAATCGTGAAATTAAACTCAATTTCAGCAACATTGCTTGCCAGAGTTCCACCTCCAGCCCCAGTCCATGTAATGCGTGAGGTGTTCGGCGCTGCTGTGGGATTAAGCGCCGGCACATGATTTGTGGATTGTCCCAAGGTTACGAAATGAGTGGGATTCTCCACTGTAGAGTACATCACGGTGTAATATTGGTCATCCCGACCGTAATCGGGCCAGCCGCCGTAGGTGACGATGCTGCTAATGTTATAACCGCTGGTTGACGCAGGCAGATTATAGATAACGTATTGGCCCGCGCCGCTTGCCACATCGCCGCAGGTGGCATAATTCGGGACTGCGGCGCTTGAGCTAAGTTCGCCAATCGTGCCGTCTGTCAGGGCAGGCACGCCACCTCCGGGTGGTTGCAGAACGAAATTTCCTGGTCCGGTGCTGCTAGGCTGTGTGCCGGCAATCAAACTGCCGCCGGCAATCGTCCATGTCGGAAGGAATTCAAAGGGAGTGATCCCAAGGGTCCCGTTTTCATCAATTTGAACTGCTTCTGATATAACGATGTTGCTTACGGCATCCGGCACAGGATTGACGGTAAATTGCGCCGTGCTGGTCGCGGTTAAGCCATAGGCGTTGGAAGCAATCAAGGTGTAACCACCAGTCTCATTCGTGTTCAAGTCGTTGATGGTATATGTTGTGTTTGTGGCTCCCGCAAGGTTCGCAGCCGTTCCATTGACTGGGGTAAATTGCCATTGATAGGAGTCCGCGTCGAAAATGGTGGCAGTGAAGGTAACCGCGCTTCCAACAACGTCCTCTCCATACCCGGGCGCAACATCAGTGCCAACCAAAGGCGGATTTTGAGCCGGGACAGACGCAGCCGTGGAATTGGTTCCAAAGACTTGAATTTCGTTGTACCCTTCCCATGCATTAAAGACCGTCTCAGTGAACACAAACTCGATTCCCACCACGTTTTGTGCGAACGGCACGCCATTTCCAGGAGTCCAAATTACGCGCGTGGCATTGGGTTCGGCAACCGTTATAGGAGGACTATACGTTGTCAGCTCATCGAAGAATGTGTAGGCCGGCGTTGCAATCGTGGCGAAATACACGTCGTATCCCTGATTGTTGCGCCCAACATCACTCCATCCACCATAAGTGGTAATACCAGTAATGTCCCATCCATTGGAAGAAGCCGGCAGATTGTAATAGAGAGCGGTTCCTGCACTTGGCCCGGCGCTTGCGCCAGTCAAGGTGTTTCCATTGCCAACCACGCCGTATTGGCCGTCGGTCAGTGTGGGAGGGCCGCCTTCAGGCTGACCGTTGGCGGAGGCTTGGTCATAGAAATTACCCGTTGTTGCGAACGGATCCAGACCGGCGAGCAAGCTGTTCGATGCGAAAGTCCAAGTGGGAGTAAAAAGTCCACCAGGAATCGCTTGGCTGGCTTCCGCGATAATGACGCCGACGCCATCCGGGCTTGGGGCGGGATTGACAGTAAAGGCGCACGGAGAAGTTGATGAAACACCCAAAGCATTGGAAGCCTGGAGAACATAACCAGGCGTGACCGAGGTGTCTGTCTGCGCGAGGTTCGTCAGCACCAGAGTCGAATTTGTCTGGCCCAACATAATACCACCATCCTTATACCATTGATAATTAATGGGATCGACGCTGGCGAACTTAGCTTCGATCGTGACCGAACTGCCTTCGACATCAGAACCGTATGACGGTGTTATGCCTTGGACCGGGGCAGGCGGGAAGTTTGTCGATTGACCGCCGAAAAGTTGAAATTCGGCGTAGCCTTCCCATCCGTTTTTCGGCGTTTGTCCAGCGGCCAGAGAGTAGAAGTTGATCGTGATCGCGCCCACGTTATTTGCAAGAACACCGTTGGTCGAGGTGATCGACATCCTGGTTGCCGTCGCGACTCCTCCGCCGTTATCCGCAGCCGGAGGGTTGGGCGGATTGAAAGCTGTCCACGGCAACAAGCTGAAGTTGGTCGGGGCCAACGGGGTGGAATAGGAGATTTGGTAGGTCTGTTCTTCGCGGCCATCGTCAGCCCAACCACCGTACGAGGTAATATTTGTAATCGTCCAACCAGTTCCGGAGACTGTCTTGGGCAGCGTGTAAGTTATTGAATACCCGATCCCATTCGTCGTAGTGCCATCACCGGCGCTCGCCAAACCGGAACTGCCATTGTCAGCAGGAGAAAGAGCGCCGATAGCGCCGTCCGTCAAGATTGGCAATCCTCCACCGCCATCTTCCGTGAAAATACCGATGCTGCTGCTGGGCTGAAGTCCGGCAATAATGCTGTTCGTCGCGATCGCGAAGGTTGGAGTGAATGCTTCATTATATCCTAGCGCGCCAAAGAACGAGCCCCATTGCATTCCAGTTGCGACTACGATGCCATTGGTCGCAGTCGGGAGCGGGTTCACGGTGAAAGTCTCGCCTGCGCTGTAATTTGTGCCCAGGGCATTGGAAGCAAAAAGGCTGTAATTGCCTGACAGATTGGTGTCGGTGAGACTGACAGTGAGCATATCGTTCGTGGCGCCGGAAACTGGACTTCCGTTCCACAGCCATTGATAGGTAATAGGACGGCTGCCATCAAAGATCGCGCTAAACGTGACCTGGCTTCCAACAACGTCAAATGAACCGCTGGAAGGCAGTGTGTCTCTGACGAGAACGGGCGGCCCGGAAATCGAAGTCAACGTAACGGAAGGGCTGGTTGAACTGCCGTTCACCACAACCCGATAGCCAGCCGATGCTCCAGCCACGATAGTGCTGGTGTCTGCAACTAAGCTTGGACCCGTTTGTGAAGGAATCGCAGTCCAAGTCGCGCCGTGTGTGCCGCCATCAGTTTGCCACACATAGGTAAAAGGCGCGTTTCCGACAGGGTTTTCGGATAAGGTCACGAGGGTTCCCTGATAATTGGTCGTGCCATTGGAGCCGGTGGCGGTAGTGATGGTTGGGAGAACTGCTCCAGGGGTCGCCGGACTTGCGTCGAGGCGGATATTGTCGAAATCCAACGCAAACCCGGTCAGTCCACGAAGCAAAACGGTCAAATCGCCGCTGGCTTGGTAACCATTGGTAAAAGTCAGGGTATTATCGACCCAGGAACCCAATGCGTAGTTTGTATTCTCAACAGGCAGAGAGGCTAGAATATCGCCTGGCGTAAAAATATCATAAATTCCCGTGCCGCCGACAAGGGCGATCACCCCGGTGCCGCCGCCGTAACCGCTGGAGCCGTCGGACGGAAGGAAGCCGTTAAGGAGATCGATTCCGACTGCGACGGTCAACGTATAGACGGTGTTTGACTGGAGCGGCCCGAGCGGTTGCCAGACATTCATGTCACCGCTGCCGCCGACAACGACATAGTTGGTCCCATCCGCGGGAGCCTCAAGCAGCCCATCCGCCGTGAGCGGAAAAAGCGCGTTGGTCGAATCGGCATCCTGCACATAAACAGTGGGATAATTCGTAGTGTCAGCGAACCCCGCGCCCCACCAATCGTAGGCGGGGGTCAAACCGCCGTTGAAAACGGACTCGGTGCCGCCGGCAGCAACGGCATTTGTGGCGCCGGGGAAAACAATGTCTTCAAAGGAGTGATCTGGGACAGTCACAGGCGCGGCGCTCAATGTTGCACTGAGGCCGAAAATAGCTGCAAGAAGGACTAAAAATCGCGCAACCAAATGTGATCGTGTGGGGTTTATTTTAGGGGCTGCTAATGCGGCAGTAAAGGCTCGTTTCATATTCGTGTCTATATATTGCTGCGTGCTCGGTTCAACTTTCGTCGGCAAAAAGCCGCTGCGTTTCGTGCGCAGAGGCAATTACCGACTATGTAACTCGCTGAGACTAACAGGCTAAACGGGGTGTGTCATTGCCCCTAAATGGGGGTGGTGTCCCTTTCCTAATCTTACTCTTAATTTTAATCCTAATCGTCTTTATTAGATATTCGATTAGGATTATGATTACGATTAAGATTAGGAAAGAGCAGCGGTATTACGAGCGCTTCACGCGTTCTTTAAAGCAGTATAATTTGCTACGGCCCCTGCGCGGGAGTGAACATGCATTTTTTTATAAACGTTTTTGAGATATCCGTGAATGGTTTCGACGCTGAGGGCGAGTTCGCGGGCGATTTCCTTGTTCGTGTAGCCTTTCGCCAGGAGATTCAGCAGTTCGCGTTCGCGCTGGCTGAGGGAGGCCACCTCGACGCGCTGTTTCGATTTCTCACGAAAATAACCAACCACGCGACGGGCGATCCCGCTGCTCATTGGTGCGCCGCCATTCAAAGCGTCCAAAAGGGCCGCCCGGAGATTCGCAGGGGTGGATTGTTTCAGCATGTAGCCGTCCGCGCCAGCTTCGAGCGCGGGAAAGATCGTTTCTTCGTCATCCGAAGCCGTCAAGATGAGTATTCGGATTTCCGGCAGGAGCAATTTCAAACGGCGGGTGCATTCAATCCCCGACATCTGCGGAAGGAAGATGTCCATAAGAACGACGTCAGGGCGGTTTTGGGGAATTTGTTTCAGGGCTTCTTCGCCGGAAGAACATTCGAGGGCGCATTTGAATTCCGGAAATGCCGAGAGCAAGCGTATCAGGCTTTCGCGAATCTCCTGCTGGTCTTCCACCAGGGCAATTCTGCAAGGCGAGCGAGTCGGATGAGAGGCGTGCGCGACGTTATTCATCTGAGAACGGTCAGATTTTCGCTCCGCGCCGAGTGGGCGAGTTCGGGCGTCTTGCCCGGCGACGGAGTTGTCGAGCGCGGAGTGAGCCAGGAGAAATGATTCCTGCTTGGCGGGGCCAGCGGGATGACAATCTCAACGCGGCACCCCGCGCCAGGCTGACTGATTAACTGGCAAACACCGTGAGCGTCAGCGGCTCGCTTGATGACATTGGAGAGACCATTTCTGCCGTGGTCGGCGAGGGCGGGATCAAACCCTTTGCCATTGTCCTCGACCGCAACCAGGAGATTTGAGCCTTGTTGACGGATGCGCAAGGTGACTTCGGTTGCATGGGAATGGCGGACGACGTTGTTTAGCGACTCCTTTACTGCCAAGTACAAATTCCGGCGCACTCCCAAATCGAACTGCGTCTCGGGCATTTCTTCGTCGAGATCGAAGCGGCAGCAAATCGCGGTCGGCTCAAGGAATGTCTGGGTGTATTTGCAGACAAAGGAGGCGAAGTCGCGGAGTGTGTCGCGCTGAGAGTTGACGAGCCAAATAATCTCGTTCATGGAACGGGAAAGTTCGCGGGCTTTATCGGAAATGCGGCGGATTTGCTCGCATGGCTCGGAACCCGGCGGAAGGGAGCCTTGAACGACTTCCGAGAGCAATATTAGTTGGGTCAATCGCGCGGTGAGGTCGTCGTGGATGTCGCGGGCAATTCGGTTGCGTTCGCGGCGGACCATTTGTTGGGATTGGGATTGGATTGCCAGCTTTCCGGCCTGGCGGACGCAAATGATCATCGCGACGCCGCAGACAGAAAGCAGCGCAATCTGAAACCAGCCTTCCTGCCAAAAACGAAGTTTCACCGGGGCGACCGCGTCAGCCTTGATGACTCGCCGGGGTGTGCCCCACGGTTGATCTCCGAATTTGCCGACGATCGTCGCGGCGGGCCACGACGGCTCAGAGTGGGTTAATTTTTCCAACGCCTTGTCATCGGAAGGAACGATTTTCCAGCTTGTGTCGGTGCCAATTTCCATGACGCGTCCGCTAAGAAAGCTAATCCGCAAACCAGCGAGCACCCCGGCGGCATCGAAATCATTGAAGGCTTCGACCGCCAGGACGTGTGGACCCGGTTCAAGCACCTGGGTGACGTCGTATTCGGTGACGTCAGCCCAATCGCCGCCACGACCGATTTCGCGGCCATCGAGGAACAGCAGAAACGTGTTGTCAGCGGCGATTTCCATGACCGCCCGGCGGACTGGGTCAGACTTTGGAATATCGAACTCGCGCCAAAAGCGGCAGAGTTGCTGCGGTTTCGTCTGTTTGTCCCAAATCCACGAACCAACACCGTAGTTGGTATCAAACGCGGGGGCGGCCAACGTGGGAAACGTCGCAAGCACCCCGAAAATTACACTGCAAAAAACCAGCCAAAATCGCATCCGGTACAACCTGGCCGAAGCGATGGGAAATCGGATTTTCACAGTGTTACAATCATAGTGCGAAATAGTGTCGGAATAAAGTCAATTCTCGCGGTACCGCCCCTTCTGGCTCGGTCGTTTCATGCGTCGATTGAAAGTTGATTGATTTTAGAATCGAGGTTCGGATTTCTCTTGCAAAATGAGCGGTTAAGAAAGAAATTCTTACCGTGACCAGCACGGTAACAAGCAAAGGTCAGACTGTGGTTCCAAAATCACTGCGGGACAGGCTCAAAATCAAACCCGGCACAACTCTGGATTGGCAGGAGGATGGGCGAGGGTTGCGCGTTGTTAAGCTGGAGCCTCGCCGGGGCGGAAGTTTTTTAGCCGGGTTGCGCCGCCTGAGCGCCGTTCCAGCCGCGTCACGCGATAAAGCGCCCGTTAAGTCCGTTGATGCGGGATGAGGTATCTTCTCGACACATACGTTGTCAACGAGGTGTCCAAAAAACGCCCTTCGGGCAAAGTCCTTGATTTTCTTCAAGCCAACGATGCACAATGCGCTGTTCCCTCCATCGTCGTTGCGGAACGTTTTCAAGGCGCCAATCTCGCGACGCTGGAAAGACGCTCAGCGTTGTTGCAAGCCGTCTCCGATTTCTGCGATGAGTTTAATGACCGGATTCTTCCGTTTGACGCGAAGGCTGCCCGAACTTGGGGCGAATACGTGAGCCGCGCAGCGCTCAAGAACAAGCCGCGCTCGTACCCAGACACACAAATTGCCGCAATTGCGTTGACCCACGGACTTATCGTAGTAACCCGTAATACAGAGGATTTTCCCGAAGTGAATGTCGTTAATCCTTTCGAGGATTGATGAGATACAGCTGATGCTTTACCCGGGAATTTCGTCGAATGTTAGAGGAACCTCAAACTTCATTCTGCTGACGGTTGAGGCTTCAGAGGAAGTCGTGCGTTTGAGACCGGCTTCAAAAAGGTGAACGGCGAGGCCACCTTTTGCATCGACGTTGGACTTCTCCGAAGTCGAAACTGCGACATCGAATTCGACGATGAATGCGCGCGGATGGGCCACGCCACCATGACGAGCGGTTAATCCAGAGCCTGCCGGGAATTCGGACGCGGGCGGAGCAATCTTGGGATCGTCACACCGCGCATCAGCAACGCCAGCGACGATCTGGCTCAAAGAATCGGCTACAAACTGGCGCAAAGTCGTACATGAATGATGCAATCGCGAAGATTTTAGCGCAAGAGAGTTCGATCTATCGCATAAAGAAATGAAGTCATATTTAGTTTGGCGATAATCCTGTTAATCTATCGCATGAGATATAGTTTATAGTGCTTTTTTTGAGTCTTCGTCACCGGTATAGAGTTCCGATTGATGTCCGTTAATGTTGATCACGATTCGGCAAAGAAGACTCTGGAAAGAGCATGGAAGGACATCGGCTCCAGTTCAAGACCACCAGGCCGAATGCAGAAGCTGATTGATGACGTCATGAGCGCATCAGACATAACATTCAAATATATATTAGTCACGGGCTATCTAGCTAAGTATGTTAATCAAGCTGTTCACGCGCGCGCAATCCAAGTTGGAAGCAAGTTAGAAGGAGCCTACGATGCTCGAAGTCTGTGTCATAGGGTTATCATTAGTTTCGAAAAGGAGCGAGGCAACCTGTTTGGTCTATCAAATGAGCCTTTTGTCAACAAACCAGCGCGTCACCCCGAACACGATGGCAATAATTTGCAGTTGAGAAATAAACTTGGTGCAAAGTTGTTACACGAGGCACTTGAGGAAGCGCAAACTTCGTCTAAAGGCAAAATCTACCAGGGACTTGTGCATATACTCCGAGTCGGGGCCATGCATGGTGCAGACCAAAAACAGGCACAGGTTTCACCCAAAGTGAACTTGACACAGGTAACAAGTTTCATCCAACAATTTCTACGAGAAACGGATGGCGGTTCTCGGTTAGTCAGCGTTTGGGGCGCATTCCAGATGCTGCTTTGTGAGAATGCAAAAATTAAGGTGTATTCACCTAATGTGTCAGATTTCTTTGGAAAGACATCCGGTGACGTGGAGACATATTATGACGGCGTATTGGTTTCGGCGTCCGAGTGCAAACAGCGCCCGTTAAACGTGGACGATGTGAATCACGGAATTAAGAAGGCGGTCGAAAAAAGGGTTCTAGAATATGTCTTCGTTATCTCCAGCGGCATCGCCGAAGGGCAGGAAACCGCGATTAAGGAAGCCCTCCATGCTCATTCCAAGAATGTGGATTTGCTGTTAATAGATATCCTCAAGCAAACAGGGTTTTTGGCGTCATTGCTCAACCCATTTCGGCGCGCCAAGTTTGGGCTATGCGTGGTTGATTCGCTGCGAGCAATGCGTAAGTTCGATACCGCCAACATCGCAGCAGACCTTTGGAACAAAATCACAGGTTGAGTTTTAATTCCCTGTGTGATTTTTGGCCATAGGGGTCGTAGTTTATCCAAAGCGTTTCAGTGCGAACATCTTTTGTAGAGTGATTGGTCTTCTTGAAGTGAAGCTTCGTCCAAAATTTTGAGGGATAGAGTTTTGTCATAAGGTCGCAATCGTAGTTGGAGAGAGCGACTTTGCCTCTTGCCGAATTCAAAACTTCGGCAAGCTCGCCGTGCTGATCATCGGTCATTTCGTAGGCGTAAGCCTTCGAGTCCCCCCGTGTTTCGTGAATATAAGGAGGGTCGCAATAGAAAAGGGTGTCCTCGGAATCATAAAGTTTGATGCAATCCACTGCGGGGCGATTCTCGATCTGCACCCGTATCAGCCGAAGCGCAATTTCAGGCAACTGCTCTACGGCGCCAAGCCATCTGCTAACCACTCCGCTCATTCCAGCTCGAATTGTATTGGTGCAATTTGCCCAGCGCCCAACGGACGCCATTTGCGCAAGACCAGTTCGAACCTGTCGGGCTCTTACGTAAAAACGACGAGCACGTTCGAGGGGAATCAAGGAGTCGTCCAGTTTGCATGCTCGGGCAAACTCTTCCCTGCTGAACGGCGTGAGCGCTATTGCGCGCTGAAGTTCCTCCTGTTCGTCCCTCAGTACACGAAAAAAGTTTACAACTTCTCCGTCCAGGTCGTTATACGTTTCGACACCGGACGGCGGACGATTGAGTAATACCGCTCCCGAACCTGCAAATGGCTCACAATAGTAAGGTGTCGTTGGCAGCAGCGGAAGCAGCCATTCAAGGTGCGAAAACTTTCCACCGTACCACCCAAAGACTATGAGCTTAGAACCTCGGAATTTTGAAATTCCGGGCGGTTTTCCATTTCTCACCTGCTTGGTGATTGTTTCGATCATGGAACAAACTCTACGAATAATCTATCGCACACGCAATATTTTTTGTTGAGCACCTTTTCTAGGGCGGCCCCTCGGGAGGCGTCCTTCACGCGCAAAAAGCTCAACTTCATCCCCTATCAGAAGATGGTCTCTGCCCTTTTTTTCAGCCTTCAACCGGCCATCGTGTATCAACTGGCGAACGCGGACAGGCGATATCTTGAGGATGACGGCAGCTTCTGCTGTCGTTATCAATGCCACTGGTCGGATATTAACAAGCGCTTATACTGGGCGTCAACGGTTCAGCCCGAAATTTGCCCCATATGATTTTGCGATAGGCACGCGGTAAAGCATTAGCGATTTCTATTTCTGCATGCCAGAGTTGGGGCCGACCACTGGGAACATCGAGATTCGCAGGCGGGCGGCGCCCATGGGGATTAGCGTTATGGGTTCGTCGGGTTGGTCGGTGGTGACCGGGCTTTCGGGGAGTTTGCCGACGACGTGGTTTTTGTCGGCTTGCCAGTCGAGGATGCGGCGGCCGGTGGTTTCCAGTTTGATCGGGGCGTTTTCGGGCGTGAAGGGTTGCGTAGCCAATGGGCCGGAGGATTTGGACAACTTAAATCCGGCGTTGGGATGTTGCGGGTTCAAGTCCAGGCCGTAGTTCCAGGCGGAATCGGGGAAGACGTTCCATTCGGGCCAATCGGGTTTGCGGTTGCCGTATTTTTCAAAGCGTTCCTTGATATCCAACGAAAAGCTGAGCGGGCCGTAATCGACCGACGCGGCGTCGGCGTTTTTGGCCCAGCGTCGAACTTCGATTTTCATCGGCAACTTAAGAGTCACAGTGTCGCCGGGATTCCACTTCCGATCGATGCGGAAAAAAGCGAGCGGTTGGGCGCGCACCCCTGATTTTTTGCCGTTGATGCTGAGAACGGCGTCCTTGCACCAGCGGGGAATGCGGAGGTAAAGAGGAAACTTGGCAGGCTTATCGGTGTCAATTGTAAACTTGATCGTGTCCTGAAACGGGTATTCGGTTTCCTCGTTAATTCGGACTTCGGCGTCCTTGCCGGCTTTCGCGCTGACTTCGGATGCGGAGTAGAGCGAGGCGCAGAGGCCATCGTCTGGCGTGGCGAGCCAGAGTTCCTCGGCGTAATAAGGCCAGCCGTGGGAGACGTTATGCTGGCAACAGCGATAAACTTCGTAGGGACTGTAGGAAACCATCGTCCCTTCGTTTTGAATTTCCGGCGATTTGTTGCCGGGATCGAGCTGAATCTGGTTGGCACAGGTAATGTAATGGAGCGCTTTTTCGTCCGGGGTCAGCGCGGCGGGAAGCGAGTTAAAGGCGAGGTCTTCGCAGCGATCAGCCCAAATCGGCTTGCCGGTGATCTTGGTCAGCATTTCGTAGCTGTGCATCATTTCGACGATCCCGCAAGTTTCGATGCCTCCCCGCGGATCAGTATAGCCGGGGCGGGAATTTTCGTCGCCGACAAATCCGCCGCCGGGAAATTGTCCATAGGTGTCAAATACTGTTTCGTAATTGCGTTCCGCCGAAGCGAGATGGCTTGGGTCGTGCGAAAGCATCCAGAAAACCGTCCCGGCGCGAAAACCCTGGGAGACATTGACGTTGTGCCAGTTGATGACGCCTTCGTCCCAGCGGGCCATGCCGGAGTGAATTTTGCGGGCGAGGTCGAGCAGGGACGATTCGCCGGTTCGATTATAGAGCCAGAAAATGGATTCGAGGTTGTCGCCGAAGCGGATTTTGGGCCAGTACCCTTCGCCAAAAGCCGTGACCGGGAGCGTATTTTCCCATTTAAAATAATGGCTCATCAATTCGATGACGCGCGGGTCGTGCTCGACTTCATAGTAGGATTGAAAAATGTTGAGCATGAGCATGTTCGGCCAAAGATCGGGTTTGCCGTCCAGCCCGGTCAACAGTTCGCGCGGGCCGAACCAGCCATCTTCGCGTTGAGTGGCGAGCGCGGCATCGATCCATTTTTTGGCTTCGGCTATAATGGCTTTATCTTTGAGGACGTAACCGAGATCGCCATAGCCCTTTAGCCAATACGGCAATTCCTCCCAGCCGAATTTACCGCGTCCCTGCGGATCGGCCCAAGAGCTTTTGGAGAAATCGAGCCACGGGGAAATTTCCTCAAGATGCCCGGTCATGCCGTCGCGTTCCATTTCGAGTTCGTGGCGGACCCAGCCGTTCGGCGTGATGGCGCCAATGGGAAGTTTGTAAAACGGCGAAGGCTCCAGCGGCGCGCGATTGCCGACGTAAAACGAGTTGGTGGAGGCCATCACAGGCCGTTCAACAACGGAGACTTGCCCAAACCCCGTCGAAAGCGATGCGAAAAGAGAGACGGCGACGAGTGGCCGAAGCAATGCGACAAATTTCATAATAACAATGAGAAGGCGAGACGGGCGGGTGTCAACCCGGAATCGTGCATCGAAATTCTTGCCCGAGAAAATCTTTTGACCGCGAACCACGTTAAAGACGCGAAAAGCATATGGAAAAACCCTTCACACGGAGCGCGCTGCAAATAAGGCTTGACCACCGGAGTGATGTAATTAGGGTCTGAATCAGCATTAAGGCTTGGGAAACGCCTGTGTGCCCCCGTCAAATAAAAAATATGAAACGACCTCTTGTTTTTGCGTGGTGTGCTCTTCTGGCACTTGGTCTGGCTCAAAAGCTCCCAGCCCAAAAAGCTGGCGTTCCGACGTCCCCTTCCGCCGGAAGCGCAAAAGCCATCATACCCTTTGACCAAATTGGCGCCGTGGCAGGCAAGCAATACTCCGGTAAAGGTCTGGCCGTCGAATCAAGCCCCGATGGGGCGCGGTTATATTGCTCGTTTCAAAAATTAAACGCGCAGGTTACCACCGAAGGATTGTCGCTGGCTTCCGCAGTGGACGGCGTCAATGGTGAAGGTTTCCGGGTGATCGCGCGCACGCTTGGTCGCGCGAGTGCGGAGACGATGCCGCTCATCGGCAAGGTGGAAGTGGCCGGTCAGGTTGTGAAGTTTATCCGGTCGGAGTTGACAGAGGAATACTCGGTGAGCGTGGACGGTCTGCGACAGGATTTTGTCATTGCGCGGCGACCAGAGGGAACGGGCCTCGTGCGATTGGAACTGGAAGTGGACGGAGCCAAAGCGGAGGCAAAGGCCGACGGGGCTCAACTGGCTCTCGCGAAAGGCGGACGCAAGCTGGCATATAATCGCCTCAAGGCGGAAGATGCGCGCGGCAAGGAAGTAAAGGTGAGAATGGAAGTGGTGTCCGCGAGCCGGGTGGCGATGCTCGTCGATGATGCGGACGCGGTGTATCCCGTGCGAATTGACCCGACCTTTAGCGATGTCAATTGGGTCAGCATGACGGGGCTTCTCGGTGCGAACAGCCTGGTTTACTCAGCGGTGGCGGATGCGTCGGGAAATCTTTACATCGGTGGAATGTTCTATGCAATAGGCGACACCCTTGCAACCGGGGTGGCCAAATGGAATGGGACCAATTGGTCGCCGCTTGGTTCGGGGATGAGCCCTGTGTATGCGCTGGCGGTATCGGGAAACACGCTGTATGCGGGCGGCTGGTTCACGAGCGCGGGAGGCACCAACGCCAGTTACATCGCGCAATGGGACGGGACCAATTGGTCGCCGCTGGGCTTGGGGATGGGGCCGATGAACGGCTACGTGTATGCGCTGGCAGTATCGGGCTCCGACCTCTATGCGGGTGGCTATTTCGCAACGGCGGGCGGCATCGGTGCAACGAACATTGCCAAGTGGGACGGGAGCACTTGGTCGGCGTTGGGTTCCGGTATGGGCGGCAACTCGCGTTCTGTGTTGGCGCTGGCGGTGTCGGGCACCAACTTGTATGCCGGTGGCAATTTCACTTCGGCGGGCGGCGTCGCCGCCACAAACATTGCCGAATGGAATGGGAGCGCCTGGTCAGCACTGGGTTCGGGAACAAGCGGCGCGGTGGAAGCGCTGGCGGTATCGGGCAGCACTTTGTACGCGGGGGGCAACTTCACAACAGCAGGCGATGACACCAACGCCAATCATGTCGCCCAATGGGACGGGGCCAATTGGTCATCGATGGGTTCGGGCATGAACGGCGCTGTGTATGCGCTGGCGGTGTCCGGCCCCAATCTGTATGCGGGAGGCGCGTTCACTACGGCGGGCGGCACCAACGCCCATAGCATTGCCGAGTGGAACGGAAGCGGTTGGTCTGCGTTGGGCTCAGGGGTGAACAATCCCGTCAATGCGCTTGTCGCATCGGGCAATACGTTGTTTGCCGGAGGCGGTTTTTACTTTACTGGGGATCTCAGCGTGGCGCTCAATTGCGTTGCGCAATGGAACGGCACAGGTTGGTCGGCGCTGGGTTCGGGGATGAACGGGGGGGTCAATTCGCTTGCGGTGGTGGGCAGCATGTTGTATGCGGGAGGCGAATTCATAACAGCAGGCAATGTCACCAATGCCCATTACATCGCGCAATGGAACGGAACCAATTGGTCGGCGCTGGGTTCGGGGTTGACCGGCGACGTGCAGGCGTTGGCGGTCTCGGGAACCAACCTGTATATTGGGGGCGGTTTCGCGAAGGCGGGCGGTTCCAATGCCTTTTTCGTCGCGCAATGGAACGGGAACCAGTGGTCGCCTCTGGGTACGGGGTTGAGTGGCGCTGTGAAGGCGATGGCAGTCTCGGGCAGCACGTTGTATGCGGGAGGCGGGTTCACTTCTGCGAGGAATATCCCTGCCGTGAAGTTCAATGGCATCGCGCAATGGGACGGGAGCACTTGGTCGGCGCTGGGTTCGGGGATGGGCGGCAATTCTTCGATTGTGTTGGCGCTGGCGGTATCAGGCGCCACTTTGTATGCGGGGGGCGAGTTCACGACAGCGGGAGGAACCAATGCCAGTCACGTTGCCCAATGGAACGGGAGCACTTGGTCCCCGCTGGGTTCGGGTATGGGTGCCGTGGGCGGCAATACTCCCATCGTGTCAGCGTTGGCGGTGTCAGGCGCCACTTTGTATGCGGGAGGCGAGTTCACGACAGCGGGAGGCAACGAAGCCAGTTACATCGCGAAATGGGACGGAACCAATTGGTCGTCGCTGGGTTCGGGGGTGAGCAGCGGCAGGTTTAACGACACAGAAGTGACGGCGCTGATGGTGTCGGGCGCCGATTTGTATGTGGGAGGTGTGTTCATTACGGCGGGCGACATCGACGCCACTAACATCGCCGTATGGGACGGGAGCAGTTGGTCGGCACTGGGTTCAGGGATGAACAACGCAGTAATTGCGTTGGCGACATTGGGCAACACGTTGTACGCGGGCGGCGACTTCCTGACAATAGGCGGGAAATCCTCCCCATTCATAGCCAGTGCCAGCCTGATGACCGGAACGATGACCTTTCCCACGGCTTCCGCGATTCTCTCCGGAAATAATTTTATTTTGACGTGGCCGACCACTGCCACCGGATTCCTTTTGCAATCCACCACAAACTTAAACTCACCGGTGGTCTGGACTACGAATTCCCCAGCACCGGTTATCGTCAACGGACAGAATACTGTCACCGATGCCATCTCCGGCCCACAGAAGTTCTACCGCCTGATTCGCTAACCAACACGCCGTTATTCCTGAAATTATTGCAGAATGCTTCACATGGCCTTTCTCCATCACCGGAGAAACGTGTCAGGTGGACACGCTTGATGTTTTGCGCTATTCCACACATTGTAAGTGAAATGGCATGAACGTGGAGCACCTGCGATTTTTCGAACGGAGACCTGATCTTTGCGGCGGGGAGTGGGTCATCAAGGGAACTCGCGTCACTGTCAGGACAATACTAGCGAGCCTGGCTGAGGGCGCGACCACAAATGAAATACTGACAGATTTTCCAACGCTCACCGAAGAAGGCATCCGAGCGGTGATAGCATTTGCCGCGGCGTCCGCCCAAGAGGATTTGCCAGTGAATGCCGCGCCCGCTCCGGTATGAAAGTCAAATTAGATGAAAATCTTCCAGAGTCACTCATCGCCATTCTCACAGATTTAAACCATGACGCAGATAATGTGCGTTTGGAAAATTTGGCCGGCCAATCCGACGCGAATGTTTGGCAAGCCGCTCAAATCAATGGCCGTTTTCTTATAACGCAGGATTTGGATTTTTCTGACATCCGCAAATTTGCGCCTGGAACGCATCACGGTTTGCTTCTCCTTCGTCTGCAATCACCCGGACGAATCGCGCTCGCAACTCGAGTATCATATCTTTTCCAAAACGAGGACGTAATCTCGTGGGCTGGATGTTTTGTGATGGTGACCGACACAAAAATCCGAGTGCTCAAACCGGATCGATGATCGGCGCAGTCGAGACAGTGTGACCTGCCTTGAGAACAGGATTATCTAACTGATCAACCCCTTTTTTCGCAGCATGGCCTCCATTGCTTTGTCCATCAGCAATTCGGCAAGTGGCTTGGTGGCTTCGTCCAATGTCGTCAACAATGATTTTAGGCGGACGGTGTCGCCGTCGTCGGGGTTGGAAGCAATCAGCTCTTCGACTGGGCGCATTGCGGATTTAACTTGTTCCTTGTAAGCAGCATCGAGGTCGGCGGCGCAATCGGCGAGCCCCTTTCGTGCGGCGGCCAATGTTTCTTCAGCGCGGAGGCGGGCTTCGATCCATTGGCGCGCGCGCATGTCGGTGAAGGCGTGCTCGACGGATTCCTCAACCATTTTTTGCACCTCGGCATCGGCGACATCGACGGCTGATTTCATTTCGACGATTTTTTGTTTGCCGCTCCGGGTGTCGCGGGCCAGCACACGCAGGATGCCGTTGGCGTCGATCTCGAATTGAACGCCAACCCTTGCGATGCCACGCGGCGCGCGCTCGAAATCAATCGTAAATCGACCAAGACTCCAATTGTCCCTGGCGCGTTCGCGCTCGCCTTGAAGGATGTGAATCAGCATGTCGCGCTGGTGATCAACGGCGGTGGTGAACATTTCGCCGGCCTTCGTTGGAATGGTGGAATTGCGCGGAATGATGACGTTCATCAAGCCGCCGAAAGTTTCGAGTCCCAACGACAACGGCGTGACGTCAAGTAAAAGCATGTTTTTGAAGCCGCCGGAAAGAATTTCCGCCTGAATTGCCGCGCCAAGCGCAACCGCTTCATCAGGGTTCTGCGAAGTGTTGAGTTGAGGACCGGAAGATTTGTGGTAATCCGCGCCCAAACGGATGTCGCCGCGCGTTTCCTCGAATTCCGCGCAGCCGAAAGTCTCGGCGACAATTCGGCGGACGAGCGGCATCCGGGTCTGGCCGCCAACGAGAATGACCTGGTCCAGTTGCGAGGCCTCCAGCTTGGCGTCGGCGAGCGAGCGGAGGCAATGTTGTCGCGTGCGGAGAATTATGTCGCGCGTCAGTTCTTCCAATTCGGCACGTCGCAGCGCGAGTTGAAAATGAAAGTCCGGCGTCAGGAACGGCAGCGAAATTTCGACTGACTCCTCGGTGGAAAGGCGGATTTTGGCTTGCTCGGCGGCTTCGCGAATTCGCGCCAGCATCGGGAAATCCGACGCGGGATCGGGACCGCCGGAAGATTTGATTTTGTCGCGAATGAAGTCGATCAGGCGTCGGTCGAGATCATCGCCGCCAAGGCGCGTGTTGCCATTGGTGGAAAGAACCTGAAAGACGCCCTGGTTCAATTCCAAAATGGAAAGATCGAAGGTCCCGCCGCCAAGGTCGTATACGGCGATTTTGGATTTCTCCTTCAACTTGTCCAAGCCGTACGCGAGCGCGGCAGCCGTCGGCTCGTTGACAATTCGTTCGACGGTCAACCCTGCCAATTCCCCTGCCCTGATGGTGGCATTGCGTTGGGCGTCGTTAAAGTAGGCGGGAACAGTAATGACGGCGCGGGAAACGGTTTCGCCTAATGCGGCCTCGGCGTCTCGCACCAATTTTTTCAGGACCTGAGCCGAGATGTCTTCGGGTGTGTATCGCTTGCCATGAATCTCGACTTGAACTGGCCCCCCGCCCTCCCCTTTGATCGGGTAGGTCACGAGCATTTCCTCACTGCCGATTTCGGAACTGCGGCGGCCCATGAACCGCTTGATTGAATACACAGTCGCGGCAGGTTGAAGGACGCGCACGCGATTGGCTTCAAACCCGACTATCGCGGGCGCACCGTCCGAGGGAAAATTCACCACGGACGGAGTCAGGCGGCGGCCTTCTGGATCGGCGATGACATAGGGAATGCCCGAGTCCACCGCGGCCACCAGGGAATTGGTCGTCCCCAGATCGATGCCGACGATTTTGCTCACCGGGAAACGTCTGATTGCCGAAGGACTCGGAAGGAGTGCCGGGTCAGAATGCGTTCGCCCACGTCATTGTCCTCCATGCTGATGCCCAGGATGGACTTCCCTTCTGGATGCGGGATGAAGCAATACATGTAATTGATATT
Organism: Verrucomicrobiia bacterium; assembly: GCA_036501665.1. GTDB lineage: Bacteria > Verrucomicrobiota > Verrucomicrobiia > Limisphaerales > Palsa-1400 > DATAUD01. Next base: position 35,475 of record DASXZW010000123.1, read on the forward strand.
GACCTCTGCTTCGAGAAAAGCAGCCATCAATTCGGGCAATTGCGTCGCCGAGGCAATTTCAACCACAAGCAATTGGCTTTCCGTGAAGGCAAAATTGTTTTCAGTAAGGAGGCGGCGGGCAGCCTGGGGGTCATCCACGACGATGCGGATGATCGCCGTTTCAGACATGTCGAGAACCGTGACCGCCAAAACGTGGACGGAATTGGAACTGAGCAGCGCGATGAGATCGTGCAGCCGCCCCATGCGGTTGGCGGTGAAGATCGAAAATTGAGTGACCGCGTCCTGTTGCCTGCCTCGCATTGCCTTCGTCGTCATGCCTCAATTAGCCACATTTGGGAGAGGAGTTCAAAGTTTAATGGGGCTGTTAAACCCGCAGTCGCTTTGATACTCTGGCCGCTCGGATGAAATGCATTGTCACCGCCGGGCCGGCGTATGAGGAGTTGGACGAAGTCCGGCGTTTGACGAACTTTTCGACCGGGACGCTGGGAATCGAGTTGGCCAATTTCCTCACGACACGCGGGCACGAAGTGGAATTGTTGCTGGGGCACTACTCAACGTGCCGGATTGAACCACACGCTCGACGGACACAAGTTTTTACGACATCGGCAGACTTGCGGTGGCGCTTGCGGGCATTGCGCGTGAAAAGACCGGACGCCGTGTTTCACGCTGCGGCAGTGAGCGATTTTTCGTTTGGCAAAGTTTGGTTTCGCGCTGAAGACGGAAAATTGAAGGAGGTCAAATCTCCCAAAATCACGAGTCGTGGCGGGAACCTTTTGGCAGAGTTGGTTCCGGCGACAAAAATCATCTCCAAATTGCGCGAATGGTTTCCCAAAGCCCGGATCGTCGGATGGAAATACGAATTGGAAGGCGCCCGCGCTCAGGCCATCGAGCGAGCCGCCCGTCAGTTGGCTGACAACCGAACAGACGCCTGCGTGATCAATGGCCGCGCGTATGGGAAGGGATTTGGGCTGCTATCAACTAACGGAAAAAATCGCCACTTAGCTGACAAGCCTGCTCTTTTTGAAGCGTTGGATAGACTTATAACGCATTCTTAAACTCCTCCAAGGACACTCCAGCTTGTTCCAGAATTCCTTTCAGTGTGCCGCGATTGATCTCTCGGTGCATGGGAATAACACAACCACGGCTGCCACGACGCAATACTACGTGGCTGCCGTTTTGCCGCTTAAAAACAAATCCAAGCCGTTCCAACGCGCGCCGAGCTTCCTTTCCTGATACATCCGGAAGTTTAGGCATGAGCCAACGACGACACCTCAAACGTGGTTAGAATCGCCCGTCCTTTTGTTCCCTGCGGAAACTCGGATAAATAAAGTTCCGTGGCTTCTTTCAAGTTCGCAAGGGCTTCCTCAAAAGTTTTGCCTTGAGTGGTCGTCCCTGTCTCAGGATTGTGGGCCACAAGCCAATCGCTGTCGGAATCAGGATAGATGACCGCCGTGAAACTTTGAGATTTCTTCGCCGTTTTCATCGCCCTCAACATAGTTAATGCCTTTGTGCAGGTCAATAATTCCCGAATCCGAGTTTTGAACACTTGCCTTGACCTCAAAAAGTTTTGAAAACGAGTTCCAGTTGTGGGATATTGGCCGGGTGGTAACTACTAAAGCCGATAACCGCAAGCGGGTGATGATTCCGTTTGTTGAGCCGGGTCGAATCTATGCCGTCAAAGACAATGCGGATGGAAGCTTTACGCTTAGCGCTGTCAAAGAGGCGACAACAGAGGTTCCTATATGCCGTTTAGTGAAAGAAGATGGCTTTACAGTCGTAGTACCGGGCCAGCCCATTGACGAGCAAGGCATCAAAGAGCTTCTGGCAGATCTCGCGTGAAACATCTGCTGGACGTCAATCTATTGATTGCCGGCATTGTTCAAACCCATTCCCAGCATCCGCAATCGCAAGCATGGCTATTTGGAAAGCAAATCGTGCGCTGCCCAATAGCGGAACTCGGTTTTCTGCGAATTTGCACAAACAATAGATCTTCCATCGGCTTGTCAATGGACCAGGCAAGGGACGTTTTGAAAAGATTTGGTCTGGAACGAAAAGCTGAGAGGATTTCCGATGATTTACCCGCGCTCGAAAGCCATGCCCGCTCATCCGATCAGGTCACAGACCACTGCCTCGCGAATTTGGCTGCCAGACACGGTCTCAAACTTGCCACTTTAGATTCAAATCTCAAACATCCCTCTGTTGAGTTAATCCGGTAAATTGTCGTTCCTTTCGACTCTAAATCATTCCCGTTCTCACCCGATTCAATTCTCGGTGAGAAATTTTTATTTTTCCAGGCGAAGCGCACGATCGACAACAATGAGCGGCGCAGCCATTTTAGGATCGCCTTTTAAGTCAAGATGAAGATAGCCTCCCACAGCAGTCGTTGTGTCGCTTCTTCCGTCTATCGAGATCACGTCAATTCGATTTTGTTGCACAGGAATTTCGACGGTTGCATCGCCGGTGTTTGCAATCGCCCATAAGACCCAGACTTGGCCGGCGTTCAGCCCGTTGTGATCAGGATGACGGAAAGCGGCGACGCTCCCATGCAAAACTTTTATATCCGAACCGGCTTCCAGCATTGGAAACGGCCACGGCAACGCGTGAACATACGCCTTCACCGCAATGCGCTCCTTCTCTGACGCATCCATGACGCAGGCTTTGCGAATTCCCGCCGCGAAAGCGCGCGTGAAAAACTGCATTCGCCAAGCGGCGCGTCGTTCCGAAGAAAGCGCGCCGATGAAATCGAAATTGCCTTCGGTGTGCCAGAATTCCTCCTTGCGATCATACGCAAATCCCTTCGGCCCATTCTCCCATTTCTCGAACACACCGCTCACATCGTCCAATACTTGTGCAATGGTGCGGGGCTCGCTGGAAAACGCCGAATCCAATCCCTCATAATTGTGCAGGCTCACAACATCCACCGCTCGTCCGATGGAAAATGGCTTCCCGCGCTCCCGATAAAACGGCGAACCCGATAATTCGTTCGCGTTTAGCGCGGATGCCAGCCACGCAAGCCCGTCCTTTCCCGCCGCCAAACCGGGCGCGAGAATTACGGCTCTGGGATCAACCGCTTTGATGCGCGCCGCCGCGAGCGTGACGAACTCCGCATAATCGCCCGCTTGATTCTTCCAGTGCGTAAAATACATTTCCGGCTCGTTATCCATTTCCCACGCGCGCACGCCGTAAGTTTCGCCCCAACCCTCGCGCCGCGCCAAGACACCGCCGGGCCGGTACCGTTCCGCAAGTTTTCCAGCGAAATCCGCAAGCGCCGTCATATTTGCGGGAGCGGATTTCCCTGCTTCGCGGCGTCCGGCCCACGCGGGCGGTCCTCCGGCGTTTCCTCCAATCACCGGAGCCTGCATCAACACGTTCAATTTGCGTTCATGCGCCGCGATGATGAACGCGTCCAATTCTTTCCAAGCCACCGGCGTCTCCTGGCTCAAATTCACTGGCCCGTTTGGTTCCATTTTCCGCCAATAAACCGCCATGAACGTCCATCGCAAACCCATCTCGCGCTCCTTGTCCAGATCGCCAATTTTCGAGCCGCCCAGCATCGCGCCGCCCTTGCCGTCCCAGCTTCCCGTATGGCCGAGATACGGCGAGTCAAACCCGTCCAAACCACCGCCAAGTTTCGATCCGCGCGCGGGAGCGGGAATGGGATGTCGCGCCGCTGGATACGACGCCGGAACGCGGTCGAGAAACACGAACAGCAGCGCAACCAATCCGCAAATTACGAACGCCATTCCTCCGCAAATCCAAATCCCGATTTTCAACAGACGACACCAAAGCGGCTTCGTCTGCGATGAACCGGTGGATTCTTCGGAGTTGAAATTCGCATTAAACATTTTTTGCGTGCGGGACATGCACAATTTCGCCAACGGTTTGACGCCTGTCGAGATTGTTTAAACTTCAAAATTGCCATGCGCTCTTCGCCCCTTGCATTCGCCCGAAAATGCCGCAACATTGGAAAATCTTTTGGAGCAAAACGTATGTCCAGCATCGGAAAAATCGTAAAGCAGGCTGCGCGAATGCAGCAGCAGATGGAACAAATTCAGGCGCAACTGGCCGTTCGCACGGTTGAGGCGACCAGTGGTGGTGGCGCAGTCAAAGTCACCGCCAAATGCGATGGCACGCTCGCGGCGATCAAGATTGATCCGCAGGCGCTGAACCCCGCCGACGCGCAGTTGCTCGAAGACATGGTCCTGAGCGCCGTCAACTCCGCGCTCGATCAGGCCAAGCAAATTTCCTCCGCGGAAATGGGCAAGGCGACTCAGGGATTTAGTTTGCCCGGTTTGGTGTAGCCTTCAGTGCCGCTCCCCGAACCCATTACGTCGCTGACCGAAGCCCTCTGTCGTCTGCCGGGGATCGGGCCTCGCTCGGCTGAGCGGCTCGCGCTTCATTTGGTGCAGAGCGAAGCCGATGTGTCCCGGCAACTTGCCAAAGTCATTTTGGAAGCGCGCGAAAAAATTCGCCTTTGCTCCGTCTGCGGCGCATTGACCGAAGTCAATCCGTGCGCGATCTGCTCCGACGCACGGCGCGACGCAACAATCATTTGCGTTGTCGAACGGCCTGTTGACATTTTCGCGCTTGAAAAATCGGGAAGTTTTCGCGGCAAGTATCATGTCCTCGGCGGAAAAATTTCCCCGCTCAACGGCGTTGAGCCGGAAGACTTGCGCATCTCCGAACTGGAATCGCGAATTGCCGGCGTCAGCGAAATCATCGTGGCACTGAGCACGGATGTTGAAGGCGATGCGACGAGTTTTTACCTGGCCAAACGACTCGGCGGAAAAGGAGTGAAAATCTCCCGCATCGCGCACGGATTGCCCGCAGGCAGCGGATTGGAATTCGCCGATGAAGTCACGCTAAACCAGGCGATGGAAGGAAGAAGAGAACTCGCGCAATGAAAACCCCAGAAGCCGTTGTATTTGACCTTGGCAAGGTCCTCGTTGATTTCGATTACGGCATTTCCGCCGCAAAAATCGCCCCTCTCAGCCGCTTCACGCCGCAGCAAATTCGCGGGTTGCTCGACCATTCTCCCCTGCTCTATCGGTTCGAGACCGGCTTGTTGACAAATGAGCAATTTTATACTGAGGTCTGCGCGGCCTGTGGATTTTCAGGCACGATGGACGATTTTAGCGCGTGTTTCGCCGATATTTTTTCTGAGATTCCCGCAATGACCACGATGCAGTCGGCCCTCCGCGCCCACGGCGTGCCAACATACATTTTCTCAAACACGAACGGCATTGCAGTCCCGCACATAAGGAAAAATTTTCCCTTTTTTGCGAATTTCAACGGCTACGTTTATTCCTACGAGCACAAGGCGATGAAGCCCACCGCCGCGATTTACGAAGTCGTCGAAAAGATGACCAACTGCAAGGGTGATCAAATCGTTTATCTGGATGACCGCCTGGAAAATTACGAAGCCGGTCGCGACCGTGGCTGGCAGGCGATCTTCCACAAGACGCCCGAGGAATCCATTCCCGTGCTGCGGCGAATGGGCCTTCCTGTGGATGATTGACGGAACTTTCTTAAGATTCCATTGAGTTTAACAAGTGCGCCGGAACTTCCGGATCGCCAAGGGAAAACACCCGGTCAGCGAGATCGTTGAGCGCGCGCCGGGCCGGTTCAAAATGCTCCGAAAGCGTGTCAAATACCGCAGCCAAATCATACCGCGCCGCGAGTCGGTGGTTGCTCGCCGCCCTGTAATTCGCCCTTCCCAGGCTCTCGTAATATCGCAAGCCCGGAGCGCCTCGCCGCTTTGCGCGATGCAAGATGTGCTCTGGAAAAACGCCCGACAGAAACAGGGAATGGTTTCCAATATGCGCGCGAATGAAGAACGCCGTGTGGTCATTGGCCCTCTCAAGTGCCATCAACATTTCAAAGAAATATTGCAACCGCCCGGGTTGGCCGGGAATCACGCAATGTGTGCGCTCCTCGCGCGAATATTCGGCAAGCATCTCCGCCACATAATCGGCAACGCGCCGATCATCGAGGCCGGAGCGACGCAGGACGTGCCTTACCAGGACGTAAAAATAAAGATGCGACGAAACGCGCAGGCAACCGCCGTGCTCAAGCAGCGCCTGAAATAAAAGTTCGTCGTCAAGAATCAGATCGCGCGATTCGGGATCTGCGAGAAGGGCGACAAGGGAGGCTGCGTCGCCGGTGCGTTTTCCAAGGACGCCGAGAATGAATTCCACGTCCGACGCCGTGAATTGGACCCGGCAATTTGCCTGAATCACTTTCATCGCTCGCTTGTCAGCATTTGCTGTTCCAATCTCGCTTGCGAAAGCCGCAATTGCAAGTGACTGTTCGCGGTGCCATCGAAATCCATCGGCGGGACGCCCGCGCTTATGGAATTGAATTTACTAATTCCATGCCATAGCAGTTCAAGTAATGTCGTAGCCGCACATTTCCTGTTTTGGGTAGCGCGGACGTCCCGGTCGCCCTCATCGGCGTCTCGCCGACGAGACCTTTTTTCAGCTACAGTTTTTTTCTAATCAACTCTAGCCTTTCAACTGGCGCAACATCCTCTCTTCGTCTTCGGTCCATCCATTTTGCGCCAAGACTCTTTTTAAAGTCCCGTTGGGATCGCACGAAGGCCCAACCCGAAACGCAGCCTGAACCAATCGGTATGCGATCTCGTAATTGTGCGGGTCAGCGGCGGACGCCTCTTGCAGCAGCGGCAAAGCCTGAACCCAGTCCTCCTGCCGAACAAATTGCATCGCAGATTTAAAGTGCCCGCGGGATTCCTGCTTGGATTGACGCCAATCCTTTCCCATTAGCGCTTGGGGAATTTTCGCGATTCGCTGGAGTAAACCATTTTTGTTCTCGCGCGGCTTCGGCTGATTCGTCTCCGCCACTGCGTCCCAATATCGGGCATCGTTGCCCCACGATTCCCCTTCAAGCACCAGCCAGCAATGCCGTCCCACGATAATTTCCTGCACGCGATGAGTCCCCGCGAGAATTGCTTTATGGTCTGATGATCCGACGGCATCGGCTTGGAACAACACCAATTCATGCGCAATCCGAATCTCCCGCGCGCCGAGAACCGGATCGCGCGCCACGCCACTTTGATGACCCTCTAGGCCCGACAGCAATTCCATGACGATCAACTGTTGTTCCGCCGTGTGGCTGAGCCGCAGCATTTGCAGGAGCGTCGCGATAGTTTCGTCGAAGCGTTGAAAATGGTTCAGGAGTTTCGCGCGGAGATTCAGCGCTTCGTAGGTCGGCTTGTGTTTCTTGAGCAGCTTTTCCAACTCAACGAACGCGTCCTGATACCTGTACTTGTCAATCAATTTAACAATCGGGCGCAACGCGATCTCCTCCTCAGCGGGAGTCCAATCCTGTGGGTCCAGAAAATTGGTCAGAGCCGCGCCGAAGAAATGCCCGATGTTCGGCGCAAGCAAAACGCCGAGGCCGGCAATGATGACAAGAAACAGCATCAGCGAACCGATGTTGCCGCCGGGGCCATTTGATCGATCTGGCAAAGCCGCAAACCCCGCAACAAACCCCGCCGGAACAAGGACAAGCTTCAAAAGGCGCAAATGCCCCGCATCCGGGTCGCGCGTCAGAAAATGCGCAAGGAACAAACCCGCTCCCGCAACCACAATGTATGCGATGGGACTATGCATTGGCGTTTTCAGCTTCTGACATATACATCACTGAGAATATCGGCATCTAAAATCCCCTGATAAACACCGGATTTTGCCTCCCGTCGCAACGCTTCTTTCAAATCCATCTATATTATGCTGGTGACTGATAGGGACGGCCCGCCGGGCCGTCCGCGGGCGCCTCGGCGAGGCGCCCCTACCCAAAAATTTATACTCGTCTGCTTTTACCTTTCGCCTTTCTTGCAACCGCTCGGCGGGACGCGTAGTCTTTCGCGTGATTTCAACAAGAACGCAATACGCATGAGTGTCCGTGTCCGCTTCGCTCCCAGCCCGACCGGCTATTTGCACATCGGCGGCGCGCGAACCGCGCTGTTTAATTGGCTTTACGCCCGCCACACCGGCGGCACTTTCGTCCTCCGAATTGAAGACACCGACAGCGCGCGCAACACCCAGGAAGCCACCGACGTCATTCTTCAAGGCTTAAGCTGGCTCGGCCTCAATTGGGACGAAGGCCCTGCCACGCCCAATCCAACAGGCCCGAGCCGCGGCGACCTTGGCCCGTATTTTCAGTCTCAGCGCGGGGAGATTTATCGCACGCGCATCCAGGAATTGAAGGACAAAGGTCTGGCCTATGATTCCGACGGCGCGGTGCGATTCCGCCTGCAACGCGAACCGGTTGTCATCAAAGATTTAATCGTCGGCGATGTGACCCGCCAATTGACCGACCGCGAGGAAGCTGACCCGGATTTCGTCATCATCCGCTCCGATGGCCAGCCGGTGTTCCACTTTGTCAATGTTGTTGACGACTTGGAAATGAAGATCACGCATGTCATTCGCGGCGAGGATCACCTGTCAAATACCGCCAAGCACATCGCGCTATTTCGCGCTTTTGGCGTGGAGCCGCCGCATTACGCGCACATCCCGCTGATCTTGAATGCCGACGGCACGAAGATGAGCAAGCGCGACACCGGTGCCTCGCTCCAAACTTACATGGACGAGGGAGATTTGCCCGAGGCTGTCATCAATTACCTCTGTCTTTTGGGTTGGTCGCCGAAAGATAACCGCGAGAAAATGCCGCTCACGGAAATCATCCAGCGCTTCGACCTGCCGCAAATCCACCGCAACAACGCGCGCTTCGACATCGGAAAGCTGCACTGGCTCAACGGCGAGTATATGCGCGAAATGGACCGCGACCGATTTCGCAAAATGGCAATCGACGCGTTGAAGCGCGGCGGTTGCGCCGTCGAGAATTTTTCTTCGGAATATGTCAATGCAGCAGTGGCGACGTGCGAAGGAAAAATCAAACGATTCAGTGAATTGCCGGCTTACGCGGGCTTTTATTTCGTTGATCAAATCCAAATCGATCCCACGCTCGCGAGCAAGGAATTTACCGAGGAAGGCAAGGCCTGTCTGAAAAAACTGCGCGATGCTTTCGCGCAATCGCCGGACTTCACCGCGGCCAGCGTCGAAAAAACGCTCAAGGCCGTCGCCGCTGAGTTGGGCATCAAGGCGGGGCCGCTGGTTCATCCAACTCGCCTCGCTTGCACTGGGAACGCTTCCGGCCCGAGCCTTTATCACCTTTTGGAAATCCTCGGCAAAGACAAGGTGCTCGCAAGAATCGACAAGGCTCTCGCGCTGTAAAACGAATCCGAGTTCCAAGACCAATTTATGTTGACCACTCCGCACTCAGGAAAATTCGACTTCAATCGCATCGCGCGTGAGGAAGTGATTCGCGAAGGTTTTCAGCCCGACTTTCCACCAAAAGTGACTTCCGAGGTTGCAGTCATGCAGCCCGCTCCCGTTCAAAGCGCTGATGCTTCCATGAGCGATCTTCGTTCGCTGCTGTGGTCTTCGATTGACAACACGGAATCGCGCGACCTCGACCAGGTGGAGTGGGCGGAAAAACTTCCCGATGGAAAAATCCGCGTGCTCGTCGGCATTGCGGATGTCGATGCCGTTGTGGCCTGCCATTCCGAGACCGACACTCACGCGCGCGCCAACGCCACTTCTGTTTACACGGGCGGCCCGGTTTTTCCGATGCTACCGGAACGCCTTTCGACGGATTTGACGTCGCTCAAACAGGACGCGGATCGAAGCGCGGTCGTCATGGAATTTGTCGTCAGCGACAGCGGCGAAGTGGTTTGCGCGGACGTGCGCGTCGCGGTTTTGCGCAACAAGGCGAAGCTCAATTACGATCAAGTGGCCAAATGCCTGAAGTCGCCTGCTCAATCCGGTTTGCCAGCCGATTTGCTCCAGCAATTGACGTTGCAACAGGAAGCCAGCCAGCGCTTGAAAGCCTTTCGCAAGGAAAACGGCGCGCTGGAATTTGATTCGAGGGACGCCGTCCCTATTGTTGTCAATGATACGATACACGGGTTCGACGTGACGCAGCAAACTCCCGCGCGCGAGATCATCGAAAGTTTCATGGTGGCCGCCAATGTCGCGATGGCTCGGTTTCTGCGAGCGAAGAATTCTCCCGCTGTCCGGCGCATCGTTCGCACACCGAAGCGATGGGACCGCATCCAGGCGATTGCAGCCGAGCATGGGACGAAACTGCCAACCACGCCCGATCCCAAATCGTTGAGCGACTTCCTGGCCTCGCAGAAGGAAAGCGATCCCGAACATTTTCCGGAAATTTCGCTCGCGATCCTGAAATCCCTCGGGCCGGGAGAGTATGTCGCGGAGCATCCGGGCACCGAACACGAAGGCCATTTCGGCCTGGCCGTTGAGGATTATACGCACTCAACTGCGCCGAATCGCCGGTATGCGGACCTTGTGATGCAACGGCTTTTGAAGGCCGCGATGAACAAGAGGCCGCCGCCGTATTCGGAGAGTGAGTTAACGGAAATCGCGGCCCATTGCACCGAACGCGAAGCCGCCGCGCGACATGTGGAACGATTCATGAAAAAAGTCGCCGCCGCGTTGATGCTCGCCCCGAAAGTCGGCGAAACTTTTGACGCCATCGTCACCGGCGTTTCGCCCAAGGGAACGTTCGTGCGCCTGTTAAAGGTCCCCGCCGAAGGCCGAATCATCCGAGGCGAAAAAGGCTTGGACGTCGGCCAAAAAATCCACGTCCGCCTAATCGGCACCGACCCTCAACGCGGCTTTATTGACTTCCAGGCTGTAACCTAGAAACTGCAGTTCGGTTTTGATTACAATCTTAAGACGATTTTGGAATTCAATCAGGTGGCTTTTCGGTATAAAAACAAACTGAAAGGTTTATGCGCTTGAAAGCGACGCCATTCAGTCATCCGGATTATTCAGCACTTCGAGAGAGAAGCCAGTTTTTGGCTACGGTGTGGGGCATAGGTCATGTTTTTATGGTCGTTTTCTTTGCCATCGCGATAGTCGTCCCTTTCGGAGTGGGGATGATTCGGATGGTTGCGCCTGATTTAATTGAAGGAAGGACATGGGATTCCACCGCTTCTTGTATGGCAGCCCCGCTATTAATTTCCGCAATCGGATTCGCGGCCAGACTGTACGCAAAGAAAAAGGGAGAAGCTTTGTCTAAAAATCTCGATCGTGTTCGTGTTATCGGGATTTAATATATATTCAAATCCGTCACCAGCTCCGGTCTGGATTTGAGCGTAAAGCCCAAACGGCAACGAAACCAATAAAAAGACTATTCGGAAACTCCTTGCGAAGTAAGCTGTTGCCTCACAAAACCGGCACGTTACGAATCTAATCGCGTTAAACATTTTCACTTTTTCATTTTTGGAATGTTTCGCCTCGGATTCATTCGGCATTCCTGCGAAAAACATAAAACACGTTGCGCGGTTTGAGGTTTGTTTGAGCGTAATCGTGAGGGATGGTGCGCTTTGCTTCCAGCTCGAAGCCCAACCTGGACACTCGCTCCTCAAAGTCTTCGTCGGAAACGAAATTGTAACGATGGTCGAACTGCGGCACATCGCAAGCGGTGGTGGCGATGAACCGCCCGCCGGGCGCGAGAGATCGGTGGCAGTCAGTTATAAACTGGTACGGCTCGGCCAGGTGCTCCAAAAGCTCGATGGCATAAACCGCACCGTAACGATTTTCACCAGGGTGATACCACTTCTGATGAAAATTCCAGCGGGGAAACGCCTCGCGGGCGAAAGGATTGATGTAGAGATCGTAGGCGTCTCCACTTTCCGCCGCCTGGATGAAATTCAGCTCGACACCCGAGCCAACGCCAATAACCAAAGGTTTTCCGGGGGCGGACGTCTTCATGATCTCTTCCATGATGGCGCATCGGTGCCGTGTCACTAGTATTGTCAGAATGAGGAACAGGTCGTAATCAATACGGCCAAGCTCCATTTGCTTCGGATCGATCTCCAGCGGATATTTGCCGGTGGCGATGAATACCTTAATGTCGTTCACATAATGGACAATGGTCTTTATGTAGGAGTTCACTGCCATCTCCTGACCGATCTCGTTGAACGCCGCATAACGTTCAAGAAAATCTGCCGTGGTGGACCGGACTTGGACCGCGCTCTCTGGCGAATCTTCGATCGCCTCATCGTGATCCATTTTGAGTTTGCGGCTGGCTTTGAGCAGACCTGCAAAGAAATCAGTTTTATGTGTCATGGTCGCCATGCTTTTCACGTCTGATATTTAAAAGCTTCAGTGCGCTAACAACTCGACCTCTGGCATTTGGCCTGGATTCCAGTCACGGAATAGTCTTCAGTCGCAGCACCGTGACTGAGTACGGTGCAAATGTGTAATTCATATCTGAGGAAACTTTGTCCACGGTTGATTTCGTTGGAACGATATGTTTCGGGTCGTCGATGGAATTGGTCTCCTCGTCGTTTGCGCCGGAAAGGGTGAATGCGGTTCCCTCGGGCGCGAAGGTTGCGCCGTGGAACGTCATTACGAGTTGCTTGGGCGTGGATTTTGTATTGACAATTTTCAGGATAACTTCGCCGGTCTTGCTGTCCTTCGTCGCGCTGTAATGGAGCGCGGGATCAGACGGGGTTGCCTTAAGCATGGTATCGCCGACGTTCCTGCTGAACATGCTGATCGCGTAGTAACTTGGCGAGCCGTAAGTCGTGAGTCCGTCGTAACCGATCAGGTCCGGCCGCCATTGGCGCGCGCCGGGGTTGACGTTGACGAGCAGCGGCGCGTAGCACTCCATCACGATCAAGTCGGAGTGCCGTTCCATCGCCGCCATCCACGCGGCGTCCGCCAGGCCGGCTTTCAGGTTCGCCGTGGGCGGCAGTTTGCCTGAAGGAGATTCCCACGGTTTCCGCGCCTCGTAAGCCGCCCATTCACCGACAAAAATTTTCGGGCCGTTCGGATCGTATTTGTCCCAATGCGTCGGGGAATCTTCATCGTACGTTTTCGCGGCGGAATAATAATGTTCGTCCAGCACGTCCGGCTTGCGGCTGTGGACCATTTCATCGGGCTTATGCTCATTGCCGATGGTGGAAATACACTGGAGCGCCGGATATTTGGCTTTGATCGCATCGTAAAATTGCGCGAAACGCGCGTCGTAACTTCCCGCGCTGTCAAACCAATCTTCATTCCCGATCTCGACATAAGTCAGCTTGAACGGGGCGCGATGCCCGTTTTTGGCGCGCACTGCGCCCCATTTTGTGGAGGTGTCGCCGGTGACATATTCAATTTCTTCCAACGCTTCCTGCACGTAAGGTTGAAGCGCCGCGCCGGGTTCAACATGCGTGTGCTTCAAATTATACCCGGCATAGACTGCCAGCACCGGCTGCATTTTCAGGTCTTCGCACCACTCAAGAAATTCGAGGAGTCCAAAACCATCGCTCGACCGATACCCCCAGCAACCCGCATGGCCGGGACGTTCCGTGAGCGGCCCAATGGTCTTCTTCCAGTCAAACCGAGTTTCCAGCGTGTCGCCTTCAAGGAAATTGCCGCCGGGAAAACGGAGGAACGACGGTTTCATCCCCGCAAGCGTCTCCATGATATCGACGCGCGTGCCGTTGGGCCGGTTGTTGAAGGTCGGCGGAAAAAGTGAAACCAAATCGAACCAGACCGTTCCCTTGTGCGCGACTGTCAAAACGAGTTTCGCTTTCGTCGTCGGAGCAACATCGCCGGTTTTCAAAGCGACCGTGTGCTGTTTCCAATCCTTGCTGAGGCGAAGGACTTTTGCCTCCGCATAAATTATCGCGCCGTCCTCGCTTTCAATCGCGACCCTGACCGGCCCCCTGAAATCCGCGCCGCCCCTGGCATAAAACGAGGCGCGATATTTCGTATTCGGTTTGACAGGAATGCCCCAATAACCGTCATTCGCAATCCCCGCCGGAGCCACTTCCGACGCCGACGTAACTTGGAGCTTGAGGCTGTTGGTCAGGACATCGCTGAGGGGCGACTCGTGGTCAATGGCCATTGTTGCCGCGCCGCCAAATCGTTGAACAACCGACCAGTGGACCGGCTCGGCTTTGTCGAGGAAAGCGCGGTTTTGCACGAGTTCCGCGTAAAGCCCGCCGTCATAGGAATGATTGATTTCCTCCGTCATCAAACCGTAATGAATCGGGCTGACTTTTCCTGTGGGTTGGTCAACGTCAATGGTGAGCGTCGCCTCCTGCGCGACTGCGGAAACAACGGAAAGCGCGAGAATTACGGACAACTTCGATAATGAAGGGTTCATGTTTTGACGTGATTTAGGGCAAAACCTGGCCCATTTGCAAGCGCGTGATGCGTTCGTGAATTTGCGGCTCACGATCATGGAACAATTCCAATCCGCGTTATCCGTGCAATCCGTGGTTAAATTCCGCAGGGTTCACAATGCGCTTGCGACGCAGCTTCCGTTTACACAACATCAACCCTATGAACGCCAACGAATCCAATTCTTCCGGTTCCCTCTCCCGACGAAATTTTCTCGCAGTGTCCGCGGCCATTCCCGCCGCATTGCTGACGCAAGCGCCAATTGCCGTCAAGGCCGAGGATGCCGCGCCAAAGAAAATTCCGCTCGGCCTGGAATTGTATTCCGTGCGTGATGAAATGGCCCGCGACTTGCCGAAAACCCTGAAGACCGTCGCAGGCGATGGCTACGAAGTCGTCGAGTTTTACGCGCCTTACTACGGTTGGTCGCTGCCTTACGCCAAGGAAGTGCGGGCGTTGATGGACGACCTGAACATCCGCTGTTATTCCACGCACAATTCCTTCACTTCATTCACGCCCGATGGAATGGGCAAAGCAATCGAGTTGAATCAAATTCTCGGCACAAGAACTCTCGTTCTCGCGAGCGCACCCAACCCCAAAGGCCTCGACGGCTGGAAACATCTCGGCGAACAACTGACGGACGCCGTGGAAAAATTGAAGCCGCACGGACTGTCCGCCGGTTTCCACAATCACGACGCCGAGTGGGCACTGCTTGATGGCGACAAGCGAATCATGGATGTCCTCGCAGCCAGCACGCCGAAGGAGTTTGTGCTCCAACTCGATGTCGGCACTTGCGTGAAAGCCGGCCAGGACCCGGTCGCTTGGATCAACGCCAACCCGGGCCGAATTCACAGTCTGCATCTCAAGGATTGGTCGCCGAGCGGTTCCTACGAAGTGCTTTTCGGCGAAGGCACATGTCCGTGGAAGGAAATCATGGCGGCGGCTGAAGCCGTGGGAGGCGTCGAGTATTACCTCGTCGAACAGGAAGGCAGCCGCTACTCGGAATTTGAAACCGTGCAGCGTTGCCTCGCCTCGCTGAAAAAAATGCGCGGAATGTCCTGACGATTTACTTAAGTCACAGCGCCCGCAGACATTGGAAGAGCGGAATTTTCTCGCGCAGAGGCACAGAGGACACAGAGGGAAATTTTTTCAATCTGCTTTTCTCTGCGCCCTCTGCGTCTGATACGGTTTCCACAGTTATTCATCCGGTGGCAAGGAGAGCCCGAAGGAAGAGCTCCCCGCAGTCGACGGTGAATAACTGTGCCGCGACAAAAAATTTGCGACCTGCTAAAATCAGCGCTGG
>DASXZW010000124.1:0-80313 GCA_036501665.1 Verrucomicrobiia bacterium
GTGGGTCAGGCAGATTTTCAAAATGTTCGATGAGACTCAGTTTAGGATGCTTTTGCATCCCACGCTATTTAAACATATCCCTGTAAAGTACAAGGCAAAAATTGCCTAGCTGCCCGGCTTATTTAGATGCGTCTGCCCTGAATAACCGTCGGTGTCCTAACTTGAAATAATCTCATCCTCTGACGAGATGGGCCACATTTGACTTCTTTTTGGTTTCCTTAGAATTCTTAAGCGTATCTGTAAAAACAGCGCATGGAAGTGTAACAGGAGGCAATGGACCCCTTCCTGTTATGAGCAACACCAATTCTCTAGCCGCTCCAAATAGTAATGATGGGGCATTAACTGAAACAAGTTCCTGAATCTTTGATTCCTCTACATTGCTTGCCACCTCAAATATTCCAAGCAATTCAATATCAATTCTATATGGACAGAATTCAGAAGAGTCTGTTGCCTCAGAAATGACTTGCAACGAGACTTTCCATTGCCGCTGGTTTTGGTCATTTTTGGCAAGCCCGACCTTTGTGGTCAAGTTTGCTGTGCTGCTGGCAATCGCTTTAGCAGCCTGTTCCATCGATTCAGGCACCTGAGCCTTTATCGACAGATTGGTGATAATGTACCCTTTAAGAATTAACGAGGACAGTTGCATGTTTGACCTGTTTTTCTAAATCTACAACGCCTGTATAATGCCCCCAATAGAAATTGTATGATTCTAACGGGCGATTAAACGCGGTACAATCTTGTATCCGATGAATCCACTCGCATCCAACGTCGTTCGGCGTTAAATGAATGTGGGCTTTATAATTCAACGCATAAGCCAATTTAACAATCGTATCGCAAGTGCAATTCCCCCCTCGAAAAACCTTTGTGAGAAATTGCTTTGGAACACTGGCCTTTTCCGCAAAGTCCGCCTGCGTCAATCCACGGTGTTCCATTGCTTGCCATAGCTCGTCGGAAAATGTCTCCTTAAAATAAGCCGTTTGATACCCCAGCGTAAGCCTAGTATCGGCTAGTCGTCGCTGAAGCGCCACACTTCGCTCAACCGGTACGTTTGCCGCTAAGCTGTTGCTGTCGCCGGTACTCATAATATAGTTGCTTTCGCTCTTGGGCTTTTCTGATGTCATTTTTATGATCGTGCTGATTTCGGGCCAAAAAACCGTGTGTACAGACGACTATCGTTTTATTCTGTTCATCCAAAAACCAAAAAATTCGCGCTCCCCCCTTGGCACAAAATTCCCACAAGTGCTTTGCATGATCGCCATGAAGCCGTTTGGTTTTTTGGGCATTTGGGATGATCCCGTATTCAGTCGCTCGGTCGAGTAAGGCGATCAATTGGTTATAGTCATTCGGCCTAGACACTTCGAGATTGGCCAGAAACGGCTCCACATCATACTTATCTTGGCCGCAATCCATAAACACAATCCTAATGGCTCGTCCCTGTTTATAATCGACCAATTTCACAGAAAGTAAACCTAAAAGATTACGCCTTCAAATTGTATATGCGCAACCCTTTGACAGGTTTGTATTTGCAAATTGTTGTCATTTTTCATTCGGTCGTTTTTTTCCAGCCGTTAAAGCGGAAGCATTTGCACATGCATTCCAATGAAATTTTGCCCGGAGCCGACGCGGTTACATCGCGTTTATGATAGTTCCTTTTGGGAATCCGTCACAGTCATCCGGGACATGATCGAAAATATCATTCTTTTGACACAACGCACCCAAAAATGTGAAATTTCCGCTAATTCTTGCCTGTTTTGAACGTTATCCCATTTAACGATTGTCTGGATTTGCTCCCAGTTTCGCAGTTCAATAGAATATTGTGTTCCGGCTTTGTTTTGTAGGGCTCGTCATACTTTTGTCTGCTGTTACGCCGCGCGTCTGGGCGGGCGAAAGCGGGCTGAACGTCATTGTAGTCGTGAACCAAAACAGCAGCAATTCCGTTCAGTTGGGCAATGATTATTGCGAGCAACGTGGTGTGCCGCCTCAAAATCTATTCCGCATGACCGGCTGGACCAACGGCAACATTTCCTGGCAGCAGGACGACTTTCAAAATTTTCTCCTCAACCCGCTGTTGAACATGATCGCGGCGCGCGGCCTCACCAATCAGGCTGAGATAGTCCTGCTCTCGATGGATATTCCGTATCGGGTGATTAATGGAGATAGCGAGAACAGCACAACCTCAACCCTTTTTTACGGATTCAAATTTAATACCACCAATGCCGGCCCAAACCTTCCCGACACCTGCTCATTGCCCGATGACGCCACAAACACCTACTCTTTTTCCGAGTTGCCTTTCAACCTCGCCCAACCTGATACGGCTGTGACAAATTCCTTTCTTGCGATGATGCTCACTGATAACAGCCTGGGCCAGGCCGAAGCCACCCTGGCGCGCGGCGTCGCCGGCGACGGTTCGTTTCCTTCGCAAACAGTCTATTTGGAAAAAACGTACGACACGGTGCGTAATATAAGATTTCTTGCGTTTGACAATGCGGTGCAGGAATGCCGCGCCCGAAGTGACTTTGCGGTGATAAGAACTAACGCGGACTCACCCGACTTTCCTGACGCTCTGGGGGTGGAGACCGGGTTGGCCTCTTTTACATTACAAGGCGACATTTTCGTGCCCGGCGCAATTGCGGACAGTTTGACCTCCTTTGCTGGAATACTTTTCGAGGCATCAGGACAGACCTCGCTTCTGGAATTCATGGATTCGGGCGCCACAGCTTCCTACGGAACGGTAGTCGAGCCGTGCAATTATACCTACAAGTTCCCTGATCCGATGGTCTATTTTTTCCAGAATCGGGGATTTTGCATTGCGGAAAGTTATTACCAAAGCGTGGCGGATCCTTTCCAAGGATTGCTCGTCGGCGAACCGCTCTCGGCGCCCTTCGCGCGACCGGGTTCCGTGGCATGGAATTCTCCCGGGAACGAAAGCGTGCTAAGTGGTTCGGCCACTTTGGACGTTTCGGTTTCATCGGCGGACGCCAATCTTCCTTTGTCTCAACTCGACTTATTTGTTGACGGCACTTTCACGCAAACAATTACAAACCTTCCACCGAGCCAGGGAAACGTGGTTTTTGCGACCATCGACGGCATTACCGCGAGCTACACCGTCACCAACGGCGATTCGCTCGCCTCCACCGCGCTTGGTCTGGCTTCCGCGCTGACAGCCGAAACAAATTTTACCGGCGTGGAAGCTGAAGCCGTCGGAGACCGCCTTGTGTTGCGTTCGCTGAATGTGACGAACTTAGGCAGCGACATTTCCGTCCAGGCTGGGGCATCTATCGGTTCTGCGGCTGCTCTAACGACTTACGCTGCAACGGCAATGCCGACCTTTCTCGATAGCACAGCGCTCGGTTATCACTTTGTGGAATGCACCAATGGCGTCGAGGTCGGCGATTGGCTGCAATTGACAATCATCAAAACGAACGGCTTTCTGGAAACGTTCGCTGTCACGAACGAGGTGTTTGGGCAACTCATTTATAATTTTCTGCAACCACTGATGGATCAAATCAATGGCGATCCCGATTTCCAATCTGCTGACGGCGTCACCGCTGCCGATTTTCTCTCGGCAACGAACGACTTCACAGGATTTATAATTTACGCCAATACTCCTGGATGGCCCGCGGCCCAGATTGAAACTGCTTTTTCCGGCTCCCCCGATCTCTCCGCATTTCCACCAGGCATGTATCCCCTGACGGATAATGTGCTGGATTTGCAACCGCGCGCTCAGATTTATTTGAGCTGCGGCTCTAATTCGTTCTCGACGCCGTTTACGTTGGACACAACAAAATTTGCTGATGGATTCCATGAATTGGCTGCCGTTGCTTATGAAGGCACCAGCGTTCGAACGCAGGCGCGCGCGACGGAAATCGTTCAATTTCGCAACACGCCCCTCTCCGCAACTATTTCTGAAACAGGCG
The DNA here is from genome assembly GCA_036501665.1 of Verrucomicrobiia bacterium. Lineage (GTDB taxonomy): Bacteria > Verrucomicrobiota > Verrucomicrobiia > Limisphaerales > Palsa-1400 > DATAUD01. The sequence continues at coordinate 3,918 of DASXZW010000124.1, forward strand.
CTGACGCGAACGGCAATTTGCTTTTCGACGTAGCCGCCAGCTCTCCGAACACATCGCGGATCGAGTTATTCAGTACTGGCGGTTCAATCGCAGTGCTGACCAATCAACCAACAGCCCAACTCACTGCATCCGCCTCAACGCTCGGAATCGGCCTTCATCCATTTTACGCCGTAATCACCGATTCCGTCGGCAACCAATACAAAACTCAAACGATCTGGGAACAACTCCCGGCGTTGCAAGTTGCCGTCGGAGGATCGCCTCTGACTTTAAGTTGGCCCGCGCTTCCCGGTCGCTCGTACAATATCCTCTCCGCAACCGAACTCACAGGGCCATACCAAATAGTCGGCACAGTCGTTGCCACCGGCTCCCAGGCGCGGTGGGAAATCACTCCGCCGACAACAAGCGCGGCCTTTTACCAAGTATCTCTGGTCAAATAAAATTTACTGTTCTACGCCAACAAATGATGAAATCTCCAATCAGCCCCCTGAAAACCATCGCAATCCTGGCGCTCACATTCACTTTTCAAACGCAAACCCGTGCCGCCGATTGGCTGATCGATCCCTCCCCTTTTCGCGCGATCATCACGACCAACTCCGCTGGCGATGTCGCTATCGAAAACGGCCTGATCCGCCGTCAGTTCAAGCTTTCCCCAAACGCCGTGACCATCGCTTTGGACAATCTGACCACAAGCACGCCGATTCTGCGTTCAGTGAAACCGGAGGCACATGTTTCGCTTGATGGAAAAAAGTTTAACGTTGGTGGACTTGTTGGCCAACCGGTTCAAAATTATCTGATTCCTGCGTGGCTGGATCAAATGAAAGCCAATCCATCCGCGTTCCACTTCGCCAGCCTGACAGTCGGAAAAACCGAGGCTCGTTTTGATTGGCGTCAACGCAAAGAATGGCTTTCGCGCGACACACCGTGGCCCCCGCCCGGCGTCGCGTTGACGCTTTTGTTTGATCCGCCCGCGAATGCCCCTTCAGTAAAAATCGAAGTGCATTACGAACTTTACGATGGGATGCCCGTGATTACCAAATGGCTCGTCGTCCGCAACACAGGCGACAAAACGGTAATGCTCGATTCCATGACCGTCGAGCAACTTGCATGTGTCGAAGACGAATCCATCGTTGACGGTTCCGGCACCAATTTTCGAGGCAGCCTTCGCGCGCTCGACGCCTTTAGCGATTATTCCTTCGGTGGAATGATGAGCGCGACCGCCGACGCCCCTGCAGTCCACTGGACAAACGATCCGAGTTACGAAACTCAGGTCAATTATAATCTCGAAACTCCCTGCCTCTTGCAATGTTCTCCAACGATCGGTCCGAATGCGGAAATCAAGCCGGGCGAAAGTTTTGATTCGTTCCGCATTTTTGAATTGGTCCACGACAACACCGACCGCGAACGCCGCGGATTGGCGTTTCGACACGCCTATCGCGCGCTCGCTCCGTGGACCCAGGAAAATCCCATCTTGATGCACGTTCGCAGCGCCGAACCGGAAGCGGTGAGAACCGCCATCGATCAGTGCGCCGACGTCGGTTTTGAAATGGTCATCTTGACGTTCGGGAGCGGCTTCGACATCGAAAACGAAAAGCCCGAATACCTCGCCGGTTTGAAGGCTCTTGCCGATTACGGCCACTCCAAGGGAATCGCTCTCGGCGGTTATTCTTTGCTGGCGAGCCGTTCCATCGACGATGCCAACGACGCGATCAATCCCGCCACTGGCAAACCTGGCGGAATGCGCTTTGGCTCTTCGCCCTGCCTCGGCAGCGTTTGGGGAGAAAATTATTTTCGCAAGCTCCGGCAATTCTACGAAAAAACCGGCTGTGAAGTTTTGGAAAACGACGGCTCCTACCCCGGGGACGTCTGCGCTTCAACAGTTCATCCCGGCCACAAAGGTCTTCTTGACTCTCAATGGAAGCAATGGAAGATCATCACAGATTTCTACCAGTGGTGCCGCGCGCGCGGAATCTACCTCAACGTCCCCGATTGGTATTTCACAGCCGGCTCAAGCAAGACTGGCATGGGCTACCGCGAATCAAACTGGTCGCTCCCGCGCGAGCAGCAGGAAATCATCGAACGTCAAAATATTTTCGACGGCACTTGGGAAAAGGCCCCCAGCATGGGCTGGATGTTTGTGCCGCTGACGGAATATCACGGCGGTGGTGCTGCGGCGACGATCGAACCTTTGAAAGACCATCTGGAACATTACGAAACGCGCCTCGCGAATCTTTTTGGAGCAGGCGTTCAGGCATGTTATCGCGGCCCGCGTTTGTACGACACAGACGAAACCCGCGCCGTCGTGAAAAAGTGGGTTGATTTTTACAAATCTCATCGCTCAATTCTTGACAGTGATCTGATTCATCTTCGCCGCGCCGATGGACGCGATTGGGACGGCTGGCTCCACGTAAATCCCTCGTTGCCCGAACGCGGCCTCGCGATGATTTACAACCCACTCACCGAACCGATCCAACGCAAGATTCACCTTCCACTGTATTACACCGGCCTGACCGACAAAGCGGTGATCGCCTGGCCGGATGGGCGCTCGGAAAATGTAACCCTTGCCCGCGATTATTCCGCCGAAGTCACCGTGAACGTCCCCGCGCACAGCCGAGCCTGGTTCACCGTCGGAGCGCCGTAACCTCGAACGCCATTTGGTTTCGGAAATTATCCAGTTTGGATTTGGAATTCACATTTTGACCGCGCCTTGACGCAGGATGGTTTTCAAACAGGCAGCCGGTACGCGGCGCGGGTCAGAAAGGTAAATCTCATGAAATGGCCCGTCGAACTTTAGTCCGTTGGCTGTTGCGAATTCGCGCATTAACGCCATCGACTCGCATTCCTTCTCGTACGGGCCGACGTGCAACATTTGAATGCACCGCCCCTCGTCAATTTTTTCCAGCCGCACTTCCTTAATCTCCTGCGCCTTGCCTTTCTTGAGCGATTTTTCCACTGCGGCCACCAGGTCTTTTCCCGAAATAAAATCCGGTGTGCGTATCATTAAAGTCCATTTCCATTTCGCCCGTGGAATTTCAGCCGGGTCGCCGCCGAAAAACCATCGGCATTCAAGTTTGCAAACGGCGTAGTCCTGCATCCCTGAAAATTTATGGTTCATCTTGATCGTGAATGCCGCCCCATAAAGCGCCGCAATACACGCGATGAATCGTTCCCCGCCGGGCGTTCCCTGGCCGCTAATCGTCAAATATTTCGCAGGCCTGGTCTGGACAATTGAAGGCTTTTTTGGCGTGACGTATTCAGACTTGTGAACCTTGTAGAGGTCGAGTTTCGCGGCCAATTTTTCTTTCGGTTTGCGCGGCTTCATGCAAGAAGGTATATCACATTCCGGCATGAGTGCATGGGCATTTTAACAATTGCTCCAATTGTGAATAACTTTTGATTGCGGGTTTCTTTGGGGCGTATAAATTAAAAGTGCGCGACGAAAGAGCCCGTGTCCAAGTGCCGGCTTTGAGATCTTTGTGCCGGGGCGTCAGGACTTTTCGCGAGACGAAATATTTATCCCGCCTGCGGGAGCGCCTGATCTCATTTGAGCCTTTCGTCGCGCATTCTTATTTTCACATGCGCAATTTTAAAAGGCTTATTGTCCTCGCAACTCTCGCTCTGACTCTTCCGTTCACCTTTCAATCTTCCGCGCAGGATCGATCTGAAAACCATTTCATCGCGGCCAACGATGTTATATGGAATTCCCTTGGGACAAACGAAAACGACTCGATGCCCCTCGGCAACGGCGACATCGCGGCAAACGTCTGGACTGAGCAAAACGGCGACATCGTTCTCCTCCTCGCAAAGTCCGACGCCTGGAGCGAAAACTGCCAGTTGCTTAAGCTGGGCCGCGTTCGTGTCAAACTAACTCCCAATCCCTTCGCCGCGTCTCCGATGATGCAAACACTGAAATTGGAAACCGGCGAAGTCGAGATTCAGTCCGGCAAATCCATTGCGCGCCTCTGGGTCGATGCCAATCACCCCGTCGTCCACGTGGAAGTCCAAGCCGAGAAACCAACGCAATTCGAGGCGACTTCCGAAGTCTGGCGCGCCAAACCATACCACCTCAATCCCAAGGCCGTTTCTCAAGCCGGGTTCTTTGAATTTGGAAATAACCCCGATGGCCTCGACTTTTCCGCCGACACAATTTTTCCCGCGCAAAAAAATTCCGTGGCTTGGTGTCACTTCAACACCAACAGCATTTACCCCCTCGTTTTCCAACGCGAGCATCTCGAATCACTTCTGCCGAAATATCCCGATCCGCTGCTGCATCGTTGCTTCGGAATCACGATGACCGGTTCCAGCCTTGTCAACAACGGCGACCAATCGCTCAAATCAGCTCGCGCGACCAAAACGCTTCGCCTCGATCTCTGCGCATTGACAGAGCAAACCGATTCGCCCGAAACCTGGCGCGCCGATTCCGCCAAACTCGCTGCGTCGTTTGAAGACATAAAAATAAACGTCGCCCGCAAGGCTCACGAGCAATGGTGGTCGCAGTTTTGGAATCGAAGCTGGATCGATATTTCCGGTACACCTGAAGCCCGCAAAGCGAGTCAAAGCTACGCCATCCAGCGCTACATGACTGCCTGCGCCGGTCGCGGCGCGCAGCCGATCAAGTTCAACGGCTCCCTCTTCACCGTCGGCCACGATCTTCCCGAAGGAAAATCGTCCACCGAAAAAGAGCATGACCCCGATTTTCGAGCCTGGGGCGCTTCGTATTGGAACCAAAACACTCGGTTGATTTACTGGCCGCTGCTCGCCTCGGGTGACGACGACCTCCTCGCGCCATGGTTCAGGATGTATCTCCGCGCGCTACCGCTCGCGCTTGATCGCACCAAGTTATATTTCCAACACCCGGGCGGCGCGTTCATTGAGACCATTTATTTTTGGGGATTGCCGAACCTTAACGATTGGGGCTGGAACAACGCCGGCCCGGAATTGGAAAGCCCGTGGATGCGCTACCACATTCAAGGGGGCATGGAAGTTCTTGCTGAGATGCTCGATGAATACGATTACTCCGCCGACATTGATTTCGTTCGCAATTCGATCCTCCCGATGGCCGATGCCGTTGTAACGTATTACGACGCGCATTGGAAACGCGGCCCCGACGGCGACATTCTCATGCAACCTTCGCAATCAATCGAGACCTATCAGGAAGATGCGGTGAATCCCACGCCCGACGTCGCCGGTTTAATGAGCGTCCTCCCCCGTCTCCTCGCGTTGCCAAAAGACACCACCGGCGACGCCCGCCAAACCTTGTGGAACCGCGTCTTGAAAGACCTTCCGCCTCTTCCAATTGGAATAACCTACCACGGAAAACTTCCGCCTTCCGGGGCCAGTGACCCTGACGGCAAACCAACCATCCTTCCCGCCCAACAATACGGTAAACCGAAAAACCACGAAAACCCGGAATTGTACACTGTATTTCCATATCGTCTCTACGGCGTCGGCAAGCCTAACATCAAGCTTGCGCAAGACACCTTCGCCGCGCGCCTCTTTCCTTTCGCCAAATGCTGGGGACAGGACGGCATCGAAGCCGCGTTGTTACTTTTGACAGACGAGGCGAAAAAAGTGCTGATCGAGGAATTCACTTCCTACGGCAATCAGCGGTTTCCGTGGTTTTGGTCAAAAAACAGCGATTGGATACCGGACATGGACAACGGCGGCGCGGGAATGATGACCCTCCAACTCATGCTCATGCAATGCGACGGCAAACGCATCGCGCTGCTCCCCGCATGGCCCGCCGATTGGATCGCTGATTTCAAACTGCGCGCCCCGTATCAAACCACCGTTGAAGGCCACGTCGAAAGCGGAAAAGTTACCCGTCTGAACGTCATCCCAGCAGATCGCGCCAAAGACGTGGTCATCATAAAACCCGCGCAGTAATCGCCGCTGAAAGATTTTTCTATAATAAAGTGGCAGAGGACGCCGCACTCCAAAACGCCAACGCGAATTAGGGGAGTTCACCCTTCGTCGCGAAGCGTCATGGAGTGCGGCAGTCCTCTGCCGCTTTTTAAACGCGTGCAACCTCGATTGCTTACGGGGCGCCGAAAACGCCTATAAACCCGCTCTGTCAAATGGAATTATCCAGCACCCTCCGCACATTGGAATTATTTGGTGGAGTGAAAAAACTTTAAATCGGCGAGCATCAAAGTTTACACTCTCGCGGATATGACCAAGACCATTGTCAAACCATCTCAGGCGTCCACTCCGGGCGGGCCTTACAGTCACGGCGTGCGCGTGGGCGATCTTTTATTTTGCGCGGGCCAGATTCCCCTTGTGCCGGAATCCGGCCATTTGATTGCGGGGGATATCCGGGCGGAAACGCAGCGCGTCCTGGAAAATATCGGGATTATCCTCCAGGACCAGGGATTGTCCTTCAAGAACGTTGTCAAGACGACCGTTTATTTGACGAATCTCGCGGATTTCGCCAGCATGAATGAAACATATGAGCGATTTTTCGTCCGCGACTTTCCGGCCCGCACGACGATCCAGGTGGCCGCTTTGCCTCGCGGCGCGGCCATTGAGATTGAAGCGATCGCGCATTACTGATTCGATTTTGTGACGGATACCGTTCCCATAACAGTCGCGCTGGTTGTCGGCGGACTGCTGGGATGGATTGCCTGCTGGTTGTCAACAAAACGCAGCGCATCGCAGGCGGATGGGCGGCTGGAGGAAGAACTGCGCCAGCAACTTCGCAATCGGGAACAGGAGCTGGAATCGGGCCGCGCGAAATTCAACGAAACCAACGCCTCCCTCGCCGCCGCCGAGGCAAATCGCCAGGCGGCTGAGCGGAATCTTGAGGACGCGCGGACGACCCACGCCGAAAATCTTCGCGCCGCCAAGGAAGCCCAGGACAAAGCGCTGGCTGATCTTCGCGAGGCTTTCAAGGCGCTCAGCGCGGATGCGTTGCGTCAGACCGCGCCGCAATTTCTACAATTGGCGAACGAAGCTTTCGCGAAATTCCAGGAATCGGCCAAAGGCGATTTGGCTGCGCGGCAGGAATCCATCGCCACGCTGGTGCAGCCGTTGAAGGAGCAACTGGAGAGCTACCAGCGCCGGCTGCAACAGAGCGAAACCTCGCAGGCCAGTGTGCTGGGCGAAGTAAAAAAGCAACTCGAAGGGCTGGCGCAAAACAGCCAGGCGCTTTCCACTGAGACTTTCCAATTGCGCAAGGTGCTCAGTTCCAATCAGGCGCGCGGGCGATGGGGTGAGGAGACGCTGCGGCGCGTCGTCGAAGCGGCGGGGATGAGCCCGCATTGCGATTTCACGGAGCAAACGCAATCGGACGACAAAAAGCCAGACCTGATTGTGCGGCTGCCGGGCGACCGGATGATTATCGTTGACGCAAAGGTGCCCGACCTCGATTTTCTTCACGCCATCGATTCGGTTGATCCCGTCGCGCGCTCGCAGGCGCTGGCGACCCACGCGTCGCGCCTCAAGGAAACAATTCGTGACCTGGCAAAAAAGGATTACCCCGCGCAATTCCCCGCGGCGCTGGACCACGTTGTATTGTTTCTCCCGGCGGAATCCCTTTTCAGCGCGGCGCTGGAATCGGACCGTGAATTGATCGTTTGGGCGGCGCAACGGAAGATTATGCTCGCGACGCCAGCGTCGTTGATCGGATTGTTGCGGGCGGTCAGCGTGAGCTGGCAGCAGCACGCGCAAACGGAAAATGCGCAGGAAATTTCCGCGACGGCGCAGGAGCTTTTCAGCCGGGTGGTAAAATTTTTCGAGCATTTCGAGAAAATTCGCGCCGGATTGGAACGTGCGACGGGCGCTTATAACGACGCATTGGGCAGTTACGAACGGATGGTATTGCCGAGCGGCGAACGCCTGATGAAGCTTGGCGGCGGCGCGGTTGCGAAGCAATTGCCGCAAATCCCGCAGGTTGAAATGGCGTTGCGCCTGCCTTCCAACGGAATTTAGCGCATTAAATATTGGTAATGGTTTGCCCGTCTTGCGCTTTAATTCCGATTTGGTAGCTTTCGATCATTGACCGTCCAGACAACGGAATTGTAAACTCTCAGCACTCAAGTTAATCAGGAAATCGAAGGACACAAAATATGGCATACGAACTACCTCCTCTCCCTTACGCCAAAGACGCGCTCGAACCCCACATCGACGCGCAGACGATGGAAATTCACCACGACAAACATCACGCCGCTTATGTGGCCAATGTGAATAAAGCCATCGCCGGCAAACCCGATCTGGAAGGCAAGACCGTCGAACAGCTCATTTCCAATCTGGACGCAGTTCCCGCTGATATTCGCGGCGCGGTGCGCAACAACGGCGGCGGACACGCGAATCATTCGCTGTTCTGGAAGATTCTCGGACCGAAAGCCGGCGGCGCGCCCACCGGAGCCTTGGCGGACGCGATCAAGTCGGCGTTCGGCAGCTTTGAATCGTTCAAGGAAAAAATCGAGGCCGCAGGGGCGACGCGATTTGGAAGCGGTTGGGCATGGCTCGTGGTAAACGGGGGCAAATTGGAAATCGGCTCGACGGCCAATCAGGACAGCCCGTTGATGGGCAAGTCGCTGGTAGGTTTGGAAGGGCATCCGATTTTTGGCGTCGATGTTTGGGAACACGCTTATTATTTGAAATACCAAAATAAGCGTCCTGATTATTTGAAGGCCATTTGGAACGTCGTGAATTGGGCCGAGGTTTCCCGCAATTTTGACGCGGCGAAAAAGTAAAAGTCACTGGAATCAAATCGTCGAGTCGTGAGAATCGCACCGAAACACTGGGGACAGTCGCGCATCCTGCGCTTCTTGATGACGAGCGTTTTGTTGGTTTGCGCCGCAGGAATAAAAGCCTCGGCGCAATCCAACGAGCCGTGGCCTGAAGCAAAAGCCTGGGAGTGGCACCAAAAAGTCGGCTGGCTCGTGGGGTGCAATTTCATTCCGAGCACCGCCATCAATCAATTGGAAATGTGGCAGGCCGACAGTTTTGATCCGACAACGATTGACCGGGAATTGGGCTACGCGGAAGGTTTGGGCTTCAATACGGCGCGGGTTTTCCTGCACAATCTTTTGTGGACGCAGGACAGCGCGGGGTTTCTGGACCGGATGGAGCAATTCCTGAAGATCGCGGACAAACATCACATCAAGCCGATCTTTGTGTTCTTCGATTCGTGCTGGGATCCGAATCCCAAACTGGGAAAACAGCACGAGCCGAAACCGTTTACGCATAATTCCGGCTGGGTGCAGTCGCCGGGCCGGGAATACATTTCGCATCCGGAGCGGCTTGATGAATTAAAGGTTTATATAGTCGGCGTGCTTGGACATTTCAAGGATGACCAACGGATCGCAATGTGGGACCTGTTCAATGAGCCGGATAATCTGAACAATAATTCCTATGACAAAAATGAGGACCCGAACAAAAAACAGACCACGCTGGTCTTGCTTCGGAAAGTTTTCCAATGGGCGCGTGAGGTGAATCCGAGCCAGCCGGTTAGTTCAGGAGTTTGGCAGGGGCGCTGGGCGAACAAGGCGGTTTTGGAAGACTTTGAGAAAGTCCAATTGTTGCAGTCGGATGTCATTACGTTTCATAATTACGGAAAGCCGCGTGAGGTGAATGTCTGCATTGCCAGCTTGCGAAATTACCATCGGCCAATCGTTTGCACCGAATACATGGCGCGCCCGGCCGGAAGCACGTTTGACCCAATTCTTGGGATTTTTAAGAAGCAGGATGTGGGAGCGTGCAATTGGGGCTTCGTCTCAGGCAAGACACAAACGATATTTCCGTGGGACTCGTGGACGAAGGCTTACACGGACGAACCGCCGCTCTGGTTTCACGATATTTTGCATCCGGATGGAACCCCGTACAAATCGCAAGAAGTCGATTACATTCGGAAGATCACCCAAGCGTCTGAGGCTGCTGGCAAAGCGCCTTGAAAGCACGGCTGCTGGTTGTTCTGCTTCGCGTATAAGAGGACTTTGTAACTCGCGCCAGCGTCTTGGAGCAGTGCGGCAGCTCGCTACCGCTTTGCTTTTCAGGTTTCAATGCGCCAAAGCCAAAGCGGCGACAAGTCGCCGCACCAAACGCTCCGCGGCGGTTTCGTGGGATTTATTGACAAGAATCAGGGAAAACACTATTGTTGCGACTGATATCATTTACCAACACACTTCGAACGAGCGTTCTGCGAAAACGATGAATCCAGGGATTTCACAAAATCGAAAGTTCTCCTTTTCATGAAACGGCTTGACCACGGATTACACGGAATGCACGGATGGAACGAATGCCATTTAGGTTCCGTATCCGTGGCATCCGTGCAATCCGTGGTTATTTCGTCCGTCTGTTGTCGCGTTAGACTTCCGCGGAGTGCGTGGTCGTTGCTGGCGCTTTTGCTGTTTGTGATGGGGGCGGTTCCGGCGTTCGCGCAGATACAGCAGGCTTGGGTGGCGAAATATGACAACGGAATTCCCGACGGCAACCATCAGGCGCTGAAAATGGCGCTGGACGCGTCGGGAAATATTTACGTACTGGGCGTCTCTCAGAACGCAAATACCAATACAGGATACGTGGTCGTGAAATATGCGCCGAATGGCAATCAGGTTTGGGCGGCGCGGTATGACTCCACAAATTTTCCTTCCGCGACACCAACAGGTTTTGCTGTGGATAGCGGCAGCAATATTGTCGTTACTGGTCGCGCATTGACCGTGAAATTCGATGCCAACGGGAATTTGTTGTGGACAGCTCCGTATAATGGGGCGGCGATAGCGGTTGATCCAGCGCAGAATATTTATATCACAGGCGTTTCCAGTAAGTTTACTACAATGAGCTTCAATCCGGCTGGGAGTAACTTATGGACAAAGACTGAGACTTTTAAAGGACTTGGAAGCGTGTCGGAAGCAATCGCCATTGATTCATTTACAAATATTTATGTGGGAGGAACCGAAATATACTACAGTGACAAGAATTTATCCTACAACGAATTAGCGGTTAAAAAATATGACGCCAAAGGAAACCTCCTCTGGGGATCGAATGAGAGTGCGTTGATCGGTGCCGGTCCATGGTTGCAAATCGCGGGGTTTATCGTTGACTCCTATGGAAACGTCTATTCGGATTTTAACGGTGATCCAGTTTTCGCTGCACTGTTCGGAACATCTAAAATCGATTCTGATGGAAGTACAGGGTGGTACCAATTTGATCCAACGGGAAACGAAGCCAGTTATGCTTCGGGCTTGGTAATAGATACAATGGGGAATGTCGTAGTTACTGGCCACGATGGTTATCCGTCGTCTTTTGGAACGTATAAGATCGACACGAACGGGAATTATGTTTGGACTAATCTATATCTGATGAGTTCTTATGGTGGTGGCGCAGCGCTCGCGCTGGCTGTTGATTCTGCCAATAATATCTATGTCACCGGAGAGTCGTCAATAACGAACACGCCATACGACATAGCGACTCTCAAACTGGACGCTAACGGCAATCAACTCTGGGTTCAACGGTATAGGGGGCCAGGTCTTGGAAATGCAGGTAACGCCATTGCGGTGGATAATTCCGGCAACGTCTATGTCGCCGGGTATGAAACTGAAACCAACGGTTTCACTTCCATGATCCTGATCAAATATTCGCCGGTGACGTTGCAACAGCAGTCGAGTGGAAATGTCGTCCTGCAAACTTATGGTTCGCCTGGGGAGAATTTTGATGTGCAGATGAGCACCAACCTTCAAACGTGGCAGGACCTTGGCCCCATCACCGCCGATACCAACGGCCTCCTCCAGTTCATCGACACCAACGCCCCTTTGTTCCCCGCCCGCTTCTATTACACAATCCCCAAATGAACCGGGGCCGGATCAATAATTTAACAGGAGAAACCAGAGGCAGCGGAGAGATTCAAAACGGAACAAAAGACTGAGAACCGCAAAATACGCGAAAGGGAGAATTCTTCATCTGCTTTTCGCATATTTTGTGTATTTCGCGGTTAAAAAAAATTTCCTGAACGTATTTGCTGGCAAACACAAGTATTGACATCTTTCCAGCGCAGGTTTTAGTTCTGAGGTTGCATTGATTGGAATTGTCTCAACGTTGTCGCGAGTTTTTCCCGGGCTTTTCCTTTTACGTGGTTATCGCCGCCAATGGATCGCCGGCGACATCATTGCCGGAATCAGCGGCTGCGCAGTAATGATCCCTTCGGTGATCGCCTACGCGCGCCTTATGGGAATGCCGCCGCAGATCGGCCTGTTCGCCGCGCTGGTTCCGCTGGTGGTCTATCCGCTTTTTTGCAGTTCGCCGCAGGTCATCGTCGGGCCGGACATTGCGATTTGCCTGCTCATCGTCAACGCCGTCGGCCCACTGGCAGGGAACAATGGCGTGCTGGCAGCCGAACTGGCATCCGTTCTTGCCGTGTTGAGCGGCCTGCTGCTCCTGTTGGCGAGCCGCGCCGGCCTCGGCAAAGTTGCGGACTTCCTTTCCAAACCCGTGCTCGTCGGCTACATGACTGGGGCGGCGCTGATCCTGATGAGCTCTCAACTCGGCGCGTTCCTCGGCGTTCCGTTGACGCACAACTATTTTTTCCCGCGTCTCATCGAAGCATGCGCAAAAATCAATCAGGCCCGGCTCCCGACCATCATCCTCGGTCTTGTATTGCTGGCCATGTTATTGGCGTTGCGCCGATTCGCTCCGAAAGCCCCCTCTGCATTGATCGCCTGCGTGGTGGCGATTGCCGCATCGCGCTGGCTGAATCTCGCGGAACGCGGAGTGGCGGTCGTCGGCCAATTTCCAGGCGGACTGCCGCGCCTGACAATTCCTTCGTTCGATTGGCACAATCTTGAGGCGCTGCTGCCTGCGGCCATCGGCATTTCGTTCCTAGCCTACACCGAAGGCGTCCTGCTCGCACGCGCCTTCGCGGCCAGGAACGGCTACGAAGTCGCGCCCAACCAGGAACTGGCCGCGTTGGGCGTCGCGAACCTCGTCAACGGCGTTTTTCAAGGATTCGCCGTCACCGGCAGCCAATCCCGAACCGCCGTCAACGACGCGGCGGGCGGCAAAACGCAGTTGGCGAGCTTCGTCATGGCGGGCAGCACGGCGCTTTTTCTATTATATTTGACTCCATTGCTGGCCTCCCTGCCGCTCGTGGCGCTGGGCGCGATCCTTATTAACGGCGGCTGGCGTTTGGTTGAATTCGACGCGATGAAGCGCATCTACCGGTATTATCCCGCTTCAGCGGCAGTCGCGGCGGTAACGACTCTTGGCGTTCTCGCTGCTGGGGTGGTGACGGGCATTCTTCTTGGCGTGGCGCTTTCGCTTCTTGGGCTGATCAAGCGAATTTCTCATCCGCCCGACGCCGTGCTCCACGAAATTCCCGGCCACGGCTTCCATGACATCGGCGAGAAGCCGGGAGCGACCGTCCCTGGACTTCTCGCCTATCGATTCTACGCGCCGCTGCTTTTTTCTAATTGCGGTTATTTTGCCGAGCGCGTCCACAAGCTGATCGCGGACAGCCCAAGGCCAGTTCGATGGTTCCTCGTGGACGCGCAAGCAATTACGGACATTGATGTGACGGCGGTGGAGACTCTCCACGCCTTGCGCGCCGAGCTGAATAACAAAGGGATCAAAATGAAATTCGCACACGCGAACCCTCCCTTGCGCGCGCTTCTCGAGCGAACTGGCCTGGCGAAGGAAATTGGCGAAGAAAACTTTTTCGCCTCCGTTCACGAGTGCATTAAGGCTTTTACGAAGGCAAATTTGTGACGCAAGCCCCAGAAACAAAAAATGGAAGAACCGCGAACCACGCGAAATACGCGAACGGAAATAACGGAACCAAAATTTTGAACAGAAGGTAAGTAAGGAAACGAAGAGAATAAAAAGTCCTGTAAAATCCACGAACCATTGCGATAGCACGAAGAAATGCGCGCACGGGATTTTTTCACATCTGATTTGCTAGCGTTTTTTTCGTGTGATCTGCGGTTTAAAGAATTTCTTGGTTTGGGCGCATCGTGTCGCTTGACTTTTGTTGGTGGGCAGGTAAGACTCCTTCATTGCAATCGCTTATGAAGAAAACTAAACTCAAAAAGCAGTGGAGAAAACCCCAGATTCGCGCCGTCCAGGTTTGCTGTGAATGCACAGCTTACGTGGATGCTGCTTAGTCGCATCCGGGTAATTGTCGGAGGGCCGTTATTCGCGTTCGTGTCTTAGGCGCCGCCGCCGGTGGCGGGTTGCCTCAGTGGAATTGCGCCTGTCCCAATTGTCGTGACGCCCGACTTGGGCGGATTCTCCCGCTTACTCAATCGTGCGTTGCCATTGGCGATGATCGAGGTGGATGGTTCTTGGTCAATGCTTCGCCGGATTTGCCTGTTCAGATTAACTCCTTTTCAGACCTTCGCTCGAATTCTCTTTCTGGCTCTTTACGAAGCTCTCCTGTTTCCGGTGTCCTGCTGACAAACGCTGATCTTGACCATGTGATTGGCCTTTTGTCGTTGCGCGAAGGCAGTCGGATTCGGGTTTACGCGACGAGAGCAGTTCGTGATTCATTGACGAACGGGCTTAATATTTCGGCGGTTTTGGAATCTTTCTGCGGCGTGGACTGGATGGAGTCGGGGTCCAAAGATTATTCCCCACTGGTTGGAATTGATGGAAAAGCTGGGTCCGTAATGTATCGCGCGATTGAATTGCCGGGAGGTCCGCCGTTGTATGACAAAACGGCAACCAGGATCGGCCCGCATAGCGTTGCCTACAGCTTTCTGGATCAGAAAACCGGCGGACAATTGCTGGTCGCTCCCGATGCGGGCGCGTGGAATGAAGACTTAGCTCAAGCGGCTCAGGCGGCAGACGCGATACTTTTTGACGGGACATTTTGGTCAAACGACGAACTATCGCGCATCAAGCCGAACGCGCGGACAGCGGCTGAAATGGGGCATCTGACGATTCGCGACGACAGCTTGGAACGGTTGCGCAAACTTCCGGCGCGGCATAAGATTTACCTTCACATCAACAACACGAACCCGGCGCTCTCGCCCGATTCTCAAGAACGAGCGGCGGTCGAAGCTGCCGGAGTTACGGTTGGGTATGATGGATTGGAATTTGAGGTATGAGCCACGAACCTTGGTCGCACAAAAAATTCACGGCAAATCTACGCAAGATTGGCGAAAAGTCGTATCACCACCAGCATCCGTTTCATGTGCTGATGAATTCCGGCAAGCTAAGCCGTCCGGCGATTCAGACCTGGGTGGCGAATCGTTTTTATTATCAGGCGAATATTCCGATCAAAGACGCCGCAATCATTTCCAATTGCCCTCTGCGCGAGGTTCGGCGGCTGTGGCTGCACCGCATCGCAGACCACGATGGCGCGAGCGGCGATGAAGGCGGCATCGGCAAATGGCTGCGGTTGGGAGAAGCCTGCGGTCTTTCGCGCAGAGAATTGCTGGGCCACGACCACGTTGTTCCGGGAGCTCGCTTCGCAGTGGATGCTTACGTGAATTTTGCCCGAACACAGCCCTGGCCCGTCGCGGTGGCGTCGTCGCTGACGGAATTATTCGCGCCGGATTTGATGTCGAAACGATTGGAGGCGTTTAAAAAGTTTTACCCTTGGGTGGATGCGGCGGGGCTTGAGTATTTCCAAGGCCGGCTCCTGCAAGCGCCGCGCGATTCCGGGGAAGGGTTGAAATTGACTTTGGAACATTGCGCCACTCTCGAAATGCAGCAGGCGGCGGTGCGCGCGCTTCAGTTCAAATGCGATTTGCTTTGGACCATGCTGGATGCCATCGAATTAAAAGCGCGCATGCTTAGAACAGTTTAAGTTAAAGTATGGCCATACAAAACGGAGTAATTCTATTTGACTTTGCGAAAGCGGTAGAGGACTACCGCACTCCACGACGCTTCGCGCGCAACGGAAGAACTTCGCAACTCGCGGCAGCGTCTTGGAGTGCAGCACCGCGAGCGGTGCGTATCTTATCTGTTCCGTTTGCAGCCCTCTGCCGCTCTCAACAATCCCTTGAAGTGTTATGGCTTTAGTTTTCTGTTAAATTATTCAAGAATGACTGCACTCACCCAGCATTCCCGGCCAGCTTTGGCGCGCGGCGTTCGGCTTCGTGACGATCCGATTTCGGGCGAACCGATTTTGTTATATCCTGAGGGCGTCCTGGAACTGGACGAAACGACGCACGACATTGTCCGGCGATGTTCGGGAAACGCGACATTGCAGTCGATTGTTCTAGCGTTAGCCGATGATTATGAGATCGACGCTGAGACGCTTCAAAGCGATGTGCGCGAGTGTCTGGAGCATTTGCGCGAGCGGATGCTGATCGCCGTTTCGGAATGACTTACCGTCCTTACCTGCTCCTCGCTGAGCTGACCTACGGCTGCCCGTTGCATTGCCCGTATTGCTCCAACCCGACCGATTATCCGAGCGGACGCGAACTGACCACGGCGGAATGGAAAAGGGTCTTTGAGGAGGCGGCGAAATTGGGGGTCTTGCACGTTGGCTTGTCCGGCGGCGAACCACTTCGTCGCACTGACCTGGCGGAATTAGTAGCCGACGCGAACGGCGCGGGGCTTTACACAAATTTGATCACCAGCGCGGTGGGCCTTCAAAGGGAGCGGGCAGCGCAATTGCGCAAAGCCGGGTTGGACAACGTGCAAATCAGTTTCCAGGCCGACGAACAGCCGTTGGCTGACCAAATTGCGGGGACATCGGCCCATGCGATAAAGCTACAAGCCGCAAAAACCGTGAGAGAACTGGGATTTCCGATGACGGTCAACGTGGTGCTGCATCGTGGGAATATCGACCGCCTTGGGCAAATTATTTCGCTGGCCGAAAAACTGGAGGCCGAACGGCTCGAATTGGCCAACACGCAATACTACGGCTGGGCTTTTCAGAATCGGGCGGCATTGCTGCCAACGCGCGATCAAATCGCCCGAGTAACGGAAGTCGTCGCCGCCCAAAAGAAACGGTTGCGCGGCAAGATGGAAATTCTGTTTGTCACGCCGGATTATTACAGTGACCGTCCGAAACCGTGCATGAACGGCTGGGGGACTCGGTATTTGACGGTCAATCCCGTCGGCGACGTTCTCCCCTGCCCAACCGCAACGGCCATAAAAGACATGCGATTCGACAATGTTCGGGAGCGTTCGCTTTCCTGGATTTGGAACGAATCGGAGTCGTTCAACCGATTTCGAGGCACGGCGTGGATGCCAGAGCCTTGTTCGACGTGCGAGATGCGCGAAATTGATTTTGGAGGCTGCCGCTGTCAGGCCGCTTTGATTGCGGGCGACCCGAACGCGACCGACCCGGCGTGCGGCCTTTCGCCTTATCGCGAAAAGTTGACAAGTTTCGTTGAATCAATCCAGAGCGCATCCAAGTCGCAAGCGCTTGAGCGCGAAGAGAACCCGTTTGTATATCGTCAATCACCTCGTCAGCCGGCATAGCGCGGATGACCATGGGCGCATCTCGCTTTTTGGCCTGCCCCAACGGGGGCGAATCAATTCAGCCCAGGGCAAAGCGAGTCAGCGAGCGACGCCCTGGGCACTCATGGCAACGAGTCAAGCCCTGAAAGGGCGAATTAATATTGTCGTGGAACCACAGAGCGTTTCTTGAAGCGCCCTTACAGGGCTTTGGAGTGATACGTTCGGTCATCCAGGGGCGACGCTTCGCTCTGCCCCTGGCTGTAATGAGATGGCCTTTCAGGCCGTTGAAAGGAAGCTGCCAAAAAATGAGATGCGCGACTAAACGTTTTGCTTTGCAATTCCGACGGCAAGATGGCATTAAATCAGTCAGGAAGTCGTAAAACCCATGTTCAAGAAATCGTCTGCGTATCGTTGGTGTTTGCTGCTTGGGCTGACTCTAAGCCCGGCAGCCTGCATCGCCCAAACAACATTCCTTAACTTCGAAACCCCCGGTCAATTCGCCGACAATTTCAGCCAGTGGGAAGATACGGGGGGCGTGAACGGGAACAACTACTCATTTGAAGAAAACAGCACGGATGGGGTCGGAGGCGGCGGTGGGGTCTCAGTTTTTCAGAATAACGACACCACGGCGACTTTCAACGGGACGAGTTGGAGCCTTTCTACGAATGGCGCGGCAATCATTGAGTCGATGTTGGTTTATACCGACGGTCAAACCAGTGGCGACAAGGTTCAGCTCGGCGTGGTGAATTCCACCACAAACGGTCTCAATAATAATGCGGGGGTTGCCTTTGAATCGTTCCGGTTCATTCCCAGCAGCGCAACGACCTGGGGTCTCTATGAACAATTCCGAACGAATAACAACCTCATCACCGTCGGTCCTATGGGAAGCGTCACGGTTTCGAGTGGACACTGGTATAAATTCGTTCTTGGGATCACAAACATCGATCCAAGCTCGGGGACACTCTCGGCTGGCTGCGCCTTGTATGACTACGGGACTGATGGATTGACGCCTGGTACAAATCTAATCACTTTCTCATCCGCAGTCAGCCACCCAACTGGGAGCGTTGCGACGAGTGCCGCCCTGTGGCCTGCGTTGAGGGCGTTTGCGGATGCGGGCATCAGCGCCGTGGACGACTTTCTTGTTTACACTCCGGCGAGCCTCCCGGTCATTACGCTTCCGCTGGCTGATTCAACGACCACGGTCGGTTCGTCCGCTAATTTCACCACTCTGGCCGACGGACCCGGCGTGATAACTTACGGCTGGTACACCAACGGAACGCAGGTCGCCGGAGCATCGGATCCGACGTTCTCGATTTCGTCAACTCCGGCAGGCATTACCAACGTCGCCGTCGTGGCGGCCAATGCGAACGGGTCTGTCACGAATCAGGCCACAATCACTATTTTCACTCAAACATTGCCGCAAGTGGCTGACTCCGCTGCGACTGGGATTGGAGGCACCGTTGCGACGCTCAACGGACAGGTTATTTCCACAGGCGGCGCTCCTACTACTGTGACCTTTTATTACGGCGCGACGGATGGCGGGACAAACGCGGGAGCGTGGGCGAATCAGGTTTCTGTCGGTGCTCAAGGCGGCACATTCGCTGAAACTGTACAGACGCTTTCGACCAACACGACTTACTATTTCACATGCAGAGCGGCAAACGGCGTGGGCGCGACATGGGCCACGCCGTCGCTCCAGTTTACAACGCTTGCGTCCAACGCCGTCTCTACGATTGCGTCTGTCCTGACATACCAATACGACAACACGCGCGCCGGCGTGAATTCAAACGAGACAATTCTTACGCCGCAAAACGTCAAGACCAGTTCATTCGGAAGACTGTTCGCGTATAGTGTTGACGGTCTGGTGTATGCGCAGCCGTTGTTCGTGCCCAACGTGATTATTCCCGGGGCAGGAACGCATAATGTGCTTTACGTTGCGACGGAGCACGACAGCATTTATGCCTTCGACGCTGACGACAATACTGGCTCGAACGCTTTACCTCTCTGGCACACGAGCTTCCTTGGCACGGGGGTCACGACGGTTCCAAGCGGGAACGTTAGCACTGCGGATATTACGCCGGAAATTGGCATTACCAGCACACCGGTGATCGATCCGATTTCCGGGACGCTTTATGTCGAAGTGAAAACTTTGGAGCCAGGAACGACTTACGTGCATCGCCTCCACGCTCTGGACATCACCACCGGCCTGGAACGCAGCAATCTCAACAGTCCGGTGGTCATTCAATGCACCAACTACTTAGGGTCTGGGACAGGAGACAACGATGGCAAGAATCCGGCGCATGTCCTCTGGAATCCGTTGCGCGAACACTGCCGCCCTGCCATGACCCTGCTCAACGGGATGATTTACTTGTCCTTTGCGTCGCATGGCGACAACGGTCCGTATCACGGCTGGTTTTTCGGTTACAACGCGACGAATTTTTCAATCGCTCCAGGCGTTTTTAACAGCACACCGAATGGCGGCTTGGGCGGGTTCTGGGACGGTGGCGGCGGGCCTTCCGTCGATGCTCAAGGCAACCTTTATTTTCAGACTGGAAACGGCGATTTCAACGGCACTTCCGCGATCTCCAAGACGGCTAACTACGCCATGAGCCTGATTAAGCTTTCCACTTCGAACGGTCTTACGATGGTGGATTATTTCGCGCCTTCCAATGCCGTTTATTTGAGCGGCAATGACTCGGACCTTGGTTCGGGCGCCCCAATTATTTTGCCGGATTCAGCCGGCAGCACAAACCACCCTCATCTCGTGGTTGGCGGTGGCAAGACTTCGCCGATTTATCTGGTTGACCGGGACAACATGGGGCGGTTCAACGGGACGGTTGGCAAGAACCTCATCGTGCAGCAGTTCAACGGCAGTAGTGGCGGCGACCGCGATACCTCACCCGCATTTTTTAATAATAAGATGTACGTGTACGACATGAACGGAAAGCTTGGCGCTTTTTCAATAGCAAACGCGCAGTTCAACACAACGCCGGTGGAGACTCCTGATTTTTACAACAACAAGGGTGGCGCAACCGCGACCATCTCCGCCAACGGCGCCAGCAATGCCATCGTCTGGGCTTTAGCCAATGACGGCGCAGACTTTCCGACGACTCCCGCCGTTTTGCGGGCCTACAACGCGGCCAATCTGACGCAGGAGCTTTACACCAGCGACACGATTCCGTCGCGCGATTCCGCCGGAGACGCCGTGAAGTTCACCACGCCAACCGTCGCCAACGGCAAGGTTTACGTCGGGGCGCAATATTCGGTGACGGTGTACGGTTTGGCGTCAAAGTTTGTCGATCAGCCCGTAATCCACCCCGCTGGCGGGATTTTCACCAATTCGGTGCAGGTCACAATCACCGATACGACGGCGGGGGCCGCCATTTATTACACATTGGATGGCTCAATGCCGACAACCACCTCAACGCTTTACAAAGGACCGTTTTTGCT
Organism: Verrucomicrobiia bacterium; assembly: GCA_036501665.1. Classification (GTDB taxonomy): domain Bacteria; phylum Verrucomicrobiota; class Verrucomicrobiia; order Limisphaerales; family Palsa-1400; genus DATAUD01. The sequence goes on from DASXZW010000124.1 coordinate 24,717, forward strand.
TTCGAAGTCAGGGTCTGTAAGCGCGGCTGCTTTTGAGGCGGGCGCGGTTCCGAGCACAGTCATAAGCGAGGGGTTTCTAAACAGTTCCTCAATCGGGAACGGCACCGGCTTGAAGGGACAATATTGGGCGAATACCGACAGTGGGACTTTCATTGCGTCGGGTTTCAACACCCCCCCTACCCTGACGCGCACCGACCCCACCATTAACTTTGATTGGGACAACACGGCTCCCGATCCTTCCATCGGCCTGACCGACTATTGCGTCCGGTGGACAGGGACGGTGGAACCGCAATTCGACGAGACTTACACGTTTTCAACAACAACCGACGACGGCGTTCTGCTTTGGGTCAACGGCCAATTGCTCGTCAACGAATGGGTGGACCAGGGGCCAACGACCTGGAGCGGCTCAATCCCCCTGCTCGCGCAGCAACGATACAATATTGAAATGGAATATTACCAAAACGGCGGCGGCGCGATCGCTCAATTGTTGTGGAGCAGCCCTTCCACGGGTCCGTCGGTCACTATTCCCGAATCACAACTCTTCCCCGTGAGCAACCCGCCGCCCTCTGTCACAATAACGGCGCCATCGTTTGGATCCACGCATACGGCTTCTGCCAGCGTCACGATTAGCGCGGACGCGGCAGCGCAGTTTAATCCCATCACCAATGTTTCATTCTACTCAGGCAAGCAGCTTCTCGGCTCCGTCACAAACCTTCCCTACACGATCACTGTAACGGGTCTTGCCGCGGGAACTTATTCAGTGACAGCCGTGGCTTGGGATTCGACTGGCCTGGTCAAAACGTCCAGTCCCATCTCCATCAATGTCAGCGCCTCGACAGGGTTGGCTTACGGGCTGACGAATTATCCAGCCACACCGGCGTTTTTCAACATGCCCCCGGTTTACGCGGGTCCGCTGCCGGCACAATTATCATTGACAGGAGTTTTCTCGGACACGCCGTCAATGACCCCGGTCGCAAGCATGATTCCCTACACGCCGAACGTCGCCCTCTGGTCGGACGGCGCGCAAAAGGTCCGCTATTTCTCCGTGCCGAATTCCGGCGCGCCTTACACGCCGGACGAGCAAATCGCATTCGCCTCGACGGGAACGTGGTCTTTCCCGCAGGGAACGGTATTCGTCAAGACGTTTGAATTGCAAACAAACCAGAGCGATCCCAATTCGTTGCGCCGCCTCGAAACCCGCTTGCTGGTTCGCGACACGAATGGCGCGGTCTATGGTGTCACGTATAAATGGCGTCCCGATTACAGCGATGCCGATCTGCTGACGACCAATATGACCGAATCAATCCCGATCACGACTCCATCCGGAGTGACGAACCAATCATGGTATTATCCGAGTCCCAATGATTGCTTGCAGTGTCATACGGCTGTGGCCAATTACGTCCTCGGCGTCAGCGCGCGGCAGTTGAACAACACGATGACTTATCCCAACGGCGTGACGGACAATGAACTTCGCGCCATCAACCGCACCGGGCTTTTCAATCCGGCTTTTGACGAAGCGACGATTTCGGCAATGGAACATCTCTCCGCCGTGACCAACACCGCCGCTCCATTAGTCGAGCGCGCCCGCTCTTACCTCGACGCAAATTGCGCGCAATGCCATCAGCCCAACGGGCCCGGGCCGACATTCGATGCCCGGTACGACACGGCATTGACCAATCAAAATATTCTCGGCACACCGGCGGTCAAAGGAAATTTTGGATACGACAATGTTAATATTGTCACGTCGAACGATGTGTGGAGATCGAGCCTCTATGTCCGAATGGCCTCTCTCGATCCGACCATTAAGATGCCGCCTTTGGCGAGGAATCTTATTGACACTAATGCCGTGCAAATGATGGCGGATTGGATCAACAGTCTCGGTGGCACTCCGGCGTTGCCGCCACCTGCGATTATGCCTACAGGCGGCACATTCCAGGGATCGGTCAGTGTGACCCTGCAACCTCCGACGAATGGGGTGATGATGTATTACACGCTGGACGGTTCTTTGCCGACGACCAATTCGTTTCTTTACAACGGACCATTCCCCTTGAGCAGCAGCGCGACGGTGAGCGCGAATGCGTGGGAATCGGGCTATGTCGATAGTGTGGTGGATACCGCGCAATTTGTCATTTTGCCGGGGCTCAGTTTCGTTTCCCCTGGAACGTTCACAAACGGATTGTTCCAGATGACATTCGCAGGGCCTGCCGGCTCCAATTACGTGCTTCAGGTCAGCACAAACCTGACGCAATGGACGTCGGTCAGTTCGAACACGCCGCTGACGACTCCGTTCGTTTTGTCCGATCCGGCGTCGCCTGGTGATTCAGCGCGGTTCTATCGTGTGCTTCAGACACAGTGAGTTGGTTGCCAACAAGAAATATTTGGATTGCGCTCCGCAATTTGGCGGCATTGGTGGTGTGGGGATTTTGTTGGTCCGCCGCCGCACAAAACATGGATGGGCCGCGGGCGGAAAAAGTTCGCTCGGAATGCATCGAGGGGAGGCGGCGCATTTGCGGCCGGGTTCTTAAAGTAACGCCGACGGGTTTGGTTATTGACAGCGGTTACGCGGCGCTCTTGCAACCGCCGTTCAACCGTTCGTGGCTCACACATTCAAACGTGGTTCTCACGCGGCCTGCTGATCTTGTTGAAAAAAAAGTGACTGACTCCATCGCCGTCGGAGTGGTGTTTCTCACGGACTTGCCCAGGCGTCCGCGCGCCCACCAATACGACTATGTTTCGCTCATTGGATATCCGGCGGGCAGCAACGACTATGTGCCCGCGCCCGGCGTCACCAAAACGGTTCGCCGTTTTTGCGCGGGTCTCGAGACTGCCATTAGATTAAATCTTCAGGATCAGGAAACCACATCACCGAAGAAGCCGTCTGCATATCTTCGGATGCCGCCTCGCGCCGAGGGTTCTCTGCCCCCACTTCTCTCGCAAACGGGAGCGTTTCGGAATGCGAGCAACCTTGCTGTCAACGACGGATTGATTCCTTATGAGTTGAATGTGTCGTTCTGGTCGGACGGCGCGCACAAGCGGCGCTGGATGTCTGTGCCCGATTCCAAAATCGGGTTCGCGGCGCACGGCGAATGGAAATTTCCGGTCGGGACAGTTTTTGTCAAAAATTTTGAATTGGCCACGAATGAATCGAGACCGACGGAGCGACGGCGGATGGAGACCCGTTTGTTGGTGTGTGCGGAGAACGGGTCGGTCTATGGAGCGACTTACAAGTGGCGGGCTGACAACAGCGACGCGGACCTTTTGACAACCAATCTCACGGAAAAAATTGAGATTCAAACGGCTTCGGGAAGCCGGACGCAGACTTGGTATTATCCGAGCCGCGAAGATTGCCGGACTTGTCACACGGACAAGGCCGGAGGAGTTCTCGGCGTCAAGACTCGCCAGTTCAATCGGGAGATTCTCAGCCAGTGGGACCATTTGGGGCTGTTTGATTCTTCGCCAACGGAGGCGGATTATGCGTCAAATAACTTTTTGGCAGGATTGGACAATACGAACCGCCCTCTCGAAGATCGGGCGCGGTCATTTTTGGATGTCAACTGCGCCAATTGTCATCGACCTGGCGGGACGGTGGCTTACTTTGACGCCCGCTTTGATACGCCTCTGCGCCGGCAAGGTTTGGTTGATGGGACGGTTCTGATTAATGAGGGGATTGATCACGCGCGCATTGTTGCGCCGAATGATATTTGGCGCTCACTCCTTTACATGCGCGCGAACACGGTGGAACCAATCAAAATGCCGCCATTGGCGCATCAGACCGTGGACCGCGCCGGGATGGCGCTGTTGCGGCAATGGATTGAAAGTCTCGGCGGACGGGCGGTGCTTGCCCCGCCGAATTTTTCATTGGCCGCGGGCAATTATCCCAAGCCGATTGATGTAACGCTGAGCGCCGATGATCCTTCTGCGGAAATTCGATATACTGTGGACGGAAGCATCCCCGGATCAAAAGATTTGTTGTATCAACAACCGCTGCACTTGGCCAACTCGACCACCATTCGGGCGAAGGCATTCAAGGACGGGTTCACGCGAAGCATTACCGCGCAGGAAACTTTCATCGTCGGCGAATAACCAATTACATTGTCTTTGGCACAAGCACGATTCCCCAAGGGCTGGATCCCGCCTTGATGCGTTGGACTTCCTGCTCGGTGGCCAGATCAATAACAGAGATGTCGTTTGAGGGGCCGTTGGCGGAATAGAGAAATTTTCCGTCGGGCGAAATGATGATACCCCAGGGGCGTTTTCCGGCCTTGATGGTGTTAAGCACCTTGTGCGTTTCCGCGTCCAGGACGCAAATCGTCCCGGCTCGCCCTGCGCCGGCATAGACTTTTTTGCCATCAGGAGAAACTTTCACGCACATTGGACGGGAACCTTTGGGCAATGTGACTGTCTCCAGTTCCTTGTGATTGATTGCGTCAATAACATGAATTTGCCCGACCGATTCGGAGGGAATGAACGCCCGGGTGCCGTCAGGAAGAAAATCGACTGAACGCGGGCGTCCGCCGACGTTGAAATGCGTGATTACTTTGAAAGTGGCGGCGTCGACGGCGAAAATTTCCCCGTCAGTTTCGCACGTAACGTAAAATATTTTGCCGTCGGGGCAGACGCCGACGCCTTCCGGTTCTTTGTGGACGGGAATAATTTTCTCAACCTTGCCGTTTGCGATATTCAACACGCTGGCTGTTCCAACGTCTTCGTTCGAGATGAACAACCGCGTGCCGTCGGCGCTAAGGGCGAATTGTTCGGGGTCTGAGCCGCCCGGCAATTTGCCGATGACCTTGCGCTGCGCGACGTCAATCATTGCGATGCCGTCGGCGGATTTGTCGGCGTCCTTATTATCGTCATCGTCGTCGTGGCCTTTTAGAAAAATGGGATTGCCGTTGGCGTCGAGCTTGGGAGGCGGTTCAGGCGGCGTGCCGCTGACGGCGACATATACTGTCTTGCCGTCCGGACTGACGTGAATACCTCGCGGGCGTTTGCCGACGGGAATGGTGGCGACAAGCTCTCGAGTCGCGCCGTCAATGACGGAGACGTTGTCCGAGCGTTCGTTCGAGACGTAGATGTAGAAATTCTCCGCTGACTGACTTCGCGCGGTCAGCCCAAAGGAAATCAAACTGCAAACAACGAGGGCACGACGGCAGAGCAGGTAAAATTGAGTTTTCATCCTAAGGAATAATTTGCACAGAAATATTCGATTTAAAAGAGCAAAGCAGCCGCGAGATCCATTCGCTTGGTTCGTTGTGAATGAAACGCGGCTCTTTCCAAATCTTCGGCAATCGAATATCAATTGAGTCCATGCACGCCTCCGCCAGGAATCAGGCAGAGAACCATTCTGTTGGATTCACGCTTATTGAGCTGTTGGTAGTCATCGCGATTATTGCAATTCTGGCGGCGATGTTGTTGCCCGCGCTGTCGCGTGCGAAAAGTTCGGCGCAACAAACGACGTGCCTTGGCAATTTGAAACAACTCATTCTTGCCAACACAAGTTACGTCACAGATAACAAGGGAAGATTTCCGACCGAGAGCGACACGGACCATTGGTCGAACTTGCTTTATTATGAGTACAGCAAAGTTACAAATGTGCTCTGGTGCCCGACTGATGTGGCAAGAGGAACCCCTGCAACTTACGCCGGGACCGGGCCGGGTGATGGAACTTTGCGCAGCTATATCGCGAATGGGTGGGACGAGGTCTTTGGTTATTCCGGCACGACGGGAAATATTGGCGACGTGAAGGAATCGATCTTCGTTCATCCCTCGGAGACGGCGGTGTTTTCGGAGAAATCCCATGCGCAAGACGATTACTGGGTCGATTATTTGCAGGCGCAGGACAATCTTGCCAATACGATTCAGCATGGAATGCACGGCGATGGCAAACCATCGAAAAGGGGTGGGCATAATGTGGCATGCAGCGATGGAAGTGTGCATTTCATGAAATTTGGGCATGACATAAGCCCGGTCGATTGGTGGCTTATTTATGACAAGAATAGGATGGCGGCGGCGTTGACGACGCAACTCTTGCCGCAACTTCAGCCTTAGTCAGCTTCTATGAAAAACTTTTTTTTGAGAATGGTGGTAATCGCGGTTGTTTGTCTTGGTGTTTGTATCACGCAGACAAAGGCGGATGACGCGGTTTCGACTGCGGGCGGGTGGGAGAAGTATTCGGGCAGTCCGGTGTTGGGAGGGGATTATGGGACTTGCTTTGATATTTCTGTGTTGAAAGAGAGCATCGGTTATCGGATGTGGTTTTCGTGGCGGCCACAGGCAAGCGTTGCGCTCGTTAAGAGTCAAGATGGATTTCATTGGTCGAAACCAATAATTGTTTTGGGGCCGAACAAAGCGAGCGGTTGGGAGGATGACATAAACCGTCCGGTGGTGATTCGGCAGAACGGGGTTTATCGCATGTGGTACACGGGACAGGCGAAAGGTCGCTCGGCGATTGGTTATGCGACGAGCGTGGACGGGATTACGTGGATCAGGATGTCAAGCAAGCCGGTGCTATCAGCAGACCTACCGTGGGAAAAAACCTCGGTGATGTGTCCTGATATCTTGTGGGACGAACAGCTAAAACTTTTCCGAATGTGGTACTCGGGAGGCGAGGATTATGAGCCGGATGCGATTGGTTATGCGACGAGTCCTGATGGCGTGAACTGGACCAAGCGCGAGTCCAATCCGATTTTTAAGGCAGACGCGAAATTTGCGTGGGAGAAGGCGAAGGTGACGGCGTGCCAGGTGGTTCGTGACGGGGATTGGTATTTGATGTTCTACATTGGGTTTCGCGATGTGGATCATGCGCAGATTGGGATTGCGCGCTCGCGGGATGGGGTTAGCGATTGGGAGCGGTTGCCGGCGAATCCGATTATTTCTCCGGGGAAGAATGAATGGGATGCGGATGCGTGTTATAAGCCGTTTGCGATTTTTGACGGGGAGAAGTGGTTGTTGTGGTATAACGGGCGGAGAGGCGGTTCGGAGCAGATTGGGGTGGCGGTTCATCGGGGGAGAGATTTGGGTTTCTAGGAATTATTTTTTTGTATCGGGGGGAAACTTCGAGGGAGGGAATGGAATTATCAGGATTTTCCGACGGTGGGTTTTTGTCTTTGGGCGGGGGTGTGGTGAACTCATCCACGTGAGAGCAATGACGCACTCGGAGATGTTGAGGGGTGGGAAACGATGAACCCGACGGGAACTTCGCAGTTTAACCAGGGCCGCATTGAGTGGGCGATTCGGATGCGGTTTTCGCCGATGCCGAACCTGGACATGAAGTGGCTCTCAGCGAATTTGAACGCGTTTCGGATCGGGGAGTTGCGTATCGCGGGGAAAATTTGGGAAGTGATGATGGAGCGGGACGGGGAGCTTGCTCTTAACGCGGACAAGCGCAATTCGGACCTGGCGGGGCTGGAGTGGCAGGTGGTTTCGGATGGGTCGCTCGTTGGGGATAAACATGCGGAGGCGCTGAATTATTTTTACAGGAACCTTCGGACGACGCGGGCGCTGGACCAGGATTCGACGGGGGGGATGAGCGAGTTGCTGTATCAGATGGCGACGGCTCACAGCTTCTATTACAGCGCGCACGAAATCCTGATGCAGATCGACAATCCGGCGGCGCGCGAGGTGACGGCGGAATTCCGGCATACCCCTGTCTGGTTTTTTGAATCGCGACGGGGCTACCTGGCTTATCTCAAACATATATTTGACGTCTACGGGGAGCCGTGTTTGCAGGGGGAATGGCTGACGTGCGTGGGGCTGGGGTGGATGCGCCCGTTGAGCATGGCGTTTGCGATGAAGCATTTTCAGTTGCGGGACTGGCTTCTTTTTTGCCAGCGGTATGGGAGCGGGTTCATTGAGGCGATTACGGAGGCGCAGAAGGGGGACGCGGCGTGGGAGGAGGCGCGGGAGACGTTGGAGGCGATTGCCAACGATGGGGCGGTGATTCACAGCCAGGGGTTGACGCTGAAGTTCCTGGATAATGCGGCGAAGAATGCGCTGCCGTTCGAGGCGCTGGTGGACCGGGTTGATCGGTTATACGCGAAGTGTTACCGGGGGATCGACCTGGCCACCAGCTCGCGGGGGGCGGAATCGGGGACCGGGCATCGTATCGTGGGGGCGAGCATTCAGAAGGAGGAGTCGGGAATTTTTCTGGCGCGGGATGCGTCGTGGGCGACGGGGTGTTTGAATGAGCGGGTGGATCGGCCGGTGATTAAATATTTGTTCAATCAGGAGCCGAAGGCGTGGGTGTCGATCATGCCGCCGCTGGATGATACAGCGGGACAGGATTTGAGGAGTTTGCAGGCGTTGGTGCCGATGGGGTTGAGGATTTCTTTGGCGGAGGTTTATAAGCGGTTTCGGTGGAAGGCGGCGGGGCCGGGGGAGGAGTGTTTGAAAGGGGTGGGAGGAGATTTTACAGAAGGGAACAAAGGAAACGAAGGGAAAGCGGGGGAAGGGAATTTAACAGGAGGCAGCGGAGGGCGGAATGGGAATAATGCGAAGAATGAGAGGAATGGGAATAATGCTGCGGATGGATTGATGGAGATACCCGAAAACGGAGGTACTGTTATTCCTCCTGGATTGGTGAGCCAGACAGATTCGGTCGATAAACCGCAGAAAGAAATATTTGGGCGGAGCAGCAGCTCCGCCCTACCGGAAGAGATGGGGCAGGCGATTGGGGCGGGGGCGAATCCGGGGGCGGTGGTTCAGTTTGCGAGTGGGGAGATGCCGAATCCGCAGGCTGATGCGGCGGGGTTTTATGGGAGGCCATCATGAATATTTTTCTGGAAGACACACTGCGTTGCGGGAATGGGAAACGGCCACACGGAACTGATTTGACCGGAGAGAATGAAGGGAAGACGGGGAATTTAACAGGAGGGAGCAGGGAAGGGAATGGGAATTATGGGAATCATATGAAGGATGGGAGGAATGAGAAGGATTATGCGGTTGGGATGATGGGGATTTTGGGGACCAAAAATGGGCGGCGACGCAGCACCGCCCTACCGGAGAATGTTTTTTTGGGGAATGAGGGGGAAGGGTTGGATGAGGCGGGGTGGGCTTTGATTGCGCCGTTTGGGGAGCATCCGAAGTCGCGGCTTGTCAAGAAGAGTGGGCGGGTGGTGGAGGAGAAGTTTATCCAGGTGTTGGACAATGAATCGGCGGACCGGTTGTTGTCGCGGGAGAATTCGCTGTTCCGGCGCATTCGCAGGGCGATGGTGGGGGTCCCGGTTTATAGGGGGCATCCGGATTTGAAGGATTATGCGCCAGAAACGGCGGGGGCTTTTTCCAGGAAGGAGATTATTGGGACGATTGACCGGTTGAGGAAGACGGGGCGCGGGATTGAGGCGCATTTCGTCTTGACGCCAGCGGGGGCAGACGCGGTGGAGCGGGAGGGTTGCAAGTATCCGAGCGCGTTGTGGTTTGCGCAGCCGATTGGGCGGCGCGGGGAGGCGACGTTGGCGAGGCCGTTTAAGCTTTTGTCGGCGGGGTTGACGGCGCATCCGAATATTTGCGGGGTGGAGTCTTTGGCGAATGCGACGGTTGGGGAATTAGGAATTAAGAATGAAGAATTAGGAAGTGAGAACGGAGGCCACGGACAGGATGAACAGGATGGACTGGATAGGGAACGAGGAATGACTTCTGAAAGGAACCACGGATCGCACGGATCAGATCGAAAAAAAAGAGACAAAGTGAAAAGTGAATCTGAGGCGTTCGTTGGTGGAGAATTAGGGGCCTCCTCTCCCCGGCCCTCTCCTCCACAAAGTGGAGGAGAGGGAGTTGAAGAAGGTTGCGGTGGTCACGGAGTTGAGCGGAGTGCGGGGGTTTTGGGGGCGGTTATTGCGGAGGAGTCTGGAACAAGTGGACTCAGTGGACTGCGTGGACTGCGTGGACAGGATGGACAGGATGTCCTGCAGAACGAACAAAGTGGGCAGGCCGGAAAACGCGGGGTGGGGGTGGATTTAAATAAAGGAGATGAGATGAAGATGATTGCGGGGTGGTTGGTGGCTCAGGGGGCGGCTTTGGCGAATTCGGAAAGCCCAACTGAATCTCAGGTTCTTGGGGCGCTTCAGAAACTTCACACGGACAGGGCGGGTGAAGTGTTGAGCCTGGGGAATGAGAAATCCTCCCTGGCCGGCGAAAATGAGCAGTTGAAGTCGGAGGTTTCGCGGCTGAGTTCGGCGGGCGCGGCGCTGGAGAATGAGCGGGCGGATTTGGGGGCGCAATTGGCGATTTTGAAATCGGGCCGCGCGACGGCGGTGGTCGATCTGGCCATCGCCCGCGGCAAGCTGAACGTTGCCGAGCGGGCGGCGCGTATTGAGTCGCTGGCGAACGCGGCGGATTTCGAGAAGGACTCTTCGGCGCTGCTGGCTTCGGCGACGCGGTATCGAACGGCAGGGAGCACGGAGAGCGGCAAGGTTCTCTCGAATGAGGGGACGGAGTCGGATGCGCGCGCGGAGTATTGCGCGTCGGTGGAGCGACATATGAAAGAGACGGGGGAGACTGACCCGATCAAGGCGCATCACGCGGTGATGCAGGGGAATCCGGGTCTGGCGGAAAAGCTGAAGGCGCGGGGGCAGGCATAGGGTCAGGAGCATGAACATAGACTGGGGAATGGGAAGAATGGGACGCATGGGATGGATGGGATGCGGAGGCAATCTTAGTTAAATCATCAACTGAAGGGAAATTGGACATGGCTAAGGAAAATTCAACACGAGGGGTTTCGGAATCCACGGACGCGACGCTGGCTTCGGCCCAGGCGGAGAATGCGGCTTTGAAGGCGCGCATCGCGGAAATGGAATCGGCGAAGTCGCAGAACGAGGCGGATGAGACGTTGATTGTCGCGAAGATGACGAAGGGGCTGCGAAGGGAGCAGGCGAGGGCGGTGATTTTGCGGCAGCGGGAGTATGACAAGAGGAGAATTAAGAATTAGGAATATAAAATTCAGAATTCAGGAGACAGAATGAACACGACAGAAAAAGGAACCTCCTCTCCCCTGCCCTCTCCTCCACTTCGTGGAAGAGAGGGGGTTGTGAGGAGGCGAGACAGAGTGGACCTAGTGGACAGAGTGGACAGGATGGAAACAGAGGGTGGAAGTCGGAGATTTGAAAAATACAGAAGAGTGATTATGAAAAAAATGGTTATGGGACTGAAATTTTTTGGGAACGCGGTGCGTTTTCCGGGAGCGGCGAAATCAAGTTAAGAATTAGGAATTAAGAATTAAGATTTATGAAAAAATTACTTTTGACAATCAAACATCAATGGAATGCGATGCAGTATCCTGGAGCTGTTGCCTTGGGGAATGAGCTTGCGGGGATGTTTGATCATGCGCGGGAGACGTTGCAGGTGGATCCGGCGATCTCGTTGCCGGTGGCGAGCAAGTATCTGGTGTATGAGCGCGGGTCAACAATTCATTACGCGAAGCCGACGGCGGGGACGAACGTGCCGCTGGGGACTTCGCCGGATGCGCCTTATCAGATCGGCGATTTTCTGGATGTGGAGCGGTTTGGTTCTTCGGACGGGACGCAGTTGGGTTACAGCGCGGGGGCGATCACGGTGGATCATTTGGTGGGGTCGGCTGCGGGCGGCCTGGTGCAGGATGTGACGGGCGCGGCGAATGGGACTTACTGGGTGATCGGGCGGGCGTTGAAGACGGTTTCGGCGGCGAATCAGGAGCTCAGTTTTTTGCCGTGTCCGCCGTATCAGGTGACGGTGTCGAGCGGGGTGTTGTCTTACGGGGCGCCGGCTTGAAGACACAATATTGATGACAAGGAGTTGGGGTGTGAAGACAAAAAAACGGATGGCGAGACGCCATCCGCGGCGACCGGGACGGTCGCGCTCCCCGGGCAAAACTGAAAAGAAGAAAAAATAATCACTAAGAACGAATGAAAGATCCAATTGTACTTTCCAATGCGGCGCGGTCGGCGGCGCTGGAATCGATAGGGGTGGCGGTGGGGAACGAGTTTGGGCCGGCGGCGGGCGGGTGGAACAGCGGCGGAGCGCAGCACGGGCAGGTTTGCATGGCGAACGATTCGTTGTTGCGGCAGTCGGAGTATATCGAGGAGTTGACGGCGTTTGCGATCAGTTATGACTCGATGGTGGGGAATCGGTTGCGGCAGTTGCGGGACATGCTGGCTCCCCCGCGTCCGAGCAACAGCCGCATTGTGCGCTTGACTGTGTATGACGAGAGCGAGCCGTGGCAGACGGTGGATTACACGTCGATCAAGCGGAGCGCGCTGGCGGATTTCATGCGGGTTCGGCAGCGGACAGCAACGAAGGTGGATTTGCAGGTGCCGAACCGGGGTTTGACGGTTTTGCTTGACAGGGACCAGCTTCGGGACAAGCCGGAGTGGCAGCAGGTCCACACGAAGTGGCTGATTGATTTGATGACGCGAGCGACGGTGTTGGAGGCGGTGTCGTTGCTGGAAGCGGCGGCGACGGTTTCGAGCACGACTTGGGGGAGTTCGAGCAACCCGGATTTGGAGTTGAAGGAGGATATTCTGAGTTTGGCGAACACGACGGGGTTTTATCCTTCGGTGGCGATTTACGGGGACCAGGCGGCGTTGAAGCGGCAGACGTCTTACGAGGCGCAGTTGAACGCGGGCGCGTTGGCGCGGGCGGGGCAGTTCACGGAGGAACAAGTCGCGACGGCGATCGGGGTGGATCGCTGCATCATTAACGCGGAGCGTTACCAGCAGTCCAGTGGAACGACGAAGCAGGAGATCATCGGAAGCAATGTACTGTTGTTCACGAGCATCGAGAGCGATGGGCCGATGGATGCGAGCAACTTGGTGCGGCAGGTGGCGAACGCGGCTTACGGCGGCGGGGAGTACGCGGTGTATATCACGGAGATCGGGGCAAAATTGATCGGGTTGACGGTGGAGAATTACGAGTATCTCCATTTGCAGCATACGACGGGGATTCAGCAGGTGCAGGTGAGTTAGGGCGGTGCGATGAGGCGCCGGCGCGGGTGGAGGTTGCCCGTGCCGGCGCGCGCCAAAATTAAGAATTAGGAATTAGGAATTAAGAATTCAGGAGTCAGAATTCGGAAGCGGCGGAGCGGAGAGAGTTTGGGAAATTTTTTTATGTGGAATGTTTTGGGCACGACGGATGTTACGGCGGAGATTTTGCCGGATGAGGTGAATGCGTTGAATGCGGTTCAGGGCTCGACGGGTGTGCTTGCGGGGATTTTGGCAAATGTGATCGCCGAGGTCCAGGCGAGTGTATTGGTGGGCGGAAATCAGATCGGGCAGAGCGGGACTGTGCCGGACCAGATTCGGGAGGATGTGATCGCAATGGCGCGGTGGAAGTGGTTTTCGTCGTTGCCGAAGACGGATTTGCAGAGCGATTTTCGGCGTCAACAATATGATGAGGCGATGAAGCGCCTGGCGGCGATTCGCAAGGGGGAGGAGAAGGTGGAGGTTCCGCTGAATCCGCAGAATGTGACAGGGCCGAGTTTTCGGGTGGAGATGGTGCGGCGGGGGCATCGGATGGATACGCATTCGTTTGACACTTTGGGGGAGACATGAGCGTGGCGTCGTTGATTGAGTCGGTGCAGCCGGATGTTTGCGGGAAGCTGCTGAGCGAGGCGTATTTCGCGAATGTGGCGATTTTCGCGGTGCGAGAGAAGCGGCTGGATACGGAGGTGAACCGGGCGTTGTCGGGTTTGCAAGGGCGGAGTGGGAAGGGCGGCGCGACGATCGAGGTGCTAATGCCGACGTTGAAGACGGCGTTGCCGGACTCGACGGGGCCGGTGTGCGTGCTGGAGCAGACGTTCATCGTGAAGGAGCAGCCGACGGTGAATCTGGGCGCGAACGGGACGGGGCTGACGTGCGAGGAGATCGCGGTGAATCTGGCGCAGACGTTTCAGTTGTTTTTCTTCGGCGGGCCGATGCAGGGATTTTATGCGGCACCGGCGTTTTACAAGTATGTGAACGACGGGAAGGAGAAGGCGTTTGTGGCGATTGAGGTGACTCTACACGCGACGTTCGTATTGACGGCGTTGCAACGGACGGTTGGGCCGGCGGCGGCGGCGGCGGCGCAGACTGTTACTTTGACGGATTTACAGCCGGGGGGCGGGAGCGCGATTTATTATACGACGGACGGAAGTTTTCCGGGGAGCGGGAATGGGAAGGCGGCGCTTTACGTCGGGCCGTTTACGGTGGCGAGCGGGACGGTTGTCCGGACGGCGGCGTATAACGGAAGTTTGCAGGGGAGCATGGTGGATACTTTTTTGGTGACGTAGGGGAACAGAATTCAGAAAACAGGATTCAGAATTCAGGAGCCGGAGATTATCAAGCTCTCCTAGCTATCGGAATCAATACGAATCTAAATTTACCTTAAAACATTATGGCAGTTACACGATCGAGTTTGCTGGGAGGGCCCTGTTATGCGGCGTTTAATGGGAAGAACATTCAGTTTGTGGGGGATGTTTTGGTGGAGGCACCGGTGGTTTGGGATGATGTTGAGTCGGCGCTTTACGGGAAGATAGATAAGATATACCGGGACCTGATAGTCAAGGCGAAGGGGATGCCGAGGTATTATGACACGGCGGCGCTTGCGACGATGTTTCCTTATCTATCGGCTGTGCCGGGGACGGTTTTTCCTGGGACTAGCGATGTCGGGTGCGCGTTCAATTCTAACAATGGCGACACGGTTTCACTGACGAGCGCGATTGTTGGGAAGATGCCGGATTTTGTGCTGGGGGTAGGTCATCCTGTTTTAGGGGAGATGGAGTTTTGGGGAGTTATAGGGAATGGGGCTGAACCTTCCAGCGCCACTGCATACTTATCGAAGACTACGGGCGGGTCTTATAGCAATCCGACAGTGCCTGGAACTGCTTTCATCGGGAACCAGGAGTTTACGGCGTCGTGGGGAAGCGTGCCGGGGTTTTCGTCGTTTCAAGCACAGGAGCGGTGGAGTGTGAGTCATGAATTGGACTTGGAGCCGGTGGTTATCCAGGGGCGGACGCGGGCGTTTCGATTGGTGAGTTATCGCGCGATGGCGAAGTGCAAGCCGCTTGGGCCGACGATGGCGCAGATCGACGCGGCGCTCGGCGCTCAGGGATCGGGAGCGGCTGGCGGGAATCGCGGCAGCGCGAATGGCGCGAACCTAGTCATCAGCGGAACCTCTAACATGACGGTGACGGTCGGCAATGCGTTCATGGTTGGCGAAGGGTTTGTTTTTGGCAGCAAGCCGTTGCGTTACGGGGAGGTTGGATGGGTGAGCAGTCTTAGTGTTGAGAGCGGCGGGGCGCCTAACACACCTGCGCTTGCTCTTGCGTAAGAACGGGAATTAGGAATTCAAAATTAAGAATTAAAAACTAATCGCCTGGAAGGGTTGGGTTTGGGTTGAGGGAACGAGAGCAGGTTCAAGAACAGAATTCGGAGGGGATTTGATGAAGGTTACTATTACAGCAGCGGGAGGGTCGGTATTTACGCTGGCTGATGACAGTGTGGCGGTGGTGGTCGGTTCGACTTTTGCGGCGGGCGCGGGCGGGCAGATCAAGGAAGGCTTTGTCAATAAACAGCAGCGGCAAGCTCAGGTGAGTCCCTTGTTTCGAGCGGCGTATGCGTTGTTGATTCCGAGATTCAATCTGAAGAACCGGTTTTCATTTACGGCACAAAGGAGTTTTCAGACTGTGGAAAGTTGCATTGCGTTTATTGCGTTCCATCCCGATAGCGTCCCGACGAGCGGGGAGGTGGCTTTGGACAACCAAAGCGCAACAGGACGCATTTTCAGGTATCTCCCGAATGCGGTGGTCGAAACAGTCGAGTGCGCCAAGCATGTGGGGTTGAGCTGCAATTTCACTTACACGATTTCCGGCAATGGACCGTGGCAGATGGAGCCGTGAATAGGATATGGAAAACAGAATTCAGGAGTCAGAATCCAGAAGACTGAATCCAAAAGACGGCAAACAGAAATCAGAAGTTATTTATGGTTGTGTTCAACAATAATTCACCTGTAAGCAAGGTCCGCTGTCAGATTAGCTCCAACATTTTCTCAGTATGAGCACATCTATAGCGCCGTTACCAATTCGGTTGTTTTGCGACCTGGCCGCTCCTGCGAATCTTTTTGATCTGACGCGGTCGCAGCCGCCGGCGTTCTATCGCGGGGATGACATCGAGATAGATATAGGCATAGGACAGAATGGCTCCTTGTTTGCGCCGACTATCGCGAGTTCGGGAGCGGGCGGGATAGCTTCGGTTGCCTGCCAGATTTTCGAGTCGGAGAATGATACGGGTGCTCCGTTGATGAGTGGAACCGTTTCCGCGGCAAGCATGAACCTGGGATTGACGCAGGCGAATTGGAATGCAGGAGGGAATGGGAACAGCCACGCGCAAATTATTTTTGCGAACAGCCAGACGGCGATCAGCCTGGGGGGCGCGGCGAGCGTCAATTACTGGCTGCGCATTACGGCCCAGACGACGGACACCCCGGCGAAAACTATTACGCTGTTGGACGGGCCGATTACCGTTAAAGACGGACCGGTAAGCACCTTAAGCGCACCGACTTTGGGCGGGGCACGTTTTTTCACGGTGGGGGGCCAGCCAGTCTTTCAGATATTGGACCCAAGCACGGGACTTTATCATACGCTTTCCTGTTACAACGATGAAGGAGTGATGGCATTGCAGGTTTCCGACACGGGTTATTAAGTTATGATAGCAACAAAAAAATACGGATCAGGGTTAGCAAAGGCGATCTTAGGCGTGGTTCTGTTGACGGTCGGCGCGCATACACTTTGTGAAGCACAGAGTACGAGCACTAATAAGACCTTCATGTTGAATAATGGGACGGGTGGGACGACCGATAATGGACTTCCTCCGAGCGTTAGCAATTTTTTTGCGATTAACAGTAATTTGTTGAACCGATCGGTGAGAGCCAGCGGGGGAGGCGGCGGCGGCGGGAGTTCAGTATTCAGCCCACAGTTTAGTTACAACGCGGGAAATGGCACAAACATTGTGGCCGGGGTGACTGTTACCAATATGAGCAATGTGGGCAATTTATTCAACACTTCGAATAGTTATGTTGCCAAGACCAACTTTGCGAATGTCGTTGCAGTTACCAATCGAGTTACGTTTCCGATTTTTGGAGAGCAGATTGGGGACGACGGAAGCGGGAATTTGTCGATATTCAATCCTTTTGGGGACGTGAACATCGGAGGGTCGAGTTTCGGGGCCATGGACGGAACGTTAAACGCAAACCTGATTAATGCGGTCGTGCCTATCACGGATTTGAACAACGGCACTGGCGCCAGCGCGACGACGTTTTGGCGGGGGGACGGCGCATGGAAAAATCCATTCCCGGCAAACGCACCAGGCGTACTCACCAATGACGGATCGGGCGCTCTTTCGTGGGTGGTCGTTAGTGGTTCTAGTGGAGGCGGCGCGTCCCTTAACAGTCTCGGCGTTCAGTTTCAATCCAGCGCGGCGCCAAACGCCGTCACTAATGTCATTGATGGGATGACTAATTTTAATTCCCGTTATCCGCTGGTTGCCGGCATAAGCCCGAATGCTGTGATGATTTGTGACTCACTTTCAAGCGGGACAGGGTCGGGGACCGGCAATGCCGCCGGAGTGTCCAACTACATGATGTTTACGACGAACGGCAACTACTACGGACTTCGATTTAACTCGGTGGACCAAACTTATGCGATCTCAGGTCAGCAGATAGGGACGATTTCCAGCAACTACACTTCCACTGTGCATACCAAGGCGCCAGGGGCTGGAACAAATACATTCTTGATGTGCTGGGGCGGGATTAACGACCTCTATGACGGGGAAACGGCTGAAGGAACTTTCACGTTTCTAACGAACGTCTGGCACAAAGCGCATCAGGATGGATTTATAGTTGTTGCCTTTACGGTTACCATTACAGGGCAATATTTTGGAGCGGCAACCCCGCCTCCAGGAGGCATTGGCGAATCCTACGCCGCAGAAACAGCGCGGCTCAACACCATGATCCGAAACAGCTCCAGCAATTGGGACTATCTTGTCGATACCGCGGACATTTTGCCGCCGCCCTATTTTGCGCCGTGGTATCTGGCGGACGGACTTTTCACGCACTACACCAATTATGGTCAGCAGGCCATCGCGTTGAACGTCTCAAATGTGCTGTCGAGACCGCCTCATATCCAGACCACAAAGCGCAAGAGCGAGTACGACGGAGGCTGGTATTTCACCAATATCTTCGCCAGCGCGACGGTCTTTTCCAACTGGTGGTTTGCGAATCTGTATCCGAAGGCGGAATGGAACACGAATCTGAACTACACACAGTCAGCGTCGGCCAATGGCCTCGGTTCATTCTACGTCGCCAATACCAGCACGGGAACTGCTGCCGCAGTCCTAATGGGAATCAATAACTCGGACGCGAACCAATCAGTCCAGCTTGTCCAGCCTGGCAGTGGATGGACGGGAGCCAATTTCACAAAGCTTCAAGGCGCGCTTTGGAATGGCGGTGACAACACCAAAGGGTTCCTGTTCCTCAATTTCGGCGGAGGCGGATGGGATTTTCACACTGGATCAAGTGGCGTTGTTGAGGCCGCTCACGTTGACGCCGCCTGGGCAGGTTTCGCCGGGATAATCATCGCAACCAACGGTTTCTCCTCGATGAACACAAATATTTTGACAGCGGCTACGAGCACGTCATGGAAGCAACAAATGTCAACTATTAACTCCGGTTTCACAAACAATTTCGGAACCAACTGCACGATCAACATTAACGGAAGTGTCGGAACCTTCGTATTCTGGCATTCGGGTGGAGTCGCGGCTTCTGTAGCGTGCGCAAATCCGCTGTTTACCAACGCGCTTTCCACGAATGGTTGGTCGCGTAGTTTGCCATTTAACTGTGGCGTGCAGGTTATAGCTTCCGGCGGCAACGCCAACGTGACGGTCGATTTTGGGCAGTAAACATTTTCTTTTTAGCCATGCCAATTTCCCGCGAAGCGTTTCTAGTTGGAAATCCCACGGATAAGGATGATAGCGGCGAAGGGTCCGCTGACCTTCTCAATACTGAGATTGCGACGGACACTGTTGATGCATCGGGTATTTTTGACTCGGACATTACGGAACCCGTTGAGTCATCGAAAAATAAATCCGCCTCGGGCAGCGCCATTGACGAGAGCGCGCAGGAAAGGCTAGAGGGAGTCCACAAAAAAGTTTTAATAAGTTTACCCTCCGCCGATACGACATCCGCCGAGAAAAGGGAAGCGGTCGGCGCTGCCCACCCCCAAAGGGAAGCCCGCCGGAGCGTCGCGAGCGGCCGCGACGTTCCTCAATTTATATCACGCTCACAGGAGCGAGAGAGAATGCAGTTCAACTGGGATGAGGCGCACGCGCAATCGGCGGTTTACGAGGGACGGGCACGGATGCAGAGGGACGCCACGACGGAACACTTGGCGCGCATTCACGATGTTGTGGGATTATTGATTGAGATGTCGGAAGCACATTCCAACGATGCCAGGACTAAATTGCAGTCGTTGGAAAGCAAGGTAGCGGAGTTGGAGACTCGATTCTCGGTGAATCGGTTATCGCCTTAAGTTCGGAAGCTATCATGACTTATACCACTCTTACTTATCTTGGTGTTGAAAAAGCGCTTGCCGATTGGGGGATTTCAACGGCGCGAAGGGAGAATGGCAACCAGGCTGGGGACAACATGGCGTTTAATATGATGCTGAACGCGGATGCAGTTGATCCTTTTCCTTACGGGGCAAAAATCACAGTACAGATTGGGCGGGTGGCTTCTACGATTAATACTCTTAACCCCACCCTGCCCGCGCCGGAGGTTACGGATTTTTCAGAAGGAAGGACTTTTTTTGTAGGTTACAGGGTGGATACGTTCAGGACAGGGTCGCCTGAAATGGAAAGGCTTGAGTATAAGTTCGCTGGGCCGTGGGAGTTTTTCTTCGAGCGCCTGGTGTTTCAGAAATTGTGGTGGACTTGGAATGGGACGGCAAATGTTGCTGATTGGCGGAGCCAGGTTGTTCTAGGTATGAGTGTCAATGCGTTGATTGGAGCGAACGATGCCGTTCCCGGCAGCAATGCGACTAACTTGATGTCGATACGGCAGCAAGTGATCGAGATTGCGCAGTATGTCGTCGCGCAGACGGCGATGATCGCCGCTTACGGAAGCACGGCGCAGTTTCAGTTTGATTCGCTATCGAACGCTATTGATGGGACAAATTATGATTTGCTGAATTATGAAATTGGAGGAGCGATTCCGGCGGAGATACGGTGTCTTATCCCGGATTTTCTTGCGGGATTTGGGGCAACCGGAAAGACGAGCGGCCAGAGTGGGTCTGCCGCGGCTAATATGCAAACGGTTTTGCGCGCTCCTTTGGACACTGTGAACGATATCACGTGCGCGGAGGCGATGCGGAAAATGCTTCGGTGGATTGGAGCGGTGGGCAGCCCCGTGGTTTGGTTTGATTATACTGCGACGCCGCCGGCGTTGCATGTGGCGACCAGGGATATTTTGCCGAGCGCTAACTTGCCCTTTTCTTGATTCATTAGCATTACGAACAGAATTCGGAAAATCACCTTTTAATGAGTCAGACTGTATCCATAAAGATTAAGCGGCGGGACGATTTGGTTCCGGCGGCGGTGGCAATTAAGTATCGGATTACTGCCAGTAACAATGGGCAATCCGTCGTTCAGGTTGTCAATGATATTGCCACGACTGTTGGAGGCGCTTTTGTTGAGGGGATTGGGATCACGGGATTGCTCCAGACGCCCGGCCATTTCGTCGCGGGGGATACTATTTACATTGATAGCGACACACAGGCGGCCATGCAGGATTCAGCTCGCACTTTTGCGGCGCAAGCAACGACGGTTGACATGGAGGGGAATCAAAGCATTAGCGGAGCGATTGGATGTGTTCCCGTGGATGTAGGAGATCCTGGGACGGACAGCAGCGCGAAAACGTTTTGGACGACCCTGTTTCCTGAACTTGCTGGAGTTGCGAATCTGGCTTTCTATGATGTCAGCGGCGCTCCGGCGATTGTCATGGATGATAGCGGCAGCACAGTCGATCTTTCCATCTATAACCAGCGGTTGACGAAGGGACAGATTGCGCCCTGGATGTCAGGAACGGGCGGTTCGGCGCTTGCCAAGAAATGCACGGTTAAAGCTTACTTCAAGTACGATCAACAAACGGCGGTAAGCACAAACACGGTCACTCCCGCCAAGGCCGGGTGGCACGAAAAGACGGCGACTGTCACTTTGACGAACCTGGCGGCGGGGACTTACGGCATTACGACCACGGGAGAGGCCGTTCCTTATGGCTTGGCTGGATATATCTATGCCATTGAACGAATTCCGCAGTATGAAGGGAGTATTACTATTCAGGAGATTGAAATTACTGATCAATGCCCTATCGGGACTAACCTTAATTTGACAGGAGGCCTTGCGGAATGGGCAACGATGAATGCGGTTGTCCAATATGTTTCCTATGATTTGCTCAGTGGTCGAACAACCGTGACTTTTGGGCCGGCGGCGCACTTGGGAGCCAGGGATTTGGTGGAACGGTTGCGGGTCAACAGGGGGCCGCGATGGTTTTATTCCATTGGCGGTAACATGGTTAATAGTGGCACTAACGGGTATCAGCTCGGCAACTTTACGCCTGACCAGGGGCCCAGCCCGAACAATGCTGTTGCGTCAATACAAACGTTTCCCAGCGATGTAGCGGACTGGCTTGCGAATAATTCCGCTTATACGAGCGGTGTTCCGGGGATCACGAATGACGCGGTGGGAGCGGGCGACTATGGAACTGTAATCGCGCCGAATGCGCCTTTGATGCATTTGGCGACGGGGAGCGCGGGCGCGATTACGAGTTGGGCGCATATCAATGCGACTGGGACGCTGGTCCTTCAGATTGACGGATCGCCGAGCCAGACGGTGCAGCTTCAATTGAGCGATGTTCCTTCGGGATTCAATTGGACAAGTCTTGGGGCGATCAAACTTCGGGAAGTAACCGACTGTGTGACGATTGA
Organism: Verrucomicrobiia bacterium; assembly: GCA_036501665.1. GTDB lineage: Bacteria > Verrucomicrobiota > Verrucomicrobiia > Limisphaerales > Palsa-1400 > DATAUD01. The sequence continues at coordinate 46,696 of DASXZW010000124.1, forward strand.
GGGAACGCCGACGACTGTTTATCGGCAGGCGTTGGTCAGCGGTTACTACACGACTGCACTGGGAAATACGTGAGTCAGTTAAGAACTAGAAATGAAGAATGAATAAGTTAGAGCCGCATTCCCTCTCCGGTATTTAATTCTTGGTTCATACTTTTCCCATATGTTTAGAAATCAAATTGTCAACGGCGCTTGCGGATGCGGATGTTCCGATTCGAACGGGTGCGTGCAGCAGAAGATCATGGCGGCTGTTGTGAGAGAATCAGTTGATTGCGCCAGTCTTGACGCCGCTGTAAGTTATATCAACACGAATTTTGGCAGCATCAGCCCTCTTAGCCTCGCCTGGGGCTCGCATCCAGTTGGCTGGCAGTACGCATGGCGGGGGATGTTTGACACGCCGGGCGATGCGACTCCGGATTCCGCCGACACGGAAACGTTCGATGAACTGATTGGAGGTGGATTTGAATACCAGAATATTTCGACGGCGACGGTTGATAATCTAGGAAACGGAGTGGTAATCCGCACAGCGTTTTTATTGCCGGATAGCACTATATATCTCGTAGGTTCGTGGTATAGCGCGGACAATAGTCATATCTGGCAACAAAGCTGCGTTATGAGCGGTGTGCCGACGGGCTGTGGTTATGTTTTTGACATACCTATTCCGCCGATTGACCTTTGCGGAAGCAGTGAGTCGGCATCGAGCGGAGCAGGCGGTCCGGATTACAATGTTTTTACCACTTCGACTTACGACGGCATGTTTGCGGATTACTTGTGGAGCGCGTTCGCAAGCATGTGCGCGGCGAATCCTACAACGTGCGGGGCTTCGACAAGTCCCGGAGCGTGCCTGACGCCGGACCCGTTTTTTGGAGATGAACCGCCGTGAGAGGTCTAGAATCCAGAACGCGGAATTCAGAATTCAGAATGCAGGATACGGAATCAGGACGTTGCGGAGTGTAACTGAACTCTATCTCTCATCCATTTAATGAAGATTGTTCATGTAGGGCGGTTGCAGCGGGCTTCGACGGCGCGAAAGGCGGGTTATCTGGAAGCGCACCAGAAGATTGGGAGGCCTGTCACGATTTTTGGTCAGCCTTTCCTGCAACTTACGGATGGGGATTATGCGGCGATTCGGAGGGAATTTGCCCTGGCGCCAAAATCGTCTGTGAAATCGGTTGTCTCACTATCAGGCGCGATTCCAACGCAGAAACCTAAGATAGGTTTAGGAATCAAGCAAAAGCCTGCTGACGCAAAACTGCCTACCTTTGCCGTGATGGCGAAGAATATTGTTGGCGCGGCTGGGCGTGTCATCACGGCTGCCACTGCGGGGCAACCGGTGCAAGTGAGCGATGACATGTTTCAGAGGCGGATGAAGGTTTGCATGGCTTGCGAATTTCTGGACAAGGCGAGCCAACGGTGCGGGAAGTGCGGGTGTTTTGTCTCGGCGCAAGTTATTGGGAAGGCTAGGCTCGCGACGGAGAAATGTCCTGAGAATAAGTGGTGAGGGAGATAGTGGAGAACTGAGGCGGGGTCGGGCGGGCGAAACCGCGGACGCCTCGGCGAGGCGTCCCTACCTTCAGACGGACTGAGCGCAGGCCAAGTGGACTAAGTGGACTAAGTGGACTAAGTGGACTAAGTGGACGGAGTGGACGGGGTGAGCTGCACGTGTAGTTTCTAGGGGGCGGGGGCGTGGGATTGGTAGAGGCGGATTTCCTGGTCGAGGCGGGCTGCGAGGGCGTCGTCTTTTCTTTGCAGGGCGAGTTGTTGGGCTAGACGGGCGGTGTCGCAGGCTTCGGCGTAGCGACCGGCTTCAGCGTACGCTGTGGCCAATGTATGCAGGATCAACGGGTTGGAATTTCCTGTTAGTTGGTTCGCCGTTCTTGCGAGCGCGATTGACTCGGAGATGTCTCGCTGGGAGGCGTCCGGAGCTGTCGCGAGCCACCAAGCGAGACTATTCAGGGTCTGCACGTTATTAGGAGTGATTTCGAGCGCTTTGCGGAATTGCTGGATAGCTCCAGAAGCATTTCCGGTTAGCGCGAGAATGTTTCCCAGATTGTTGAGGGTTTCAGGATCGCCGGGATTTATCGCAAGCGATTTTTGATAATTGGCAATGGCTTCGGTTGCCTGTCCTTTTATCGCCAGGGCATTGGCGAGGTTGTTGATGGCTTTTGTGTTGGCGGGATTGATAGTCAACGATTTTTTGAAATGGGTGATGGCTTCGTCGGTTTGCCCTTCCTTCGCAAGTGTCAGTCCGAGGTCGTTTTCGGCCAGCCAACTGCCGGGATTGCGTTCGATGGTGGCGCGCCAGAGGATTTCTTCATTTAGATACGTTCTGCCTTGACGCCAAGTCAGCGCGCCGAGCAACGCAAGGAGGGCAAGACAAGTCGCGGGCTGAACGAATGGCTTCTGAGCGTCAAGACGATTAAAAATCTGTTGAAGGCCGGCGGCGGCGAGGGCGATTGGCGCGAGGCAGGCAAGATATTGATAGTGGTCGGCGACGAAGGAGTATCGAAAGGTGCCGAGCATGATGAATCCGAGGACTGGACTTAATGTCGCTGCGAAAAAGAGTGCCGCAACTTCGACGCTTCGGCCAAATCGACGGCGCGCGAGCAAGACTACCGGAATTGTGACTGCGACCAAAAGTATCCAGATGTAGGCGATGGGGTCGGAGGCGGAGATTGTCCAATGAGGATAGCTAAACGTAAGATTTGCGGGCCACAGCAATTTTCCGACGTAGAACCATAAAGCGCGGCTCGCGATGAGGACGCGTTCCAACGGACCGATTGCGAACGTGGGGCCTTGCGTGCCCAGTTTGTTGCGCTCCCACCACATCGTGATGAGGCCCATTGCGAGTCCCATGACGACAAAGGGGGTGACCTGGAGTAATCGCCGCGCGCCAATGGGACTTTTTTTCAACCATAGAATCAGCAGAAGGGCGGCGGGGAGTGTGCAGGCGGTTGTTTTGGCGAACAGGGCCAATGCGAAATATAGGAGTGATAAGACATAATATTTCAACGGTGGCTTATTAGTTGAAAAATCAGTTGGCGGGACGCCACCTGATGCGGGCGGGACGCCCGCGCTCCCCGGACGAGGGTGTCTGCCAGCGTCAGCGTCAATAAATTTTATCCATGCGTGGAGGGAGAGGAAAAAAAAGAAGGTCATGAGCAGATTTTTTAATTCTGTGACCCATGCGACGGTTTCGACTTGAACGGGATGGAGCGCCCAGATCGCGGCGGCGAGCCAGGCGCCGGGCGCGCGGAGCCGCAGGAGAAGTCGCCATGCAAGGAGCGCGTTGGCAGCGTGGAGGAAGAAATTAATTCGATGGTAGCCGGCGGGTTTCAGGCCCCATAGGGCGCGTTCGACAAGGAATGTTGTGTAGGTCAGGGGGAAATATTGCGATGGAGCATCGCGGGATAACCAGATGCGCTGCAAGGAATGGCGGCCAGTCAATAATGGGTTTTCGGTGACGTATTTGTCGTCGTCCCAAATAAAGCCGGCGTGCCAGACGGGGTAGTAGGCGATCAGCACAGCGACGACGATGCCGAGGGCGAAAAGCCAGGAAGTGGCGCGCCGTTGGGCTTCGTCTTGGGTTTGAATGGATCTGTTTTGCGGCAACGGTGAGGGGGAGATTATGCGAGGTGGGGTGTTTTGGAAACTTATTTGACGAGGGTGGGGAGAGGACGGGGTGGACGGAGTGAACCTAATGGACGGAAAGTGGACTGAGGAGAGAATTTTTTGCCGATGGGCTTTAAGGAGCCTCCTCTCCCCGGCCCTCTCCTCCACAAGTTTGCGGAGGAGAGGGAGAAGCGGAGTTTTTCCAGGTGAGCCTCGTTCCTGGTTATGACTTAATTTTTTGCGGCGAGGTCAACGCAGATGAGTTCCTTGTCGTTTCGCGCATAGATGCGGCGGTTTGCGAAGGCCGGGTGAGACCAGACAACCAGACGACCGGTGTCGCGGTTGACGGGGTCGATGATGTGGGCGCGGCTTAATTCCTCGTAACCCTTCGGGCTGAGGCGAGCGATGATCAGGTCGCCTTTTTCGTTGAAGAGGAAAAAACGGTTGCCATTCTTGACAATGAAGGCGTTGGCCCAGCGGGCTTCCTTTCCATCGGGCGTTGTGACGGCCATTGTTTCCCAAATGCGATTTCCGTTGGTAGCGTCGAGGCAGCGCAATTGGCCGTAGCTGCAAACGCCATAGATATAGCCGTTGTCAAGAAAGGGCGTGCTGAGGGTTGAATGCAGGGCGTCGGTGTTCATTTCGCTCACGCGCGCGCTGCGCCAAAGTGTGGAGGCGGCGGGGAGGGAGGGATCGAGCTTGAGCATCCAGGAGCCATCGTAAAAGCATGTCAAATATAACAGATCACCCATCTTGCGTGGGGTGGGAATAGTCATGCCGGAGCGAATTGAGTGAGGCGAATTGGTGGACCAATAGACTTCGCCGGTTTCGGGATTGAGGGCGCTGACGGATTCGGGGTCCCAGGCGATCAATTGGCGGACGCCAGCTTCGTTGAAAATCACGGGGGAACAATAGCCGGGTTCCTTCGAGCCGAGGGCGCGCCAGATTTCCCTGCCGGTATCCTTGTCAAGCGCAACGAACGTGCTGTTTGTTCCGCCCGCGAGGCAGATGAGGCGGTTGCCGTCAAGGAGCGGATTGCCTGCGAAACCCCACATTGGCGTGGGAACGTTGTAATCCTTTTTGAAGTCGCGCGACCAGAGGACCGCGCCGGTGGCCGCGTCGAGACAATAAAGATTTCCTTCCGCGCCGAGGGTGAAGACTTTGCCGTCAGCGGCAAGCGGCGTGGCGCGGGGACCAGCGGGGTAACTGACGGTGTAGGGACAATCGTATTGGAAGCGCCAGAGTTGGCGGCCAGTCGCGGCATCGAAGCATGTAACGCGTTCGACGCCCGGGATGCGACCTCGCGCGAAAGGGTCGTTGGGGTTGACGGCGTTTGTGGAAAGTTGGCGGTCAATCACAAAAACCTTGCCCTGCGCGACGCATGGGCCGGAATATCCTCCGCCAACTTCGGCGCGCCAGACGACGGACGGGCCACCGGGAGGGAACGATGTGACGATACCGTTTTCGCGCCAGACGCTGTCGCGTTGGGGGCCGAGCCATTGGGGCCAATCGTCGGCGGTGGCGTTTTGGGCGCGGCACAGCAAGAGGATGGTCAATAGGAATAAAATGAGGGCGCGCATGGGGAAAGGGTTGGGCCTGGAGGGAATGAATGTCAATTTTGTTTGGTGAACGGGAAGGAGCACTGCGAGGTGGGAATTCTGCTTCAAAAAACATGAGATTTGAACACCAAGGGAACGAAGGAAACGAAGAAATGCAGAGATGTTCTTCAACTCGATTGAGATTGATTTAACAGAAGCTGGCTGGTCTTGCCCACTCGTGTAAAAAAGCGGTAGAGGACTACCGCACTCCACGACGCTTCGCGACTATTGTTTGACTGCTCTTTTCCGTTATGGAGTAAGCGGGATGGAATCGTCGCCTTTTGATTTTATGTCAATTATTTTTACGCCGTCTTCGATGATTTGGTAGGCGGCGCCGCCGGGGGCGGTGATGCGCGCGTGGCCTTCGCTGATGGTTACGGGAAATGGGGCGGTGACGCGGTGGCCTTCTCCACTGGCAACGGCGAGGGAGGCTACTTTTCCTTCGAGGTCAAGACGCAGGCTGACGAGCGAGCAAGGATTGATGGCGGGGCCGTTGCGGATTTGGCGGGGAAGTTGGAAAGAGTCCGGTTCGCATCCGGCGTAAGGGCCGCTGTCGTATTGCATTTGCTCGGCGGTGGCGAGAATTCCTGAGGCGATGCGGTTCCAGGCCAATGTGTGATCGAGCGGCGAGAGCATCGTCAAGGCGTCGGCATAAACGTAACCGCACCACTGGACGGGCAGCCCCATCCAGTTTGGCGCGCGCCAGTGAGTTGCGCCGAAAACGGCGATGGTGGCGTAGGCCATCGTCGGCTGGTTGCCCCATTGATAAACGAAGGGCACGCCGGTGATCGCCCACGCGCGCGCGCGATCGAGATAATTTGTATTGCCGGTCAATTGGTAGCCGCGCACGTAGGCATGAACGAGGTAGGCGCTGGCGAGAATATCCGGGGTGTGCAACGGGCATTCCCAGGTTTGCGCGCCGCGCGGGTCGCGGAAATGTTTCATGTAGTCGAGGCATTTGAGGCCGGCCTGCAACGACGCGGTGTCGCCCGTGAGCCAGGCGTGGTCGAGCAATTGGAAAGCATACGCGGCGCAATAACCGCTGGCGGTATCCTCGAAGTGGCCGCGGCGAAGCTCGCCTTCGTAACGGAAGGAGCCGTCGGGTTTTTGCTGGGCGATGATTCCTTGCATCTGGGCGGAACGGTACTGGAGCCATTCTGCGGCGCGGCCTGTCAGGAAAAAAATTGCGTCGTTGGCAATGTGCGTTCCGCCGGGAACGAGGCGCGGGAGCGAGGGAATCTGGCCGCTCAACCGATAAACTGTCGAGGCTTGATCAGCGTAAGGCTGGCGAGCCCAATTCGTTTCGGCGCAATGACCCCAGCCATCGGCAGTCTTTAGCGGCGGGCCGCTGAGGGTTTTCAGGCAGAGGTCAAGTTCGTCTTGACGCGAGCGCGGGGAAGCCGGCAGCGGGGGCAACGCATGTTGTTGCTCAGCCCAAAGAATGGCGTCTTCCATCGGGGCGGGTTTTCGGACGAGGACGGTGCAGACGAAATTAGTTCCGCGCAGCGACGCGCGATGCCCCTCACAGCCGTCGAGGAAATTCGGCGTGGCAAAACTGGGGCGCAGCGTCATATTGCTCCATGTCATGGCCATCGTTGCGCGGTCGGTGACAAACGCCATCAAGGGCATCGTGACTTTTTCGGGATTAGGCGCGAAGCGAATGTGGTCGTCCGTCTCAATGTCGAGGGTCGATGAAGAATGTTCGCCGCGCTCCAAATATTCCAGGCCGGGGAAAAGCCCTTGATCGAGCGGGCCGAACGCGCGCAGCACCGGGCCTTCACACGGACGGGAGCACTGGACGGTTTCTGTAATTTCATCGCCTTGCAGCGTCACTGTGAGTTTTGCGCCTTTGCCGTGCCAGATGAATTTATCGCGTTCTAGCGTCAATAATATTTCTGGAGGAGCAGCGTTTTGATTGTCACTGAAAAGGGGCGACTGGATGCCGACGAGCTTGCCATCGAGCTCGATCCGCGCGCCGGAGCCGTCGCGGGCGGCGCGAAATGCCAGGCCACCGGATTGGAGCACGGCCCAATTGATTTTCGCGTCGGGATTGAAAATTGAAATGCGGCGGCGAAGGGCCGGCAGTGGCGTCAGAGGTTGCTTTCCCGCGCCATGATCGGAGACGGCATCGGCCGGTTGAATGACAAGCTCGTGTGTGTGGAATGGGACGCCGGTGGAAATGGTCTCGGAATAATCGGCGACAGCGTTCGCATCAATGCTGAATGGCCGGCCATCCATCGTGAACGCAATGGGCTGTTGCGAATAATTTTTCAGACGGACGCTCACGGCCAAACCATTGGCGCGGATCGATTGAATCTCCAGCGGATGAAGGGCTTTGCGAACCAATTGGACGGTTTCGACCGAGATGTCGCCGGGCGCTTCGGCGGGGTCGAGGCGCAACTGGCGAATTGTTCCCTCGGCGTCGAGCATTACGGTGTAAATATGAATTTGGTTGTCGCCGACGATATGAAATCGCTGGCTGTGGGGTTCGTTGAAATTCGGGGAATCCGTCGTGGCCCAGAAAATCTGGCCGTCGCCGCCCACGGAAGATTTCATCATGACCCGCGCGATGACGGGGGCTTGGATGTTGATTGGCGGTCCAAATAAATAGGGATCGTTGCCGGCGCTTTGGATGCGCAACGCATGGCCGTCAGTGTTGATGGTGCAATCGTGCGCGGCGGTCCATCCGGCGGGGTCGGCGGTGAATTTCCACTCGGCGAGCATCTCGGTCTTGATGAGTTGACGCGGGTAAGGAATGACATCCTCCGCCACGGCCAATTTGAACGGGCCAGCAAAGAGAATGCAGTAGATTATCAATGCAGAGAAACGTTTCATAAATTTTAGGTTCCTCGACCTTTTGAGTGGATCCCTTGTCTGGCATCTCATTAACACCCAACTTCAGTTGGTTGCTTCACATCCGGCGTCGAACGAACCGCTTCAGCGGTCTATTTTGCAAATTTCTTGGGCAAACACGAGGCATTTTCCTTCCTCGGGCGACTCTTAACATCGCTACTTTTTTCCCCGCAGAGAAGGAACCTCCTCTCCCCGACCCTCCTCCACAGTGTGGAGGAGAGGGAGAAGTTGCGGCAGTTTGCCACCCAACTAAAGTTGGGTGTTAATAAGAGAATCCATTGATAATGCCGATGGACCAAATTTTAGAGCGGTTTAAGTAAAACTGTAGCCACTAATTTGGCGCTGCAGGGAGCACGACAGTCTCGGTCGCATCCGTCGGCGTCTCGCCGACGGAACAATCCAGCGCTACGCGGCGTATAAAATGTTCGACAAGAGCGTCTGGCGAGACGCCAGACGCGGCGGTCGAGACGACCGCGCTCCCCGAAGACCGTCCTCACCCGGCGGCCACAGCTTAAGTTAAACTGCTCTAGGAGTTGGGACCGGTGTTCGATCCGGGCGCAACACCGCGGGCGGCGATGAGGGAAGCGCCCATCGACAGGGCGAGCACACCGAGAATGACGGCGAGGGAAATGACAATCGAGATCGCATGCCACGGAGAAAGAAGGATTTTTGCGCCGATGAATACCAGAATGATTGACAGTCCGATTCGCAGGTAACGGAAATATCCCATCGCGCCGGCAAGAACAAAATAAAGGGAGCGCAAACCAAGGATTGCAAATATGTTTGACGTGAAGACGATGAACGCATTTTGCGTGACGGCGAAAATTGCGGGAATCGAATCGAGGGCAAACAGGAGGTCGGTTGCTTCGACTGCAATCAGCACGAGCGCCAGCGGGGTCAACGCGCGATGCCCGTCGATCCAGGTGATGAAGCGGTCGCCGTCAAAACCTGGCGCGATGGGGAGAAATTTTCGAGCAAGACGAAGCAGTCGGCTGTTTTCAGGCCGCGCCTCCTGTTGCCGCGAAAAAGCCCATCGAATTCCTGTCACGACAAGAAACAAGCCCGCCAGCATGAGAACCCAATGGAAAGTTTGGATGAGCGCCGCGCCGACACCGATCATCAAGCCGCGCATCAATAGCGCACCGGCGATGCCCCAGTATAGAACGCGATGTTGATGAGCGGCCGCGACGCCGAAACTGGTGAAGATCACTGCGATCGCAAACACGTTGTCCATCGACAGGGAAAATTCCACCAGGTAGCCGGTGAGAAATTCCAGCGATTCCTCCTCGCCGCGCCAATGGGCCAGCGCGCGGGAAAAAAGCAGGGCCAGCACGACCCAAATGCCGGTCCAGAGGGCCGCTTCCCTTACGCGGACGACGCTCGGGTAGCGATGAAAAACCCGCAGGTCCAGCGCGACCAACAGCAGAATCGCGAGGATGAACCCCGCCCAGTGCCACGCCGTGATGGGAACCGGTGCCGGCATTGGCGGGGAGCGATCAGGCTCGCGCCCGCACTTCGGGAGCTTCTTCCATAACGACCTGCGACGCGCTCTTGGGACGTTCGCCCTTGTGCCACCAGAGGACCAGCGCGCTCGCAATGTAAATACTGGAGTAAGTGCCGGTGATGATTCCGACCAGGAAGGTGAACGCGAAGTCGTTGATGACGCCGCCGCCGAAAATATAGAGGGACAACGTCGCAATAAACACCGTGCCTGAGGTAATGAGCGTTCGGCTCAAGGTCTGGTTGAGCGCGACGTTCATGACTTCCTTGAATGTTCCGCGAACGCCGAGTTTGAGGTCTTCCCGGATACGGTCGAAGATCACGATGGTATCGTTGACAGAGAAGCCGATGATCGTGAGGATCGCCGCGACAATTGGCGCGCTGAGCTGCCTTCCTGACAGAAAGAAAATTCCCAGCGTCATCAACACATCGTGGATGACCGCCAAAACCGCGCCGACCGAGAACGAGAATTCGTACCGAAACGCGACGTAAAGCAGAATTCCAAAGAGCGAAAGGAAGGTGGCAATGATGGCCGATTTTTGAATGTCAACGCCGACGGTCGGACCGACCGTCTCAAGGCCGAACTTTTGAAAACCGGCGCTTGGGAACGAGGTGGTCAACGACTGAATAATTTCATTGCCCTTGTTATGCGGGCCGGCCACGTGAAGGAATTCCTGCTGAGCTCCTTTTTGGTATTGAATTTGGAGGTCGCCGATGCCTTTGAGCGCGGTTCGGATTTTGTCCACATCCACTTTTTGGTCCTGCTTGAAAGACATCGTGACGGCATCGCCGCCACGGAAATCAACGCCAAGGGCATTATCACCCCGCACAAAAATACCGTAAGCGACACCGACGATGATGATCGTCCATGAGGCGATAAATGCGGGTTTGGCCCATTTCATGAAGTCCCAGTTATGGTTCCTGATGATATGCATCATCCCGATCTTGTTGAGCCAATTGTGGTTGAGCAAGTAATCGAAAATCAGCCGCGTCATCACCAAGCTGGTGAACAAACTCAGCGCCACACCGATGGTCAGCGTGACACCGAACCCTTTGACCGGGCCCGTGCCTAGGTAAATAAGAATAATGGCCGAAATGAGCGTCGTCGTGTGCGAATCAAAAATGACCGTGAACGCGCGGCTATACGCGGCCGAAACGGCTCCGCGAATTGATTTGTTTTGCGCCATTTCCTCGCGCAAACGCTCGTAAATCAGAACGTTCGCATCGACCGCCATACCGACAGTCAGCACGATACCCGCGATGCCAGGCAGGGTCAGCGTGGTTCCGATGGAACACATGACGCCGAGCAAAATGATGAGGTTGAGAATCATCGCAATGTCAGCGATGACGCCGCAGCGGTGATAATAAACCGCCATAAAAAGCGCGACGAAAAATGTGCCGTAAAGCGCGGCCCGGACACCGCTGTTGATGGAATCTTTTCCAAGCGTCGGATCGACTTCCTGAACCTGGTCGATGGAAACCGGCGTTTCCAACGGGTTCTCCAAGATGTTGGCGATGGTGATGGCTTCGTTGATGTCCATGCCGCCGCCGGAGATTTCGCAGTTGCCGTGAATCGCGCCATTGATGACAGGAGCGGTGAAAACCTGGCCGTCGAGGACAATCGCCATGCGCTCGTTGATGTTTTCGGAGGTGACTTTGTAGAACTTATCCGCGCCGGCTGAGTTAAATTGCAGTTCGACGACCGGCTCATTGTTCACCGGATCGCGGCTCGGAAACGCCCGCTTGACGTATTTGCCGTTTAAACCTTCGGCTTCCTTCTTCTGCACCAAGTAAGAGTCCAAAATTGTCGCCCCAGTGCGCTGGTCTTTGTGCTTTCCTTTAAGAACTTCGTATCCCGGTTTGACGATTCCTTCCTTAATCAGCTCGTCGGAATCGTGATCGACCATGCGGAACTGCAAGTAAGCGGCTTTTTGGATGTTTTTGCGCGCCTCGTCCTGATTGGCCTGGGTCAAGCCGGGCAGTTGAATCCGAATGTGAGATTCCCCAGACGGTTGAATGACAGGTTCGGCCACGCCGAGATTATCGACACGATGACGCAGCACTTCCGCCGCCTGGCTGACGAGACGCTCGCGCTCGGCGTCCTCCATTGGGGCGACTTTGTTTCCGTTGGTATCGACCGTCCACATGTGGTTGGTGTCGAGGCTGACGAGGAATTCTGTGCCGCCTTGAAGGTCGAGGCCGAGCTTGATCTTTCCTGCGGCCTTGCGCTGCAACCCGTTCAGGATCGCGTAGGTCGGATGCTCTTCGCTGCGGACGTCCATGTAGGGGAAGTAAGGCTGAATATTATTGGTGCCGATGGCGGTCATCAATTCGGCAAATTGGCGGTGCGGATCGGGATCGGCCTTCTCCTGCGCCTGTGCCTGCGCGACGATCTGTTTGAACGTGGCATCGACTTTGGCGCTATCGGCCTGGTCGTTAAAGAAGGAAATCAGGTTCTCGCTGGTGGGCGGATACATGGACCAAAGGGACCATGCGACGAGAAAGACGATCAATGCCCACCAAAATTTGGGTTTTTTCATGCTGGATTAACTTTTGGATTCGCCGGCGTCACCGGTTCGGTCGGTGACTTCAGCGACAGTCGATTTTAACACTTCCAACTTCGTTTCCGCCGAACGGATGGAGATGGTTTTGTCCTTGATGGAAAGAACGACGCCGACAATGCCGCTGGAAGTAACGATTTTGTCGCCTGCTTTAAGCGCCTTGAGGGTGGTTTCCAGTTCCTTCTGCTTTTTGCGCTGGGGCGTAATCATGACCATCCACAGGACGACCATGATGACCGCCATAAGGCCGAACTGTTTGATCATATCCCCTGTGGGATTGGCGACCATTTTTTGCGGCGCGGCAGTTTGATCTGCGAACATTAACATCAGGCCAAAAATTGACATATCTTAAAATCGAGCCGCTTAATTTATGGGTACGGCAGGATTTGGCAAGCACAACGTTGCGATTGCGGAAGGTCGAAATCAGCAAGCGAGACTGACGAGCATGGAAAAACTTTCAAAAAACTGCTCACGGATGTCAATGCAGGATACAATAGTCGATGACGTAGGTTTCTCTCATAGCAAGCGCTCACTCGTCATGCTTCGGATGCACCCCCAACCATTCTGCGGCTCGCAATACCGGTCGGTTACTTGGAAATCCTTCTTCTCCATAACTATAACTTCCCCCCAAATCGTTCTCTGCCACCATCGGCGCATTATCTGAAATTAGCGATACCTTTGCGATTATCTTGGCATAATCTTCCGGGGTGAAGAGATGGTCGCGAATATCAGCGAGAGATGCCGGAAAAATCCGAACTCGTGCCGGCCATCGACCGTAACGTGTGTAAAAGCCGTCAATTGCCCCGCATAAGCGAATCCAATTCTTATCGTGTCCGTTTGGCATCGAAAACCAAATTGAGCAACAAAAACGTCAAAAGCAATTCCTAAGCGGCGCAGCTTGACGGAGAGCAGCATCCGTATTATCTCTTGCCCGGAAATCCCGCGCGATTTATCTTCGGGGTGTGAGTTCCGTCCACGAGATTGAAACTGCGGTTGCCAAGCTTTCCCGCCAAGAGCTTTTGGCTTTTCGCAACTGGTTCTCCAAATTCGACGCTGCAATGTGGGACAAACAATTTGAGGAGGATGTTGCCGCTGGAAATCTGGACGCTCTTGCAGACGATGCCATCCGTGATTTGCGCGAGGGCCGTTGCCGCGACCTGTGAAGCATCGCGCGTCCGCGAAATTCTGGCAGTTCTACTCGCAACTTCCGAAGGAGATTCAACGGCTTGCAGACGAAAAATACGCTCTTCTGAAATCCGATCCCCAGCATCCTTCTCTCCATTTCAAGAAAGTTGGCAGAATGTGGTCAGTTCGCATCGGCATCCACTATCGCGCGATCGCCGTGGAAGATGCCTCAGACATTGTTTGGTTTTGGATTGGCCATCACAGTGAGTATGACAGAATCGTCGCTGGACGCCGGAAATGAGTAATCAAGGGGCTCGTTGACCAATTTTCAAAGTCGAATTATTATTGCCCTGTGAAATTTCGCATCATTGTCGAGCCGGACGAGGACGGTGTATTCGTGGCTGAATGCCCGTCATTGCCGGGATGCGTTTCGCAAGGCTCGACGCGGGGTGAAGCTGTGGACAACATCAAGGACGCCATTACCGGTTATCTTGCGAGCCTAAAAAAGCACGACGGGCCGATGCTTTGAATGTGGCGTATCTCAATTTTGGCAATTTCCTTTCAATGGCCTGAAAGGCCATCTCAATACAGCCAGGGGCAGAGCGAAGCGACGCCCCTGGATAGACGAATATATCTCCAAAGCCCTGCCAGGGCGTTTCAAAAACCCTGTGCAATTGAACGGCAAAATTAATTCGCCCATTCAGGGCTTGCCTGGTTTCCATGGGTACCCAGGGCGTCGCTCGCTGACTCGCTTTGCCCTGGGCTGGATTTGACTTGCCCCGTTGGGCTGGCCTAAAGGTGGAATGCGCCCGGGATGATGCTTGTTCGCGAACGGGCTACAAAATATTCGCGGCCAATTCGGCCAGTTCTGAACGTTCGCCTTTTTGCAGTTCGATGTGCGCGGCGATGGCTTGGTCGCGGAACTTGCTGATGATGTAGTTGAACCCGTTGGAGGAGGAGTCGATGTACGGATTGTCGATCTGGTATGGGTCGCCTGTAAAGACGATCTTTGTCCCGGTGCCGACGCGCGTAATGATCGTTTTGACTTCCAGCGGCGTCAGGTTTTGCGCTTCATCAATGACCATGAACTGATGCGCGATGCTGCGACCGCGAATATAGCTGAGCGCCTCCACGACAATTGTTCCCGACCGCATTAAATCCGCGCTGCGCCGATGGTCGGAACCCATGTTCAAATCGCTCAACAACTCGAGCGCGTCGTGAATCGGCTGCATCCAGGGGCTGAGCTTTTCGTCGAGCGAACCAGGCAGAAAACCGAGTTCGCGCCCCATTGAAACCGTCGGACGCGCGACAACCAATCGCCGAAACTCCCGGTCATGCACCGTCCGTTTCAAACCCGCCGCCATCGCCAGCAAAGTCTTTCCCGTGCCGGCCTTGCCCATGAGCGTCACAAGCTTGATGCGGTCGTCCAGCAACGCGTCGAAGGCGAAGTGCTGTTCGCGGTTGCGCGGTTTGATGCCCCAAATACCTTCGCGGCAATCCAGAATGGGGATCAGTTTTGTGCCGGTCGGATCAACCTTCGTCAGGGCCGTGCGCTTGGTATTGGTTTCTTCAATCAGCGTGCAATATTCGTTCGGGAAATATTTTCTGCCACCGTTCAATTCCAATTCGCCTTCGACGCGGAATTTGGACATTTTTTCGACTGAGACAGTCATTTCGACCATCCCCGTGTAAAGCTCGGTCAACAGCACGCGGTCGGTTTCGTAGTCCTCGGCCGGCAAGCCGACCGTGTCCGCCTTGATCCGCAGATTGATATCCTTGGTGACGAGAATGGTGGGGATTTTCGGTTCAGCATTATGGACCGCCACTGAAAGGCTGACGATGCGGCTGTCAACGGTGTTTGCGCCGAAGGGTCCGACGCCGTTTCCGTTCTTGTCGTGGAAAATGATCCGCAACATGCCGCCGTTCTCGAGCTTGACGCCCTCGTTGAGATGGCCTTTTGCGCGCAACGCGTCCAACGTGCGCGAAACGTTGCGGGCGTTTTGGCCAAGCTCGGAGGATTCCCGCTTGAAGCGGTCGATTTCTTCGATCACCTCAATGGGGATCAGCACTGTATTGGTCTTGAAAGCCAGGAGGGAATTTGGGTCGTGCAGCAAAACATTGGTATCAAGAATGTAATTTTTCACTATTTTTTGCGGCGGCTTTTTTCAGCTTCGACATTCGCGCGTACCATTCATTCAAACAAGTATGCCGCGACGGCAGTTGATAGTGGCCGGAATAAAGAAAGCAGGCGAGCATCCCCCAAAGATCAAAATCAATGAAATGCGGCTGGGAGCGGACGAGGAAACACTTTTCCTCCAGCATGACCTCGAAGGGAACAAGTTTCTGCGTGAGGTCTTCGATGATCTCCGCTTGTTGCTCGCGCCATTTTTCGAGGCAGTGACGCCCAAATTTTCGTTCCTTGTGCCGAATGAACGCCAGCCGTTCGGCCTTCGTCACAAACTCCTCGTAGTAAATATCGTTGAGCTTGAAGCAGCAGCCTTCAATCTGGTCTTCGATGAAGCGCCAGAGCATCCGGTCGATGCCGCGAAATGCCTTGGGAAAAAGGTCCAATAGCAGTTTGCCATCGATGTATTTTGCAATGACCTGCGATTCGTCGTCGGTTTCAAAAACCACCGTTCGTCCGTCTCGCAAAATGGGGACGGCATAATACCTTTCGCGGGTCAGTTTCCAAATGAGATCGCGGCTGCCGTAGGCGATATTGGTGGTTTTGAAGGGGGCGCCGGAATACTCCAGGATTCGCCGCTGCACCAGGCAGAACGGACTCCGGGGGACTTGAATCAACTCAATCATTTTTCCAGGCCGAATCTCTGTTTTATCGTATTTCGATCTAATTCCAATTTGCAAGATGATTCAATGTAAAAATCTCGCGACATTTAAAAAAATGTTGACCGCGAAATATACGAAACACACGAAAGCAGAAATGGAAAAATTGTGTGATTTGACATCCCTGTAAAGTGGTGTCACGGTGCTGTCGAATCCACTCGCCATGCGCACTTTGAGCCGTCATTGGTTGTCCACAATCATTGCCGCACTGTTGCTTGTTAAGACTGCACTGACATTCAACTGTCAGGCTGAACCGACGCCGCTCGTTTCGGGCAACAACAGTTTTGCGTTTGATCTTTATTCGCATCTGAACGGGCAGCCCGGCAACCTTTTCTTTTCGCCGTTCAGCATTTCGATGTGCCTCGGAATGACCTACGCCGGGTCGCGCGACAATACGGAAACACAAATGAGGGTGGCACTGCATTTCCCAGACCTGCCGAACGCTACTTCGCCTGCTTTTGCGACGCTGCAGCAGCAGTTGGACGAAGAAAAAAAGCGCGACGGGATTCAGTTGGATATTGCAAACGCCTTGTGGGCTTCGAGGGGAGACAGCTTTCTCCCGGCGTTTATGAAAAGCGCTGCGGACGATTTTCAGGCGAATATCAAACGGGCCGGATTTTTCACCAGCGCCGAAAGCGCCCGAGTCGAAATCAACAACTGGGTCGCTGGAAAGACCCATGACAAAATCGGCGAAATCCTGCCGCCTGGAAGTTTGGACAAAGAGACAAAGCTTGTTTTGGTCAATGCGATTTATTTCAACGCAAGATGGGCAAACCCTTTTCAGAAGATCAACACTTCTCCGCAACCGTTTCATCTTTCCGCCACGACGCAGACCAATGCCGTCTTCATACGGAAAACCGAGAGCGCTTTGTACGGCGCGAGCGGCGATATGCAAATTGTGGAGATTCCCTACGCGGGCAAGGAGATTTCCATGATGATCCTGCTTCCCAGTCAACACGAAGAAATCGCCGGAATCGAGAAGCAGCTCAGCGCCGATAACCTGGAGAACTGGGCGAATGAGCTTCGCCCTTCACAGGTGCAGATTGAGTTGCCCAAGTTCACTTTGGAGTCTCATTTTAAACTGCGCGAGACGCTGGCTGGCATGGGCATGTCGGAAGCATTCAGTCCGGCAGCGGCTAACTTTTCAGGCATGGACGGGGTGGGAAATTTGTACATTTCCCAGGTTTTTCACCAGGCTTGGGTCGAAGTTTCAGAAGAAGGCACAGAAGCCGCCGCTGCCACGGCAGTTCAAATGCGACCTAGAGGCATGCGACATCCCCAAAACGCCGTGTTCCGCGCTGATCGCCCGTTTCTCTTCCTTATTCGAGACCGCACGTCGGGCACCGTCCTGTTTATGGGCCGCGTTGCGGACCCAACCTTGCGCTAACAGACCGATACAAAGCGGAAAAAAGCATTGCCGGGCGAATTTAGGGGCGCGATAATTCGTCATACTTGCCTGACATGGTCTTGCGCCGTTGGAATTTTCGAGGTTCGCCGCTTTTTGCCCGCGCTATTGCGTGCAAACAATCGGCTTACGCCCTCGTTTTCATGGCGATTGCGATATCCACGTTTTCATCAAAGGCCGCCGAGCCCACGCCAGCTCAACTTGGCGACCAATTTCAGTCCGCAGTCCAGCCTTTCATCCAAACCTACTGCATTGGGTGTCACGGCAAGGAAAAACCCAAGGCGGACTTCGATATAACGATTTACACGTCGATGTCGTCGCTGACCAGCGACGGCCAGCGTTTGTCGGGAATCCTCGACCGGATCGAGGCGAATGAGATGCCGCCCAAAAAGGCGAAACTGCACCCGCCCGACGAATCGCGCAGCCAGGTGGTCGCGTGGTTTCACGCTACGCGCGATTACGAAAGCCGCCGGAACGCCGGCGATCCGGGAATCGTCCTCGCCCGCCGCCTGAACAACACCGAATATGATGACACCATCCGCGATTTGACCGGCGTCGATATTCAGCCAACGCGCGAATTCCCCGAAGACCCCACCGGCGCTTCGGGTTTTGACAATTCCGGCGAATCGCTGGTGATGTCGCCGTCGCTCCTGAAAAAATATCTCGGCGCAGCCCGTGAAGTGGCCAATCACATGTTCCTCAAACCGGAGGGATTCGGTTTCGCGCCGAAGGCCATGCTCGTTGAAACCGACCGCGACCAGTTCTGCGTCAAACAAATCATTGATTTTTACCATCGCCAGGACATCGACTACGCGGATTATTTTCAAGCGGCATGGCAATACAAAAATCGCGCTGTGTTCGGCAACAAAAAGGCCACGCTCCAGCAAATCGCCGCCCAAAACAACGTCAGCGCAAAATATCTCGGCACGATCTGGAAAATTTTGGAGGACACCAAGCCGGACGTCGGCCCGCTTGTGAAACTTCAGGCGTTTTGGCGTCAAATTCCCACACCGCGCAAAGGGCAGCCCGATCTCTCGCACGAGGACTGTCAGGAGATGCGCGATTACGTCGTCGAAATTCGCAAGAAAGTCGAGCCTCGCTTCTGGAACATCACCGCCGGAAAAATTGGCGGCGGCGCGCAACCTTTCCTGATCTGGAAAAATGTTCAATACGCGACGCACCGGAGGACTTTCGATCCGGCGCAATTGCAGGTGCAGGGCGAACCGCCTCCGCCACGTCCCTCCGAACCTGAACCCGACGCCGGCAACGAATTCGGCCCGGGCCACACGCGCTTGATTACAAACGTTGTCGGCGATCCGGATTTGTTCGTGCCCGCCGGGCAAAGGTTGCGTTACGAGGCGGCGTTCGCGGAGTTTTGCGCGGTTTTCCCGGACATGTTTTACAAGCAGGAACGCGGTCGCAACTATTTTGACACGTCCAAGGACGGGGGCCGTTACCTCAGCGCGGGGTTTCACAATTCGATGGGTTTCTTCCGCGACGACCAGCCGCTTTATGAATTGATTCTTGACGCCCGCCGGCAGGCGCAATTGGACGAGATGTGGGTGGAAATGGATTTTGTCGCCTCCACAACCGCGCGGATGTACGTCCAATATATTGACGGCGAACAACGGCGCGGCCACCGCGTCCTTCCAGGCGCTGCTGATGAAAAGGCATCTGCGGCAGCGGCGGCGAAGGAGCAGGACGACGATGTCACTTTGGAAGACAAAATCAAAAGCACCGAGTCAAACTATCTGAACAACGCGGCGGGCAGTGAAGAGGCGGGAATTGAAGCGATCAAAGAGTATTTTGAGGGCATCAATCACACGCTTCGCACAACGGAAAAAGCGCGATTGAACGCCGAGCCAAGGCATTTGCGCGCGCTGCTCGATTTTGCGGCAAAGGCGTACCGCCGCCCGTTGTCGCAGGACGAAAAAAATGATTTGCTGGCGTTTTACAAGACCTCGCGCGAACGCGACGGTTTGGACCACGAAACCGCGATGCGCGAATGCCTTGTGAGCGTCCTCATGTCGCCCGATTTGACTTACCGGATTGATCTCGCCGGGGACGAAAAGGGAATCCATCCTTTGTCCGATTATTCGCTGGCGAGCCGGCTGAGTTACTTTCTCTGGTCGAGCATGCCCGACGCAAAATTGCTTTCCCACGCAGCGACGGGCGACCTGCATCAACCCGCAATCATCGCCGCGCAAGCGAAGCGCATGTTGAAGGACCCGCGAGTCCGCGCGATGGCCGTGGAATTCGGCGGCAACTGGCTGGACTTCCGCCATTTTGAGGAAATAAACACAGTTGACAAGGAGCGCTTCCCCGTTTTCACCAGCGACCTCCGCCAGGCGATGTTTGAGGAGCCGGTCCGTTTCTTGACAGACGTCCTCCGAAACGACCGTCCCGCGCTCGACCTGATTTATGGGAAAGACACTTTTGTCAATACCAGTTTGGCAAAACATTACGGAATTCCCATTCCCGATAATCTTCAGAAGGGCGAATGGTTCCACGTTCAGGACGCGACGCCCTATGGCCGCGGCGGGATTCTTCCGATGGCCGTTTTCCTCACGAAAAATGCGCCCGGCCTTCGCACCAGTCCCGTCAAACGCGGCAACTGGGTTGTCAAGAATGTTCTCGGCGAGCGCATTCCTCCCCCGCCGCCAGTCGTCCCTGAATTGCCGCATGACGAAGCCAAACTGGACCTTCCCTTGCGCGAAGTCCTCGCCCGGCATCGCGCCGATCCGAATTGCGCGCAGTGCCATGCCCGGTTCGACTCGCTTGGTCTCGTGTTTGAAGGCTTTGGACCCGTCGGTGAACGCCGCGAAAAGGACCTCGCCGGCCATCCGATTGACGCCTCGGCAAATTTCCCCGATCACAGCGATGGCACCGGCCTGGAGGGTTTGCGCCGCTACATTCACGACAGCCGCCAGAAAGACTTTGTCAATAATGTCTGTGGAAAGCTGCTCGCTTGCGCGTTGGGCCGAAGCCTGATAAATTCCGATGAGTCGCTGCTTCAGGAAATGCGGAGCAAGCTTGCGGCAAATGATTACCGTCTCGGCGCGATGATCGAGGCGATTGTCACCAGCCGCCAATTCCTGAACAAGCGGGGCCTTGAAGACCTTGCGGAAAAATAATTGACCATGAACTCTACCCAGCGCGTCCCCGGCACCTTCAAAAAACAATTTCCGCGTCGCGCCTTCCTTCGCGGCGTCGGCGTGACCATGGCTCTTCCGTGGCTCGAATCCATTTCCAGCTTCGCAAGCGCGCCCGCGGATTCAGCAGAGACAGCAGCGTCCGCCGCGTTTCCGAAACGGTTCGCTGTGATGTTCATGGGCAACGGCGTCAATCCCGATCATTGGAGCGCGACCGGCGCGGGCGCGGAGATGCAATTGGGCAAGACCCTTGAGCCGCTTGCCGATGTCAAGACGAAGATCAACGTCATCAACGGCCTCTTTAACCAGGCCGCGACCGGCCACGGCATTCATCCGCCGATGACCGGCAGCCTCCTTTCCGGCGTGCCGCTCCAAAAAGGCGCTATCATCCACAGTGGCGTCAGCATGGACCAGGTCGTCGCCAATCACCTCGGCCAGGACACCGCGCAAACCAGCGTCGTTCTCGCCTGCGAACAGCCGATGACCGGCTATCACGAGACCAATTATTCAAACGCCTACGGCTCGCACATTTCCTGGCAAAACGCCGATTCCCCCGTGCCGAACGAAATGTACCCGTCGCTCGCGTTCGACAGCCTTTTTGAAAATCGCGGCAATCTGCGCAACATCAGCATCCTCGACCGCGTCAAGGACCGCGCCGAGCAACTTCGCCGCAGCGTCAGTTCCAGCGACAAAGTGAAGCTCGACGAATACTTGACAAGCGTGCGCGACACCGAAAAGAGCATCGAGCGAATGCGCGCCGACAAAACAAAAGCCGAGGACCGCGCGAATGGCCGTCCGCTGTTCACGATGAAACGCCCGGAAAACGGCCTGCCGGAAGACCTTCGCGAACACGCGCGGCTGATGTGCGACATCATGGCGCTGGCGTTTCAAACGGATAAGACGCGCGTCGCGTCGCTCATTCTCGCGCGCGATCTTTCGCAGCTTATTTATCCGTTCCTCGACGTCCGCGAAGCCCATCACGGCGCATCGCACAACGACACTTCAGACGGATACGAGCGGATCGTTCGCTTTCACCTGAGCCAGTTCGCTTATCTCGCGAAAAAGCTCGATGCGATGCCCGAAGGCGAAGGGACGGTACTGGACAACAGTTGTCTGATGTTCATGTCAAATATGTTTTCGGGCACGCACCACGACAACAGCAAGGTCCCCCTCATCACGGCGGGCGGTCTCGGCGGCGCGCTGAAAACCGGTCGCTGCCTGGATTACCAAAACGCCGGCGACAGCAACCGCAAGCTCTGCAGCCTCTACCTCAGCCTGATGGACCGCATGGACGTCCGCCTCGACCACTTCGGCGACGCCGATTCGCGCCTCGCGGGGATTTGAAAGTTAGACAAACTTTGGGTTGTAGCTTTCGCAGTTTTTTTGAGCGTGACTCGCTGGTGCTGTTTGATAAAACCCAATATTCTTGCAAACACATGCAAAGTGGGCTATACCCACCATTATGATATTGACCGCCGACTCCAAGCGGAGAGTGACTCTTCCCAAATCGGCTCATCCCGGCGATGCCTTTGCCGTGGAAATGCCGCATGAAGGGTTATTCGTATTGACAAAGCTCGAAAAACCGTCCTTCCGGGTGAAATTAGCGCGTGAAAACGGCTTTTTGGTCGCCGTCCGCGGCAAGCCCATCACCATGAAACAAACGCGCGCGCTGATGGATGAATTCCCATGATCTGGCTGCTCGACGTTTCGACGCTCCTTGCCTGGCTCTGGCAGGACCACGAGCATCACGACCGTGTCCTTGAGTGGTCATCGGGGAAACCAGTCGCCACTTGCCCCTTTACAGATTTGGGGTTTCTTCGAATTTCCACCCAACCCGTTTTTGGGGCCACTGTGTCTCAAGCCCGCGAAATGCTGGCAGATTGGCATCATCGCGCCCGCCCTAAACATCTTCCTTGCGACCTCCGCGCTCTCGACTCCGCTCCTGCGAGCGGCGGCGCAAAAACCACTGACTATTATTTGGCAAGCCTGGCGGCCAAGCATCGCATGAAATGGGCTACCCTTGATGAAAATGTCGTCCATCCTGCCGCGTTCGTTGTTCCAGCTTTATAACGCGGTCTTGCTAGTCGCCAAAAACTCCAGTTCTCGATCGATCACGCTTAAAAAACGCCTTGAATTGAGCGGCGTTTGCGTCTCCTTTAGTTATAGTGTTATTTCCCTGCAAGGGATCAAAGAATCCAAACGCGCCCGTGGTCGTCACCGGCGCAGGCATCATTACCGCGCTCGGTTGTGGGTGGGCAGCCAATGCAGCCGGTTTCCGCGAAGGACGCCGCCATGTCCGCCCCGTCACGCTTTTTGACGTCTCGCGGCACCGGGTGAAAGTCGCTGCGCAGGCGGAATTGCCTGAATCCATCCCGACCCGCCAATTGGGAAAACGCTCAGTCGGTCGCCTTGACCGCGCCGCGAAACTCCTGCTGGTTGCCGCCGATGAAGCATGGCAACAAGCGCGATTGGACGGCACACGCGAACTTCCCGTTGTTCTCGGAACAACCAGCGGCGGCATGAGCCTGGGCGAAAGTTATTATCGACAAGCAATCGAAAGCCCGCGCAAAACCTCGCATCAGGCCAGCCGCGTCCTTCATTACCTTTCCCAAACGCAGGCGATGGTTTTGGAAGAGGCGTTCGGTTTTCAGGGGCCGATCACGATCATCGCCAATGCCTGCGCTTCGGGCGCGAACGCCATCGGCCACGGCGCGGACCTCATTCGCTCCGGCCAGGCTGATATCGTCTTGACTGGCGGCTACGACGCCCTGAGCGAATTAGTCTTTACAGGATTCGATTCGTTGCAGGCGCTTTCCCCGACGGAATGCCGCCCGTTCGACGCACACCGCGACGGCCTCGCGCTCGGCGAAGGGGCCGCTGTGTTAATCCTCGAATCCGAAGACCACGCCCGGCGTCGGGGCGCTTCAATTCTCGCCCGGCTCTCCGGATACGGCGCGGCGACTGACTGCCATCATTTGACGCAGCCGCAACCCGAGGGCAACGCCGCCTTCCAATCCATGACGCTCGCCTGCGCCGATGCGGGCGTCGCGCCGTCGCAAATCCATTACGTCAACGCCCACGGAACCGGCACGCCGCTGAACGATTCCGCCGAAGCCGCCGCGATCAACCATTGGGCGGGCGACGCGACGGCTGGCATTCCTGTAAGTTCCACAAAATCGTGTATCGGACATTTGCTCGGCGCGGCGGGCGCGGTGGAAGCGGTCGTCTGCCTGATGGCGCTTCAAGGCCAGTGGCTTCCGCCGATGCAAATCAACACGCCCGATCCCGTTTGCCGCTTTCCATTGGTCGCCAAACCCACCGATGCGCGCTTGAGCCGTGTCCTAACCAATTCCTTCGGCTTCGGCGGCGCAAACGCGACACTTATCTTCGCCACTCCCGCGTGAAACGGATTTTTGTTCATGGCCTTGGCTCGGTTTCGCCTGCTGGATGGGATGTCCCGTCGTTGAGTCAAGCATTGGATTTCGGTGCGCCGCTGCCCACCGTGCCCTTGGAGCGACCGGGCTGGAAAAGTCCGCTGCAAACGCGCCGCGTCGCAAAGCCCATTCCCAAACTGGCATTTCTGGCTCACGCGCGCTTGCGCCGCACCAGCCCGATGTCCCTCTACGCCGCCGCCGCCGCCATGGAAGCGTTGCAAGGCGCCGGACAAAAATTGGAGACAGGGCGCCGCCTCGGAATTATTTTCTGCGTGACAGCCGGATGCGTCCAATACTCGCGCCGTTTTTACGATGAAGCCTGGAAAAATCCCGCGACCGCCAGTCCCCTCCTTTTTCCAGAAACCGTTTTCAACGCGCCCGGCAGCCACTTGAGCGCGATCCTCGAATCCCCGCACGTCAATTATACATTGGTGGGCGATCCCGGCGCGTTCCTCCAGGCCGTCGCGCTGGCCGCAGGCTGGCTCTCAAATAATAGAATTGATTCCTGCCTCGTCGTCGGCGCGGAGGAACTCGATTGGCTGACGGCGGACGCATATCGCCATTTTTCGCGCGGCGTAGCCTGCGGCGAAGGCGCCGGGGCGCTATATCTTTCCTGCGAACCGCCGAAGACCGGCCCGCAAACGGAACTCATTGCCATCACGAACCCGCGCCTGTATTTGAATGGTATGTCCAGGCTTCAAGCCATTCGCGAAACCCGCGCCGAACTGCCGCTCCCCGGCGGCGACGCCCTGCTCTGCGACAGCCTCGCCGGCTGGCCCGCTCGCGATCGCGCGGAGATCGAGGCCTGGTCGGATTGGCAAGGCTCGCGCCTCTCCCCCAAACGCGTGCTTGGCGAAGGCTTGATGGCCGCCGGCGCGTGGCAATGCGTGGCCGCTCTCGACCGGTTGCGCGAGGGCAAAAATTCCCAGGCTTTTGTCAGCATCGCAGGCAGCCATCAACAGGCAATCGGCGCATGCTTCTCCACAGTCAACAATGGATAAACGAGTAATATTAGTGACAGGCGGCAATGGCCAACTCGGCTCGGAAATCGGTCGCTTTTTCCTGACCGTCACGGCCAACGACACCGTCTGGCTCGCCACTCACCGAAACACCGACCGCGCCGAAGCATTTGCAGCGCAATTTCCCGGACGCTGCAAGACCGTTTCGCTCGATGTCACGAGCCAGGAAGCCTGGGCGGACGCCGCGCAACGCATCTCCGCCGAATCCGGCCCGATTACCGTTCTTGTCAATAATGCGGGCAAGCACGACGACGCCCTGCTCGCCAACATGCCGATTGAAACATGGAACGACGTTCTGCAGACGAACCTCCAATCCGTTTTCCTCGGTTGCCAGGCCGTGCTTCCGCAAATGATTTCGCAACGCCGTGGGCGCATCATCAATATCGCATCCCTCAGCGCCTTGCTGCCGCCGCCAGGCCAGACCAATTACGCGGCCGCAAAAGCCGGAGTCGTCGCACTGACGCAATCGTTGGCCAAGGAGGTCGCGCGCATCGGCATCACTGTCAATTCTATTTGCCCCGGCTACCTGGAGACGGAAGTTTTTACCAGCCTTCCTGAAGCGCAACTCGATGAGGTGCGCCGCCGAATTCCGATGCGCCGCCTCGGACGCCCGGAGGAAATCGCCGCGGCCGTTTTTTTCCTTGCCACAGAAGCCGCCAGTTACATAACTGGCAGTTCGTTGAAGATTGACGGAGGATTGCTTTAATGGACCAGAGCGAGTTGAACACGAAAATCAAACAGATGATGATCGAAAACCTCATGCTGCGCCTTTCGCCGGAGGAAATCGGCGACGACCAGCCGTTGTTCGGCCCGGAAAGCCTCGGTTTGGATTCCGTCGATGCTCTGCAACTCGTGGTTGCCCTGGATAAAAATTACGGCCTCAAAATCCCCGATCCCGCCGCCGCCAAAAAGGCGCTCCATAGCGTCAATACTATGGCCGCTGCCGTCCGCGATCTAGGAAAAGGAACTACTCCCCCTTGATCTCGTCGCCGACGTAAGCCGCGCCAGTCGTCAAATCAGCCACAGTGTCATTGTCGCGCTGCGGCCCGGTGATTTTCACTTCGCCAACCTTCAGTCCGCGATGATTGACGCTCATCGGCTGGCCAACCGGCGGCACGCTTCCCGGCGGAAAATTGATCACCACAAAACGCGCCTCGCCGTTCACCAGCGCAACCCGTCCAACTGGGCTGAGGTCCGGCGTCACCATCGGCGCAATCGGCTTCTCCGGCGGCGGCCCCTTCGGTTTGTGATGGGCGCAACCGGCGAAAATCCATACCGCACAAAACAATCCAACCGCCTTTCGCATGAAATCAGATAACGCAATGCCGGGCAAATCGTCAAGCCGCTACGGATGAACGTAAAAACATGGGTCCTTTGTATTGACTGGTAGGGACGGCTCAGCATCCGCGAGCGGTGCATCCCGCTCTGTTCTAACTCCGAGCCGTCCGCGGGCGCCTCGGCGATGCGCGCCTGCCTCGGAAGCTGGATGCGTTTGCCCGCTACGGTTGGCCGTGTTCTTTGCGCCAATCGGAAAGTTTGGCGTCGATGGCCGCCCGGCGTTCTTCCCAATCCCTCCAAGGCCCATCCCAATGCGCTCCCGTCAATTTTTTCCGCGCTGCGGGAAGTATCTCCCGAAGTTTTTCGTTTTGACGCGCCGCATCGCCCATCCGATCCCACTTGAAGTCCGACTCAATCAGATTCAGATAATTCTCCGGGTAATCCGGCGCAAGTTCCACCGCGCGCTCCATATGCTGAATCGCCTGCGTCCGGCTCCCCACGCTCAACGGCGAACCTGGCGCATCGCGATAAAGCACTCCGAGATTTCGGTCCGGCCCCGCAAAATCCAGATGCTCATCCAAGCCGCGCGCGGCCTCCCATTCCTTCCGCATTTGCCGGACGAGCGGCAGCGCCCCCAGCGATTTTGTTTGCGCCACCTGGCCGACGTTCATCCCCAGATAATAATGCGCCGCTGCATTGTTCGGCTCGCGCTTCAGCAATTCCTCGCACACATCGGCGCCTTCGTGGCCAAGTTTGGCGCGGTCCGAGTCCTTGTCCGACAAGTCTGCCACTTCAAAACAGGCTTGCGCGAATTGCCACGCTGCGACCGCGTCGGTTTGATTGGTTTCGTAGCGGGATTTTGCGAGGTCGTAGGCCTGTTCCGCGACAATTTGGGCCGGGCTTACGGGGTGTTTTGAATCTGCAACAAGGGTGGTTGTGTACAGTAGAATAATAAACAATGGAAAAATCCATCGGTTCCATCGGCCAAATGCATTGGTGTTGCCAGATGGGGACGGACTGCCCAGTCTTGCATGGACGCCTCGGCGAGGCGTCCCTACCACACTCGTTTTTTTCGCCCCGCGCTTCATAGGAATTCGCAACGCGCGGTTGATCATCAATTTTCCCGGTTCGTCCCGACTGGAACGCTCGACAGCGTGACGCCCGGGTTCGTGCGCGGAAAATATTCCGCCGCCCACTGGTTCGGAAAAAGAACCACAGGATTGCGCCCCATGTCGTACGCCAGCCGCGAATCGCTCGGCAGCGACAGCGCGTCCAAATCTGATTCCTGGAATGAAACCGGTAGCCAGCGAATCACCGTCCACGGCGACGGTTCCACGCGGGACGCCGCGCCATA
The DNA here is from genome assembly GCA_036501665.1 of Verrucomicrobiia bacterium. Classification (GTDB taxonomy): domain Bacteria; phylum Verrucomicrobiota; class Verrucomicrobiia; order Limisphaerales; family Palsa-1400; genus DATAUD01. The sequence goes on from DASXZW010000124.1 coordinate 74,428, forward strand.
TTCGCTTTCCAGACGGAATTGCGTCACTTCAAATTGCAGCGGCCCGACCGCCGCCAGCAACGGCACTTTCACCACCGAATCGCGCAATTGCAGCACCTGAATCACGCCCTCTTGCAGCAACTGATCCAGCCCCATCCGAAACTGCTTGAACTTCGCCGTGTTCGGATTGTGCAAGTAGGCGAAAGATTCCGGCGTGAATCGCGGCATCTCTTTGTACCAAATATTTTTGTCCGTCGTCAGCGTGTCGCCGATGCCAAATTCCGAATGCCCGACCAGCCCGATGATGTCCCCCGGATACGCCTCGTTGACCACCTCGCGTTCGTTGCCGAAAAGTTTGTGCGAGCTGGAAAGGCGCACTTTTTTTTCCGTGCGCGGATGAATCACCGTCATGTCGCGCTCGAATTTTCCCGAGCAAACGCGCACAAACGCGATGCGGTCGCGGTGCTTCGGGTCCATGTTCGCCTGAATCTTGAAAATGAACCCGGAAAATTCCGGGTGCGTCGGAGAAATTTCCGACCCGGCCATCACGCGCGCCTTCGGCGGCGGCGAATGCGCCAGAAACCCGTCCAGGAGCAGTTGCACGCCAAAATTATTGACACCACTGCCGAAGAAAACCGGCGTCGTTTTTCCCGCCAACACCGACGCCTCGTCAAACGTTTCCCCCGCGCCCTGCAACATTTCCAATTCCTCCGAAACCTGCGCGAAAGTCTCCGCCGGCAGCCGGTTGCGGATGATCGGATCGTCAAAGCCTCCAACCTTCTCAGGCGCGCGGTACTGCCCGCCAATCGTCCGCTCAAATAAATGCACTTGATGCGCCCGCCGGTCAAAAACCCCTTGAAACTCAAACCCGTTCCCAATCGGCCAGTTCACCGGAAAAGCCCCAATGCCCAGCACCTTCTCCAGCTCATCCAGCAACGCCAGCGGCGGCTTCATCGGGCGGTCGCATTTGTTCATGAAAGTAAAAATCGGCACGCCCCGCTGCCGGCAAACCTCGAACAGCTTCAGCGTCTGGCTTTCGATTCCCTTTCCCGAGTCGATCACCATCACCACCGAATCCACCGCCGTCAGCACGCGGTAAGTGTCCTCGGAAAAATCCTTGTGGCCGGGGGTGTCAAGCAAATTTATGCGAAACCCGGCGTAATCGAATTGCAGCACCGTCGAGCTGATCGAAATCCCGCGCTTGCGCTCCAGCTCCATCCAGTCGGAAGTTGTCGCGCGCTGGTTCTTCCGCGCCGTGACCGACCCCGCCAATTGCACCGCCCCGCCGTAAAGAAGAAGTTTCTCAGTGAGCGTGGTCTTCCCCGCGTCCGGATGCGAAATAATCGCAAACGTCCGCCGCTTCTCTATTTCCTTGGCGATATCCACAGGAACGTGGAAGATACCACCAATCCCCCGAAGGGCAAGCAACTCACTTTCCCGCAAAGCGCGGCGAGCCACCGCGAGCATCTACTCCCTCGCAAAAAAGACCCTTTCCGCACATTCAGAGAGGGGCAGGAAAACTAACATGCCTTTTTCAAATTCTCCTGCACTCTAAACATTACGATTTTGCTTATGAGGCTAAAAGGGATCGGTTTATCCAACGGAAACCGCACCGAGCCTTTTGCGCCCTTATAAACCGATAACTCTTGCTTGAATTGCGCAATTCCTGAAGCCGTAGGATAAAACCCAATGTGCTTTTTGAACGCGGCAAAATGCACCAAATTACCGTTCAAAGTGAAGGTCGGTATTCCATAACCAATCTTCTCTTCAGCTCGCGGGGCCGCTTTTTTAATCGTGACCCTTATCTTTTCCAGAATCTCTCGAACATTCTTCGGGAAGTTGCTGATATACTCGTCGATATTCCTGGCTGCGACCCGCTCATTTTTCATGATTAAATCTTACGTCAAACGTTCTACAAGCCATCTCATAAAAAGCCGTGGATGGCGGCGGGACGAGATTTGGGCCGGGGGCGAGGCGCGCCGAAGGAGCATGGCATCCGCTTTGCGGTGCATCTCTTATATCTTATATTGTGCCGTCTCCCGCAAGGGGACTGTGACTGAGGCGCAACGAAGCACCCGGCCCAAAGATCCCCCGCTTCCGCCGCCGCGGATATTTATGAGATGGCTTGCAATCATTTTCAAAGGCGAACGTTCCCCATGCGACGGCGAGTTTAGCCCCAAGTCAATATCCAAATCTCCCACTCACTTCCGCGCAAGGCGCGGCGAGCCACCGCGAGCATCTTCCTCTTGATTTGCGAAGACATCGAAACCAATTTAAGTCTGAACCATAAAGAACCGATAATCTTGATTGACTAACAAAGGCGAAAATGCCACAAATCGCTCCCATAACCGGGAATGAGCCGAAGCGAAAACACAAAACATTTGGTTCTTGCTGGCAATTCCGACGCAAACATTCGTTTCGACGCCCTTTGCAGCATGTTGAGAGATTTGGGATTCAAAGAGAGAATTAAAGGCAGCCACCATATTTTTACGTTTCCAAATGTTCGAGAAATCATTAACTTGCAGCCGGATGGGAATGGGAAGGCCAAAAAATATCAAGTCAGGCAAGTCCGACATCTATTAGAAATCTATGCCATCGGAAAATAATTATTCAATGGACATGATTTGGAGTGGCGAAGATGAAGCATACCTCGCCCAAGTGAGAGAACTTCCCGGTTGCGTGGCCGATGGGAAAACCCCTGTGGAGGCTCTGCAGAATTTGCAAATAGTCGTTCAAGAATGGCTTGAGACGGCTCGTGAGGAGGGGCGCCCGGTCCCGCCGCCACGGACGTTGGAAATGGTTGATCAGCATTTAATGACCGCGCAACAGCAATTGCACGAGCAAGTTCAAAACGTCATTAAAGAAACTGTTCAGAGCATTTTGAACAACGCGGCCGAACAACAGGCCTCTCAAAACATACCGCGCGTTCCCTCATGGCGAGAAGGAAGCTTCGCTGATTTCGACCTCCTCTCAAAAAATAAGTGAGTCCGTTCATCGAATTTTCCGTGGCCCCACAACCATCTCATTAACACCCAACTTCAGTTGGGTGGTTCTCATCTAGCATCGAGTGAACCGCTTCAGCGGTTTTAGTCGCAGCATCATCAGAGAAAACCGCCTTCCGCCAACGGTCTTGGCCTGACGTAAATTTTGAAAGCCCTGGAAGGGCGACCTGATAATAGCCCGGGGCGGCCAGCCCATGCTTTTGATGGGCTGGCAAGCCCCGGGTTAACGTCCAACTCTCTCCCTCACTTCCGCGCAAAGCGCGGCGAGCCCTCGCGAGCGTTTTCTTCCTTCCAAAGAAGGCGTCGGCCGGACGCTTCAAGAAAATTTCACCTTTTCAACCGAAAGAATTGCGCGCCGCCGGAAATGGGATTCGTCACCAGAAACTGCGAGCCTTGCACGGGTGGGTTGGTGGTGACACTGGTCCAGTTGGCGGCAGTGCCCAGATTCGGCGATGATTGCAAAGTGAACCCTGCATAGTTGGTCGGCCACGCAAACACGATTTGGTTATTGACTACCATCCCACCCAATAAGGGCAACGACGCGGCCTTCGCCGCCGGGACACCTTTCCGAATATCGCAGGCGTCAATTTCCGCCACGTAAACACTGCCGGAACTATCCACAGCCACACCATTAGGGAAGAAAAAGCGCGCGGTATCGCCCGTGCCGTCATCGGTGCCGGAAGCTTGCGCCAACCCGGCCAGCGTCGTCACCGCTCCCTCCGGCGTGATCTTGCGGATCGTGTAATTGTAATAGTCGGCCACAAAAATATTACCGGAACCATCCACCGCCACACCACGAGGAAAATCGAACAGAGCCGCGCTGCCCGTTCCGTCATCGCCGCCGATGGATCCAGCCAACCCGGCCAGCGTCGTTACCACTCCCGTCGGCGTGATTTTGCGGATCATCTGGTTTCCGCTATCGCCTACATAAACATTGCCGGAGCTATCCACAGCCACGCCAAAAGGCGCGAAGAACCGCGCCGTGCTGTTTGTGCCGTCAGCACTGCCATAGATACCCACCGATCCGGCCAATGTTGTCACCACACCATCGGGAGTTATCTTGCGGATCGTTTGGTTGCCAGTGTCCGCCACATAAACGTTGCCCGAGCCATCTACGGCCAAACCAGAGGAATCATTGAACCGCGCCGTGCTGTTTGTCCCGTCGGCGCTGCCCGGGGATCCGGCCAATCCCGCCAGCGTCGTTACCACTCCCGCCGACGTAATCTTGCGGATCGTGTTGTTCCCGTTATCCGTCACATAAACATTGCCGGAGCTGTCAACCGCCACCGCAAAAGGGTCGTAGAACCGCGCCGTGCTGTTCGTTCCGTCAGCGCTCCCAATGGTTGCCGCCAGGCCGGCCAGCGTTGTCACCGCGCCCTCCGGTGTAATCTTGCGGATCGTTTGGTTCAAAGTATCCGCCACATAAACATTCCCGTTCGTATCTACTGCCACACCATAAGGAGAATCGAACCGCGCCGCGCTCCCCGTCCCGTCAGCATTGCCAAAGACCGGCCCTGATCCGGCAAGCGTCGTTACCACTGCCGCCGATGTCACCATGCGAATCTCGTAATTTAAGGAGTCGGCCACAAAAATATTGCCCGAGGCGTCCACCGCCATTCCCAAAGGCTCATCGAACAGCGCCGCCTTGCCTTTCCCGTCAAAGTTGCCAAACGCGTTTGCCGATCCTGCGAACACCGTCACCGTTCCGGCCGGGGTGATCTTGCGAATCGTATCGTTGTCGGTATCCGCCACATAAACATTGCCTGAACCATCCACCGTCACACCGGAAGGCGCATCGAACAACGTTGAACCGGCAAGTGTCGTCACGACTCCTGCCGGCGTGATCATGCGAATCGTGCCGTTGCCAGTATCCGCCACATAAAGATTTCCAGAGCCATCCGTTGCAACAGCTAAAGGCGCATTAAAGCGCGCCGTGCCGTTCGTCCCGTCGACGCTGCCACTATGTTGCGGCAACCCGGCCAGCGTCGTCACCATTCCCGACGGGCTGATGACGCGAATCGTGTTGTTGTCAGTGTCCGCCACATAAACTTTTCCTGAGTTATCCACCGCCACACCAGAAGGCGTATCGAACAGCGCGGTGCTGTTCGTCCCATCGGTGCTGCCTTGGAATCTAGCCGATCCGGCGAGCGTTGTCACTTCCCCTGCTGGGGTGATCTCGCGGATCGTATGGTTGCCGCTGTCCGCCACATAAATATTGCCGGAGCCACCCAATGCCACACTTGTAGGAAGATAGAACCGCGCCGCGCTGCCGGTTCCGTCGGCGCTGCCCGACACTCCCGGCGACCCTGCCAGCGTCGTCACGACTCCCGTCGGCGTGACCTTGCGTATCGCGTAATTGTAGGTATCCGCCACATAAACATTGCCGTTCGTATCAACCGCCACACCAGAAACGGCAGTGAACTGCGCCGCGCTGCCAATTCCATCAGCATAACCAGGCCCCCCGCCGCCCGCGAAATGGGTAAACGTGTACGGTTCATAATTTGCCGAGGCCAACAGTTGACATGCGCTCAAGCCGATCGTCACGACAACAGCGGCTGTCAGTAATATGGCTTTTGAGATTCGATTTTGTTTGGGCGATTCAAGTTTCATAGCTTGTATCTGTTTGTTGCAACAACTCTGTTCCGAGCAGAATTTCAGTTTGGCCAGGAGCCAGCCGCAAAAGGGTACTGAACGGGACAGTCCTATTACCAGAATCGCCGTATGGGCGCAAGCCCAAGGGGAGGGCCGCAAAAAAACTAAATGACTAGAGCAATTAAAGAAATTCTGTGGCCGTTTGAAGCGAGGATTTTTGAGTTCTGGCAAGGCTTTGGCGACAGAGCATATCCAAAGTGATCTGCGATGGAGCCGAAACGCCGCCAGAACTCAAAAAGACCGCTCTTTTTCA
>DASXZW010000125.1:0-7789 GCA_036501665.1 Verrucomicrobiia bacterium
ACTGGGGCATCCGGCATCAGAACGTCGGTGCATGATTTGCGAGGTGCCGTTAAGCCAGTGCTGCTGTTGAAGCAGAGAAATAATCATGCTTGATGAATTGACAAAATCGGCGTTGGAGAATTGGGCAACCAGAGGATTGCCTGGACGCCTTGACGTTGCATCAACGGCGCGTCTGCTCGGCTTTGCGGAGCATGACATGCAGATTTTGATGGCCTCGGGCAAATTGACCTCGCTTGGCGATCCTGCTCCGAACGCGCCAAAATGGTTCGCCGCAGTTGAAATCGTTCGTCTCGCCACTGACCGGGACTGGTTGCACAAGGCAACCAGGGAGGTTTTAAAATACTGGCGGAACAAAAGGGAGCGTAATCAGAGCACTGATCCGTCCTCGCAGACAAGTCGGCAGCCACTGCCATGCCCCGTCGGTCGTTAGATTCAATTCTGAAATCGGATGTGCTCTGCGGCATGGCCGCCGATTAAGTCTTATGAGCCGACGATATCAATGTAGATCGAGAAATCGGTGAAATGGTTGTCGCCGGACTAATTTGCAGCTCAGAAATTCAGTCTTCGCACCGAGGCTTCCAGTCAAAATCCTTCTCCGTTTCTTCGGCTGAAGATAAAACGTTAAATGTCCTACCATAGCTTTGGAAACCCATCAACTCTTGGAGAATCGCCCACGGTAGATTGTGCAAAATCGCTTTAATATCCTCGCCAAAGTGAATCGCGGCGTCAGTCCGTCGGTTGAAGCACTTCTTCCGACTAGCTGGCATGACGAAGGCCGAATAACCGCATTGAGGTGGACTCCAGACTTATCTGACCTTGGTCACGGCAATGCGCCGTTGGATTGGAGATGGTTTGGCGTTTTGTTTTTAAAGCAATAGATGTTGCATAATTCAACATGACAAGGGAATTCCCCAGTGGTGTTCGGCAAAGTTGCTGCTGGCGTTTTGTTTGCGGTTTTGAAGCGGGTTTGTGACGGCTCCGTAACTGGATTGTAACTTGTACAAATTTGTACAGTACGCTTTGATGGGAGCGTGGCCGCGACCTTGCAACCGGTTAAAGAAAGCGATTTGCAAAGCTGGAAACTGCTCCAGCAGTTTCGCCGGCGTTTGCAGCCCCACTTGGCGGCGGCGGTCAAGACGCCAACCCAGCAAGACCCCCGATGCCAGTTGCTGGCGGAAGATTATTTTTGTCTTCTGCTCTTTGGCCTGTTCAATCCAGCGTTGCGTTCCATGCGCGCCTTGTGCCATGCCAGCGGTCGCTTGACCCGGATGCGCGAGGTTTGTTCCCGGCCCCTGACGCCGGCTTCCTTTTCGGAGGCGCAGCATCTCTTCGCGCCGGAAACCCTGGCGGCGGTCGTGCGGGAACTGGCCCATGAAATCAAAGGCCGGGCTGAGTTTGGCGACCCGCGCCTGCGGCGGGCGATGCAAGTCCTGACCGCCGTGGACGGCACAGTGCTCCGGGCCGTCAATCGCATGGCGTGGGCTTCGGTGGGTAAAAACGGCAGCGCGGTCAAACTGCATCTGCACTTTTCGGTCTTCGACCAGGCGCCGGAAGACTGGACGATCACGCAGGGCATTTCTGTGAACGCAAGGTTTTGAAAGCCAAAGCGCAGACCGGGGCGTTCTATGTGGCCGACCGCCTCTACAGCGATGATTACGCCTTTTTGGGATGGATGCTGCGGCAAAAAATTGATTTTGTCATGCGTCTGCCGGGCAACGCCGCCCGGCTTGGAGCCGCGCCGGACCGCCCCTTGACGGCGCTGGACCGGGCTGCCGGCGTGGTGTCCGACCGGATGGAGCAACTGGGGGCCAAACACAGGGGGCTGGTTTTGCGGGTGGTGGAAATCCACGCCGCCGGACAAGTCTTTGTGCTGGGAACCAGCCGCCAGGATTTGCCGGCCGAACTCATCGGCTTGATCTATCGTTATCGCTGGCAAATCGAGCTCTTTTTCAAGTGGTTCAAAATGATCCTGGGCGGCCGCCATTGGCTGGCCGAATCCCCGCGCGGCGTGGCCATTCAACTCTACAGCGCCATGATTGCGACCTTGCTGTTGACGATGGTCACCGGGCGGCGTCCGAGTATTCGCCAGTTGGAAACCCTTCATCTGTATTTTGTCGGCTTTGCCAGCGAAGAGGAACTGCTGCGGGAACTGGGTTTGCAAAAAAGCTAAAACAGACGCGCAGGGAGATTGCCGCCGCCCGGTCTCCCGCAGCGTAGCTGCGCCCAGAAACGGCGGGGACCATTCCTAATCCATCCTCCCTGAGACTTCCTAAACACAATCATTGACACAAATCCCCTTTGCCGAAGAAAAAAGCACATGCCTTGCCGAACACCACTGGGAATTCCCCGTACACGGAAATTTTCACCCCTTTTTTGAAGTGATTTCTCGCCTTGGAGTGTAATATGAAAACACCGATGGAAGACAGATCTCAACGCGAGGCGGCCCTCTTTGCCGAAGCCCGGCGTTTGCCGATCGATCAGCGTGCCGCTTATCTTGATAGAGAATGCGGCAGCGATGTGTCCCTTCGCAGCTGGCTGGAGGAGATGCTTGAGTCGGATGCAAAGGCGGGATCATTCCTCAAGGAGCTTAAGCCGGACACTCGCGGAACGATTTGTATCCGTTTCGGCCTCTCCGAAAAGCCGGGCGACTGCATTGGGCGGTACAAGCTTTTGCAAAAGATCGGAGAAGGCGGTTGTGGCGTTGTTTACATGGCGGAGCAGGAGGAACCGGTGCGCAGGCGGGTGGCCGTCAAGGTTATAAAGTTGGGCATGGACACCAAGGAGGTTATCGCACGATTCGAAGCCGAACGGCAAGCCCTGGCAATGATGGACCACCCCAATATCGCGAAAGTACTGGATGCCGGAGCGACAGAAACGGGTCGGCCATACTTTGTCATGGAATTGGTGCGCGGCATCAAGATCACTGAGTATTGTGACCAAAATAATGTTTCCACGCCAGAGCGGCTAAATCTGTTTGCGCAAATCTGCCGGGCCATTCAGCACGCCCATCAAAAGGGGATCATTCATCGTGACATCAAGCCGTCGAATATCCTCGTGACCATGAATGACGGGACGCCGATGCCCAAGGTCATTGACTTCGGCATCGCCAAAGCAACGCAAGGCCGGTTAACCAACCAAACCCTTTTCACCGCTTTCGAGCAATTCATAGGCACGCCCGCTTATATGAGTCCCGAGCAGGCGGAAATGAGTGCAATCGATATTGATACCCGGAGCGATATTTATTCTCTTGGCGTGCTTCTGTACGAATTGCTTACCGGCAAGACGCCATTTGAAGGCAAGGAATTGCTGGAAGCCGGGCTGGACGAAATGCGCCGAACGATACGCGAGAAAGAACCGGCCCGGCCCTCGACTCGATTGAGCACGATGCTGGCCGGTGACCTGACTTCGGCCGCCACGCACCGCCAGACTGAAGCGCCCAAACTTCTCAATTTCGTGCGCGGCGACCTTGACTGGATCGTCATGAAGTGCCTGGAGAAAGACCGGACGCGGCGCTATGAGACGGCCAACGCCCTAGCCGCTGAAATCGGAAGGCACTTGAACAATGAGCCGGTGACGGCGTCGCCTCCAAGCCAGATTTATAAATTCCAAAAATTCGCGCGACGCAACAAGGTCGCACTCGCCGCTGGTGCCGCCATCGCGGGCGCATTGATTATTGGTTTGATCATCTCAATATTGTCCCTTATTAACGCGGAGCACGCGCGGCGCCGGGCCGTTGAAGCGGAAAGAACACAGGACCAACTGCGCGGAGAAGCTCAAGCTGAAGCGCTGCGGGCCAATTCAGCGGCGAATGAGGCGCGGACGACCCTGGAAGCGTCGGATTTCTCGGAGGCCAATCGCCTCATTGACGCCAACGACGGCCCGGATGCGGTGGCTTATCTGTTGCGAATTCTATCAGCCAATCCTGAAAACCACGCCGCGCTGAATCGTCTGGCAACACTGATGACGTATCACACATGGATGATGTCTACATTGAAGTTGACGCATACACTAAACGTGTGGTGCGCCCATTTCAGCCCGGACGGAAGGCGGATTGTCACCGGTTCAGGGGATGGCACTGCGCGAGTTTGGGACGCACAGACCGGACAACCGCTCACCGAGCCGTTGAAACACAATGGCGAAATTTCTTGGGCTCAATTCAGCCCGGATGGAACGCGCATTGTCACTGCGTCACGGGACCACACGGCGCGGGTGTGGGACGCGCTGAGCGGCCAGCCGTTAACCGCGCCGTTGAAACACGAAGGCGAAGGTTTTCAGGCAGCTCAATTCAGCCCGGATGGGCGGCGCATTGTCACAGCTGCGGGCGTTTACGCCCAAGTATGGGATGCTCAAACCGGCGAGGCGTTGGCCGGGCCTATGAAACACCATTACGACATCGAGTCAGCCGAATTTAGTCCGGATGGAAGGCGGGTCGTCACCGGCTCAAACGATGCGACTGCGCAGGTGTGGGACGCGCAAACCGGCGAGCCACTGATTCCCCCTCTGAAACACAACTCAAGTGTCATTTCAGCGCGATTCAGTCCCGATGGAAAGCGCGTTGTTACCGGGTCAAACGACGCAACCGTAAGGGTGTGGGATACAGATACCGGCCATCCGGTCACTGAACCCATGAAACAAAGCGGTCCGGTGATTTCAGCCCGATTCAGTCCGGACGGAAAGAGGATTGTCACCTGTACACAGGACGGGACCGCGCGAGTGTGGGACGCGCAGAGCGGCCAGGCGCTAACCGAACCTCTGATGCAAAGCGCGCTAATGCTGTCAGCGCAATTCAGTCCAGACGGCCAGCTTATTGTCACAGCTTCTCTGGATCACAGTGCGCGGGTGTGGGACGCGCTGTCCGGCCAACCACTTACAGAACCGTTGAAAAGTGGAGGGTCTCTGTATTCTGCTGAATTCAGCCCCGACGGAAAGCGCATCGTTACCGCCTCAGAGGATGGCACCGCGCAGGTATGGGACATTCTGACGGTCCCGGCGTTGCCCGAGTCTGTAAAACACGCAATTGCGGTTAAATACGCTGAATTCAGTCCCGACGGTGAACGCATTGTGACCGCTTCATGGGATCACAGCGCACGGGTGTGGAACGCGCAGACGGGAGAGCCTCTGACCCAACCCATGAAACATGATCGCGAGGTTAACTCGGCTCAATTCAGCCCGGACGGAAAGCGCGTTGTCACTGTGTCGAAGGACAGCACCGCACGGATTTGGGACGTGCAGACTGGTCAGCCGCTGACCGCACCCATGAAACATGACGGCGAGGTTAACTCGGCTCAATTCAGCCCGGACGGAAAGCGCGTTGTCACTGCGTCGAAGGACAGCACCGCACGGATTTGGGACGCGCAGACTGGCCAGCCGTTGACCGAACCCATGAAAAATGATGGCGAGGTTAACTCGGCTCAATTCAGCCCGGACGGAAAACGCATTGTCACCGCCTCGAAAGACAGCACCGCACGGATTTGGGACGCGCAGACTGGCAAACCTTTGGTCGAAGCATTGAAGCACGATGGCGAGGTCAGCTCCGCTCAATTCAGTCCCGACGGACAGCGTGTTGTCACTGCGTCGGGCGGCGGTTGGGACAGCACCGCGAGAGTTTGGGACTCGAAGACGGGTCGTCCCTTGACGGAATCCTTTAGGCCCGGAAACGAAGCAAGGTCTGCATTCTTCAGCCCGGATGGAAAGCGCATCGTAACAGCTTCGGATGTTGGGGCGCAGGTCTGGGACGCGCAAACCGGCCGGGCTTTGACTGAATCCTTGAAGCACGGGGATGCTGTGTCGTCGGCGCAATTCAGTCCGGACGGCAAGTGGGTCGTGACCGCTTCATGGGATCACACTGTTCGAGTGTGGGATGCGCAGACGGGCCGACCGCTGACCGAACCCTTGAAACATGACGGCGGGGTTATCTCGGCGCAATTCAGCCCGGATGGAAAGCGCATCGTGACCGCTTCGCTTGATGGGATGGCGCGGGTGTGGGATGTGGGGCTGGCGCCCAAAAGATGTCCCGATTGGCTGTTGCAACTCGCCGAAGCCATTTGCGGCTTTCGACTCGACAAAGCGGGCATTTTGCAACCGACCAGCCTTGACCGGCCCAAAATCATCGCCGACGTTCGGCAGATCCTCAGGAATCAACCCGAAGAGGGCGACGGAATCGCGTGGGGTCGATGGCTGCTTGCTGACTCGGGCAATCGCACCATCTCACCGTTATCGACCACGAGCGTTTCCACCTACGTCGCCGACAGAATTAAGGAGCGCACCAAGCAATCTCTTAATGACATGGCCGTACTAGCGTTTGGGAACGCGCAACTCACAGAACGAATTTCCGAAGCGCTCAATATAGTCGAACAAACGGAACTCCTGACCTTCAATGGGGAACGGCACGCCCGCGGAGGCCAGTGGACAAAGGCCCTCGTCGAACATTCCAAAGTAGCTGAGTTCGAGCCCGAATACTTTCAAAACGAATACTTTCTAAACGATGTCAGGCTCGGTTACCTCTTGGTTCAAACCGGAGATCTCGATGGCTATCGCCAACATTGCGGACAAATGCTGGCTCGCTATGTGGGAACCAAGGACCAATATGTCGCATTTCTGACCGCCTACGAATGCCTGATTTATCCGGCCGGGGGAATCGATGTGAACGCCGCCGCCCAGATGGCCGATACGGCACTCAGAAACGCCAAAGACCCCACAATCTATCCTTATTTTGAGTTTACAAAAGGCTTGGCTGAATACCGCCAGGGTCATTTTTCAAGCGCAGCGGATTGGATGCAGAAGGTGGTCCATTCCTCCATTGAAATTGAACTCGACGTACGAGCTTATATGGTGCTCGCCATGGCGCAGCATCAGTCGAGGCATGAGGATGAGTCACGGGCCGCTCTGGCCAAAGGCGAGGAAATCATCAAGACGAAGATGCCATCGTTGGAAAGCGGCGATATCGGCGGGAATTGGCCCGAATGGCTGACCGCACATTTTCTGGAGAAGGAAGCCAAAGAACTAATCGCCGGCTGGAAGGCACCTCATCCATAACAACCGAGATCTGCGTACGACGATTTCCACATATATCGAAGCATGAGCGAGTTGACGCAAATTCTTGTCGCCATTGAGCAAGGCGATCGCCAGGCCGCAGATCAATTGCTCCCGCTAGTTTACGAAGAATTGCGCAAGCTGGCATCGGTGAAAATGGCCAATGAAGCAGGTGGGCAAACCTTGCAGCCGACAGCGCTGGTACATGAAGCGTGGCTGCGGTTGGTGGGTGACCAAAATCCAACTTTCGCCAACCGGGCGCATTTTTTTGCCGCCGCCGCGGAAGCGATGCGACGCATTTTAATTGACAATGCACGGCGCAAGCGCGCGGTGCGTCACGGCGGGGGGCAGCAACGGGTCGAATTGGTTGAGGTCGGCGCAGTCGCGCCCGAGGAGGATGACGAACTGCTCAGGGTGAACGATGCTTTGGACAAACTAGCTGAGCACCATCCCCGGAAAGTCGAACTGGTCAAGCTGCGTTACTTCGTCGGCATGACCGTCCAGGAAGCCGCTGACGTGCTTGGCATTTCGACCGACACGGCCAAGGATGACGCCGCGTACGCGCGAGCGTGGCTGCACCGAGAAATCACGCGTTGCAGGAACTTGGACTGAAGAACCAGGGCAGACGCATCTAAATTTCGTTTAGGTTGCCACCCAGGAGTCTGAGCAAGTAGGGGTGGTCCCAACTGGCGTTGAGCATTTTGCCTCTGATGCTGCGCTTCTTGGTCTTTTCCTGCTTCAACAGGTTCAAGGCCAG
>DASXZW010000126.1:0-74846 GCA_036501665.1 Verrucomicrobiia bacterium
CGCTTCAAACGGCCCGGACAGTTCTGGAGCAAGCAAGGCGATGAGGCCTTGCTCTGTCTGGAAATGTTCTGGCGCAACAACCGCTGGCATCTCCTATTCCCTCACTCCCTATTCAATCCTGCAAGAAACTGAGATGCGCCCAGCGCAAAGGAGAAATGCTCAAACTTTCGCTAAAAAAGGGAATCCTCCCCCTCTGCTCGAACTCCAAGGGGATTTACCCGATTTTCCTGTAAGGTTTTTCCCCACAAAAATTACTCGAAAATGCGCCCTGAAAGCCGCCGATTCTCGCCAAAACGTCGGAAGCCTTTACAAAACGAATTTTCAAGTTGCATCACACTGACATACAAATAGTTACAGATTCACCTCACTCTTTAAGACCAAAATGCGTCGAAACTCTTTACAAAATCGGAGATCGTGCGGTAATATCTTTTACAGATAATAAATCCACTTAAATATCTTATCATCAAATATTTAACATACACAGTTTTAACTCATTAAAAACAACTTTTTGGCATTGGCACGGGCATTGCATATGAGTGTTCATCAGTTGAGCGTTAAAAGCGACAATTTGAGCGAAACGTCTGAAAGAACCTTAAAGTGAAAGAGAAAATAAATATGAAGACAAATATGAAATTGAAGTTAGCCGCGACAGCAGCTGCTGTTTTGGCGACCGGCCTCTTGAGCCAAAACGCCAAAGCGGATGCCGCCCTCCTCAATACGCAATACGATGCCACACTTGAGAATAGTAGTGAGCTTAATTATCACAACGCCACTTTCGTGGTTCGCTCTTATGTGTCGCAGGTCAGTGATATAAACAGCCCAGAAAACGGCCAATACGAATACATGTATGATTTTGGCGCTAGCGGGGACATTAACAAGAATGGTCCGCCCGTCGGTCTGGCCTCATTGAGCGTGTATTTTGACACGGCCGGAACGGGTGCCAACGGAGCCGGAGGCTTTCAAACTACTGGTACCACAATGCCGTATCCCGTGGGCACAGCTGCCGCGGCGCAGACAGTTGCGGCCGACGTTAACTGGACGTTCGTTCCGGCTTCCCAAGAAGAAATTGTTTACTTCTTTTCTCCGGATGCCCCAGGATTTGGTACCATAACCGCGCAGAATGGTGGTCTTTGGGGTCAGGTTGATAACTCTGCTGACCTACAAACCGATCTTTCCAACGGGAACTTGGATCCTCTCAGCCGCGTGCTGGTTCCAGTTGTTCCTGCGGTTCCTGATACCGCGACTACCCTCTCCCTCTTGGGCGGAGCGATTGTCGGACTCGGTGCTCTTCGCCGCAAAATCGGCTGCTAATTCAGCGCACGGCGAATTGCCGATGGTGTTTTAGATGTTTCGCAAAGGCAGGGCTTGATTGCCCTGCCTCTTTTTTTGTACATTACCCCTTCAGTCGGCTTTCATAAGGGAACATGGCCTGTGCCCCCTGAAATGAAGGCCATTCTACACAACGGCGCATGAACCATATATATATGTATATCAGTCGTTCCTAATCGCCGGAGCACCCACCTTTTCAAAATTGACTATCCATGTCGGAAGAAATTGAGCAAATACCTGTTTCCACAGTAAAACCGCCAATAACCCTCCGCCCATGGATCGTCGTCGTGGGGGCGTTGGTACTCTATGGGCTGACGTTGAACCACTGGGTAACGTTTGCCAGCCTGCCGATTGCCGCTCAAATTTCAGGATGGGACTGGCATCCGGGTCCTCTCACCTGGAGAACCGCCGCCGACTATCAACCACTCACCTTAGTCTTGACTTCCCCATTGAGGCTCCTCCCAGTCGGCTGGCGCGCAATCGCCTTGAATTTTGAGGCGGCGATTTTTGCGGCCCTGACGCTGGCAATCCTTGCCCGGTCGATCAGGCTTTTGCCCTATGATCGCGCCAAGGCCCAGGTCGCCGCGGAAGACAAGGCAGCGCTCTCGATGGGCGATTCGCTGCGCTTGACCCAGGACCGCGCTCGCGAGCAGCGCGAAAGCGCCGAAGCTTCTCTTCTCTCGGTGCGCGCAGCATTTCTTCCCGCCACGTTGGCCGTATTATTGTTGGGCGCGCAATTGACCTTCTGGCAGAACGCAGTGTCAGGGACAGGCGAGATGATCAACTTGATGGTGTTTGCCTTCCTGATACTTTGCTTGCTGGAATTCCGGTTTACGAGGAAAGAGCGATGGCTGGGCCTTTTTGCTTTTAGTTACGGCGTCGGCGTCGCGAACAGTTGGGCATTGATTGGCTTTTTCCCGTGTTTCCTGGCTGCGCTGATTTGGATTAAACGACTGTCATTTTTCGATTGGAGATTTCTCTTGAGAACCACCGCGTGGGGACTTCTTGGATTGCTCCTGTATGGGCTTACCCCGCTTCTGGGCGCAATTGCTCATGACGGAAAATTTGAATTGCTGTTGCGCCAAAAAATGCTCCTCCAGTATCACTTGTTGAACCGGATACCGCGATATTTTCTCCTGGTCGCGTCATTGCCTTCACTCGTGCCACTGCTCTTTGCCGCCATCAATTGGCCGTTCCCTGAAGGACAATTCAGCGTGACGGACAGCATTGCGCGCCAGCTTTTTCGCGTCATCCACGTCGTCTGTCTGGCAGTCGGAATCGTGATGTTTTTTGACCTCGGTCTGAGCCCCAGTCCGCGCGCAAGGTTCGGGATTGGAGAAGTCAGCGGCCCGGGCTTTCTTAGTTTTTATTATTTGTCTGCCCTGAGCGTCGGCTACTTCGGCGGATACGTTTTAATGGTTTTTGGACGGCACGTATTGGCCCGATTCCTGGAATCCGTCACCTTCCTTCGTGCTGTCAACAAAATTGTGACCGCGCTTTTCTGGACGTCTGCCATTGCGCTCCCTCCAATGCTATTGTTTGCCAACTTCCAGCGCATCCAGGATTTCAACAAACCCGCCATTGCCGGCTTCGCAAAGGAATTGGCTGAGTCGCTCCCTGAAAAGTCCGCCATTGTTCTGGCGGACGATCACGCCCGGTTGTGTCTCGCCGAAGGCGCCAGCCAAAAACTCGGCCGGCCCGGCGACTATATTTTTGTTGATGCTCTATCTTTGAGCCATGGCAAATACCTCCGCTATCTGGCGGACCGCTATCCGGCGATCCGCAAGGAGCTGGTCAACCCGGAAAGATTTCCTGAGATCATCAGTGGAGACCAGGTTGGCCTCCTCCTGGCGCATCTCTCAATGGCCCAGCCGGTCTATTATTTGCACCCGAGTTTTGGAAACGCCTTCGAGCGCGTATGCCTGACACAGAACCGAATTGGCGAGGATTTGCATCCCAATCCGAACAATGCCTTGTCAACTGTAGTGCTCAAGCCGGCGGACATCGCCCGTAATCAGGAATATTGGCGATCCCTGGAAAATGGCGCGTTGTCAGGACTGCCTGACCTTATCGGCAAAAGCACGGACGCCCGGCGAATCGCCAGCTACTATTCGGAATCCATAAACGCCTGGGGCGTCCAATTGCAGAAAGCCGCCACCGAATTAAAGATCGATCCGCAATTGAAAACCACGTTGCTTGCCGACGCCAACGATCAATTTGCCGAAGCATACCGGCTCAACACAAACAATATACTTGCCCGGGCAAACCAGCAATTTAACGCGCGCTTGCGCGGAGCCGCGATCGAAGGATCTCCCATTGATATCCCTGATCTGGGAGCGCGCCTGTACTATCATTGGGAAATAGCGCTCGACGGATATGGCCCGCCAGATGTGCCCGAGTTGAATCTCAAGGTTGGCCAGTATTTCGCCGAACGCGGCAATTTTCTACAGGCAGCTCACGAGTTCGAGCGTTCGCTGACCCTCGCGCCGGACAATCCGATCGGCGAACTGGATCTTGCCAAGATTTATATTGATCTGAAGTTGGTCGATCCGGCGCTGCGCTACATTCAGGAACTGCAGGGGCGATTCACTGGCAATCCGCTTGAATTGGTCCGCGTGGAAACACTGGCCAATTATACCAAGAACGACTTTGCCCAGGCGGATAAGGTTTTGACGACCGAGTACGCCAAAAATCCCAGGAATGACACTATTGTCAAGATGATGGCCGAGTTTTATCGTTTAATTGGATACGCGGTATTGCGGCGCGCCAATGCAGACCCTCACAAAGAGAGCAGCGCAGACAAAGAAGCGGCCGTCTGGTTCAACAAAGCTCTAAAAGCCAATGAGGAACACCTGCAATTGCTCGGTTCCGCTGCGGCCAATGCACCGGAAATATCCTCCACGACCCTTCGCAAAGCCGAACTGCAAATGACCACAAAGAATTATGCAGCCGCAATATCCACTTTGAATGGTGTATTAAGAGACAATCCCAAAGACCCCGTGTCACTTCTCAATCGTGGCATTGCCGAGCTTGAACTCAACCGACTCGATGACGCCAGGAAAGATTACGAAGCAGTGGAAAAAGTCGTCGCGTCTCCATGGCGGACGGTTTATTACGGCCTGGCGCAAATCGCTCAAAAACAGAAAAACACTTCCGCGGAAATTCATTACGATAAACTTTACCTCAATTGCGCGCCCACCAATACCATCGAATTCGCCAATATTCGGGAACATTTGCAAAAGCTGGAAGCTCACGGCGGTTGATAGTCCATCTCCAGACCTCCTCACATAGATAGCTGACTCAAACAAAATGCTGGCGCGATAATTCCAGGCCAGCCAAACCAAATTTGTAGCGAGTCAGAATATTCCCTCTAATCACAAGTGCCAATACTCCAAAAGAGGCAAAGCATTAGAGCGGTTTAACTTAAACTGTAGCCGCCCCGATTCGGACGCTCTGTGGGGAGCGCGGTCGTCTCGACCGCCGCGCCTGGCGTCTCGCCAGACGCTCTTGTCGAACATTTTACACGCCCCCGTAGTGATGGATTGTTCCGTCGGCGAGACGCCGACGGATGCGACCGAGACGGTCGCGCTCCCTGCCACACCAAAATTTGTGGCTACAGCTACTTAAAATGCTATAGAGGCCTGCCGCACTTCACAACACCACGCGTAACCGGGAGAACCCCGCAACTCGCGTCAGCGTCTTGGAGTGCAGCATCCGCGAGCGGTGCATATCTTGTCTGTTCCGTTTGCAGCCCTCTGCCGCTTTTGGCAGAGTTTGAAGCGGTCGTGGCTATAGCTTTTTTCAAACTGCTCTAATCGATTGTTTCGTCCGTTTGTCGCAGAACCCCATTACCGCGCTCCAGTCAGCAAATAATTTTCGATTGCACCGCAATTGAATTAGTACAAAAAAAAGAGGCGAAGCATATGCTTCGCCTCTCTGTAAAACAGAAGGTTGCGATCAGCGCACTCGATCAGGGCGAGGCGTAGGTACGACCACCAGCAGGCACCGGCGTATACTCAGCAGGAGTAAATGACGCGGGTGTTCCAGGAAAGGTTTGAAACCCACCAGAAGTGATCACCGGGCCAGACAATTGCGGAGCAACTGGAGTCATGGGCTGAGGAGCCGCCTGAATAGAGGATTGTGTAGCGACAGCCTGGTTGACGAGAACAGCAACATCGCTGCTATTGGAATCATTTTGAACTACCGCTTTCATCGCAGGAACAAACTTGGCGACGCTTGCGAGAATTTCATGGGTGGCAGAAGGAGCACCTTCAGTGGCGGCGATGGTGATGACGCCGTAATCTTTCGGGAATTCCTTGATCAGAGCCACAACGATTTGAACAGCCTGCTTCGGAGCTGCCGCTACTGCTGACTTAGTGATCATTCCGATCTGCTTATGCTGAAGAGTCACAGCAGCAACCGCCACAGCCGGAGCAGATTCAGGGTTAGCCGCGGCCAACGAAGAAACCACTTCAGTCGTGACCGATGGATTCAATTTGATGGACGCTTTAACAGCGGCAACAGCCACGCTCTGTTTGTCAGTCAAAGAGGCCTTTGTCAAAAGGTCTGCGGCTTTGACCGGCATCTGCACAGCAGTAAGCCCAGTCAGAGCTTGGGTAACATCCGCTGTGTTGGAGGCAAAAACACTGGGACTCACCGCAAGCCCGCCCACCAACGACAATCCGCTTATCAGGCTAACAATCTTGTTTTTCATAGCTATTATTAATTTTCAAACTCATTTAAACACACTTCTCGCAACGTGAAAATTCTAACTGTATGGGCTATCAAGTCAAGCGATTATTTTTAACATTTGGATGATTTTTCACATTAAGTTTCCTACGAATTTATCCGATATGCGAAATCGCCATTTCCCGATCCCCAGTTTTTAGTAAAACTATCAACACGTTGACAACATGGCGCAATAATTGCTGTAGTTTCTAAAGAATTTTGTGACGTAAAATTTCACGACACTGACTGCGTTGTCGCGAAGCAGAAGTCTGAGCCAATGTTCGCATCTTGTAATTGGAAAAGAACAGCCAAGTCGCCGCCTCCCGAAATATGTGATTTTATCATACGTCCAAAATAAGTTAGATCGCCTTACTGTATTTCACCCAACTCCAGGATGGTTTCAACACTCCTGAAAGGGGATTCACCCGTTTCGAGAAAGCCACACTTGAGCATACCTGTCCCATCTCAGTTAAAAAACTCGAAATGCCTGTTACATTCTCTGACCTCTAATTGACAAGGCATTTGTATGACTACATCCGGACAAAAAAAAGAGGCCCGAAAATCGGGCCTCTATCGAAAGAAGTGTTTGTAACCGGAATTAGTTTTTCCGGCGGCGAGCGAGGAACCCGCAAGCACCCATTAAACCAAGAGCAATCGTGCTCGGCTCAGGAACAACAGTGCCTTTAATCTGAGCGCCGAACTGGGGAGAAGGTTCGCCAGCGCCAGCTTGCACCAATGACCAAGATCCAGCAGTGTTAACCCAAGCATCATTGTGATCCTGACCTACAGTCGCGGTTCCATAGATGGACAAACCTGCAACTTCAGTTGCCGACAGCCCGCTAAAGCTGACAACATATGTAAAGTCTTGAGGAACACTGATATTCGGAACAGTGTAAGTAAGCACTTCACCGCCGCCAGTCGAAAAGCTCGTCAATGCAGTCGAGCCAGCATCCCAGAGAACCGTGCTCGGACTGTTATATCCGTTAAAAGCAACGCCATCGTTCTGCAAAAATTGAACATCAACACTGCCAGTAGGAGTGCCAGTGCCGGTAAAATCAATTTGAACCGCAAATTGACTGACGGTATAGGCGGTGGCGCCGACGCCAGTTAAGACAACTTCATTGCCCGCAGAAGCAGTGCCAGGCAAACCGCTGTCGAAATTAAAATTGGCGCCAGAGTATGTGGTTGTGGTGTTATCGTAGAGATCGGTCTGCGCCTGAGCGTTCTGGCATACCAATGCTACGGCACCAACACTTAATGCACTAACAAAAAAAGGCGTGAATCGGTTTTTCATATTTTTATCCACTTGGTCAGTTTCTCATTCAGGTCTGGCGCAAAAGATCACTTCCCCGCGCACACCCGATTAAACGGGGAACGCCTCTGGCTTGTCAAGTTCTTTTGCCCAGAAATTTGCATTTATTTTTTACGGTGGTGCTGAGAACAATCTCGGCCCGCCAGCAACTTAACGTCAGATTCACCCTCATTGTCAAGCGATTTAGACTGATTTTGTAAGTTTTTTTAACAACTCTCGTAACGCTCATTTATCTCCAGTTGAAAGAGCCTTTACCGTTGCGGCTAACGGCTTAATAGGTTGATTCACAAATGGTTGTGCGATATATCAGAATCGCGGTATTATCCGATTTTTTACCTTTTTACTTGATTCCGTCTCTTTTTGGTCTTTACAGTCTCCGAAGCCGGCGGACGAAAAAGCAGCCAAAATAAGCTATTAGCGACCAATAAAACCGACCGCCATCGGCCATGAATAGACTCCACACCTTTCTTGCGCAATTCGCAGTCGGGGCCTTCGTGCTTTTGGCCGCAAGGGCGCAATCCCAGATTCTTTACGAGAACACTAATAATTTCGCGGGCAATTTTGACAATGCTAATGGACAAATGGGCAACCAGATAAGCTTTCCGGGTAGTTTTGAGAGCTACATGATAACAAAGTTCGTCTTTCAGTTCGATTTCAGCGGAATCCCGCCAGCCCTGCATGTTGAGAAACTTTCTTCCAATACAATCCAAATCTCGTGGGCCGCGACATCGCCGGGCAATTTGTTGTTTTCAGCGCCAGATATTGCGCCGCCCATCCGGTGGAAGCCCGTCACCAACCAACCTACGCAGAGCAACGGGCATTTTTATGTAACGGTCGGGGCAACGAATGCCGGCCAATTCTTCACTCTCTCGCCGTCTCCAACCGGCTACGAAGTGGCCGATCTGCGGTTCTACTGGAATGACGGAAATCCCGTCGCCCCTTCTTCCAACTCAGCCCCAGGCACCATAATTTTTGACAGTGGACCATTCTCCATCGGCGGGTACACTCCAGCGTCACTGGTCACGTTCCGGCGGGAGGACCTTTTTGGAGGTGTGGTCGTGCCGCAAAACTTCACCTGGACGGTCGCTTTTACCGGCCTGCCGCTGAACGAAACCGCTGGTCTGGCCCTTTACGAGACGACGGCGGTCGGCACGAATTACAACGCCGCCTGGATCGAGGGATTTGAGGGTTGGCAGTTGTTCACGGGCGGCATCGGAGGAAGTCCCGCCCCAAATTTCGGAGCGACTGCCTATGGAACGCCACTGCCGCAGTTGCAGTCAACCTCGCAGAACGGCATGCTCACGCTTTCGTGGCCGACGAATATTGCGGGTTTCTCGGTCGAAACGGCAACCAACCTGACTCCTCCAGTCGATTGGATCACCCTGACGAACATCAACGTCGTCAACAACGAAATCGTTTTCACTAACGCGGCCGCCGAAAGCGGCTCTTACTTCCGGCTTGTCAATCCTTCATTGCCGTTCAAGTAATAATTTCCTGCACCGCTTTTCCCGCAATGCCGGTGAGGCGAACATCCAATCCTTGGAATTTTATCGAAAGTTTCGTGTGCTCGATTCCCAGAAGCCGCAGCATCGTCGCGTGAAGGTCATGGACATCGATGGGATTCTCAACGGCTGAGTAACCCAGTTCATCAGTGGCGCCATAAACCATGCCCGGCTTCACCCCGCCGCCGCACATCCAGATGCTGAAACCGGCGTTGTGATGGTCCCGGCCATCGCCGCCCTGGCTCATTGGGGTGCGGCCAAATTCTCCCGCCCAGACGATCAGTGTGTCCTGCAACATTCCGCGCTGCTTGAGGTCTGTTATCAAAGCCATGCAGGCTCGGTCAATTTCCTGCGCTTTGTAGGCAATTCCCTCTTTCAAACCGCCGTGATGGTCCCAATCCTTATGGTAAAGCTGGATGAACCGCACGCCTCGCTCGGCAAGCCTCCGCGCCAGCAGACAATTCGACGCAAACGAGCCGTCGCCCGGCTGACAACCATAAAGTTCCAGCGTTCCCGGCCCTTCCTTTTTGACGTCCATGAGTTCAGGGACGCTGGTTTGCATCTTGAACGCCATTTCGTACTGCACGATGCGCGTGGAAATCTCAGGATCATCGACGATTTTGTCGTACTTGGCGTTGAGGACATTGATGGCATCGACCATGTCCTTCTGTTGAGCATGTGTGACGCCCGGTGGGTTGCTGAGGTAAAGGACAGGATCGCCCTTGCCCCGGAGATGGACTCCCTGAAAACGACTCGGCAAATAACCGGCCGCCCATTGCCGCGCGGCGATCGGCTGGTTCTGGCCGCCTTTGCCAAGAGATGTCAAAACTACAAATCCCGGCAGATCTTCCGATTCCGAACCCAGTCCGTAAGTCGTCCAGGAACCCATGCTCGGGCGTCCCGCGATTTGGGAGCCGGTATTCATGAACATGTGCGCCGGATCGTGGTTGATTGCTTCGGTGGTCATCGAGCGGATGAGGCAGATTTCGTCGATGACCGAGCCGATTTGCGGAAAAAGCTCGCAGACATCCGTGCCGCTGCGTCCGAATTTCTTGAATCCGTATTGCGGGGCAAAACAGAGCAATTTCTGCCCTTGCAATTGGGCGATCTGTTTTCCCGCGGTGAACGACGACGGCATCGGCTGGCCGCTCATTTCGCCAAGCTTCGGCTTCGGATCAAACGTCTCCAGATGCGAAGGCCCTCCGGCCATTGTGAGCCAGATGACACGTTTGGCTTTTTGCGGAAAATCCAAAGGGTAAGAAGCCCCGACAATTTTCTTGTCCTTGCCGGCGACTGCTGCTGAAAGGGAAGGATTGAGCAACGAGGCCAGCGCCAGCGCGCCCAGCCCTTGCGCCGAGCGACCAAGGAATACGCGGCGCGTTTGCCGTTGTGCGAGAAATTGTCGCAGCTCGGGATGCGGATCAAGAACGGGTGATGGTTTCATGTAAATTCAAAATGACGCGGGCAATATTCGTCCATGCGGCCAATTCCGCCGGATTGGCATCCGTCGGCGCAGCCATGTGGCCGACTTTGAGCAACGCTTGTGCTGCATCGGGGTCAGCCTGGTATTGCGCCAATTGTTTTTCGAGCAAGGCTTGGATCGTCTGCAATTCGTCGCCGCGTGGCGCGCGGCAAAGCACCTGCCGCCAAGCCCATATGAGACGCGCAGCCGTGTTAGAGCCTCCTTCTTTTAAAACATGTTCCGCCAAGGCGCGGGAAGCTTCGACATACGTGGGATCATTCAATAGAACGAGCGCCTGTTGTGGGATGTTGGAACGGTTGCGGTCTGCCGCGCACTCCTCGCGGGTCGGAGCGTCGAACGCTTGAAGGCTTGGATGCAAATAAGAACGCTGCCACCAGACATAAAGTCCGCGCCGATATTGGTCACGGCCTTCGGTGGCGTGGTAATCGCGCACGGGAAAATTCAAATTCTCCCAATAACCGTCGGGCTGATATGGCTTCATGCTGGGACCGCCGATTTTATCATCCACAAGCAATCCCGAAACTGACAATGCATTGTCACGCACCAATTCCGCATCAAGCCGCCAGCGACTTTGGGCGGCGATTTCGCGGTTGAGCGGATCGCGCGCTTTTATTTTTTCGGATATAACGGAGGTTTGTTGATAAGCATCGCTGCTGACGATGAGCCGGACCATGTGCTTCATATCCCACCCGCTATCCATGAATTCTCGCGCGAGCCAGTCGAGAAGCCGTTGGTTCGGCGGCATTTCTCCCTGGGAACCGAGGTCATCGACCACTCGGGAAAGTCCAACCCCAAAAAACTGCTTCCAAAGCCGGTTCATGACGACGCGCGCGGTCAACGGATTTTGCGGCGAAACCAGCCAGTTCGCGAGGTCAAGTCGATTTAACCGACGCCCCGCAACTTTCGCCTCGGTATCCGCCAAGTAACCGGGCAAAGCCGGTTCAACAACAGCGCCTGTTTCGTCGAGGAAATTTCCGCGCGCGAGAATTCGCACTGTGCGAGGTTGCGCGTTGGTCGCGGAAACCAGGCATTTTGGAATGGACTCCTCAAACTTGTCTTTGAATTGATGCGCGTCGGCGAGTCGCATGCGCGCATCGGCGGTTTCGGGCGCGATGCTCTTGAAATAGGAGAACAATTTTTCCTTGGCGTCGTTGTCACGCTTGTCGGACGGAGTAACCAATATATCGACAATATCATTTGGCGGCGGCTCGCTCAGCGGCCCACGCAACGCCTCAGTATTGGTCGTCTCTCCTAAACGAAAATGACCGAGCGCGCTTCCCGGAGTGTTTTGCCACAATTCCAGCAAAAGTGTTTCACCCGCCTGAAGGTTTAAAGGCTCAGATAATTCGAGGACGATTTGATGTTCTTGATTTGTTTGAGGGAATATCGACCAACCCGAATCTTCCTCATGCTGTAAAGCGCCAATCACGGAAGCCGCGCTCCGTGATCTGGAATTAGTCCCTTCTGCAGCCTGCTCAAAATCAGCCCTGGCGGATTTGAAGGAAACCGGTTCGCTCGTAAGATCGGCATGAACAAGCTTCGCTGAAATTTCAGACAAGATGAAATTTCCGTCTTTGGCGCGGCCCGGCCCGTGTTGAGGCAACGAATCATGCGGCAATGCTTGAACCCGCAGGGCGACAACCTCGTTTATTACATTGGTAAACGAAACGGTATATACTGCCGCAGACTCGTTGGTCCCTTTTGCCAACACAGAATTGTCCTTCTCGATTTTAAGTTTGTTGCCGGAGCCGGAAACGGCCGTGACCGGCTGAAGCGCAGTCCATCGGCGTTCCTGAAGAGATGTTTCAGTTTGGATGGTTTGCCACTTTACGAACGCCACGTCCCAATCCTGATGCGGCGCGTCGAATTGCTGTTGAGCGAGATTTAATTCTTCTGTCAATACCTTCAACTTCACCGCCTGCTGTTCGTCCGGCAGCAACATCCCCGGCTCGCGACGCCCAATGATCGGCTCGTCGATATCCGCGAAGAATGCGCCGAGAGAATAAAAATCGCGCTGCTTGATCGGATCAAATTTGTGGTCGTGGCACTGCGCGCAGCCGATTGTCTGGCCGAGCCACGCGGCGCTCACGGCGCGAACGCGGTCGGTCAACATGCGGGCTTCGTAATCCTTCGGTTGAGCGCCGCCTTCTTCGGTTGTCAGCAGAAGGCGATTAAAAGCGGACGCGACTTTTTGCTCGCGTGTGCCGCCCGGAAGAAGATCCCCAGCCAACTGCTCGCGCGTGAATTGGTCGAACGGCATGTTTTCGTTGAACGCCTTGATGACGTAATCGCGATAAGGCCAGATATTTCGCGGATTGTCAGAATGATAACCAATCGTGTCGGCAAAACGCACAACGTCGAGCCAGCCGATGGCCATTCGTTCGCCGTATTGTGGCGAGGCAAGAAGTTTTTCTACAAGTCTCGAATACGCGTCGGGTGATTTGTCGCGGACGAACGCGTCAACATCCTCCGGTTTCGGCGGCAGCCCAACAATGTCAAAACCAAGCCTCCGCATCAGCGTGGCGCGATCCGCTAGCGGAGACGGCTTTAGCCCGATTTGGGCCAGTCGCTGGCGAATGAGAAAATCCACCGGGTTCTGATTGGCCGGAACTGCGGACTTGGCTGGCGGCACGTAAGCCCAATGTTTTTCATACTTCGCGCCGTCAGCAATCCAGTGGCGCAACAAATCTTTTTGCGCCGGAGTAAGTGCCTTGTGCGCTTCAAGCGGCGGCATGACATCGTCGGTATTGGTTGTAAAAATTCGGTCCACCAGCGAACTTTCTTTTGGCTTGCCGGGGACAATGGCCTTCTTGGCGACGGCATCTTCGCGAACATCCAGGCGGAATTTTCCTTTGCGGGTCTTCTGGTCAGGGCCGTGGCAATGAAAACAATCGTCGGAGAGAATCGGGCGGATGTCCCGGTTGTAAGTAATTGCCTGAGCCCCCTTTGCGAGGCCAGCCGCAAAAACATTAAGCACAACGGCGAAGACGGCGAGCCGGCTGACCATCGCTCTAAGGGAAAGTGAGGGCATGGTTGTTACGCCCGAATTATTACCCGAACCGGGATTATCAGTCAACGCAGGCCCTACAGTTTTTTGGCAATTGGATTGACATTCTGCCGGGGCTGTCGTTACAAAACCCGTTGAGTGAGCGTGAATGAGAATCCATCAGCGGACGACCCAAAGTCGCCCAGGGTGGCTTCGGGCAGTTCGTTGCGCGGCGAAATTGCCCGCACCCACCTGTTGATGACCTGCAAACATTGCCAGCGCGGCATCCTGGTGCCGCGAGGAAATCGCTTTAAGGGCGTGGACTGCCCGGCCTGCGGCGAACAGAACCCCGCGCCACGCTCGGATTTGTTCGGGCCAATCAAAAAGTTCTTTCGCTGGCTCGCTTATCCATCGTTCCAGGACAAGGATTGTTAGCTCTCGTCCCGCAAGCAGCGGGATACTCCAATCAACTTCGCGGTTGAAAAGCGGGCGCGGCCAATCGACTATTATAATATGATGCGGGTTTTCGCCGGAGGGTCCTGCGCGCCTTGAAGCGCGCACCGAGCTATGGTGGCTTGGCCGAAAAGGTTTGAAGGGGTTGTCCAATTCACCCGCAACTTAATCCACCGCAATTTCCTCAAGGCGCTCCACATCCGCGACCACCTCGTGCTGAGCGAGGAGGCGTTCCACTTGTTGATGGCGGGCATCGTCGGATTGATGGGCGGAATCATTGATGTCCTTTTCTACTTATCAATCGAAGGAGTGCAAAGGCTGCTGCTCGGCCATCCGGGACAAACCATCGTTCAAGTCGCGCAGGAATTGTCTCCATTCTGGCGGTTCCTGACGCCGGTTTTGGGAGGGCTTGCGGCGGGCGCAGTGCTTTTCTGGGGACTGAAACTCGCAGGGAAGGAACGCTCAACCAACCTGCTGGAAGTCGTTGTCGCCGGCGATGGCCGATTGCCTTTTCGCCTCGGCGTCATGCGGACGGTCTCGTCGCTGATCAGCATCGGCACTGGCGCATCCATAGGGCGCGAGGGCGGCATTACGCAACTTTCCGCAACCGTTGCGTCGAAGTGGGGCCAGTTGCAAGGCTGGCAGCCGTATCGCTTGCGATTGCTCGTGGCCTGCGGTGCGGCGGCGGGAATGGCGGCCGCCTACAACGCGCCAATCACCGGCGCGATCTTTGCGGCGCACATCGTTCTCGGCAATTTCTCGATGAACCTGTTCGCCCCCCTGCTCTGCG
Source organism: Verrucomicrobiia bacterium (assembly GCA_036501665.1). GTDB lineage: Bacteria > Verrucomicrobiota > Verrucomicrobiia > Limisphaerales > Palsa-1400 > DATAUD01. Next base: position 14,584 of record DASXZW010000126.1, read on the forward strand.
CCTCTGTGGTCTCTTCAATGCTGTCACGCAGTTTTTTCGGAATCCACCTTTGGTATGAAGTGCCCAGCCACGACTTTACCAGCATCACGCAATTGTTCTGGTTCGTGATCGTCGGTTTTTTTGCCGGGGTGCTTGGGGCGGCTTTTTTAAAGCTCATGAAGTATTCGCGCGAAGTCTTCAAACAAGTCCCGAAGCTCTACCTGCGTCTCGGCACTGGAGGTTTGCTCATTGGCGCAATCGCGCTTTGGTTTCCCGAAGTGTGGGGAAACGGCTACGAACTGGCGAATCAAATGATCCAAACACCGATGAAATTCGACACGCTTCTCGGAATTTTCTTCGCGAAACTGGTCGCGACAGTCATCTCCGTCGGTTCCGGCGCGGTGGGCGGCGTGATTACGCCAACTCTCTTTCTCGGAGCGAGCTTGGGAAGTTTGTTCGGGACCGTGCTGCAATTCGGCGGCCTCGCCCCCGCGAATGTGCCGATCGGGATTTTCGCGCTGGTCGGCATGGGAAGCATGTTTGCGGCGACCACGCGTTCGCCATTGCTGGCAATCGTGATGATCCTGGAAATCTCTCAGAACTACTCGCTGATGCCGGCGCTGATGCTGGCTTGCGCGATTTCGACGCTCGTCTCGCGCGGGCTTCATGCGAATTCCGTCTATACCGAACCGCTCCGCCAGCGCACGTTGGAAATGGAAACCTCCCGGCTCGGCGCGGCGACGGAGCAAACCATCGGCGACATGATGCGCGCGCCCGTCGTCCCGGTTCGCGAAACCGCCACTCTGCCGGAAATCGCCAATCGTTTCTTGACAGGATCGAATAATTTTCTCCCGGTCGTCGATGTCGATTACCGTCTGATGGGCGTTGTCGCCTTGCAGGATGTTAAGGAATATCTCGGCGCAGGCTCGGAATTGACGGCGGTGATCGCATGGGATTTGATGCGGCCCATTCCGCCCTGCCTCAAGCCTGATCAGAAATTGATGGACGCCCTCCCAACACTTTTGGCGAGCGACCAGCGCAATGTCCCCGTTGTCAATACTTTCGATGAAAAGCGCCTCGTCGGCTCCGTCTTGCGGGCCGAAGCGCTCGCCGCCCTCTCCGAAGCCATCGCCTCCAGCACCGCGACAACTTCCTCCACAGAAACCGCCGCCGCCAAAGAAAGGCAAGCCCCCGCCTCTGCAACTGCAGCCACTGCACCGCCCGCGCCCGCATCAGCCACGGCCAAATAACGCCATGACAGAGCGAACGCATCTAAAATTGACGCCACACGATGTATTTTACTCCCTCTCCTCCACATACTTGTGGAGGAGAGGGCCGGGGAGAGGAGGTTTATTGCAGTTGACAGAAAATAGCATTAGTATTGTAAAATAAATTAAGAACCGTAGCTTTTCATCCATCCAAATTGAAACGTCGCAAACAGAGTCAAGCCGGAGAATTGGATCGCCGGAAATTTTTGAAAACGGCTAGAGCTGCCATCGTTCTCCCAGCTATCGCGCCCAATTGCGCCTTCGCTCAGAGCGGCAGCGCCCCGGCCCAATCACAAGAAAGGAAAACAGCCATGAACCAGAAAGGCAGAATCCTCGGCATCGGCGGCATCTTCTTCAAGTCTGCGAACAAGAAACAAATGCAGGAGTGGTACGCAAAATATCTCGGCCTTGTGGACAGCGGCCACGGTGTTATGCTGCCGTGGCGAGAAAAAGAAAACCCGGAAAACGAGCAGATGACCATCTGGAGCGTTTTTCCTGCCAACACCAAATACTTCGATCCCAGCCCCGCGCCGTTCATGGTCAACTACATCGTTGACGACCTCGACGCGCTGCTCGACCGCCTGAAAACCGAAAACGTTCGCATCGACCCCAAGCGCCAGGACGAAAGCTACGGCCGCTTCGCCTGGATATACGATTCCGACGGCAATAAAATCGAACTCTGGCAACCGCTCCATCCGAAAAAATAGCCGCGTAGTCCGGACCCTATGAAAACCAAACAACTTTATATTTTACTGACTATTGGTTTAGCGACCGCTGCAACGGCAATCGCGCAAGGAACATTTCAAGATCTCGACTTTGAGCAAGCGAACATGGTGCCAATCGCTGGAACCTACGCAATAACCGTTGCGAATGCCATTCCAGATTGGACGGTCGAATATGGCAATAGTCAACAAACGCAAATACAATACAATAATCCCTCACTTGGAGGGACAGCGGCAACTTTGATAGCCGACGGATATCCAACCGCCACTACTATCACAGCATTGGACGGGGACTTCAGTCTTCTATTACAAGGCGGCCAAACGTCGATATCAATTAGTCAAACCGGACAAATTCCGGCGGGCAGCGAGTCTTTACTTTTTACTTGGGGCGGATTTGTGAACCCAATGGTATCGATCGACAACGATAGCCTTACGTTATTTCCGGTCAAAACCTTGGCGAATGGCATAATCTCTGGCGTGAATATTTCGCCTTGGGCCGGTCAGACGGTGCAATTAACGATTAGCGAGCCCTCAGGCTCTAGTTATTCTTTGTTTGATAACTTTTCATTTTCCCCCAACCCAATCACCGTCACGCCAGAACCGGACGCCCTCACACTGATGAGCGTCGGCGGATTGCTCTTCGGCCTCTACCGCCGCTTCACACGGAAAAGGTAAGTTTTATTCTTCCTGAAATCCCGAAGGGATGACCGATAATAGCCCGGCAATTTATTGCCGGGAAACCGGGACCAACCTCAATAAGTCCCGGAGGGACGGCTGATGTTCCCGTACAAACGCGTCCGGCGAATCTGCCCTAACTCTTCGCCGTAGAACCCGTCCGCGCCGATTCGATCATCTCCCAGAATTTCGGATTTTCCTGCAACGCCTCGTCTTCGCCGGTCGGCAAATTGGAACGAAAGAGAAAATCCTTCAACGTATTCCGACTGAGAATCCGGTGGACGACGACGCCGAGTTCGTGCCGCTGAAAATAAATCCGGTAATCGCCGAGGCGAAAGCGATGGAGCGTCTTTCCCGCGCGTTCGAGATGGCCAAACTGATGCAGATCGCTCTTGAGCATTTCGCGCGGCAGCCCGCGAAACTCGCCAAGAATGTGCAATTGCAATTCGCGCGGCATCTTCGCCAACTCGGCGGCGCTAGTCGGATTAAAAATGATCTGGAATTGCACGAGACAAAGTTTAGCGGCTGACTTTCTTTTTTCAACGCTCAATCCGTGCCGGTAGAAAAAAACCGCATCATGGTGTCTCCATGCTTAAGGACTTTGACTTCTTTCCACTCGCCCGGCACGTCCAATGTGTCGCGCTTGGTGTGCCCCAAAATGAACAAGCCGCCAGCATTCAAAATTGGTGGAAGGCCCGCGTCATCCAAAAGCTGTTGCGCGAAGGAATTAGATCGCCGATTTGTGTTTTTTTCCCCGTAAGGTGGATCGGCCAGAATCAAATCGAATTGTTGACCGTCCGCCGCAAGCTGGCGAATTGCAGTGAAGGCGTCCTGCACACGAACTTGGAGCGAATCGCCTGGCAGACGAGCGCGTTCAAGGTTCCCTGTGATAAACGAGGCGTGACGCGCGGATTTTTCGATGCACAACGCGCTTGCGGCTCCGCGGCTGAGGCATTCCAAGCTTAATGCGCCTGTGCCGGCGAATAATTCCAGCACACGCGCCCCCGGCACTCGCGCGCCAAGACTGTTAAAGACCGCCTGCCGGACGAGGTCCGGGGTGGGACGGACGTCAAAGCCTTTTGGCGCCTGAAGTATCGCCCCACCCGCGCTTCCGCCGATGATGCGCACGGGGACTAAATCCCCTTGGCAATCATGAATTTGACAAGCTCGGCAACGCGGCAGCTATAGCCCCATTCGTTGTCGTACCAGCTGATCAACTTGAAGAACCGCTTGTTCAGCTCGATGCCGGAGCCTTTGTCGTAGATGGAAGAGAAGGAGCTATGGAGAAAATCCGTGCTGACCACTTCTTCATCAGTGTAGCCAAGGTAACCCTTTAAATAGGTTTCGCTGGCTTTCTTCATCGCGGCGGAAATTTCCTCGTAGCTCGTTTCTTTGACAGTCTTCACGGTCAAATCGACGCAGGAGACGGTCGGTGTCGGAACCCGGAACGACATGCCGGTGAGCTTCCCTTTGACTTCGGGGCAAACCAAGCCGACGGCTCTAGCCGCGCCGGTGGTCGAGGGAATAATATTGATCGCCGCGCTGCGTCCGCCTTTCCAATCCTTGCGGCTCGGTCCATCGACAGTTTTTTGCGTCGCGGTGTAGGAGTGAATCGTGGTCATTAACCCTTCTTCAACGCCGAAGCCTTCTTTGAGCAGCACATGAACAAGCGGCGCGAGACAATTGGTCGTGCAGGAGGCGTTGGAGACAATATTATGTTTGGCGGGGTCGTATTTATTATCGTTGACGCCCATGACGAGGGTGATGTCCTCGTTCTTGGCCGGGGCGGAAATGATGACTTTCTTCGCGCCTGCAGCGAGGTGGCCCTTGGCCTTTTCGCCGTCGGTAAAAAGTCCGGTCGATTCAATGACGAGATCGACGCCGTGTTGCTTCCAAGGAAGGCCGGAAGGGTCCTTGGCGCTGACGACGTGGACTTCCTTGCCGTTGACAACAAGAATATCGTCATCGGGTTTGTCGGCGGCGGATTTCTTGGATGAAACCGTACCGTTGAAGCGGCCCTGGGTGGAATCGTATTTCAGGAGATAAGCGAGGTTGTCCGCGGGCACAATGTCCCCGACGGCGACGACCTCGACATCTTTGCCAATCATCCCTTGTTCGGCGATGGCGCGGAAGACCAGGCGTCCAATTCTTCCGAACCCATTGATTGCAACTTTCACTGCCATAGTATTTTTCTTTCTAAGTTCCCGGTATGATTACCGAAGTTAAACATAAATCTGAATCCCGAAGTTTCCACAGTCAATGAAAATTCAAAAGCCACAACAAAACGAAAAGGCCATCTTCACAAAACCGCGCTGTCGTGTTAGCATCACTTCCACGACCGAACCGTCCGGTCAAACACCATGAAACTGCCTCTGCCTAACTTTTTCATTTTCTCGAAAACCCGGTTCTCTCTATTTGCGGCCGTGACGCTGGCGATGGCCTCGGCAACCGCGCAACAAAACTCTGGTCCCGAACCAAGTCCGATGCCGCCAGAAATCCCAGCCCCGCAAGATATGGAATTTCCGGGAGTTATCAACCTGACCGTCGATGCGACGGATACCACGCACGGAATTTTCCGCGTTCACGAGACGATTCCTGTAGCCCACGCCGGGCCGATGGTTTTGCTCTATCCGCGCTGGCTGCCCGGGCATCACTCCCCTAACGGCCCGATCGACATGTTTGCGGGCCTCGTCATTCGCGCGGGCGACACAACGGTTCCCTGGGCTCGCGACCCCGTCGATGTTTTCGCATTCCACGTCGATGTCCCCAACGGCGCCTCTTCGCTTGATCTGGATTTCCAATATCTTTCCCCCGTCGAAGCCAAGGAAGGCCGCATCGTGATGACACCCGCCATTGTCAATTTGGAATGGAACGCGGTCGTACTTTACCCGGCAGGCTATTTTTCCCGGCGCATTTCGGTGCATTCGAGCATTGTCTTGCCAACAGGATGGAAGTTCGGCACAGCCCTCGAAACCGAAGTCGGAAACGACAGCGCGACAACTTTCAAAACCACGACGTTGAATACACTTGTTGATTCGCCGATTTTTGCGGGAAAATATTTCGAGCAATTCGACCTCGACCCAGGCGGACCCGCCCCCGTTCGCCTCGATGTTGTCGCCGATCAACCCGACGAACTCAAAGCCAGCGCGGAACAAATTCAATCGCATCGCAACCTGGTGCAGCAGGCTTACAAACTGTTCGGCTCGCACCATTACGATCACTATGACTTTCTGCTCGGCCTTTCCGATCACATGGGTGGCATCGGGCTTGAGCATCATCGATCCAGCGAAGACGGCACTTCGCCAAAGTATTTCAAGGATTGGGACAAGACGCTCGCCGGACGGCATTTGCTCCCGCACGAATATACACATTCCTGGAACGGCAAATTCCGCCGCCCCTCGGATTTGTGGACGCCGAACTACAACGTCCCGATGCGCGACAGTCTTCTGTGGGTTTACGAGGGGCAGACCGAATACTGGGGCTTCGTTCTTGCCTCCCGATCAGGATTGTGGAACAAGCAGCAGGGCTTGGACGCCATCGCCGACCAGGCCGCCACATTTGCAAATCGCGCAGGCCGCAAGTGGCGCGCGCTGGACGATACTGTGAACGATCCCATCGTCGCCGAACGCCGCCCGATTCCGTGGCGAAGCTGGCAGCGCAGCGAAGATTATTATGGCGAAGGAATGCTCGTCTGGCTCGATGCTGATACGCTGATCCGCGAGAAAACAGACAACAAGAAATCGCTCGACGACGTTGCGCACGAATTCTTTGGCATCAACGACGGCAGCTACGTCACGGCGATGTACAGCTTTGACGACGTTGTGAAGGCGCTGAATACCGCGCTCCCTTCTGATTGGGCAACATTCCTGAAAGCACGACTCGAACGCCCCGATGCCGCGCCCTTGGACGGCATTACCCGCGGCGGTTACAAGTTGGTCTATACGAACAGCGCTTCGGAATACTTCAAATCACTCGAACGCGTGCGAAAGGTGGACAATCTAAGTTACTCGCTCGGCTTGATCATCGATCACAAAGGCGCCGTTGCGGATGTCGCGTGGGACGGCCCGGCGTTTAACGCGGGAATAACCATCGGCGCAGAAATCGTCGCGGTCAACGGCACAGCCTTCGACGCGGACAACCTTAAAGAGGTGATAACAGAAGCAAAAGACGGCACTGCCCCAATTGCGCTCATCATCAAACGCGGTGACACCTACACCACCACATCAATCAATTACCATGATGGCTTGAGGTACCCGCGCCTGGAGCGAATCGCCGGAACCCCCGCGCTTCTGGATGATTTGTTAAGCCCAAGAAAATGAAGTCGCTGGCTTGGATTGGCATCGTGCCAAAAAAGGATATCATTCCACCGTGAAGACGACATTGACTTTGGATGATGATATTCACGAACTCGCGGCCCGACAGGCAAAGCTCCGCGGTGTTTCGCTTGGCAAAAGCATCTCAGACTTGGTTCGACGCGGCCTGGGTGCTCCCGCACCTTGCCAGGATCAAAACGGAATTGTGGTTTTCAAATTACCCGTGGATTCGCCGATTGTGACTACCGAAGAAGTACGCCGGATTGAATTGCAAGGCATGTGAGGCATATTTCTTTGTAACAAATCGCCGCTCTTTGTGACCCAATCTTAACAAAACACAAAGCGCTGGAGATTGTTGTTTAGGATGGACTTCGGGGCGGCGGCTCGCCTATAGTTTTTGCTCCTGAGCAGTGAACAGGACGAAGGACGAACCTCAGGCAGTGACGGCATTTTATTACAACTTTTAGAAATTGGTCTGCCGTCGTGCTTGCAAGTAAAAAATGAAACCCGCAACCAAGTCTATTTTCGTCTCCGTCCTAACGGCGATTCTGAGCTTCTGCATCTGCGCTCATGGCGATGTTGAGCAATCCCTCGGCAAACTTCTTTTCACCGACCCAAATCTCTCCATCAACAGAAATCAATCCTGCTCGACATGCCACAGCCTTTCTCTCGCGACCGATCCTGTAACGCTCCTTCCGTTCGGCACTCCAGGCTTCGTCGATCCGGCCAATGTCCTCAATGACACTCCCGTTTCCGCCGGTTCTGTCGCCGGAGACTTTGGTTCGCTCAACGCGCCTAGTGTCGGCTACGCTGCTTTCAGCCCGGATTTCTTTTTTGACCCCGACGCCTTCGTTTACACTGGGGGATTTTTCTGGAATGGCCGCGCAACCAATCTCGAAGACCAGGCCGCCGCTCCCCTGTTGAACCCGGTCGAAATGGGAATGCCGAGCCAATGGGCCGTCGTCACCCGCCTCAAGGAAAACACGAATTACGTCGCCCTCTTTCAACAAGTTTACGGCTTCGATTTGAACGCCATTCCTGCCGGCGACCTCGCCCCCGCCACCAACACGCCACCGGGCCTCGTCCCGGCAGTTTATGCGGCCCTGACTCAAGCCATCGCCGAATTCGAACGCGGCGCCAATTTCAACCAATTCACTTCGAAATTCGATTTTTGGCTCGGCGGCGAGACCACTTTAAGTTCAAACGAATTGGCCGGTTTCAATCTTTTCAATGGAAGAGGCAACTGCATCAATTGCCACATAACTTACGAGGGTGTCGATAACTCAGGCAATCCAACGCCCCCGCTTCTCACCGACTTCACCTACGCCAACGTCGGCTTGCCCCGGAATTGGAACATCCCCGGCACACCCATCCCCGATCTTGGTTTGGGCGGCCGCGCGGACATCGCGGCGGCGAACCCGGACGGCAGCCAACTCGGCATGCACAAAGTAATGTCCCTTCGCAACATTGCAGTCACGCCCCCTTACGGGCACAACGGAGTTTTTTCCAACCTCCAACAGGTTGTTCACTTCTACAACACCCGCGACACCCTCCCGCGCCTCGACTCGAACACCAACGCCGGCTTTGGCATTACCGGCTGGCCCGCGCCGGAAGTCTCCAGCAACGTCAACAATGCAGTAATCGGCAATCTCCGGCTCAGCGCCATTGAAGAATCCCAAATTGTGGCGTTCCTTGGAACATTAACGGACAATTACCCTACTACCGGCGGTGATCCGAATGTTCCTCCCGGCACTCCATCCCCGTTTGCCAATACGCCTTTGCCCACGATACCGTTCAATTTCGCCGCAACTGGCGCGGGGGCTTTGACAATCTCCGGGCGTCTCGGAAAAACTTATCAAATTCAATTCGTCAACTCCCTGGCTTCTCCGCCAAACTGGCAAACCCTCCTCAACGTCCGTCTCCAAACGAATGGCATGTCCGTGATGGATACCAATGCAGCCTCTGCCAATGCGAGGTTTTACCGTGTAATCGAGATGCCTTGATTTTTTTTGCGCACCAAGGTCCTTAAGTTCACGAAATCGTCACCTCTTAAAGGGAGCAAACCCTTGACGAAAGCGTTCCTGCCATGATATTTCCTTTCTTCGTCCTAAGTGGCGGAAGCTTGACGCCCTTTGGCCCGGACGCGATAAGAAAGACAAGCATAGCACCCATGCACTCTAACGTTTTTTTGGGCCGCTCCGGTTTTAAGCGGATTGCCCTGTCAAGTTTTTGCCTGTCCGGCCTTATATTATGTGAGGCCACGATCGGGACGGTTCATGCCGCGGAGATCCTGGCCACGGCCCAGATCAGCGGCGTTCAAATCGCCAGGAACAACTGGGCCTATACCCTGACTTTGGAAAATACAGCGGCTTCAACGTCTGACATCGGGATGCTTTGGTTCGGCTGGCAGGCAGGCGCGGCGGATTTCTTGAAATCCGAACCGACCTCAATTCAAACGCCGGCTGGATGGGTTCCAGTCCTTGAAGGTGACGCTTATGACGGTTTCAGCCTCGAATTCATCGCCTCCGGTCCTTTGCTTGCCCCCGGCTCCAAAGTGACTTTTACGTTTAATAGCGCGGATTCGACGAATGTCATGGGTGGCCCCGCCGCATCTTTTCCACAAGCTCTCACCCTGACTTCGCAGGTTTATAGCAGCCGCACCACATCCGGAAATCAGGAGCTGTTTCTTGTCCAACTGGTTCCGGCGCCCTCAACCAACGGCTTGGGACAAGTCACGGCCCACGCCAACGGAAACGATTTAAACCTGACGTGGACCTCCGGCGCCAATGTCGTCTTGCAGCAGTCCTCTGGTCTTGCTCCTAAAAATTGGGTCACAGTCCCCGGAACACTCGGCACGAATGCATTCACAGTGACAAACGCTTCCAGCGCAGGCGCGATCTTCTATCGTTTGGCCACGCAGTAACCTTTCAATAATCTAAACTCCGAGGTAGGGACGCCTCGCCGAGGCGTCCGCGACGATTGGGAGGCAGTACAAAATAACACGCAGCGCTCGCAAATACTGGGCCGTCTCTTAACAGTCGATAGAAAAGTACAGACGACGACTTTGGCACGATGGCATTCTTCACGGCGACTCCTGCCCTGATATTCCTAATTATTCCCCTGCGCCGTGGCCAGTTCCCGGCGCGAGAAAAAGATAATTCCACAAACGCAGAAGAATCCTCCCAACAATAGAACGATTTGCGTGAATGCCATTCCCAACTGCTCCCATCTAATACTGCGCCCGGAACTCAGGTCGTCGATTGGCGAGAAGCCCTGGACAAGTTTGATTATCGCCAAAGTGCCGCGGAAAACCGGCACCATGACAAAATCTATTGGCGAATGCCCGTACGCGGATTTGCCGGAATCGAATCCCGCGATAGTCCCCTGTTCCACAACAGTCCCAATCGTCCCGCTGGACAAACCCAGGATCAGCACCGCCAGCGAGGCAAACGCGGCTACCGGAAATGAAAGGAAGCTCGCAAACGCCAGCCCGATCGAAGCGAGCAACGCCAGCCAGCAGAAAATCACAGCCATGCCACGCGCAAAGTTGACGGCAAAACTCGTCTCCGGGTAGAGCAATTCAAAACCGTCCTCAAGAGGAAACGTCAAAGCCGTGTTCTGAGGGTTATACAAACCCACCCAAAGAATTCCGTGATCATCGAGCAAATTCGGCGGAACGGAAATCTCCTGGAATGAATCCGGCGGCAGCTTCTCTTTTATATCGACCGCGGTGGACGAATTTGTCGGACCGATGACCCACTCCGTCCAATACTGCGCGTCCGGGTTGGGATTTGCGGCGTGGAATTTAATGCGCAACTGCATCGGCTCACTGCGAATGCGGTCGCCGAGTTTGTGCAAGTCCACTCCCCACGTGCGATAATAAGCCGGCGCGACTTCAGTCCATTCGGCGGTCACCCTGCCGGCGATCTGTTGTCGGATTTCTCCAATTTGGTAGTCTGTCAAGTTGGGGTTCTTCTTGACGACCTGCGCGAGCATCTTGTCAATTTGCGGATTCAGGTTCATCGGCGGTCGCTTGGCCGATGCTCGCGAAATAAAAACTTCCTTGTGAAGAATCGACTGTTGGTCTGGCGGAAGTTTGTTGGCGCGGTATTGCAGCAATCCATAGATCGCCGCGCCTGAAATGAACAACAGCACCGCGTTTAACGACAAAATCCCAACCCACTTGCCGATCCAGATTTGCCAGCGGGCAATTGGCTTCACAGAAACCACCTGCATCTGGCAATCTTCGACGTCCTTGGCCAGCGTTCCGCACGAAAGCCACAGCGTCGCAAACCCCAGCAGCGTCGTCACTGCGGTCAACGTATATGTCAATAATATTTGTGTCAGCCCCTTCGCCGTGCCGTCGTCCTGGAGAATCAACGGCAAACCGACCACGGCTGCAACAAGCAGCGCCGCCATGATCCAGAATAAACGGTACCGAAACGCGGACTTCCAGGTCAGCCCCGCGAGCGTGAGGATCTTGTTCATTTCGCGGGCGGCTGGCCAAGAAGCGACGAAAGCTTCTCGTCAGCCTTCTTCAAATCGGCCTCGGACACGGGCTTGGCCTGCGGAGGAGGCGAAGGAGGTTCTGGCGCGACAGTTTTTTGCGAAAGGGACGCCAACTTCGCCTGGTCGATTTTCGGCCCGGTTTCAACAACAAGCGCCGGTTGCGTCGGAGCGGGCGCGGAGGCTGCAACTGTGAGACGCTCGAGAACTTTATCCGTCGTCGGGGCGCTGTCGGCATCGCCGCGAAGATAGGCGGCGACACGGCTTCCCGAACTCGCGCCCGAAGTTTCGTCCTTGCCCTCCCGCGCTTTGCGAACGACTTCCAGAAAATAGCTTTCGAGATTTTGCGTCGGATTATCCACCTGGATTCGGTCGGCGGCAACGTCGCGCCGGATGATGTCCAGCACCGCCTGCATGCTTTCTCGTGAAAGCGGCGGCATCGAAATGCGCATGGTGTCAGGCTTCACGAGCAATTCCTGCAACGTCCCCATCGCGCGCACTTTTCCGCCGTAATAAATCACCACGCGGTCGCAAACATCCTCCACGTCGCTCAGCAAATGGCTGCTGAGAATGACCGTTTTTCCGCGGCGCGCCAACGCGAGGATCAGGTCCTTGACCTCGCGGCAGCCGATGGGGTCCATGCCGGCGGTCGGTTCGTCAAGTATAACCAAATCAGGGTCGTTGATGAGCGCCTGCGCAAGGCCGATGCGCCGCTGCATGCCCTTTGAAAATTCACCGACCACCCGCGTGCGAACCTGGTTCAAGCCGACCATTTCCAACAATTGCTCATTGCGCTTCTGGCGTTCAGCGGCGGGAAGGTCAAACAAATTGCCGAAGAAATTCAACGTCTCGCGCGAATCCAAAAAGCGGTAAAGATAGGACTCCTCGGGAAGGTATCCAATCCTGGCCTTCGTCTTGACATGCCTCGGAGAGTGTCCAAAGACCTCAATGTGCCCGCGCGTCGGATAAAGCAGGCCGAGCAACATTTTGACGGTCGTGGATTTTCCCGAACCATTCGGGCCGAGAAGTCCGAAAACTTCACCGCGGCGCACTTCAAAATCGACATTATCGACCGCCTTCGCTTTCGGTCGCCCCCAAAAATCCTTGAAGGTTTTTGTCAGCCCACGAACCGAAACCACGGCCTCCGTATTGGTGGGACGCGGCTGGCCGGCGGGGCTTTCCAGGACTGCGGCGGCGGCGCTCATGCATTCACCAATTGAGGACGCGGCGCAGCCGTTGGAGTCGGCGTCGGTGCGGCTGGAGGTTCATTCGCAACCGCCAGATGCGGGTCCAATTCTTCGCCTTGACGCACGAGGCGCGCGCTGTTGAAGACCACCAGCAACGAGCCAAGCACATGCAGAACGGCGGCGACGATGGGGTTAATGAATTTCAGCGCGGCCAGCACGAGTCCGCCGATGACAAAGCAAACGCCAAAAAGGAAATTCTGATTGATGACAGCGCGAGTCTGGCGCGACAAACGCACAAGGAAAGGCAGACGGCGAAGGTCATTGTTCATCAGCGCGATGGTGGCGCTGTGAATGGCCACTTCGCTCCCAGCGGCGCCCATCGCGATTCCAAGATCACCCGCAGCCAGCGCAGGCGCGTCGTTAACGCCGTCGCCAATGACCGCCACGCGATACCCTTTGGCCTTCGTCTGCCGGACAAATTCAACTTTGTTCTGCGGAAGACAATCACCCATGACTTCTTCGCAACCGATTTCGCGCGCCACCCGCGCCGCCACTGGCTGCCGGTCGCCGGAAACCATCGCGATGCGCCGGACGCCAATCGCTTTCAATTGCGCCAACGCCTCCTGCGCCTCGGGCCGCGTCTGGTCCTGGAGACCAATCCAACCGATGCACTGACCATTGCGCGCGACAAAAATAAGGCTGAACCCTTCCGTTTCGTTGAGATCGACCGCCTTGAGAAAATCCTCCGTGACACCCTGCTCCTTCAGCCAATTGGCGCGGCCAACCATCACTTTTGCGCCGTCAAGATTCGAACTCACGCCGCGACCCGCCGTTTCCGCAAAATCCTTCGGCTCAACCAGCGGCACACCCGCCTCACCGGCCAATTGCGCCAGCGCCTTCGCAGTCGGATGATTGCTGTATTTCTCAGCGGAAGCCGCGATCCGCAATAATTCCGCGGGAGTTGCCCCATTCAACGGAGCAAGGCGGCTGACGGCAAGCTTGCCCGTAGTCAGCGTGCCAGTCTTGTCAAACACAAAGGCATTGATGCGCGCGGCGGATTCAATATCGCCCACATTTTTGATCAAAATTCCTAGACGAGCTGCCGCCGACAACGCGGCAACCATCGCGCTCGGCGTCGCAAGAATGAAAGCGCAGGGACACGCCACGATGAACACCGCGATCACGCGGCTCAAATCCTGGGTAAACGCCCAGACAAGCGCTCCAATGACCAGCACCAGCGGCGTGTAAAAGCCCATGTATTGATCAATGATCCGCATGATCGGCAGACGGGTCCGTTCAGCGGCCAAAATCAGTTCGCGCACCTTGCCGAGAGTCGTGTCTGCGCCGGCGCGGGTGACGCGGATTTCCAGCGCGCCCGTCAAATTCTGCGTTCCGGCAAACACCTCGTCGCCGGCTTTTTTATCGACCGGAAGCGATTCACCGGTGATGGTCGCCTGATTGAACGATCCCTGCCCATTCACGATCACGCCGTCAGCGGCAACGTTATCGCCGGGGCGAACGCGAATCACGTCACCCACCGCAAGATGTTTGGTTTCCACTTCTTCTTCGCCGGCTTTGGTGATGCGGCGCGCTTTGGGGGGCGTCAGTTTAATCAATGATTCAATCGAGGCCCGCGCGCCTTCGGCTGTCCGGGTTTCAATGATTTGCCCCATCAACATGAAGAAAGAGATGATCCCCGCCTCCTGGTAACCGCCCGTCTGGTAATTGGCGGCGCCAAATGCGGCCAGCACCGCCAGGGCAACCAATTCATTGGTTGTCAACAATCCGCGTCTCAAATCCTGGATGGCCGTCCAAACAATCGGGTAACCCAAAATAATCGCGCCAATCAGCGCGCTGGCCGAGGCGACTGGATTGTTTGTTTCAGACAAAGCCCAATCAACGACGAAAGAGTTAAGAATGAATACCAGCCCAATCATCGTTTGCGCCAACGGAAGGACTGCATGGCTGTGATCGTGCCCATGATCGTGGCCGTGGTGATGATGGTCGTGATCGTGGTCATGACCGCAGCCGCCGCACGATTCATCGTGCTCATGCTCCTGACGGCTTAGCAGAGAGGTGACTTGCATAAAACTATGGATTTACAATGTAGCTGTTCGTATTCGGAGCCTGAGGCTCGCGGCTCAACTGAAGCCGGATTTCGTGCGTATTGGGAGGCAAAGTCATCTTGTCCAGCGCGTTGGTATAGACGGTGTCCAGCATTCGCATTTGGCGGATTCGCTCGAAAAGCTCCGGGTTCTGCTCATATTGGCCGCGCAGTTTTTGGAAAATGTCCGCCTGCGCCGCAAGCAGCTCGACTGTCCGTTTGCGGGCGGCATCAGCCGCCAAAACTCTCGCCGTCGCTTCGCCCTGTGAGCCTTGATAAACGGAGTTTGAGTAACTGAGGGCCAGGTTCAATACTTGCTCCCTCTTAAGGACCGCCTGGTCAAATTCGTTAAACTTCGGCTCAAGAACAAGAGGCGGCGACGCGTCAATATTGACATGTTCAATTGTAACCCCTAAATGCTGTTCATCAATTAACTCTTTGATGTGTTCCTGAACCATTTCCTGGAAAACTCCCCGCTTCTTTGTAAGAATGTCGTCAATCGGCATCTGGCTGGCCGCGTAAAGCAGCGCGTTATTGAGATCGTTCGTGATGAAAGTTTTGGCCGCCGTGAAGTCGAAGTGAAACGAAATCGGATCGGTAATCCGATACTGCGCGGTGGCGGCGACATGGACAATATTTGAATCCGCCGAAAGTCCATACGTGATTGACGCGGGATTAAGCCTGTCGCCCGTAGGAACACCAGGGACGCCATGCGCGCGGTCCTCCGCGCTTTGATACCAGCCCACCGAAGAATCAGCCGATTGCAGTGAAGTAAACGGGATATACTCGATCTGGTCGATCGGCGGCGGAAAAGCCCAATGGAGTCCCGGCCCCAGCAACGCTTTCTCGCCGATTCCAACCGGTTTGCCCAGCCGCAAAACGATCGCCTTGAACTGCGGTTCCACCTTGAAAAACCCTGATCCGAGAAACAACAGGAGCAGGATCACCATGATGATCTTGACGATGAAAAAGCTGCTCTTCAGCGCTTCTGAAAGCGCCTGCGAACCGGCGTCTTCCGCAGGCGGGCCTGACGAGGGCAAATGGGGTTCGTGCGCGCTCATTCAAATCAATGCTGGAAGACGAGATTGGTTTGGTTATTTATCGATGATTGGTCCATTCGCAGCCACTGCAACGGCGAAAAGCTTTGATCGAGTATCAAAGTGGATTTCCGCAGGAATTCTTCCGCCGCCGTCATTTGCATGTTAAAAATGGCCAAACCCGGGTTTTGCTGGAGCACTTCAAGCGACTTCATCATCTGCGCTTCGCCTTCGCCCTTGATTTTCAACGATTCGGCGTCAGCGTTCGCTAAAGTGATGAGCGCCTGGCTGTCCGCCTCGGATTTAACCTTGCGCGCTTCCTTATCGCCCAGGGAACTGATTTGCGAAATGTAATATTGACGTTCGGAAGTCATCCGATCCAGGACGGTCTTGGTCACGCTTTCGGGAAGCCCGATCTTTGCGATCTGGACGAACTTGACTTCAATACCGTAACCCTTCCCCTGAAGCTGCTGCTGCACCTTGTCCAGAATCTCCTTTTCGATCTGGTTGAATTTCATCTGCTTTTCGTCGGTGGAAACAAAATCGGAAAACGGATGCTGCCCGGCGACTTCGTTCTTTGCGCTGCGGACAAATCCATCCAGAGTGCGTTCCGCCTCGGGAATGGAACCCCGGTCAAAACTCTTGTAAAACGACCCGGCGTCAGAAACCCGGTAGCCGACGAAGACCCCAAGCATCAGGATGTTTTGGTCGGGCAGCTTGATCTGTTCGTATTTGCCTTCGAGCACCTGAACGCGTTGATCGAGCTTGGAAACCTGTTCGATTGGCCAGGGCCAGCGCAAGCCGGGTCCCGGTTCCGTTTTGACATCGCGAATATTGCCAAAAAGCGTGACCACGGCCACTTCGGACTTGCGCACTTGGTACACGAAGAGCATCAGCCCAAAAATGATAATCAATAGGGCGGCGACCGTGAGGGTAAGGGGACTTCGTTTCATATCATTTATTTCGCGGAAGGATCCGGAAGGGAATCGATCAAATCTTTGCGGATCTTGTCTTCCAAATTGAAGATCGCAATGCTCGGCGCATTGGTCGCCGCAACGATGTACTTGCGGGAACCGGTGCTCTTATCAACGAGCAACTCCAGATACGCGTGCTGTTCGTAAATGCCACCGCGACCAGGAGCCGCGTTGTAGGCCATTTGCTGGCTGGCAAACAGCATTGCCCGCGCGGCAGAATTCGTAATGGCCGTATGCTGGTCGGCCTCCGCCTTGGTGATGCGGGAGTAACTCTCCCCGGCAGCCCAGGCGTTGGTGCTGATGGCTGCGGCTTCGGCGTCAAGCTTCTTGGCATGGCGGGTTTCCTGCGCTCCGACAACCTCTTCAAAGCTCTTCGCCACCGCGCCTTTTTCGCCGCTGGGCGGATGAATGTCTTCCAAACCAACAAACAAAATGCGCGCGCCCAATTGCAATGCGTCCGCTTGCGCCTGCATATCGTTTTGAAGAGTTACCCGGGCGGCGGCCCTTCCTTGCGCCATCAAGCTGTCAAAATCCGCGCTCGCCAGATAATGGGTCACCGAACGCCCGGCAACTCCCTGAAGCAATGCTTCGGGATCAACATTCGTATAAGCCCAAACAGTCAGATTGGTGATTTGATATTGAACAGGAATGCTGACGGACAACAGGTTTACCGGCGGGCTTTTGCCTTCGGAAGATTCGCTCGAAACAGATTCAGGCAGCAGGCCCCGGCTGGCCACCAGGTAGTTGGTCTCCTTGGCGTGATTTACGGCCCAGGCAATGGTCATCCCTTGTTCCGGTTCAGCGCCGACGATGAAGCTTTGAATCCGTTCCGTGTGATAAACTCTCGTTTGATCAATCGGCCAGGGCAATTTGAAATGCAATCCCGGCCCAATGACTCCGTTTCCTCCCACCGGCTTGCCAAATCGCTCGAGAAGCGCTTCATCCCCCGCATTGACAATTGTAAAACACGACGAAAGCACCAACGCCGCAAACTGCGCCAGAATCATCCAGCCAAGCGCCTTCTCAAGAAACCGATAAAACCACGTTTCGGAAACCTTGAAGCCGAATTGATAATCCATCGCGTGCGCCGCAGTCGTGATGATCGCTTCCGGCTGGCCAAGCAATCCCACCAGGCGGCTTTCGTAAAGCAGGCGGCTCTCCCCGCCTCGAAGCCGAACACGATAAACCTCCAAAATCAATCCCAACAGCGTCTCGATTGCCGCCAACCCGGAAACCACGCACAGAACTCTCGCAACAATCAGGTCCGTCTTGAAAAATCCCGCCAGCATCGCCGCAATGGTCGCCGTGACTGCGAAACAAACGTAAGCGCTCAACAGCAGGTACGAAGCCCCGGGACGCAACAGCTTTTGCCCCTTCAGCCGCGCCAGCCCGCTGGAATACTTGCCCAGCATGAACAGGATCAACCCCATCAATCCGAGCAACGCCATTGCGAGCGTCGCCCGGTCCGCGATCATCGGCCCCATCAATCCCAAACGTTGCCACGGCCAATAAGCGGCGCTTGCTTGAAGCAGAAACAGCAACGCCGTAAAAACCGGCGCGAAAAAACGCTCAAATTGTTCGCGGGATTTTTTCGCCGGGAAAGTGTCAGAGCCGGCCGTCGCAAAAAGTGATTCGCTCCCGCGCGATTTGCTCAACTCCTCGATTTCCATTCGCTCGAACTGCTCGCGTTCGAGCAATCCCATATGGAAATAACTGACCAGCGCCACCAAGAGTCCAAACCCAGTCAGGACGGTCCCCATCGCCCCGGCCTCAACGCTGGCAAAGCGGGTTAACAGCAACAGCGCGATCGTCGCCGCCAACAGCGCGATGCAATTGATTGCTCCGATTTTTTTTGAGTTCTGGTCCATTCCAATTCTAGCTCAATTCACGGTCTTCAAACAACGCCAGCGCCAGCGCCAATATGGCGCAAATATATGCCGCCGCGTATCCAAACGCCTCCCCCAGATAACTTAAAGGTATCTTATTATCTTGTTCAAGGGCGTCGGCCATCCAGAATAATTGCCAGTTTGGCGTCACCGCGTAAAGCACAGAAGCCCACCACGCCCCACCCTTGGCGCGCGTCCCCCAAAAGTAGTCGGATACCAGCCCCAACAAAAACAATGCCGAACAAATTGCCAACGTGGGAATGATCTCGACGCGCGTCGAACAGGCAAGCGCCAGTGCCGCGAGAATCAACAACGCCATCAGTATCAGCGCCGAAGCCGGGGCTACCCGCCAATCAAGCCCTTTGTAATCCGTGCCCATTCGGCCGGCATCGCGCGGCATGAACTGCAAAATGATAAAAGCGACCGCCGCCATAACCACCACTCCCCAAACCGCATCCGACACAAACGGACGCCGCAAAAAGTAATTCGTAAAGCCGGCGGCGATATACGCGAAAAGGATTGACCCGCAAAAAACTGCCAATCCCGGCGTATCAACGTCCCCATACGCATCAAACGCCATGCGCGTTGCCAGCAACGCCGCTATGCAGTTGACAAAGGTCAGCATCGTCAACGCGACGGAAAGCCCAACATACTTGGCGATAAGGAACTGGGCGCGCCCAACCGGTTTGGCCAGCACCGCGAGCGCCGTGCCGCTGCGAATCTCCCTCGCAACAGACGCCGAAGCGCTCAGCACCGCGCCAAACAACCCCGTCAGCAGCATCACCGCCAGCGCGCTGTTTTTGACCAGCTTCGGTTCGTCGCCGAAACCAAAGTAGTTGACGCAAGCCAGAAAAACTTCAAACAAAGAGGAAATCGTCATGAGCAGCAGGAATACCGGCTGCCGAATCAGCTCCATGAACGCGTTGGCCGCGATTGTAATGAATTGGCGCATGTCTCAGGCAGGCCCGCCTGCCAAAATTGGCCGACAGATTACGACGATTTTGCTCATTTGCAATGGCTTATTGCTACGCACAGGGTCTCTTTCTGACAACTGGCAAGCCTAAAGATTCAAAGGTTTTTTTGGACTTTTCAAAAGCGTTGTCTCCGCGCCAAAGCCGTGCAATGATTCCCCATGCGCGCGAATTTCTTCAAAACTGCGGGTCTTATTCTGGCAATGTCCGTCGCCCAACCCCTCTTCGCCTGGGAAATGTCCGCCGACGGCGATTACAACATCGGCCCGGACTACACCAATGCGCCGGAACTGACTCCCCGCGATGGCGTGCCGAAAGGAACAGTCCATGAATTCACAATGTCCTCCGCTGATAGCGCGATTTATCCGGGCTTAAAAGGACCGTATTCCCGGAAGGTATGGGTTTACATTCCAAGCCAATACGTCCCCGGCACGTCCGCGCCCTTCATCGTCGCGCAGGACGGTGGCGGATACACGAATCATCTCCCGGTGATTTTGGATAACATGATCCAGGATCATCGCGTCCCCCCACTGATCGCGGTCATGATCAATTCCGGTGGAGGCGATGGAAAAGGCAGCGAGCGCGGCTTGGAATACGACACCGTTTCAGACAAATACAGCACTTTCATCGAAACCGAGGTGTTGCCGCGCGTTTCCAAGGAATACAACGTCAAGTTCACCTCCGACCCCGAAGGTCGCGCCACGATGGGCGGCAGTTCCGGCGCAGCGTGCGCGTTTACGATGGCGTGGTTTCACCCGGAGCTTTATCGGCGTGTGCTGAGTTATTCAGGCACGTTCGTCAATCAGCAATCACCGGAGAACCCCCAATCGCCCCACGGCGCGTGGGAGTATCACGAGCATTTAATCCCGCAAAACGACGCCAAGCCGATTCGCCTCTGGATGCAAGTCGGCGAAAAAGACAACGGCTACCAACGCGAGGAAACTTCTTACCACAATTGGGTGATGGCCAATCAACGAATGGCCTCGGCGCTCAAGGCAAAAGGCTACCATTACCAATATGTCTTCTGCGCCGGAGCAAAACATGTTGACCGCAGGGCGGTCGGAGAAACATTGCCCGGCGCATTAGCCTGGCTCTGGCAAGGCTATACCCCCTCGGGAAAATAAGAACGAAAAACGAACTTAACCACGGATTTCACGGATACCACGGATATAAAATATGGAATAGTTTTCTTTTTTTAATCCGCGAAATCCGTGCAATCCGTGGTTAATAATCTTTTCTCGGAAAAAGTCACTCTCTCCTGTTTTTCTCCGCGCACTCCGCGTCTCTGCGCGAGCAATCCTTCTTGAAAACTGGCCAGGATTGAGCCTCAGTAAGAAGGCAGCATCGCCATGACAAATTTCGTCGTGTCCTGAATGTCGTGATCGACACACGCCAACTCATTCGTCAACGGGGACATTACGGACGGGACTGACTTCGGAATTTGCCCGCCCACGTCAATAACAACTTTCGCAACGGCAAGCGATTGCTCGCGAGACTCCGCAGACGTTCCCGGCGCCGCAGGCCGAACCGCCAGCCAAATTGCGAACGCCGCCAGTGCCAATCCCGCCATCCACGGCAGGGCGTCGGTGCCCAGACGCCACTGTATTTCGTCTTTTGCCCCCTGCGTCCGCTCCGCGGAACGCACCGTCCGCATGATGGACTGATGCAAAGACTCATCTGCCCGCGCAACTTCCGGCTTTTTCCGCAAATCACGATCCAAGGCGTCCGCTCGCCGCGAAAAATCCTGTAATTCCGGGCTGGCATCCACCGCCTTGCGCAAATCTCCCGGCATGGATACGCCGGATTTTTCGTCAAGCTCGTTGGAAAGCCTGAATTTAGTCAATAAATTTTTCATCTGCTTCCTCCTCGCGCGACGCGCGGCAACGGTGTTGCGCTCAAGTTTGCCTCACGACCCGCGCGATCGAATTTCGTGGCCAATGCCTGCCGCGCGCGGAATAAAAGCACTCGCACGGCAATCTGCGTTTTGCCCATCGCACGCGCCACGCCCGGAATATTCATCTCCTCGACGTATCTCAGCCAAAGCGCCTGAAACTGCGTGTCCGGCAAATTCCGCCGGGCCACCTGCCAAATATTTTCGCGATCTTCCTCTCGCGCCATCACTTCGGACGGATCGTTGAAATCAGGCTGTTCCGGCGGCGGCTCATTATCGAAAAGCCGCCGTGCCCGAAAGGAGTCGATGCACTTGCGCCGGGCAATCGCGAAGAGCCACGGAGCAAAGGAAAGATTGCAATTTAACTGCGCGATAGCCTGAAACGCCCGAACGAACGTGTCCTGCGTGACTTCGCGGGCCTCTGTCGGATTGCCCCGCCACAGCATCGCGAAGGCATAAATGCGCTGCTCGTAACGCGAAACCAGCGCTTCAAAGGCCTCCAGCGAACCAGCCTGGGTTTGCCGGGCCAGCTCCTCGTCGGACTCCGCTCGCGCTTCGAGGTCCAAGGGAAAATCACTTCTCTGTGGACTTCTCGGGTTTGTTAGTATCGCCGGCATCTTCTTTTTCCGCGGCTTCGACGTGATGCTTGATCATCGCGTTCATGTCTTTTACAGCCATGGACGCATTCGCAGTCACAACGGCGCCATCCTGATGGATCGAGACGGCATTGGCAATCTTCAATAGATCAGCGTTGTCCTGCTGAAGTTTAAGAAGCGCAATAAGACCTTGAGCGATGGCGGAGATTTGCGTCGCCGTATCGGCGTCTTTGGCCTCGAAACTCAGTGCGGCGGCCATTTTATCGTCCGTTTCGCCCAGTTCAAAATGGACGATCTTGGACATTTTGAAAATCGCGGCATTGGGGCCTTTGTCGTCGAATTCGAATTTATGCACAATCGCTTGAACCACGTTCCCTTTCCCCGCATTTCCCAATTCAGGCAAATCCTTCGTCGAGCCAAGATTCGGGGCCTTGCCGCTCAATACATCCAGCGCCGTGACGAGGGAAAACTCCGACTTCGAGAGAATGATGCGGTTGTCCTTGATCGAAGCAAAAATATGCGCGCCGTCTTCATCATTGGTCTTCGCCTTGTCGTCGATCCAGGTGTGAATGATATACGAGCCATTGGTGATCGTTTCGTAGCCATGCGCAAAATTTCCCAGCGCCACGACGCGATTTGAATCGAATTCCGCATAAACAATCAGAGCACCCTCCGGCGGGTTTCTGGATGTGGAATAAATCGTGGCGCCATGCAATTGGGTTCGGGGATCAAAACTGAAAATGCCCTGTATGGCCTGCAATTTCGAGTCGATGTCCGGGTCTTGCAGGTCCGCAAGAATCGCCTTCCCGACCGACGTGCCTCGCAGCCCATCAAAATCTATGTGGAGAACAAATCCCGGATCAGCAATAACATCAGCGCGCTTGAGCGGTGCAGCACCCGCAATCAACCCGCTGAGAATCAGTGCCGCAGCGGCCCCAAGTAGTAGAATTCGTTTAAACATGGTCATGCCTTTCAAATTAAATTGTATCGTTGTGCGGTCAAAACGACCGCTTTCACTAATAGATACGCACGTATCTTGTGATTTGTTACAAGATCTTCGTAATTCCGATTTGGCTTTTCTTCCTGCGTTTCAGCGGTTAAACTATCCACCAACAAACCTCCAATCAAATATGAGTTTTTCATCTGGCGCACGTGAAGTAGCCCTTTCTGATCAAAGGCCAATGCTGACGGCAAAGCGTGCGAGCGAACTGGTCAAAAATGCGATGCGTGAATATGCCGTCATGCGCGCCGTCGTTTTGAAGGACTCGCCGCAAAAATATACAGTGAATTTAGTTTGTAATTTCGGCCAAAAGAGAATTGATGTTCATCAAATCGCAAGTCGAAACGGCGATTTGGTCGCTGTGGCCGGGAAGGATGAGAATGAAGATTGCCTTGTGTTGGCTCCAATCGAACAAGTCGTTTTTACAATAATTCGAAAATTGTCCAAAACCCCGCCGCGAGAAATCCTTGGATTTGCCAAAGACTCGGAAGAACAAAAGCAATAGTCCGTTATTACTGATGCGGTCTATCATTTCGGTTTTCCTCTCTTTGTGAATGAATTCTTTCTGCGACTGCTGTGATTATGGAATTGAATTCGAGACGGCGAAGCGTTCGTGTTTTTTTATCTGCGGCGTCTAATTCCGATTCTGCCAATGCAATAATTTGCTTATCAATAGGTTGCCAGCGCGCAACATATTGGAATTGCAGTTGTCCCATGAATATTGGAAAAAGTAGTTTTACAACGGTATCGCCACCACAAAATTTTGTCCGATCTTTGACCTTTTTGATGGCATAAATCGCTAACGCGACGGCAACGTCGATCGGTGCTTCGGTTGTCAGATATTCTGAAAGCAAATAGTCTGACAAAAAGGCACCGCATCCGCCCGTAATAAAGTGCTGGCTAGAATCAACGCCGATTCCAACACCGTGCGTTTCAAATCTGCACAAATACGGCGTTTTCTCTGAATAGAAAGCGGCTATTATTTGCGAAGGGTTAGAATTAACAAAAATCTGTTGCTCTTCGTCAAGCGGAGCTTTTGCTTCACGAATACAGTCCTCAATTAGCCGCTTGATTACTTCTGGGCTCGTATTGTCAAGGCGTTGCACCTTTTCCTGCATTATATCAATTACTCGATTTGTAAACGGCCAAAGACCGCATTGGATAATTAACAGCCTGCTGAATTTTGATTCAATCCCACGAATCTTTTGCACAGTGTCGAACGTGCCGGTACAAAGATCGGTGATTTGACTATCAGAGGCCACCAGGATTGCTCCAGGACATACGATGCCAATTCCTACAGACATAAGCGGATTCTGCCGCCGCCGCTCAAATCGTGGCAATCGCCGAATTGGAGGCGATTCTCCAAACGGTAACGATTTGCGTTATAAAGTGCTGGATTGTAAAAAGTTCAATCAATTGTAGCATGTTACACAAATCCCTTATTTTAAGGTTGCGGCTGCCTGAAAACTGTGGTTTTTTGCGGTAGTAACTAAAATCCAGTCATATCACAAAATATATGAAAAAGCTTTTGGCATTCGCTCTGGCGTTGGTTTTCACGGCCAATATTTACGCGGCTGAATTCCCAACGATCACGATTCCCGATCTCAAGGCCACAATGGCGGACAAGAATGTCGTCCTGATTGATGTCAACGGCACCGACTCATGGCAATCTGGCCATATCCCCGGGGCCATCGACTTCGTCGCGGTGCAGGATCATCTGGCGAGCGTTCTGCCAAAGGACAAACACGCGCTGATCATTGCTTATTGCGGCAATCCAAGCTGCCCCGCATATCGCGCCGCCGCCACCGCCGCCAGGAAGCTCGGATATAAGAATATCAAACACCTCGCCGCAGGCATCCAAGGTTGGAAAGAAGCCGGCGAAAAAACCGAAAAAGGCAGCTAGCCCTGGTAGGGCGTCGCTGCTGCGACGCCACTGACTGGTTTTCTGCCCCGGCGCACCATTACGCAAAAGGCGGTGGGTCTCCATCGCCTTTTTGCTGCCTACGATCACACCGTTTGGTGAATTCCGACCGGTTTGTAGGCTCCGGGAACGCCGCGGAAAGCGATGGCGAATCGGTTCCAGCCATTGATGGTGACAACAGCCAGCGTCAAATTCGCCAATTCCACCTCTGAGAACTGCTTACGCGCCTCCTCAAAAGCATCGTCCGGCACATGCCCTTCAGTGATGAGCGTCACCGCCTCCGTCCACGCAAGCGCGGCACGTTCGCGGTCCGTGTAAAACGGCGTTTCCCGCCACGCAGGCAAACAATACAAACGTTGCTCCGTCTCGCCCCGCGCGCGCGCATCCTTGGAATGCATATCGAGGCAAAAGGCGCACCCGTTGATTTGCGACGAACGCATCTTCACCAATTCCACCAGAGACGGTTCCAATCCAGACGATTTGCGGAGGTAAATTTCCAATCCCATCATCGCCTGAGTAACGCCCGGAGCCACAGTCATTTCAATTCGTGATTTCATAATTTCCAATCCTTTCCAGCTTCCCATTATAACAAAAAACCGACTCGAAGGAAATCGAAAGACAATTCTTCGCTCGGCACTGCCCACAGAAAAAATTCCTGATCGGCTCCGAGTGCGATTTTAACTGGGTGAGATTGGCCGTTCATTCTCCCCAACGGGGAGAAAATAATTCAACCTGGGGTTGCCCGATTCTGAGAGGGCTACCCCAGGTCAGGCCCGCTATTTCCAACTACCCGGAACGGGTTTAAGCAAATCTTGTCACCCGCTTTTAATTACACCCTTGGACTTCTGTCAAAGCCCGTTGACAAGCGACCCGCATGGACTATTTTGCCTTCGATGAAAGGCCTATTTGCCATATTTTTCAGCATCTCGCTGATTTTGTCGCAAGCGGCATTTCTTCCCTTGGCAGAAAACCCAGCCAATCCCACAGCCAACCGCCCCCCGTGTTGCGGGCACAATTGCAATGGTTGCAAAGGAACGTGCTGCATCGCCAAAAATGGCTCTGCGCCACACGATCCCGCTCCCGCAGTCCCGTCTCACGGCGTCTCACAGAACGACTGGCAATTGCTGATCCCAATCAAAGTTCAATTTTTGCCTCAACTCTCGGCAACTTCGCTGACAGCTTTCCCCCAAATTTCCGTTAGCCCCTCCTTCTCCGCGCCGGTTTACCAGCGGAATTGCAGCTACCTCATTTGATCCTCATTCCACGCCCGTAGTGTGCCCATCCGCGGCCAACACCGGAGGTGATGCGTTCACTTCCGTCGTCTCCAGAACATAAGTCAAGTATAATATATGCGTGCCAATGAAAATCCTGATATCTTTTGTCCCATTTTTGCCAGTCATTTTGGCTTGTTCCGACTTTGACAGCCTCGCCGCTCAACAAACCAAAGAACCTTTGTCTTTGGAAAACGTCGTTGCCGAGGTGCTGAGCAACAATCCATCGCTTAAGGCATCCGAAGCGACATGGCAAGCGACGCGGGAAAAAATCCCGCAGGCCCGCGCCTGGGAAGACCCTCGCGCGGGATTCGATCAACGCGTGGCACGATTCGTTGGCGTCCCGGCCAATTCGTTCATGGACGAAAAACTCATGATCGAACAGACGCTGCCAATCGCCGGGAAAAACCGCCTTCGCGGAGACGCCGCCACACTGGAAGCCGCCAGCGCGCTCGAAGAATTTCGACGAAAGCAACTCGACGCCGTCGCCAAAGCTCGCGCGGCTTATTTTCGTTTGGCGAATGCGTACACACAATTGGAACTGAATCGCAAGAATTCAGACCTGCTCAGGCAATTTACCGAAATCACCCGCGCCAAACTTGAATCTGGCTCACGCTCTCAAGCCGATGTGCTGACCGCGAGCATCGCGTTGGCGAAACAGGACGAGGCGCAGTTTGATTTCCAGCGCGAAATTTCCGAGGCGCAAACCGAATTGAATGTGCTCATGAATCGCCCGCCGGAGTCTGCGCTCGCCCGTCCCGCTGAATTGACTTTCGCCCCAGTTGATTTGTCGCTCGCGAATCTGGAGGCGCTGGCTTTGGCGAATCGTCCCGAATTGATTATCGCGCAACGAAAAGTCGAAGCCGCCGAAGCCAATTTAAAGGCCGCGCAAAGAGAACGAATTCCTGAACCGAGTTTTCGCGTCGAAGCGGACCGTTACAACGGCGGTTCGCAAGTGGTCAGCGAACTCGACGCCGGTTTCTCGATTGATCTGCCGTGGTTCAATCGCGCGAAATACCGCGCCGCAGTCAACGAGAAGGAAAAAATCCTGGACGCCGCGCGGCACGAACTGGAGGCGGCACGAAGCGAAACCCTTGGCCAGGTCGTCGATCAGTTTCACAGGGTTGAGACGTTTCATCATCACACCGAACTTTACCAGGCGAAGCTTGTGCCGCTGGCCAAAGAAAGTGTGGCCGCACAACACGCTGGATACGATACCGACAAGGACAGCTTTCTGGAAATTCTGACCGCGCAACAAACCGTTCAAGACGCCGAGTCAATGTATTGGGACCATTTGATGCATTACCAGGAGGCGCTTGCTGAACTGCAAGCATTGATCGGGACTGGTATTCCCAACTCAAACACCTCGGAACATCACCATCAAGAATGAGGAAACCATGAACACAAATAATAGATTCTTTTGCGCCAAATCAATAATTTCCGTGACGTTTGCTGTCATTGTGTTTGCTGGTGCGCTGCTTCTCGTTTCCTGCAGCAAGCAGAGCGCGGAATCAAAACCTGCCGCGGTGGATTACTACACTTGCACGATGCATCCATCGGTTCACTCCCAGGATCCCCATGGCAAATGTCCGATTTGCAGCATGGACCTGGTTCCTGTCGAGAAGAAGTCCGAACTGACAAACCAACCCCCTGCATCCTCTTTGTCCGGTGATGTCGATTACTACACGTGCGCGATGCATCCCTCGGTGCGCTCGCATGATCCCCGCGGCAAATGCCCCATCTGCGGCATGGGATTGATTGCCGTCAAAAAGAATCCTGAAATCGGAAAACCCTCTGGCGAAACCTCCGCCGCGCAAGGTGAACTTAAAAAGGAAGATGAAGCGCAACCGTTCGAATTCATTGTTCCGGTGAAACGCCAGCAACAGATCGGCGTCACTTACGCCAACGTCGAGACTCGTCCGTTTCACCACACTGTTCGCGCTCTTGGCACGGTGGCTTACGACAACCAGCGGCGTTGGGAGTATGTCGCCAGAGTCGATGGGTACGTGCAGAAGATGGATGTTTTCTCGCGCGGCGAAACGGTCGAAAAAGGCGCGCCATTGCTGACGATTTACAGTCCAGAAGCGCTCACGGCGCAAAAAGAATTTGTCAACGCCCTCAACATGCGCGACTCCGCGCAAGACAAAACGAACCGGGATGTATTGAAGAGCGCGAAGCAATTGATCGCGTCTGGCCGCGAGCGATTTCGTCTTTGGAATATTGATGCAACCCAAATCGACGAGTTGGAAAAAAAACGCCAGCCCGAAGAGACGCTGAAATTATCCTCACCGTTTAAAGGCGTGGTGCAGGACATAGCAGCGGTACAGGGCAGCAAGGTGGCTGCAGGCGACAAACTTGTGGACATCGCAGACCTGACAACGGTCTGGGTTTGGGCGCAGTTTTCCCAGGACGAATTGCCGATGGCGAAAAAGGGGTTGCCGGTGACCATCACCACTTCCTCGTATCCGGGAGAAAAATTTGAAGGGACAATTTCCATCGTTGATCCTTTCGTCAACGACGCCCTGCGCACAGGCCGCGCGCGGATTGACGTGCAAAATCCCGATCTCAAGTTGCGCCCGGACATGTATGTGGACGCCGAGTTGTCGATGGATATGGGAGAGGCTTTGGCGGTGCCCGTCAGCGCGGTTCTGTTGACTGGGTTGCACAACATCGCTTTCGTGGACGGTGGCGAAGGCAAATTGAAGCCGCAGTTCATTGAACTTGGGAAGGAATACGGGGATTTTTACGAAGTTAAATCCGGGCTGAAATTAAATGACCGCGTCGTCGCCAGCGCCAACTTTTTAATTGACGCCGAAGCGCAGGTGCAGGGCGCGCTAAAATCCTGGTAAGGCCAGTCATGGAAAATCCCCCATCCAGTTCCACGCCCAAATCCGAGCGGCAGCCGTTTTTGCTGGAACGCATCATCGAAGCGAGCGCGCGCAACGCCTTTTTCATTTTGATGCTCGCGGTGTTCGGCGTTGTCGGCGGGATTTGGGCGTTGACCAAAACACCGCTCGATGCGATCCCCGATCTGAGCGACGTTCAAGTGATTGTCTATACAGATTGGGACGGCCGTTCTCCCGACCTCGTCGAAGACCAGATTACCTACCCGATTTCGAGCAAGTTCATCGCGGCGCCGAAAGTGAAATTTGTTCGCGGCGAGTCGATGTTTGGCAAGTCGTTCGTGTATGTGATTTTTGAGGACGGCACTGATATTTATTGGGCGCGCTCGCGAGTGATTGAATATTTGAATTCCGTCCGAGGCAACCTTCCAGACGGTGCGAATCCTGTCATTGGCCCGGACGCCACGGGCGTGGGCTGGGTGTACGAATACGCGGTTGTTGACAAGAGCGGAAAACACAATCTCGCGGAACTTCGCTCGCTGCAGGACTGGCATTTGCGCTATGCGCTGGAATCAGTAAAAGGCGTCGCCGAAGTGGCGTCCGTCGGCGGTTTCGTGAAGGAATACCAGGTCGATCTCGACCCCAACAAGCTGCTCGCCTACGGAATTCCCATTAGAGATGTCGTAAATAAAATCCGCGCCTCAAACGGAGATGTGGGCGGCAAGATTTTTGAGGTGGTCTCCATGGAGTATTACGTGCGCGGTCGAGGCTACATCCAAAGCGTCGCGGACATTGAAGATATTCCGCTGAAAGCACAGAAAGGCGTCCCGGTCTGCGTCAAGGATGTTGGGACGGTGCATCTTGGCCCGGACTCGCGACGCGGCGCGGTTGAATTGAATGGAGAAGGCGAAGCAGTCGGAGGGATTGTGGTGATGCGCTATGGCGAGAACGCCCTCAATGTGATCGACGGCGTCAAAAAGAAACTGGCAGAAATTAGATCATCGCTCCCTGAAGGAGTGGAAATCGTCACTGCCTATGATCGAAGCGAACTGATCAAACGTTCAATAACCACGTTGCGGGAAAAGTTGATCGAAGAATGCATCGTTGTGGCGCTCGTCTGCCTGCTTTTTCTTTGGCATGTCCGCTCTTCGCTTGTGGCAATTATCACGTTGCCCATCGCAATCCTGCTTTCGTTTCTGCCGATGTTCGGCCTGCACCTGACTTCCAACATCATGTCACTTGGCGGCATTGCCATCGCCATCGGCGCAATGGTTGATTCGGCGATCATCATGGTCGAGAACGCGCACAAGTTCCTTGAGAATTTCGAGGAAGAAAAAGGCCGCGCGCCAAGCAACGCCGAACGCATTGAAGTGATTATCGCTGCGGCTAGGAGCGTGGGACGTCCGCTGTTTTTCGCGTTGCTCGTTATCACGGTAAGTTTCATCCCGGTTTTTTCCCTCGTGGCGCAGGAGGGCCGTTTGTTCAAGCCGCTGGCGTTTACGAAAACGTTCTCGATGTTTTTCGCCGCCCTGCTCGGAGTGACCCTGGTGCCAGTGCTTATGCTGCTTTGCATTCGAGGGAAAATTACGCCCGAAAGGAAGAATCCGGTGAATCGCTTTCTGATCTGGGCTTATCACCCATTCGTAAATTTCGTGCTTCGATTTCGCTGGCTCACGCTGGCTTTGGCAGTGGCCGCAATGGCCGCAACGATTTATCCGTTCAACAAACTGGGGAAGGAATTCATGCCGCCATTGAACGAAGGAGATATTCTTTACATGCCGACGGCGGTCCCCGGCATTTCAATTGAGGAAGCTGTACGAATCCTCCAAATCCAGGACCGGATGCTGCGCCAGTTTCCCGAAGTCGAAAACGTGTTTGGAAAAACCGGGCAATCCGAAACGGCAACAGATCCCGCGCCTCTTTCGATGATCGAAACGGTGGTGAAACTCAAGCCGCCCGAGCAGTGGCGACCCGGAATGACGTGGGATAAGCTGCTCGCCGAAATGAACGCCAAAGTGCGGACGCCCGGCATGGCGAACATCTTTTGGATGCCCATACAAACACGCACAGAAATGTTGACGACGGGATTTCGTTCCATTCTCGGAATCAAGGTTTTTGGACCTGACCTCGCCACGATCCAGGACGCCGGTGTGCAAATCGAAAAAGCTTTGACCGATTTTCCCAATACACGAAGCGTTTTTGCGGAACGCACGACAGGCGGTTATTTTCTGGATTTCACCGCAAATCGCAAAGTCGCGGCGCGCTATGGCTTGACGGTTGGCGACGTGAACGATGTCGTCGAGACGGCGATCGGCGGCAAGACCATTGCGACAACCATCGAAGGCCGCGAACGGTATCCGATCAATGTTCGTTACGCGCGCGATTTTCGCGAGAACCTCGATGCCCTGAAGCGCGTGCTTGTTCCGCTTCCAGTATCCGGCAATGAACAACAGGGGCAAATTCCAATTTCCATGCTGGCAGATATTAGTTTTAAAACAGGCCCGCCCTCAATTCGCACGGAAAACGGGCAGCTTGTGGGATTTGTTTTTGTGGATGTGACCGGCAAAGACATTCAAGGCTATGTTGATGCTGCGTCAAAGCATCTCAACGAAACGGTAAAGTTCCCGTCCGGCACTTATATCCAATGGGCGGGCCAGTTTGAATATCTTAAGAGCGCCGAACAACGGCTTAAAACGGTCGTCCCCTTCACGCTGCTGATTATTTTCATGCTCATCTACCTGAACACGAAATCGGTCGTGAAAACGGCCATCGTGTTGCTTGCGGTGCCCTTTTCGCTCGTGGGCGCGTTCTGGCTGCTTTACCTGCTTGGCTACAATATGAGCGTCGCGGTCTGGGTGGGCTTGATCGCGCTGGCAGGACTTGATGCGGAAACCGGCGTTGTCATGTTGCTTTATCTCGACTTGAGTTACGCGCAGTGGATCAAGGAAGGAAAAATGCGAAACGCGTCTGATTTGCGGGATGCCGCCTTCCACGGCGCGGTAAAACGCGTCCGTCCAAAAGCCATGACTGCGTGTGCGATCATCGCCGGCCTTGCGCCGATTCTTTGGAGTCACGGTGCTGGCGCGGATGTGATGAAACGCATTGCAACGCCGATGATGGGAGGAGTCCTTACCTCCACGATGATGGAACTCGCGGTCTATCCGGTGATCTTCTATTTATGGCGCTCCCAAAGCCTGCCGCGCCAAACTGAATCGCAAAAATCGAGTGTTTGACTAGGCGCGCAATTGTTGCGCAGTGGTGAGCAGCAAATGCGCGGTTTAGTGAGCGCAAATGGGGTTTTCCATTAGGAATCAACGAGTTGCATCGCTGGCACGGAAGTTGCGTATGACTAATGGACGTCACAAATTCGGGGCCGCTGCGTGAGCTGCCTCTAACTCGGTTAACCGTAAACACTAAATAACGTTATGAAGATATTGAGGAAAGTTCTGCTGGCGAGCGCGTTCGCCGCTTTATTGGTTTTGGGTGCCGGAAAAACAATGGCCCAAGGACGCGGAAATTTTGATCCCGCGCAATTCAAACAAGACATGCTGGACAGACTTCGCGACCAGATGGCCGTCAAAGATGACGATGAATGGAAGGCGATTGAGCCAAAGATCAGCAACGTTTTCGATGCTCAGCGCGAAGCCATGTCGATGAGAGGCCGGGGAATGTTCGGAGGCGGCAGACGACGCAATAATAACAATGGCGGCGACAACAACAGCGGCAATAATGCCAATGCCCGCCCGCGCCGCAATCCATTTGGAGAACCCAGTGCGGCAATGGAAGCCTTGCAAAAAGCGATAGAGGACAAAGCTCCTTCGGCTGAAATCAAAACGAAATTGGCCGCTGTGCGAGCGGAGATCAAAGAAAAGCAGGCCAAGCTTCTGGCCGCGCAGGAAAGCTTGCGAGGGATTCTGACTCCAATGCAAGAGGCAGTTGCCACTGTGAACGGACTTTTGCAATAAAACTCTACTGCGAAGAGTCTATTGCTACGGGCCTTGTAACAGCGGTAGGGCTGTTACAAGGCTCGACTTAAAAATGAACGCGAACGAGACAAAAACAGCGGAAGATACGGCGCAAGCGGCTGTAGAAAAGAAACCTGCCGACAAAGCAGCGCCAAAACCGGTTGACTTCGAGCAAATGGTCGAAGCCAGGCAGCTTACCGCGACGGACGTTTCAATCCTGAACCAGGAAATTCGCGCCGGCACACAGCAGCCGATGGTCTCGGAAGAGGACGTTTTGAAGTGGCTGGCCAAGGAGTATGACCTTGGTTACACAACTCTGGATGATCTGGAGCCGGACCGCGAGTTGCTTTCGCTGTTTCCGGCGCGCGTTCTGTTAAAGGAGGAATTGCTGCCGTTGCGGCGCGTCAATGACGCCGTGGAAGTGGCGACCAGTCGTCTCTTCGCCACGCAAGGATTGGACACGCTCAAGTCGATGACCGGCTTGAACATCAAGCGCATTCTGGCGCCGACCGAGTCGATTCGGCGGGAAATCAAGAGGCGTTTGGGCGTCGGCGCAGACACGATTGATACGCTGGACGACGTTGCGCCTTTGCAGGTCGTCGATGAGTCTGGCGCGGAAGACACCAATCTCGACAATGCCGCCGAAGACGCGTCGATCATAAAATTTGTAAACCAGGTTTTATCCGATGCCATTGAATTGCGCACATCGGACATTCATCTGGAGCCGTTTGAGGACGAGTTGCGGATCCGTTATCGAATTGACGGTGTTTTGCAGGAAATTCCTGTTCCCGCGCAAATCAAGCGGTTTCAGCCGGCGATTGTTTCCCGCGTCAAGATTCTCAGCCATTTGAACATCGCGGAAAAACGCCTTCCGCAGGACGGACGCATCAAAATCCGCCTGGCCAACAACGAAGTGGATATCCGCGTTTCGATCATCCCGATGTTGCACGGCGAGGCGGTCGTCATGAGGTTGCTGCGGCAAAAAGCGACGCTGCTGGGGATGGAACAATTGGGGTTGTCGCCGGTCGCGCTGGCATCATTCAAACGAGTGCTGGCGTTGCCCCATGGAATTATCCTTGTCACTGGCCCGACCGGCAGCGGCAAGACCTCGACACTTTATACAGCGCTCGCCGCGATCAATGATTCCGAGACCAAGATCATTACGATTGAGGACCCGATTGAATATCAGATGCGGGGCGTCAATCAGATTCAGGTTTCCGAAAAATCAGGCCTGACGTTCGCGAAAGGCTTGCGTTCGATTTTGCGCCATGATCCCGACGTGATTCTGGTGGGCGAAATTCGCGACACCGAAACCGCGCAAATCGCGGTGCAAGCGTCACTGACCGGTCACCTTGTCTTTTCAACACTTCACACCAACGACGCCCCTGGAGCTTTGACTCGATTGGTCGATATGAAAGTTGAGCCATACCTTGTGGCTTCCTCCCTTGAAGCGGTTCTGGCGCAACGGCTGGTGCGCTTGCTCTGCACAGAATGCAAAGCCGAGGACACGTCGGAAACCACCGCCGCGCTGAAGGAAATGGCCGGCATCCCAAGGAACGTCAAAGTGTACAAGGGAGTCGGTTGCGAGGCCTGCCGCAATAGCGGTTACCACGGCCGGCGCGCGATTTTTGAATGGATGGATTTGGATGCGGATATTCGGCAGATGGTGCTTCGCAATTGTTCCAGCGGGGAAATCCGCGTTGAGGCGGTCAAGCGCGGGATGCACAGCTTGAGCGACGACGGTTGGAGGCTCATTCGCGAAGGAGTGACAACGCCGGAGGAAGTCATGCGTGTCGCCAAGGACCAGGGAATGGGCACCAGTTCCAAGAATGGCGCGGCCGAAAAGGACGTTGAAACTCCGGGCAACGGCGACGCAGTTGCCAAGTAAAATATGCCCGTCTTCACCTACAAGGCATTTCAAGCCGACGGTAAAACGGCGCAAGGCCAGATCGAGGCCGGCGGACGCCAGGAAGCTTTTCGCCAGATGGAACAGAAAGGCCTTCGCCCCATTACACTGGCCGAGAAAACAAATGGCGCTTCGGAGAAAAACGGTTCCGCTGCTGCGCCGGCGGCCAAGATGTTTTCGTTTCAATCCACCAAGGTCACGCCGCGAATGCTGGAGAACTTCACGCGGCTTCTCTCAAGTTTGCTTGCGGCGGGAGTGCCGTTGAGCCGGGCGTTGGTGATCCTTTGCAAGGAAGCATCCAATCCAGCGGCGTCCATAAAGTGGAAGGCGATTTACGATTCAGTCATCGATGGCGTGAGTCTCGCGGATTCGATGGCCACGATGCCGGAAACTTTTCCACGAGTCTATGTGGCGATGGTTTCGGCGGGTGAGACGGGCGGCTTTCTTGACCTGGTGCTGGCGCAGATCGCCGATTTTCAGGCGCGCGAAAAAGACTTGAAATCGAAGGTCACAGCCGCGCTTTTGTATCCGGCAATTCTGTTGCTGCTGGCGGTCGGCGTGCTGATCGTGCTGATGACGTTTTTCATTCCGAGGTTCCAAAAAATGTTTGAAGGGTTTGGAGGAACGTTGCCGTTGTTGACACGCATCATCATTGCGATCAGCCATGCGGTGCGTAGTTACGGGCTTTTCGTCGCAGTCGGTGTGGCTGTCATAGGATTTTTGATTCGCAACTGGATTGCTTCAGAACAGGGGCGGCGACATTGGGAGGGGATGGTCCTGCGCGCGCCGGTTTTGGGACCGTTGCTGAGCCAGTTCGCGATGGCGCGGTTTTGCCGCATGTTGGGGACTTTGCTGAATGCCGGCGTGCCGCTGGTTCAAGCGCTGAATGTCGCGCGCAAATCCATTGGCAACCAAATATTGGTTGACGCTGTCGCGAACTCCATCGACCGCGTCAAGGAAGGGGCTCAGTTGGGCGCGAGTTTATCCGATTGCAAAAACCTGTTTCCAAGCTCAGTGCTGGAAATGGTCGCGGTTGCGGAGGAAAGCGGCAAGCTTGACCAGGAATTGGTGCGGATCGCGGGCGTCACGGAAGCCGACCTTGACCGAAACCTCAAAACTGCCGTGGCATTTCTCGAACCGGCGATGCTGTTTTTCATCGCCGCGTTTGTCGGAACCATTTTCATCGGGATGCTGATGCCGATCTTCTCGATGGGGGACTACATCAAATGACAAAAAGGAAACAAGGAAGCTAATATGAAACTCATGACTCCAAAACGAAGCATCAGTAAAACGCGACGCCAACGCGGCTTTACGCTGGTTGAACTGCTCCTGGTGCTCACCATTCTGGCCATTTTGGCCGCCATTGTTTTGCCGCGAATGACCGGCAGCACGGAACGCGCGCGAACCACCGCCGCAGCGACGCAGATTTCAACCCTCGGCACCGCGTTGGGCGCTTACGAGGTTGACACCGGGGCATACCCCCGTGGTCGGGACGGCTTGCAGGCGCTCATGGTGAAGCCGCGCGACGCGATCAATTGGCACGGGCCTTACATGGAAAAAGAAATCCCACCGGATCCGTGGGGACATCCTTACGTCTATGAATGCCCGGGAAAACATAATCCCAGCGGCTACGATCTTTTTGCCACCGGTCCCGATGGCACGATCTATGGAAATTGGAACACCCAGAAACGCTAATCGCCGCACATGCGCCGCGTTTACGCTCGTGGAACTGGTTCTGGTGATGACCATCATGACCATTCTGCTGAGCATTATATTCCCGTCCTTGAAGGGATTTTTTCGCGGACGCAACCTGGACAACGAAGCGCGGCGTTTTTTATCGTTGACGCGTTATGGACAAAGCCGCGCGGTCACGGAGGGGGTTCCCGTGGAACTTTGGATCAACCCGCGCCAGGGTTCGTACGGGTTGCAGGCGCTTTCAGGTTACAGCGAAACACAAACAAACCCGATGTCGTTCAACATCGACGAATCGCTCAAGATCAGCTTTTCCGCGCCGTCCTCCGTGCTGGTTCGCTCGAATTACTGGACGCAGGCGAACGCGCAATTCGGGGCGGTGACGAAAATTCGCTTTCAGCCGGACGGTTTCATCAGCGACACCAGTCCGGAGAAGGTTTATCTCCGGCAGGGAAACGAAGCCCAAATGGTGATCGCCGAAACGCCGTCGCATTTGCGATATGACATTGAGACTTCCAAATAACAAATCAGCCGCAAAGCTCCGAAGCGCGTTCACGCTCATCGAAGTGCTGGCGGCGATGTTGTTTATGGCGGTCGTCATTCCCGTTGCGATGGAAGGTTTGCGCACCGCCAGCCTCGCTGGGGAAGTGTCACAGCGCAAAATGATCGCGGCGCGAATCGCCAACGAAAAGCTGAATGAATTAAAGGTGATGGGCCAGTTGCAAAACGCCAGCCAAAGCGGCGTCGTGCAGGAAGACGGGCTGACTTACCGGTGGAGCGTCAAGAATGAAACGTGGACCGGCGACACCCTGGTTCAAATGACGATGCCGACGTTGATTGTTTCATTTACCGCGCAGGGCAAAGCTTACGACGTTCGTTTGAGCACCTTGCAGGCGCAGCAAAACCAGCTATGAGCCGCGCATCAACCAACACCCGCGCGTTCACGCTGATCGAGATGCTCATCGCGGTCTCGATATTCAGCATCTTGCTCATCGGCATTCACACCATTTTGTACACGGCGCTTCACTTGCACCGCACGGCGGTCGATTCGCTCGAAGCCACCCTGCCGAGGGAACAGGCCCTAATGATTATCCAGCGAGACCTTGCCAATGTCGTTACCCGAACGAACGGCGTTTTCCTTGGCCCGTTGCAATCGGTGAACCAGACCAACATCCTTCCAGATCAGATTGGTCCGGATTTTTATACGACCGGCGGCGAATTGGACGGAATGGTTCCGTGGGGAAACATCGAGAAAATTGATTACCTGCTTTCCGTTCCCACAAACGGTAATCGCGGTCCTGGCAGAGATTTGATTCGCGCGGTCACACGCAACCTTCTCCCAGTCAATCAGATTCCTCAGCCCGATGAAAAGCACGCGTTGCTGAGCGGCGTCCAGAATCTGACCTTTCTTTATTACGACGGCACCGCCTGGCAGCCGCAATGGGACACCACGCAGCAGACGAATTTGCCGACCGCGATAAAAGTCCAGATTCAAATGGCGCCCAAGGCAGGCGTCGTCGCGCGCGTTCAACCTTTGGAGGTTGTGATTCCGATGGACGTGATGCTCAACACCAACCCTGTGACGGCTATCCAATGAACCTGCGCCGCTCCAATAAATCGTCCTGTCAAGGCTCGGTGCTGATCATCGTGCTTTGGGTTTCGATGGGACTGGTGGCAACCGCGCTCTATTTCGCGCATTCGATGGTTCTCGAATTGAAGGCCGCGGACAACAACGTTGCTTCGTTGGAGGCCGATCAAGCCATTGAAGGAGCCGCGCTGTATGTCAGTAATATTTTGGCGACGCGCGCCAACATGATGATGATTCCGACACCCAGCCTTTTTCACGCCGACGGAGTGAAAGTCGGCAACGCCACCTTCTGGCTCATCGGACGCGACACGAATGATTTGCAGACCTCGCCGCAAGGCGATCAACCGATTTGGGGACTGGTCGATGAAGCTTCGCGGGTTAATATTAATACCGCCACAGCGGCGATGCTGTTGAATCTGCCGCAGATGACCCAAAACACCGCGGCGGCCATGTTCGATTGGGCCAGCACCAACGCCCAGGCAAGCAATGATGGCGCGAAGTCTGACACGTATTCAGCATTGAATCCTCCTTATTTGTGCAAAGGCTCCAATTATGAATCACCGGAGGAATTGCGAATGGTTTACGGGTTGAACATGGATTTTCTCTATGGGGAAGACGCGAATCTCAACGGCATCATGGACCCGAACGAGAACGACGGCATGATCCTGCCGCCTTATGACAATCAGAACGGCGTCCTTGATCCCGGTTTGCTGGAATATGTGACGGTTTGGAGCAAAGAACCGACGATGGGGACCAACGGTTCGCCGCGAATTTCGGTGACTGACTCGAATGGCTTGTCGAGTCTTATGTCGTCCAATTTTCCATCGCTGCCCGCGATCACGGGAACTTACACCAACGTGCTGCAATTGTATGTGAATAGCGGCTTGTCAGAGAGCCAATTTCAGCAGATTGAACCGTTCCTCATGAATCCGACCCTGACTGGTTTGATCAATATTAACACGGCAACCGCAACCGCGCTGTCGTGCATTCCGGGAATCGGGACGACCCTTGCGCCGCAAGTTCTGGCCTACCGTCAATCGAATCCGCCGCAGACGCCGTCGATCACATGGATCAAAAACGTTGTCACGGACCCGACCGCCCTCGCCGAGATTGGTTCCTACATCACGCCCTACTCGTGGCAATTCACGGCTGACATTGCCGCCGTGGGCCACGCCAATCGCGGCTATCGGAGGGTGCGATTTGTCTTCGATTGCAGCAGCGGAACGCCGCTGATTGTCTATCGGCAGGACCTGACAAATCTCGGCTGGGCGCTGGGGAAAAAATTGCACGACAAACTTTTAGCGAATAATTGACAATGATCGACTTTTTCAAACCCAAACGCGGCGGATCAGTCCTGGGATTGGCCCTCGATGGCAATCGCCTGGAAGCCATCGTGCTTAAGCGCACCAATGGCACTGTGCAGGTAAAGCAGTCGGTGGTCGCGCAACTGGCGCTTTCTCCGTTGACCGACGCGCCGGAACTGGTCGGACGAGAAATCCGCAATCATCTTGACCAGGCCGGCATTCACCAAAAGCAAGTGGCCGTTTGCCTCCCGCTCGGATGGGTGCTGACAATGCAAACCAAAGTTCCCTCGGAATTGTCTGAGGAAGATCGCGCCAGTTTTTTGCAATTGGAGGGAGAACGCGGATTTCATTCCGGGCCGGAAACATTGTTAAGCCAGTCGTCCATCGTCACAGCGCCCGGCGGAGAAACTTTTGCCACATTGATGGCCGCGCCGCGCAATCACCTCGCCACTCTCGAAAAAGTTTTGCGCGCCGCCAAACTCAAGCCGGTGACTTTCGCGGTTGGCGTGACGGCGCTTCAGCCGCCGAGCGATGACAAAGAGCGCGTCATTGCGCTGGCTGTCCGAACCGGGAGCATTGATCTCCAGGTTAGCGGCGGTGGCGGTATCATTGCCTTGCGGTCGCTTGACGGAGCTATCGAGAGTCAAGGCGCACAGAAGCGAATTTCCTCAGAATTGATCGCTCGCGAAATCCGAATCACTCTCGGCCAATTGCCTGAGGGAATCACGGAAGGGCCGGGAAAGATTAAAATATTCGGACAGGGCGAAGTGACGAGGCAATTTGTCAGCGAGATTTCACCCAGGCTGGCAGCAATGGGGTTGAAGTTGGAAGTGGTCGAGAAGGCCTCGAACGCCAACTTTGACAAACCGCTCCCGTCTGAACTTTCCACCTCCCCGGCGGTGGCGATCGGGGCGAATTGGGTGCGCGGCGCGAAGGTCAGTCCCGATTTTCTTCCGCCTCGCGTCCAACCCTGGCAGCAACTGCTCAGTTCTGGCATGGCGAAAAAGCGCCTCGTCTGGGCGGCGGAAGCGGCAGCGGTCGGCGTGGGATGCGTGATCCTCGCGTTCGCGTGGCAGCAGTGGCAGATATCCTCTTTGACCTCGAAATGGAAGTCGATGGAGCCGCGAGTCACTGAATTGACCGGCGACCAGGACCAAATCAAGAAATTCCGCGTTTATTACGACCAATCGTTCCGCGACTTGAGAATTCTTAAATTATTGACAGATGCGTTTCCCGAGGACGGAGCGGTTTCCGCCAAATCAATTGGTGTGGCGCAAATGGCCAACGTGACTTGTTCGGGAGTGGCGCGCGACAACGATTCGTACGTCCGCG
This sequence comes from Verrucomicrobiia bacterium, assembly GCA_036501665.1. Classification (GTDB taxonomy): domain Bacteria; phylum Verrucomicrobiota; class Verrucomicrobiia; order Limisphaerales; family Palsa-1400; genus DATAUD01. Next base: position 55,515 of record DASXZW010000126.1, read on the forward strand.
TTTTCAGCAAATTAAGCGAGGCGACCAACGACATCACCCATCTGCACCAGGAAGTGCGCGGCCAAAAGCCCCTGCAATTCGCCCTGACTTTCCAATTTGGAGGAGAAATCGACAATGGAGAATAAGAACCGCGAAAAGTTACTGGCGATCCTGGCGGGAACAGCGCTCGCGCTGCTGTTGCTGAACTATGTGGTAATTTCGCCTTTGATTGACAGTTGGCAGAGCCGCACGAAGCAGATCAAGGATTTGAAGGACAAGATCGCCAGCGGCACAACGCTGATTCGACGACAGGAATATGTGGAAGGCGATTGGAATCGGATGCGCACAAACGCCCTGGACAGCAACCCGGCTGCGGCCGAGAAGCAGTTGTTCACGGCGTTTGATCGTTGGGTCAGCCAAAGCGGCGTCACGGAGGGATCGTTCCGTCCCCAGGTTCAGGAGACTGACGACGGTTATTCTACAATTGACTGCCGGGCCGATGTCACCGGCGACATGGAGACAATCGTGCATTTTTTTAAAAACATGGAAAAAGACCCGCTGGGTGTTAAGATCGAATCATTCGAATTGACTTCCCGCGACGACAATGGACGGCAAATGACGCTCGGCCTGAACTTGAGCGGATTGGTGCTTCCCGCGTCACAGCAATGAAACGGCTGACACTCATTTTATTCTCGTTGCTGCTGGCCGCCGGCGGCGTGAAAGCCCGCGCCCAGGAAACAAATTCGCAACCCGACATGGAAACCAACGCGGCTCCGGCGCAGGATTCAAATTCGTTCGATCTCATCATTCGTAAAAATATTTTTGACCAGTCGCGCACGGGTCGCCGTCGTAACGATAGGCCAAGGGCGCCGCGCGTTGAACGCCTCATTTTGCAAGGCATCGCTGCGGGACTTGGAGACGCCGAGGCCATTTTTGGCGGCAGCAGTTCTTCAGATCGAATGCTGAAAGTCGGCGATCACCTGTCGGGTTTCAAATTGAGCCAGATCACACCGGATGCCGTTAAATTGACCGACGGCACGAACACTTTCGTTCTCGACATGGAAAAACGGCGCAGCTTGCGCCGCACAGATGACGGGCCGTGGGAAGGTTCAATGGAAACGACAGCGGCGCCTGCGGTTTCCACGAATGCCCCCGACGAGACGGCATCATCGAACGCACCCGCATCAGATGGGGCGCATCCCGGCGAAACAGCGATTGAAAGAAAACTCAGGTTAAGACGCGAACAGGAGGAAAAATGACAACAAGAAGTATTATTGCCATAGCCACAGCACTATTGACCACGGCAGGGGCCGCATTTGCCCAGGATGATGCGGCCAGCGCCAAGCCTCCTGCCGCAGATTCGGCAAAGGAAGCGCCGGCAACGGCAGACACAAGCATGGCCGCCGAACCGATGCCGACGAACGGCATCGTACTGAATTTTCACGAGGTCCCGCTGAACACGGTTCTCAATTACCTGAGCGCGAAGGCGGGGTTGATCATCGTTTCGGACGCGAATATGCAGGGGAACGTCTCGGTCGTCGCCAAACAGCCGATTGGCACGAACGATATTGTCACGCTGCTTGATGAGGAGTTGGCGAAGAACAGCCTGGGCGCGGTTCTTGAAGGGCGCACGCTTCAAATCATGGATCTCGACCGGATTAAATCGCTGCATTCGACCCCGGTGGAAGTGGCTACGAATCTGGCTGCGGTTAAGCAATCCGATGAAATTGTGACGGAGATTTTGCCGATTGTTACTTTGAATCCAGTGCAATTGGTCAAGGATCTGGACACGCTGATTCCCAAGGGCGCTACGGTAACTGCGAACGAAGCGGGCAGCGCGATTATCATGACTGCTTCCCGGCGGGATGTTCACCGTATCGCGGAGATTATCGGTGACCTGGATAGCAGCTCGGTTTCTGAGGTGTCGGTGTTTGTCCTTAAATACGCTGATGCGAAATCTGTGGCGGCGGAATTGAAGGAAGTTTTCCAGAGCGCCGACTCTGACGTCACCCGCGCGACGACGCGGAATAACTTTGCCGGAGGAAGAGGCGGTAGAGGCGGCGGATTCAATCCGTTTGGCGGCGGATTCGGCGGTGGCGGGGGAGGAGGCGGCAACAACAATGAAGAATCGAAAAATTCGCAAACGCATGCGGTATTTGTCTCAGACGATCAGATGAACGCGGTTGTCGCGAGCGCGCCGCCCAGTTATATGCTGTCAATTACCAACGTGATAGCGCAATTGGATCAGCCGAGCCAGGACGTCACGGTGATTCGAGTCTTTCCACTTACAAACGCTGATCCCACTGAAATTGCCAGCGAACTGGGAGATTTATTTCCGAACTCTACATCCTCCGATCAAAACAATCGCAACATGGGTTTTCGTTTTGCGCCGCCTTGGATGCGGGGGGGGGGCGGAAGTGACAACAAGAGCACGCGGATGAAGGCGCAAACCAGCGTGATTGCGGTGGCTGATCGCCGCACGGAGTCAGTCATTGTGACGGCCTCCAAGGATTTAATGCCGGAAATCAAAGGGATGATTGACCAGTTGGATCAAGGGCGCGCGGGGAAGACGCATGTCAGCGCGTTTGCGCTGGATGCCGCGGACCCGGCTTCGGTGCAGTTGACGTTGACGGGGCTTTTTATGAATACGGGGTCAAGCTCTTCCACGACATCGACGACGGCGTTGAGCGCGCGTGGGACGGCGAACAACAATGCGCAATCGAGCACGAGTTCAATGACCACGTCGGGATTTGGAGGGAGTGGCGGGATTGGGACTTCGGCGCTTCATTGAAATTTTTTTTTCTCCTCTGAACACATGAAATATATAATGAACGGGACAAGAGATATCAGGATTTTCCGCCGGGCGGTTTTTTGCCTGTGTTGTTTAGTATTGACACTACCGTTGGCGGCCCAACAGCGCGGAGGGGGAGGCGGCGGCGGGGGTGGACGGGGGGGAGGCGGCGGGGGCGGTTCGTCGAGTTCTTCTTCTGCGAATGGGGAGGTGAACCGGCCGGCGAATGGGCAAATTGCTGCGCCTCAGTTCTATGTGGATCCGGATTCGCGGACTTTGTACGTCATTGGCGACGATGACACGACGACGGCGGTCAGCAATGTAGTCGCCAGTCTCAACCGTCCCAAGCCGCAGGTTTTGATCAAGGTTGTATTTCTGGAAGTTACTTACAATAAGGGGGTTGACGTGGGTGTGGAAGGGGGCGTCACCAAGAGAATCAACGCATCCACCACTAATTCCTTCCAAAGCCTGTTTGGGCTTGCGCAGCAGGGGATCACGCCAAATTCCGCGGGTGTGAACAGTCTCCCTGGCGCGGGGATTTATTCTGTCGTTGGCAATGATTTCAGCGCGACTTTGCGGGCCATTGAGGAAGTTGGGAAAGTTGATGTCCTTTCGCGTCCCACAATCCTTGCCCGGAACAACCAGATGGCTTCAATCGTCGTGGGCCAGGATGTGCCGCTGATCAACAACGTCAGTTATGACACCTTTGGCAATGAACACATTGCCGTGGGGTACCAACAAGTCGGTATCATTCTGCAAGTGACCCCGTTTATCAGCGACGATGGAATGGTGGAAATGATTTTGGCGCCGCAGATATCCCAAGTCGATGCCACCCGTTCCCAACCGCTTGCTTTCGCGACCAACGGGTCAGTGGTCAGCGCGCCGTTCATCGACGTCCGGCAGGCAAACACGGTGGTTGTCACGCCGGACGGGCAGACGGTGGTGATTGGCGGGATGATGCAGAACAGCAAGACCAGCACGGACAGCAAAATCCCGCTTCTGGGGGACATCCCGGGAATTGGAGCGTTGTTTCACCATAAGATTTCATCGAATTCAAAGACCGAGCTGATCATTATGTTGACGCCTTATATTGTTCGGACGCCCGGCGATCTGGCGCGAATGAGCGCGGATGAACGAGGGCGAACCGAGATGGCGCCGAAGGCATTTCCGCAAAAGACGATGAACCAATTTCTCGATTCCGGGCAGGACCAAAGCCCGCCTGTTGTGTCGCCAAGGGCGGGAAGCCCTCGTGGGCATTGAAGCGTGGGGTATTTAAAATAGCGCAAACCATTGAAAATCAATGTCTCTATTTTAATTTTGATTGGGAGGGATGATCCACTCCGGACGCCTCGGCGAGGCGTCCCTACCACCAACGCATGAACCCGCGGCGAAACTGGGCTGTTTATGGAATTCTGGCAGTCGTCTGGGCGATGCTCATTGGCTGGCAGACAGCCGAACATTTGCGGGCCAGGAAAGCATTTCATCGGATGCTCATTGATCGCGGGCGGGGGATTTCGGACACCTGCGGCGTACTGATGCGCACGACCAGTTTTTTTGGAATGGTCAACAAAGAGCGCCTTGAAAGCGCCCTGAAAGCGTTGGTGGCCAGCAGCAGCAACGAACTGACCGCCGTTGAGCTTCTCAATACGACTGGCGCGAAAGTGGCATCCGCAGGACCGCCGATCGAAATGCCCGCCACCAACGAGTTTGAAGGGACGGTATTCTGGAGCCCCTCGTATGCCATTCTGCAAAATCCCATTGATTTGGGAACGAACGTCGCGCTGGTCATGTTGCGGGAAGAGGCGCGTTCGCTGGCGACAAACCAATTCAACAATGAAGCGACCAATACCGGAAACCTGACCTCCAGCCTGACCAACAGAGACAATCCGCCGCCGCGCCGACGCCGGGACTTTTTCGATTGGACCAAAGGGCAAAAGCCTTCGTGGTTGACGGACCAGGAATACAAGACTTTGATCGAGAAAAAGGGGGCGCACAGTTTTGTTCTTGTCATGCCAACGCAGTTTGTCCAGGTGGCGGAGAACTATGACATCTGGATGCGGGGGATCATTGCCCTCCTGGGCACGGCGGCGGTGGTCGGGATTGGATTCGGATGGCGCAATTTGAATAGGAATTCAGAATTGCAGCTTCGGCTGGTCCGGGCGAGCGAACAGAATCTTCACCTCAAGGAAATGAACCTTGCCGCCGCGGGTTTGGCGCATGAGACGCGCAATCCGTTGAACATTATTCGCGGCATGGCGCAGTTGATTTCAAAGGCGTCGGATGGATCAACAGAGGTCCGCGCCAAATCGCTCGAAATCATCACCGAGACAGACCGCGTCACGGCGCAGTTGAATGAGTTCATCAATTATTCGCGGCCTCGCGAAGTTCGCCGGGCCGCGACCGACCTGAATGCCGTTGCGACCGAAGTCGCGCGAGCGCTCAACTACGATATTGAGGAGAAAAAAATCCAGCTTGAGGTGCTGGTGGAATCCATCGTGATCGAGGCGGACGAACAATTGCTGCGGCAGGCGTTATTCAATCTGGTGCTCAACGCGGTGCAGGCGGTGCAGGCGCAAGGGGTGATCCGCATTCGTGCCAGCAGGCGGAACCACGAGGAAGCGTTCATCGAAATTTCGGACAATGGGCCGGGCGTTCCGCCGGAGCAGCGGCTGGAGATTTTCAAACCTTACTTCACGACGCACGAAGAAGGGACGGGCCTTGGCCTGGCCGTCGTGCAGCAAATTGTGCAGGCGCACGGGTGGGAAATTGAGTGTCTGCCCAATGATTCCGCCGGAGCGTTGTTTCGCATTTCACATGTGAAGTTAAAATAAGGAGTAAAGAAAGTGCCAATCGAAGCGCCCCAAGACATCAAACGAAACCCGCGCCTGCTGATCGTTGATGACGACGCGGGACAACGGAGCCTGCTGGATTCATTTCTCAGCAGCCAGGGGTTCGACACGGTTCCGGTTTCTTCCGGCGAACGCGCTCTCGAGGTTCTGCGCCAGCAGAAAATCAACATGATGATTTCCGACGTGAGGATGCCGGGATTGACCGGGCTGGAGACGCTGAGGCTGGCGCGGAAGGAGCACGGGTCGTTTCCCATTCTTCTTGTCACGGCGTTTGCGGATGTCCGCGACGCGGTCGGGGCAATTCGTGACGGGGCTGTCAATTATCTTTCCAAGCCGATTGACCTTGATGAACTTCTGGTTTCCGTCCGGCAGGCAACGGGGCTTTCCCAGCGCGCGCCGCTGAAATTTGATGCCGGGAAACTGCTTCCGCCAAATATCGTAGCCGCCAGTCCATTGATGCAGGCGCTTTTTCGGGACGTCTCGCTGATCGCTGCGTCGGAGAGCCGGGTGCTCATCACCGGAGAAAGTGGTGTTGGAAAGGAAGTCATCGCGGATGTCATTCATTTGTGGAGTCCGCGAGCCCAGGAGAAGTTGATCAAGGTCAATTGCGCGGCCATTCCTGAAACGCTTTTGGAGAGCGAATTGTTCGGACACGAGAAAGGCGCTTTTACGGGAGCGTCTTCGCAACGGATCGGACGTTTTGAACAGGCGGACAAAGGCACCATTTTCATGGATGAAATCGGCGACATGGCGCCGCAGCTTCAGGCGAAATTGTTGCGCGTCGCGCAGGACGGCCGGTTTCAACGGATTGGTTCCAACGCGGAGATTCATGTCAACGCGAGGATTCTCGCGGCGACGAATCGCAATCTTGAAGAGGAAGTCAAGGCGGGGCGGTTTCGCGAGGATCTGTTCTATCGGCTTAACGTGGTGGAATTGACCGTGCCGCCGTTGCGTGAGCGCAAGGAGGATATTTTGCCGCTGGCGAACCGGATGCTTTCGGATTTTACGCAGAACCGCGCGCGCCTCTCTTCTTCGGTGGCGGAGTGTTTGGAAAGTTACGCGTGGCCCGGAAACGTGCGCGAACTTCGAAATGCAATGGAGCGGGCGGCGTTGTTGTCGCGCGGCGATTTGATTGTCGCGGAGCATCTTCCGACGCGGATTCGACCGGGGTCGCGAACGGCGACATCGCCGGAGTCGATTGACGCGGGGAAGTTGGAGGAGATCGAGTCGCAGGCGGTTTTGCAGGCGTTGCGGAAGAATGATTTTAATCGGACGGCGACGGCGAAGGCTTTGGGGATCAGCCGGAGGGCGATGATTTATAAGTTACAGCGGTTGAGGGAGCTGGGGCATAATGTGGATTCGGAGTGAGGGAGCGGATGGGAGGAATAGGAAGAATAGGGGTAATGAGAGGGATGGTGGCTGAGGCGTAGCGGGGAAAAATCAGTGGCGGCGACGCAGAGTCAGCACAATACAAGAGCTGCACCTCAAAGGACGGAATTAGTCAGTGGCGGCGGCGCAGCACCGCCCTACCGAGGGGTTATTTGGAGAGCCAGGTTTTGATTTTGCGGGTTAGGTCATCGACGGAGACGGGTTTTACCAGGTAGTCGCTGATTCCGAGGTCGCGGGCGGAGGAGACATCGCGGGGGTCGTCGGAGCCGCTCAAGATAATGACTTCCAGTTTGTCTTTGAAGGTTTGCGACTGAATCCATTTGAGGACTTCAAAGCCGTTGAGCACGGGAATTTTCAGGTCAAGGAAAACAATGTGGAAGGCGTCTTGATTTTGGTGAAGGTACTCGGTTGCCGCGCCACCGTTTGAGACGTGTGTAAAGTCGCACTGGATTCCGGTGCGTTTGAGCGAGCGGCGGAAGAAGAAAACGTCGTCCTCCGAATCTTCCACGAGGAGAACTTTTCGTTTGGACGGTAAGTCGCTCATTGCGTTTATGAGGGGTGAGTGTATCAGCGACGGGGGAAGGTGTCCATCGCGGAGAACATGTTTTCAGTCGCAGTTATTCCACGATTGGATAATGTTGTGGAATACCAGAGGTTCAGCCGTCCCTTCGGGACTTTACAGGTTTTTGCTCTTAACCCGGCAGTGAACTGCCGGGCTATTTTCGATTTGTCCCTTCGGGACTCCGATAATTGACAAATCAGGGATTCAAAAAAGCGAAATGCAATCCAGTGCCGAAATGGCATGTTGGGAGACGAGAAAAATCGTTACCCTAAAAAAGACAAATTTAGGGCGGAGCGGCAGCTCCGCCCAACCTTAGGATTTGCGGGTGCGGACGGCGGTTAGGATTTCGGCGATGGCTTCGGCTTTGGGTTTTGCGCCTTGATTGCCCTTTCCGTGGATTCGGATGCTGACGTTTCCGGCGTCGAGGTCGCGCTGGCCAATGACGAGCATTGTGTGAACCTTCGATTCTTCGGCGCGCAGGATTTTGCCGTTGATTTTGTCGTTGCCGAAATCGCCTTCGGCGCGGATGAAGTTGGCGCGGAGTTCGGCAAGAATGGATTTGGCGTAGGCGATGAGATTTTCGTCGTCGCCGATGGTGAGGACGCGCACCTGGTCAGGAGCGAGCCACAGCGGAAAATTTCCAGCGTAGTGCTCGATGAGGAAACCGATGAAGCGTTCGTGCGTGCCGAGCGGGGCGCGATGGATGCAGAGCGGGGTTTTCTCGGAGTTATCGCGGTCGCGGTATTTCAGGCCGAAGCGGGACGGGACGGCGAAATCGACCTGGTTGGTCGCGAGGGTGAACTCGCGTCCGATGACGCTCCAGACCTGGACATCGATCTTGGGGCCGTAAAAGGCGGCTTCGTTGGGAACTTCGATGAAATTTATTTTTGACTCGACGAGAACGCGCCGGACGAGGTCCTCGGTTTTTTTCCAAAGCTCGGGTTCGTTGACGAATTTGGCGTTGTCGCCGGTGAGGCGCGCGGGGTCGTGGGTGCTGAAACGCATGATGTATTTCTCGATGCCGAAAATCTTGAAATACTTGAGATACATTTCGTTGACGGCGTTGAATTCGTTGGAGAATTGATCTTCGGTGCAGTAGATGTGGGCGTCGTTCATGTTGAGCGCGCGCACTCGCATGAGGCCGAAGAGTTCGCCGGATTGTTCGTAGCGATAGTTGGTGCCGTATTCGGCGAGGCGCAGCGGGAGATCGCGGTAGCTGCGGGGTTCGGCGGCGAAAATGCGATGGTGATGGGGGCAGTTCATCGCTTTGAGATAATAGCGCTCGCCTTCGGCGGAATCGTCTTTCAGTTCCATCGGCGGGAACATCGAGTCTTTGTAGAGCAGCGGGAGGTGGCCGCTTGTCAAATAAAGTTTTTCTTTCGCGATGTGCGGAGTCTTGACGCGGACGTAGCCGGCGGTGAATTCGGTTTCCTTGGCGAGCTTTTCCAATTCCTCGGCGATGGCGGCGCCTTTTGGGAGCCAAAGGGCGAGGCCCGGGCCGACGTATTCGGAGTCGAAGGCGAAGAGGCCCATTTCGTGGCCGATTTTTCGATGGTCGCGGCGCTTGGCTTCCTCGACCATTTTGAAGTAGGCGTCCATCTCGGTTTTGTTTTTGAACGCGGTGCCGTAGATGCGCTGGAGCTGGGGATTGCGTTCGTCGCCCTTGTAGTAGGCGCTGGCGAGATGAGTGATTTTGAACGCGCCGATGTTGCCGGTGCGCATGACGTGGGGGCCGGCGCAGAGGTCGATGAAATCGCCGTTCTTGTAGTAGGAAATGGGCTCGCTCTCGGGAATATTCTTGACGATGTCGAGCTTGAATTTGCTGGGGACGGGGCGTTCGCCGAGGGCGGCGAGGCGGCCGTGTTCGGCGTCGGCCAGGGCTTGCTGGCGTGTGACAACAACTTTTTCGAAGGTTTGGTTGGCCTTGACGACCTGCTTCATTTCCTCCTCGATCTTGGGAAAATCGTCGGGGCTGATGCGGTGGGAAAGTTCGACGTCGTAGTAGAAGCCGTTTTCGACGGGGGGGCCGGCGGCGAATTGGGCGTCGGGCCAGAGTTTGGCGATGGCGGCGGCCAGGACGTGGGCGCAGGAATGGCGGATGCGCTCGAGGTCGGTCATTTTCTGGCGTTCTTCAGGTGTTTTGCGTTCGTTTTCCATATTCTACTTTATTCCAATTCACGTTCAAAATGAGACCAATTCGCTGGTTCTTTTGGCCTCTGGCGTCGTTGCGCGCTCGTTGCAGACCTCTGCGGGTATGCGTCTCGCATGCGCCTCGCCAGAGGCCAAAAGTCCTGCGCGCCTTACTCTCATTTTGAACGCGAATCGGAATTACTGTCCGCCCATCATAAGCACTTTGGACTGGCCCTTCCAGTCCAGAAAAATGCGGTCGCTCAGGATGCCCTTGACGAGGACATCGCCGATTTTGTCTCCGGGCGCGACTGTCTGGCCGTTCACCAGGGCGCGCGGGTTTGTTTTGTTATAGAAAATTGCTTTGACGGTCAAGTTTGTCGGAAAGGTTTCTGGGGGCGCGACGGGGGGATTGAGCGCGGCATTTGGAGCGTTGCCGACAATTTGTGCTGGCCCGGGCGCTACGGGTGGTGGGGAAATTTTTTGGATCTCGGGCGCGGGTGTTGGGGTTGAGACGGGTGGTTCTGGAATTGGTTTGTTGACGATGGGAGCGGGAGCATCGGCGGCAATTGGTGGGGACGGGTTTGCCGGTGACAAGTAGAGCCAGGCGGAGATGGCGAGTCCCAGCACGGCGACAATTATTATTGCGATCAGCAGCGGGGAGGAATTGCTGCCGGGGGATGGAGCGGCGGCGGGCGGCATCGGGAGCGGCACGGGGGCTTGCACGGGGCGGTTTTTGTCGGATTGGCTGGCGCGTTTGAGGGCGTCGTTAATGAGGCTCATAGGTCAACCTAGCATCCGTGGGCAGCGCATCCCGTTCTGTTCTGAGTCTGGAGCGTCCGCGGACGCCTCGGCGAGGCGTCCCTACCACATTTCGATTTGTCAGCTCTGCTCATAGGTCGGTTTGGCCTTCCAGTTCGCGGCGGGCGCGGCCGACGGTGTTGAAGTCGATTTTTCCACTTTGCGCAACATAACCCGCGAGGAGGCATTTGTCGCAGATGGCGTTGATCAATCGCGGGATGCCTTTGCTGTAATTATAAATGCGCCAGACCGCGCCGTTGGTGAAATGAGGAGTCCCGTTCGCGCCGGAAACCTGCAAACGGTGCTGGATGTATTGGATGATTTCGTTTCGGCTCAGGGGGCGGAGATGGTAGCGGATCGTGATGCGCTGGCGCAATTGGCGGAGGCTGTGTTCGTTCAGGCGCGCGCGAAGTTCCGGCTGGCCCATGAGGACGATTTGCAGAAGTTTGCGCTCGTCGGTTTCAAGGTTTGACAGCAATCGCACTTGCTCGAGCAAATCGGGGGTCAGGTTCTGGGCCTCGTCAATAATCAGGACGGTTTCCTTGTTGTTTTCGACTTGTTGCAGCAGGAAACGGTTGATTTCGGCGACGGTTTCGAGGCGGTCGAGGCCCTTGACCTCGAGGTTCAACTCCATCGCGATGGCTTTCATGAGCTGATCGGCATTGAGAACGGGATTGAGGATGAGCGCCGTGGAAAAGCCGGGTCCCAATTGTTCGAGGAGAGCACGGCAGAGGGTTGTTTTTCCGGCTCCGACTTCGCCAGTCAACTGCACGAAACCCTTTCGCTCGCGAATGCCATAGAGGAGGTGGTTAAAGGCCTCACGGTGGCGCGCGCTGAAAAACAGGAACCGCGGATTGGGCGTAATGGTAAATGGCGGCTCCGTCAGACCGTAGTATTCCAAATACACGACACAGGAGTAGCGGAAATTGGATGGGGCGAAAAGATAAATTGCCTCGGAAGAGGACCGGGGAATTTGACAGGATGAGCAGGATTTAACAGGATGAAGACAAGGAATTAACCACGGATTGCACGGAGGTCACGGATGCAAGGGGGGAGCGCAAGTGTCCATGTATGCGGATTGAAAAGGGTTTCATTCTGGGAGGGAATGCGCAATATGCGGGGGGATTGGATGGAACGACGGATCAAAATTGCGTTGATTGGCGCCGGTATGTTCGGCGGCGATGTCCATTTGCGGACTTACGCGAATTTGCAGTTTTCGGGAATCTCGCCGCATCTTGGGCGCATTGGGCTGGATGGTTGGGCGCGGGATTTTGCGCCGGTTTCGTTCGAACTTGCCGCAGTTGCCACGAAGTCAAAATCTTCGGCACAGCGTTCCTGCGATCTTTTCAAGAAGCTGACCCAGCATCGACCGCGCGCTTATTTTGGGGCGGAGCCGTGGAATGACATCCTTCGCGATATTCCTGATCTCGATGTCATTGCGGTGGCGACGCCAGACCACTTGCACACGCCAGTCATCCTAGCGGCTTTGCGCCGAGGGGTTCATGTCATCACGGAAAAACCGATGTGCCTTTCGATCCATGAAGCGGACGACATCGTGGAACTGGCTGCGCGGAAAAATCTGATTGTCGCCGTGGACATGCACAAGCGTTATGATCCCGACCATCTGCGGATTCACGACGAAATCAAGACCAAGATTGGGGAGCCTTTGTATGGCGTCGCGTATTTGGAAGAGCCGCTGGAGGTTTCGACGAGCACGTTCAAGTGGGCGGAGCAGAGCGATCCTTTTAGTTATGTCGGCCCGCATTGGGTTGATTTGATCTGGCATTATTATCACAGCAAACCGGTTTCATTGACGGCGGTTGGACAAAAAAAGAAGCTGCTCGCGAAACGCATCAACGCTTACGACGCGGTGCAGGTGCGGGTCGATTACGCGAACGGGATGAGCATTCACTTTCATAACAACTGGATCACGCCGCCGGATTTCGAGGGAGCGGTCAATCAAGGGCACGAAATTATCGGGACGGAGGGCAAGGTGGAAAGCGACCAGCAATATCGAGGACTGCGTTACTGGCACAAGGGCGGCGGGAGCCGAACAGTCAATACACATTTCACGCGAGAGATTTCGCGGCTTGACGGCGGCGGCAAGGCCTGCGTGGGCTACGGCGTGGATAGTTTGGTTGCGGGCCTGGCGGCGATTTGTCGGAGAAAATTTTTCGACGCCAGCCGGGAAAGTCTTTCCACGGTTTATCCAACGGCGGAGGATGGGCGGTTGACCGTGGCGCTCGTCCATGCGGCGGCAATTGTACGCGACTTGAATTTTGGTTACACACAACGAGGGCTTGGCGCGCCGGTGACGGCTCGTTTTGGCAGCGATGGCATCACGGTCATTGATCCTTTACAAAAGTCGAAGGCGGCGGTTTTTAATAGGATTTACAAAAAGGCAATCTGACATGGGCAAGGAATTTGACATCACACCGAAGGACGTTCCGAAAGTGGAGACGAAATACAGGCGCATCGTGACGCCGCTGCCGCATCCGGACTCGGTGCGCACGCTGGAGAAGCTGCATCGGTGCGAGCCGATTTCGATGCGGGGCCAGCCGCCGCTGGTCTGGGACCGGGCGGAGGATATTTTTGTCTATGACAAATACGGCAACCGCTGGCTCGACTGGAGTTCGGGCGTGCTGGTAGCCAATTCAGGCCATTCCGCCCCGGAAATTCGCAAAGCGATCATCGAGCAGGTTGAAAGCGGATTATTGCACAATTACGTTTTTCCGAGCGAAGAACGCGCCGCGCTGGCGGATTTGCTATTGCGGTTTGCGCCGTCGGGTTTGACGAAAATATTCTTTTTGACGACTGGAGCGGAGTCGGTGGAGTGCGCCATCAAACTGGCGCGCGCCAATGGGATTAAGATCGGCGGACCGAACAAAATTGGGATTGTGGGGGCGGAACGAGCATTTCATGGACGCACACTCGGAGCGCAGCAAGCCGGGGGGATTCCCAGCCAGAAAGATTGGATCGTGAACGAGGACCCGGCGATCATCAACGTGCCGTTTCCTGACGGCTTTTGGACGAGGGACACGAGCTTTAACCTTTTTTTGCAGACGCTCAAGGAAAAGGGGATGGACCCGAAAAACGTCGCGGGAGTCATCATGGAAACGTATCAGGGCGTCGGGCCGGATTTTGCGCCGCGAAAATATATCGAAGACCTGGCGCAATGGTGCCGGGCGAACCAGGTGGTTTTAATATTTGACGAGGTGCAGGCGGGCTTTGGACGCACGGGAAGGTTTTGGGCTTTCGAGCATTACGGAGTCACGCCGGACCTGATTTGTTGCGGCAAGGGAATGAGCAGTTCGCTGCCGATTTCGGCGGTGATTGGACGCGAGGCGATCCTGGACCAGTTTCCGGCGGGGTCGATGACAAGCACGCACACGGGAAATCCGGTTTGCGTGGCGGCGGCGATGGCGAGCCTGCTGAAGATTGTGAACGGTAGTTTGACAGCGAACGCCGACCGGATGGGAGCGATTCTGGAGCGGGGTCTTGCGGCGTTGCATCTTCGGCACAGCGAGATCATTGGACATTTTTCCGCGCGTGGATTAGTGGGCGGGGTTCAAATTGTGAATCCCGAATTCAAGGAGCCGAACGCGGACCTGGCGCATGATATTGTTGAGCGGTGCTTCCACAAGGGGCTTCTGTTTTTCGCGCCGGTCGGGGCGTGGGGGCAGACGGTGAAGATTGCGCCGCCGCTGACGATTACGGAGGAGCCGTTGCGGGAGGGGTTGGCTGTTTTGAGTGAGGCGATGGATGAGGCGGTTGCGGCGATGGGAAGTCCGGCGGGCGGCAGAAAATTGATTTCATAAGGTTTATAGCATTTTAAGTACAACTGTAGCCACAAATTTTGGCGCGGCAGGGAGCGCTACCGTCTTGGTCGCATCCGTTGGCGTCTCGCCGACGGAACAATCCAGCGCTACGGCGGCGTGTAAAATGTTCGACAAGAGCGTCTGGCGAGACGCCAGACGCGGCGGTCGAGACGACCGCGCTCCCCACAGACCGTCCTAACCGGGCGGCTACAGCTTAAGTTAAACCGCTCCATCCAAAAAAAATTGGTGGCGTCGCGGCAGCAACGCCCTACCTTTATTGTGATTGGGTGATGTTTTTTCGGTCGTTACGTCCACTCCCGCTGTGCAGTCCCTGCGTCGGCGATTGGAGGAGGGGGGCGTGTTGTCTTTGGAGTCGGTCACACCTGGAGCGCAGCCGTTTTTTGCGGCGTTGCTTGCGAATTTATTTCCCGGACGGACGATTGTTGCGGTGACGGATAGTCTTCGTTCGCAGGAGATTTTTCAGCAGGACATTGAAACGTGGAGCGGAGACGTCGCGTTTTTCCCCTCGTGGGAAATTTTGCCGCACGAATCGCGGTTGCCGCACGCGGATGTCATCAGCGAACGGTTGGGGACGTTGATCGCGCTGTCTCAGGGGCGGGCGAAGATTGTCGTTGCGAGCGCGGTTGGGTTGCTTGAAAAGACATTTCCGCCGGAGGAACTTAAGCGGCGCACGAGGGAATTGCGGCGGGGCGACTCGATGGACCCGATGGACCTGATCGAGTGGCTTGAAGACCAGTCCTATGACGCAGAAGCGCAGGTCACTGAGCGGGGGCATGTTTCGATGCGCGGCGGGATCGTTGATTTTTGGCCGTTGACGAGTCCGTGGCCGGTGCGGTTGGAATTTTTTGGGAATGACCTGGAATCGCTGCGCTATTTCGATCCGGCAACGCAAATTTCGCGCGAGGAAATTCAATCGATCACGGTGCCGCCAGGCGGGGAGTTGGGTTTGTTGAGAAAGGAGAAATCGCCCGTCACAGCGAGTCTTTTGGATTACGTGCCGGCGAATGCAATATTCTTGTTGGCAGAACCGGAAATGATCGAGGCGCAGGCAGAGCGGTATCAATCGCAGGCGCAGGCGGACGATCCGTTTTTGCTGACCTGGAAACAATTTCAGGAGGAAATGGGGCGGCGGAAGTTTCCGGCGCTGACGGTCAGTCAAATCGAAAACGTATTCATCGAAGATGTGGTCGTGGACGGGGTGAAGTTGGAAAATTCCGAGGCGCTGAATTTCCAGGGGCTCGATCTTTTCCGGCCCATCGGGGAGAAGCGGCCGGAGCCACACATTGTCGAGGCGCAGCGGAAGGAATTTTTCAATCAGCTCCATCGGTGGATGAGGCAGAATTACACGGTGCAATTGTTTTGCGACAATGACGGGGAACGGCAGCGGTTTGAGGAGCTTTGGTGGGAGTACGGGCTGGGGCGACCCGATGGGTTGGAGACGAGGATTGGGGCGATTTCGCGGGGATTTTTATTTGAACCGGCGAAACTTGTTGTTGTCACAGACGCGGAGATTTTTGGGCGTTACAAGGCGCAACGACCGCGACGGTTGAAGTCACCGCACGCAGCACTGAGCCGATCTTTGCTTGACATAAATTTCGCTGAACTCACCGAAGGGGATTATGTGGTGCATTTGCAGCATGGGATCGGGCGTTACCTAGGATTGGGAGTGATGCCCGCGGCGAAGGGGAGGCAGCTTTCACTTGACAGGCCCTCACCCGTCGCGTCGAGCGAGGAGTGCATGATTATCCAATACGCGGCGTCCGGGCCGGAGGATAGCGCGCCGAAACTTTATGTTCCGGTAAGCGAGGCGCATCTGGTGAGCAAATATATTGGCGCGGGCAAGGTGCGTCCGCCGTTGCACACGTTGGGAGGGACGCGCTGGGCGAAGACGAAGGAGCACGCGGAAATAGCGGTGCGCGATGTGGCGGCGGACATGCTCGCGGTGCAGGCCGGGCGGGCGTTGCAGCCGGGGCACGCGTTTCCGGCGGACACGCAGTGGCAGCATGAGTTTGAGAATAGTTTCGTTTACGAGGAAACGCCGGATCAATGGCGCGCGATCAATGCGGCGAAGGCGGACATGGAAGCGCCGAAGCCAATGGATCGGCTGGTTTGCGGGGATGTCGGTTACGGGAAAACGGAAGTGGCGATTCGGGCGGCGTTCAAGGCGGCGCTTGGCGGCAAGCAAGTCGCGGTGCTGGTGCCGACGACGGTTTTGGCGCAGCAACATTTCAACACGTTTTCCGAGCGAATGGCGGAGTATCCGGTGCGGGTGGAATTGCTGTCGCGGTTTCGGACGAGGCGCGAGATTGCGCAAACGATCGAGGGGCTTGCGGATGGGTCGGTGGATATTGTGATTGGGACGCACCGCCTTTTGCAGAAGGACATTGATTTTAAGGATTTGGGTCTCGTTGTTATTGACGAAGAGCAGCGGTTTGGCGTGATGCACAAGGAGCGGTTCAAACAGTTACGGATGATGGTGGATGTCTTGACGCTGACAGCGACGCCGATTCCGCGCACGTTGCACCTGGCGCTTGCCGGGGCGCGCGACATGAGCACGATTGAGACGCCGCCGCAGGATCGGCTGCCGGTGGAGACGATTGTGTCGCAGTACGACGAACGGCTGATCCGCGACGCGATTCAGCGGGAGTTGAACCGCGGCGGGCAGGTTTTTTATCTGTACAACCGTGTGCTGGACATCGAGGTGGTCGCGCAACGATTGCGAGGATTGGTTCCGAACGCGCGCATCGCGGTCGGGCACGGGCAAATGCACAGCGACCAGCTTGAGGAAGTGATGACGATGTTCATCAATGGCGAAACGGATGTGCTGCTTTCGACGACGATTATTGAGAGCGGGTTGGATATTCCGAACGCGAACACGATTATTATTGACCGCGCGGACCGGTTTGGTTTGAGCGATTTGTATCAATTGCGGGGGCGGGTCGGGCGCTACAAACACCAGGCTTACGCGTATCTATTGCTGCCGCGACATGCGGGGTTGTTGACAGACGCGCGGAAGCGGATCAGCGCGATCAAGCAGTATTCCAGCCTGGGAAGCGGGTTTAAAATCGCGATGCGCGACCTTGAAATTCGCGGCGCGGGAAATTTGCTAGGGGCGGAACAAAGCGGGCATATCACGGCGGTGGGGTTTGAGCTTTACTGTCAACTATTGCGGAAAAGCGTCCAGAGCCTTAAAGGCGAGAAAGCCGCGCCGCGCGTTGAAACGCAGGTGCGGCTGGATTTTATCGCGCTGAATCCCGATGCGGCGGCGCACTCGGAATTTTCGGCGACCGCGCGCGCGGTTGCCTCGCTGCCGGCCAGTTATATTCCTGAGGCGCAACAGCGAATTGAAATTCACCGGAAGCTGGCGCAGATTGCGGACTCGGAGGGATTGCGCCAAATGAAATCGGAGCTGCGCGACCGTTTTGGCCCGTTGCCGGAAGCGGTGGAACTTTTACTGAAGGTCGCCGATCTTAAAATTGCGGCGGCGGCGCGGGGCATTTCGATCATTGAGCACAAGGAGGAAAAACTGATGTTGACGCGAAACAATGATTTTCTGATGGCGGGCGGGAAATTTCCGCGATTGAGAAAAACGACGGCGGCGGCGCGGCTGAATGAAATCAAGAAGTTGGTGATTGCGCTGTAAGGGATGAGAAAGAACTTAACCACGGATCACAGGATGGCATGGATGCGGGGTTGAAGACGTGGTGCAGCGCCAAAGTGAAATAGAAGGCGCCGCAGAATCAGTAAAAGTTTTGACAGGATGAACAGGATTAGCAGGATGGGGAAATGGAACTGCCCGGCAAAGGCGCAACCCAAATACGAATTGACCATGGATAACGGGCACGAATGGGAGGGAATGAAAAAGCGGTTTTTTTTTGAATTCCGAGCGCGTTGCAGAAGCATGACTAGCAGTTGGCAATCACTCCAGTAGATCTCGATGTGGCTGGTGGTCGCGGTTCCAGCGAATCAACGCCGCGTCGCTGGTGTCGTCAAAAACGAATTTGAGCGACGGTGATCCGACGTGGCCATCGCAAAACGAAACATTAATTTTGCTCTGATGACGAGCGTTGGCTCGTCCGAATTGATCTAAGTAACCGAGGTCAAGGCGTATGATTCTTAGGTCTCCCACTATGCTGTCGCCGATCGCCATCATTTCGGCGGGGACCGCCACTTCAGATTCTTTCACAGGCGCAAAACCAGGGAACTTTGCAATACCAGTGGCACCTGGAATAAAATTGCCATGCAGGCCAAGTTTATACTGTCCTCGTGAAACGCCGAAAACATTATACCCATAGCTGATAAATGGTTCCGTCTCATTTGCACCTCCACTACCCCACGGCCACTTGTAAGGCGCCGATGGGCAGCGCCAAATGCCAGTATAGATGAAATTTGTAATTGGCCTGGTTACTCCGAAGCCTCCACTTTCAAGTTGGCTGGCCCACCAGCCGGGATTTTCGGTGTTGGTGGGCCCAATGATCGAAGGATAAGCCTGGTTATCCGCCACGAAATTCTGCACACCGATTCCCAATTGGCGCAAATTGCTCATGCACTTGATTTGTTGCGCCTTTTGTTTTGATCGGGAAAGCGCCGGCATCAGCAAGGCGGTGAGAATCGCAATGATTGTTATAACGACCAGCAACTCCATTAAGGTGAACGCGCTCAGCGGTTCGACCGTTCTGTGCTTGCGTCCGCGGCTGCCGGCTGTTTCCGCCATGCAAATCGGAAATATTGCGATCTTCATGCGGTTGCAGATCATTTGCTTTCCGGTCATAAACATGAACCGCCTTGTGGGATTCGTGGTTTAAACAATGTCACATCTGAAATAAAAACTCAAAACATCACTGGCTTCCATTCGGGCGCATCTCAGTTTCTTGCAGGATTGAATAGGGAGTGAGGGAATAGGAGATGCCAGCGGTTGTTGCGCCAGAACATTTCCAGACAGAGCAAGGCCTCATCGCCTTGCTTGCTCCAGAACTGTCCGGGCCGTTTGAAGCG
>DASXZW010000127.1:0-35929 GCA_036501665.1 Verrucomicrobiia bacterium
ACCGTCGACTGCGGGGAGCTCTTCCTTCGGGCTCTCCTTGCCACCGGATGAATAACTGTGGAAACCGTATCAGACGCAGAGGACGCAGAGGAAAAAAAAGAAGAAGGATCATACTCTGCAACCTCCGCGCCTCTGCGCGAGTCAATCAGCTCACGCTTTTGTTGGCTGGGAGCATCCAGGCGGAGCGGTGTGCAGTCAAACCTATTTTTTGATAGTACGCCTCCGCTTTGGGAGCGGCGAGAAGTATGATTGACGCGCGTTTGCCGAGTCGAGATTGTGTCAAGCGGATCAGTTCGCGGCCAATTCCCTGTTTTTGATACGCCTCATCCACCGCCAGATCCGAAAGGTAGCAACAATACTCGAAGTCTGTCACAGAACGCGCGACGCCGACGAGCTTCTCCCCGTCCCAGGCGGTGCAAAGAAGGTCGGCGTGATCGAGCATCGCTTTGATGCAAATCGGATCGTCGATGGGACGGCGTTCGCCGAGGGTCGAACGTTTCAAAACGTCAATGAACTCAGCCTCGCTGATCTTCCGGTCGTGTTCGTAACGGAAGCTCACTTTTTGGCGACGTAGGATGCGGTGACTTGTTTGAGGAATTTGTAGATACCGGCCTCGC
Source organism: Verrucomicrobiia bacterium (assembly GCA_036501665.1). GTDB lineage: Bacteria > Verrucomicrobiota > Verrucomicrobiia > Limisphaerales > Palsa-1400 > DATAUD01. Next base: position 618 of record DASXZW010000127.1, read on the forward strand.
CCATCTGTTCTGCATCGGCAAGTTCGCCCGCGCGCGTGGAGTAAAGAAGATCGTTCTTGGGGGAAACGATTGCAATCGCGGGAATGCCCTTGTCGAGCGGCACGCCGTAGGACTTGGCCAGATCCACATTTTTGTCCATATAACCGACATCAACTTTGACGACGGTGAAGTCGCGAGAAATGAGCGCGGCGCTGGTTCCGCTTTTCATGGCGTGATCGAGCATTTTGCAATCACCGCACCAGTTCGCGCCGAAAACAATGATGACAGGCGTGTTGGAAACGGAGGCCTGGCTAAGCGCCTTTTTGATGTCGAGTTTTGCGTCGGCGTTTTCGTTATAAGGACCGCCGGCCGCGAGAACGGTCATCGAGAAAAGAACAAACGACAGCGCAAAAAGAGTTTTCATATGCGGATTTAAATATATCGCAAAATTGCTGTCCGCACCAAGATTAACATCGTGGAATTCAAGGTGGTCTTTTTCCGCTCTCATTCCTAATCTTAATCCTAATCGGTCCGAGATTACGATTATGATTAAGATTACGATTAAGAGCCAAAAGCAAAATTGCGTTATACCAACGATATGAACTTGCTCTTCCCAATTTGTGTCGCTGTTCTCGTTGGCCAAGTGGCGTTGTCAGCTCAATCTTTGCCGACGCCAGATTCTCCAATCGTCATGTGGCCGCAAGGCGCGCCAGGCGCACTTGGCACCGGTTCCAATGATATCCCGACGTTGACGGCATTTTTTCCTCCGCCCGAACTGGCCACTGGTGCGGCAATGGTGATTTGTCCCGGCGGCGGATACGGCGGGCTGGCTCCGCACGAAGGAAAGGATTACGCGCTTTGGTTGAATGCGCAGGGGATTGCGGCTTTTGTGCTGAAATATCGGCTTGGACCGAATGGTTATCGTCACCCTCGCATGCTGGAAGATGCGGCGCGTGCTGTCCGATTGGTGCGGTTTCATGCGGATGAATGGAAGGTTGATGCCGGGCGGGTTGGGATCATGGGATCATCCGCAGGTGGACACTTGGCGTCCACTTTATTGACACATTACGACGCCGGGCAGCCTTCGGCAACAGACCCGATTGACCGCATGAGCAGCCGGCCAGACATCGGGATTCTCTGTTATCCGGTGATTACGATGGGCGAATGGACGCATCGCGGGTCGTTTGAGAATTTGCTGGGGAAGAATCCGAGTCCCGAGCTGGTCAAGGAGGTCTCCAACGAACAACACGTCACCAGCGATACGCCTTGCTGCTTCATTTTTGCCACCAGCGACGATCCGGTTGTGCCCGTGGAAAACAGCCTGATGTTCGCTGATGCTTTGCGGCGGGCGGGTGTGCCGTTTGACCTACATATATATCAACATGGGCCGCATGGCATTGGTTTGGGGGCGAAGATCTATGATCCCGAGCACATGCATCCGTGGACGCATGATTGCCATTTCTGGTTGAAGGAACAAAAGTTTGCCAGGTAGGATTGGATTTTACAGAATGGCAGGAACAGCCAAACGGACGCCTCGGCGAGGCGTCCCTACCAAAATTTGGTGCGGCTGACCTGATTTTAAGGGGATTGGCACGGAATTGGCTGAGCAAGGACGAATATGATGCGTCATCTCGCTTTAGCAGTGCTCGCAGCGGGCTGTTTTGTCTCCTGCGAATCCAACGCCCCTTATTTGCCGGTTACTCACCACGAGGAGGCCCAATTCAAACTCGCCCGCCTGGAGGTCAATCCAGACGACGTGCGCAATAATATCGACCTCTACACCAACACAACGGTGGCTTGGGCGGGTGTAATCCGCTCCACGGTGGCGGAGGAGAACGATTTTGGGGGCAAAATCACGGCCAAATCAACATTTGAGCACCATTACTTTGATTGGGCGCAGAATACCGACCCTGCCCTGAATCTTCTGGTTTCGCCTCGTGGCGAAGGTTCGTTCGCCTGCATATGGCAATTGCGCAAGAAGACCACGGAAGCAAGTGCCTATGACGCGGAAAAATTTGCCCGCAATGGCAAACTGGCAATCGTTTATGGCGTGCCGGAATCTGTGACGCCTGAAGGCACGATTGTATTGAAATACGCTTATTTGCGGGTCGTGGATCGCGCGAATTTTAATACCAACACCCTCAACTACGGTCGCCTGGGCGTGGAACCGCTCCATCCAGCGGGCCAGTAAATTTGCTTTCTTTCGTTTAGTTTAGTTTATTCCCCCTTGCTTGTGCCAGGGGGAATTTTCTTTTGGATCATTCTAAAACCAAGACCCAGTCGTGAGTGCATCCTGAGGGTGGCATACAGGTTGCTGAACTTCCCTCTGTGAAGATGCTGCCTAACTTCGTCGCACCCGTGACCGGATCGAAATAAAAAGCCTCGTAATGCTTTCCAAGGCGCAGATTGTGCAAAACTACAGCACGATTTTCCGGCACGTAAGTAATCCGCACGATGTCGGGGATGCCTGTGGATTGTGGTCCATAAAGGGGATCGGACGAATGAACCTCGCTTGAATCGGCTGCATGATCGTCGGCGAAAGTGGCCCATTCTGGATGCGGTTCAAATCGTTGCCAGGCGAATTGCGTCAAGAATCGTTTTCCGAACCCGACCTGTTCCGAACCGGCCAGGCGCATGGCTTCGTTCCAGGGGATTTTTCCGTAAGTGCCGCCGTGCGGAGATTTTCCGTGGGGATCGCCGGGACGGTTGTTTTGCCAGATGCCGTTTGCGCCATAGGTGTGACCCGCCGCGCCGTTCATCATGCAAATCCAAAACATTCGCCGCGTCCATTCGGTCGGGAGGGAATCGCTCAACATTTCGTAGCTCGCCTCGCCGTCGATCACCGGCATCACGGGATGATCGGCGAAAGATTCGCGCACGGTGCGGATCGCGACAGGGACCGCTTCGCGCCGTCCGTGCGGGGTTTGAAGCAAGTCGAAATCCAGCAGCGCGGAATCGTCCGTCGCGTGACGCGCGGAGAGCCTGCCAATTCCGGTGGGATGGACTGTCAATACTCGGTGAAACGGATCGGTTTCGCGAATGAACCGCATCACCTCGGTCCAATCGGTCACTTGTTTCCGGTCGTCATACGGAAAACCCTTGGCCAGATACCACGGAAGATTCGCTTCGCCGGCGGCGCACCAGACCACCGGCAATGCGCCGTATCGAGCGATCAAGTAACGCCAGTGCGCCTTCATTTTTTCGACTCCCATCCACGGCATGAAATAACCCCACGCGCCAACAATGCACGGCGTCAGGCCTTGATCGACGAGATACTCCAAACGTTTGTCAGCCGCGTCAAAATATTCGGGGCGGATGCTTGAGTAATTGGTTTGCCACGGAAAACCGGCTTCATTCGCGCCGCGCGGATCAAACGGAAACATGTCGGGATAAAGCCCGGCCACAATTTGAATCACTGTAAAACCTTTTTCCGTCCGGTCCGCCGCGAGTTGCCGAAATTCATCGGGAAAATGCAGGCGATGGCTCAGGCCCATCCACCAAGTGTCGCCAAGCCAGAAAAATGGCGTTCCGTCTTCGTGCTCAAGAAACCTCCGATTTTCCGCGACGCGAATTGGGCCATGGCGAAAGAGCGGGTTGCTGTCGGTGTAAGGCCGAATTGGAACTTTTCCGGTGACGCCGTTTAGCCCTTTGTCGCTTACGTCAGAGCATTGAGTCCGAAAAACGTGCGTTCCAATTTCCGGCGACGCATACCGGACTTTCCAGATGTTGCCGCCATCCCAAAATGCGGGCACACGGAGTTCTCGTCCGTGCGGGTCGGTAAAAACAACATCCAGCGTCACGTTGTTAAATGGGTCTGTGTGCGAGTGTTTGGCCGTGAACGTCAATTCGGTCATGACATTCGCCTGTGTCTTTGCGGCAGTGGCGGAATGCGTGAAACCGACGGCAAGAGCCAATATTAAATATAGTTGATAAAAACGATTCATGGAGAGATGCAGACTATTCGATACAAAACTCGAGCGATTCTGAATTGGGCGGCGCATGGACCAAGGGCATTCAAATGGCTTTCGACTTTTGTGGCGAGCTAAACTTTCCTTTGGTCGAAGCTTGAGAAACGCGGGCGGAGTTCCTTACATTCTTCAAATGCTTTTCAATGGGTTTCGTCAAAATCAGGCTATACAACTTCGTTTGACGGTTCTGATCATGGTCGCGGTTTGCGCTTTATCCGTTCGTTGTGGAGCGCAGACATGGGTTCCGCTGTTTGACGGGAAATCCCTCGACGGCTGGCAACCGAGCGAAGACAAGGCGACCTGGAAAGTCATCGACGGCTGCCTGGTTTCGGGCGGAGGGCGGTCGCACCTTTTCTACGAGGGGCCCGTCAACAATCACGAATTCAAAAACTTCGAGCTAAAGGCGGACGTCAAGACTGGTAACGGCGCGAATTCCGGCATTTACATTCACACGCATTATCAGGAGAAAGACTTTCCCGAGACTGGCTACGAGTGCCAGGTCATCAATTCCTATCCGCCGGGGCGTTATATCGAACGCAAGATGACGGCCAGCATTTACGCCATTCATAATGTGTGGAAAGCGCCTGTGCCCGACAACGAATGGTTTCACTACCACATCATCGTTCAGGGCAAAACGATCCAGACCTACATCAACGATGAATTGATGGCCGAATACACTGAGTCAGAAAATCCTTTCCGTCCCAAAGACAAGAAAGGCCGCTTGCTGCATGGCGGGACTTTTGCGCTGCAAGGGCACGATCCCAAAAGCTCAGTCGCTGTCAAAAACATTGAAGTCAAAGTGCTCCCGGACGATTTGCCAAGTTTGGGCAAACCGCTGGACGACCCGGACTTTGAGGCGAAGATCATCCAGTATTCCGACGATAATTTTCCGCTGCTTGATTTGGATGTTCAATTGAAGAATGGCTTGGAGCGAGATGCCGCTTTGGCCAACGCACGCAAATATGGATATACCTATGGAATCGTTTTCGACTCGAAGATTCCTTCTGATTATCACCCGGCGATGCAGGCGTTCACGGGAATTAAAGTATTCAATGTGGATCAGTTAAGAAACCTCACATTGAGAAACAGTATGGAAAGATACGATTATGTTATCGGGGCTTTAGGCTTATCGAAGAAGGCAAACGAAGTCGGAGCCGCCGATGCGGATTTGTTCATGGGTAAACGTATTGCTTCGATTGAGGAATTCGCTGCCACCGGATTCATGCAAATTTTAGCCGGGGCCACAACCTTGCCCGACAAGCTGAAAGCCGATTACGACAAACTTTGGACTGAGGAGCGGATGGACCGCGTAATCAAAGCGCTGCTCGCCGGAAATGTGGCGATGGAAATCAATGACAGACTGAAAGAACCGAGCGCGGCCTTCATCAAGCGCGCCAAAAAGGCCGGCGTCAAATTCGCCTTTGGCAGCGGCAACACCGGCCCGAACGATTTGGGTCGTTTATCTTACTGCATCGAGATGATTTCCGAATGCCAGTTGCGCCCGGAAGATTTCTGGTTTCCGTTTTTAAAGACTGAGGACAAGTAGCCCATCATCGGATTCGAGATTCGACTTTCTCCAGCTCTAAAGTAACGTCTGTTTGTGAGTTTTGTTCGTGAATTTAACGCGCTTCCGCTGGAGGACTTGCATGGTCGCGCCCTTGGCGCTTCGGATGCGGATGTTCAAAGGTCGCTTGGCGCGAGCTCTTTAACGCTGGGGGGATTCTCGCAATTGCTTTCTCCCGCAGGCAGCGCGTTTCTTGAGGAACTTTGCCAGCGGTCTCAATCGTTGACACGTCAGCGATTCGGCAAGGTCATCCGGCTTTTCGCCCCGCTCTATCTCTCCAACGAGTGCATCAACAACTGCAAATACTGCGGCTTTTCGCGCGACAACGCGATACTCCGAGTCACTCTCGATCTCGATGATGTTGCCCGCGAAGCCCGCGCGCTTGCGGAGCAGGGGTTTCGCAATATTTTGCTTGTCGCAGGCGAGCATCCTAAATTTGTCTCGGGCAATTACCTTGCCGACTGCGTTCGCGTGTTGCGCGAAGAAATTCCCGGCGTTTCTCTGGAAATCGGCCCGATGGAAACAGAGCAGTATCGGCCCATTGTGGAAGCGGGCGCGGACGGATTGGTGGTTTATCAGGAGACTTACGATCGAGGGATTTACGCGGAGATGCACACTGCCGGGCCAAAGCGAAATTTCGATTGGCGTCTTGAAACTCCAGAGCGCGGTTACGCCGCCGGGTTTCGGCGATTGGGGATCGGCGCACTTTACGGGTTGGCCGATTGGCGGCGCGAAGCGATTTGCCTGGCGGCCCACGCGCAGTATTTATTGCGTCATTGCTGGAAAGCGCAGTTGACAGTGTCACTGCCGCGCTTGCGACCGTGCGCCGGGGAATTCGAGCCATTGACGCACCTTTCGGAAAGGGACTTTGTCCAACTGCTTTGCGCGTTGCGATTGTTTTTGCCCGATGCGGGGATCGTCCTTTCAACCCGTGAATCCGCCGAATTCCGCGACGGGCTTATTCCCCTTGGCGTGACGATGATCAGCGCCGGGAGCCACACTGAACCGGGCGGTTACACTGGCGCGGGTCGCGAGAAACTTCATCACACTGAACGCGGGCGAATCGTCGAGCTGGCCGCAGGTTCGAGCGAATGGGCCGCCGGTGCGACGGGCCAATTTGAAATTTCTGACGATCGGTCGCCGTCAGAAGTGGCCGATCTTCTCCGGCGACTTGGCTACGAGCCGGTTTGGAAAGATTGGGACGCGGCGCTGATTGGATGAACGCGCCTCGGATCTCCAGACGGGCGTTTATTGGCGCGCTGGCGGTGGCGGGCGCGGGATTCACAACTTACGCGGGAGGCGTCGAACCAAGATGGCTCGATGTCGGGCGTCATGATATTGCGACGGGTGTTGGCGGACCGCCGCTGAAGCTGCTGCATCTTTCGGATTTGCACGCATCGTGGTGCGTCAGTCTGCAATACATTCAGGAAGCCATTGATTTGGGAATCAGCCTGAAGCCGGACCTGATCTGCGTTACCGGCGATTTTATCACCACGACCTACAACGATTTTCAATCTTACCAGCGCATCCTGGCACGCTTGCCGAACGCCGCTCCGACTTTCGCAATTCTTGGCAACCATGATGGCGGGTCCTGGGCGCGCTTACACTGCGGATATAAAGATACCGCCCACGTTCGGGAACTCATCCAACAAAGCGGCCTGGAACTTTTGCACAATCACACAAAAAGCTTTGAAGTTGCCGGTCGAAAAGTCGCGTTGACAGGTCTCGGCGATTGTTATTCGGCGGAGGCTGAACCGCGTCGGGCGTTTCGTTTTCCAGCGCCAGCGGGCGCGTTGCGAGTCGTGATGAGTCACAATCCAGACACAAAGGTGATGCTGCAAAATTATTCGTGGGACGTGATGCTTTCCGGGCACACTCATGGAGGGCAGATTTGGTTGCCGATCATCGGCGCGCCGTTCGCGCCTGTGGAAGACAAACGCTTCATTGCCGGGCTTTATCGATGGGACAACCGCTGGATTCACATCACAAAAGGCATCGGCAACGTGCATGGATTGCGGGTCAATTGCCGGCCTGAGGTGAGCTTGCTTACAATCACGTAGAGAATTTTTGCGGATCGAAATGAAGGCGCAAATCGTCATTGCGAACGGGCAGGAAATCTCGGCGACGTTGCCGTGCTCGATTGAGGCCTTTTTAATTTCTCGAAAACTGCTTCCGCGCTCGGTTGTCGTCGAGCACAACGGGCAGGCGGTTGCTCCCAGCGAGTTTGCGAACAGAATGCTGACCGCTGGCGACCTGTTGGAAATCATCAATATTGTCGCCGGCGGATGAATATTGCTTTGACAGCGTTCCTGGCTTCGTTCGACAAGGAGACGACATTCGGCCAACTGTTGATCCGGCGGGCTGCGGGTGGATTTGAATTGTGTCACACTGCCGAAGCCGAAACGCTCTCTGAAAACCTCAGACTTTTGGATGTCAGAGAGCTTCGCGCTCTCGCGCAGTTCACAGCGACCGGACTGTTTCGCCCGCTCAAATCCGCGCCTAACTTGCGTTGTAGATGGCAGTGTTTGGCAACGGACGAACACGAATTGGAACAGGCGCTGAGTCATCTTTATCCAGGGGCGGTGGCTGATTGGTTTGCCGTCCGCTCCGGCGCGCCACCCATCACGTCATATCGGCAATTCACCGCGCGTCAGACCGGAATGTACCGAATCACGACGATGCTTTCCGATGAGATTGCCGCTGCGGCCATTCGCGCATGTTGTCATCCAGATTTTTGCCTCAAGCGGCGGCTGTGGTCGGTTGAAGGACTTGCGCCAGATGCGCCGGAGGAAAAGAGCGCGATACCCTGCCTGGAGCCGTGCGCGGTTCTCCTTGAATTCGCACGAAAAGTCGCGCGGCTTGAACAAGAAACCTCCGTCGCAATCCCGCCATTGGCGCAACCCGATCCAACCGTCGCGGAGACAGATTTTGATTCGGCCCGGAATCCGCGCCGGGTGCGGTATGCTCTCGAAAAACAAACAATGGCACATCAAAAGCCTTTGGCTTAGCTTTATGCCATGCGAGTTCTAAAAATGTTCCTTGGCGTCAGCCTGGCATTGGCCGGCACGACGCAATTCCTTGTCGCTGCGCCGGACGATCAGTCTTCTTCAAAATTGTCCGCCACTCAAGCCGATGCGGCGTGGAAGGAACTTCACGAAGCAATGTCACCGCCTCCAACGCCCGAAGCCTGGCGCACTACCAAGCCGACGGATGAAGAACAAAAGAAATTTTTTGTGCCGTTTCTCAGCGCGGGCCAAGCCAAAGCGAAAGACTTTTACACACGGTTTCCCACGGACGAACACGAAATTGGCGCTCGAGAAATGGAACTGCAGGCGACGCAATATTTGATTCAAGTGGGCCTGACAAATCAACAGGCGCGCATAGAGGAAGAAGAAAAAGGGCTTTTGAGTGACTCAAGCCTGCCTCCGGCTGATCGTTTTGAAATCCGAAAGTCGCAGGTTGAACGGGCCTCGGAGGCAAAGCGGTCCGAAGGCGACGACGCGGTGATGGCGGAATTTGAAAAAGGCACCCGAGTTTTGCAAAAGGAATTTACCAATAATGTCGGGACAGCCGAGATGCTGTTTGTGATTGCGCGCAATAGCGAACCCGCCAAGGCCCGCGAAGTGCTCAAAGAAATCGCAAAAAATTACGTGGACGAACAATTAATTTCCCAAGCCGCCAGCCAGTATAAACAACTCGAATCCGTCGGCAAGCCGTTGACGGGAATTCAGTTTACCGCCGTTGATGGCCGCGAAGTTGATATGAACAAGCTGAAGGGGAAAGTGGTGTTGGTCGATTTTTGGGCGACCTGGTGTCCGCCTTGTGTTCGCGAAATGCCAAACGTCATCGCGACTTACCAGAAACTTCACTCCCAGGGATTTGAGATCGTCGGAATCAGCCTGGACGATAGCAAAAGCAAACTTGATGATTTCACAAAATCACACGGCATGGAATGGCCGCAGTTTTTTGACGGACTTCATTGGCAGAATAAATTCGTGCAGCAGTACAAAATAATGGCTGTCCCGGCGATGTGGCTTGTCGATAAAAAGGGCGTGCTGCGCGATATTTACGGCGTTGCTGGATTGGACCGCAAAGTGAGCAAGTTATTGGCGGAGTAAAAAGCCGTCCGAATGGAAACCAATCACCTCATTTCCTCCGACGGCAAGTTTCTGGGAGCACCGTTTTCGATTCTGGAGGTGATAGGCTGGCTGGGCAACGCTGTATTCTTCTCACGATTCCTGGTGCAGTGGCATGCCACGGAAAGGCGAAAGCAGGTCACAGTGCCGCCGCTGTTCTGGTGGTTGAGTCTGGCCGGTTCGCTCCTGCTGCTTTCTTATGCTATTCTTGACAAAAAGGGACCGGTCATTATTTTTGCCTACGCCTTTACGTGGATTCCTTACATCCGCAACCTCATCATTCATCGCCGCCATGAGGAAAAGCGCCGACAATGTCCTGAATGTCGGATGCTGGCTCTCGGTTCGGATAATTTTTGTGGCCAGTGCGGTGCCAGGTTGATGCAATCGCCCGTGAACGCGGGGAAATGACAGCGAAAGATAGTTTGTCGAATTTAGGACGGGCTTTTGGGCAGTCGATGGCTTCCTCTCCCCGTCCCTCTCCTCCATTTCATGGAAGAGAGGGAGTTTGATTGGCCGGCCTTGTCAATTGTCTTTTGTTTGACTTCGGCCATTCGTCTGGTCGCGCAGCATGGTGCCGAGCAGGCCATCGACCAATCCGCCGCTGTTCGCGCCGCTGACGGCGACGTCCGGGACGATTCGCACGTTGCGATCCCCGACGATTTGCATGAGTTGCATCACGGTGTAACCCTGCGCTCCGAGCGACTCGACGCCGAGGCGATAAGCTTCCGCTTTTGCGCCACCGGTTGCGCGAATCGCTTCCGCTTCGCCAAGCGCTCGCAGGCGCGTTGATTCCGAGTCGCCAGTCGCTTGTTTGACAGCGGCGTTCGCCTGCAACTCCGCGATGCTGACACCTTGCTCAGCGCTGACGATTTGCTGCTGAATGTCAGCCAATGCCGTTTGCCGGACCAATTGCTGGCGTTGCTCCTGCGCGGCCCGTTGCACTTCGTATGTTTGACGTTCCTCTTCCGCAATTTTGCGGTCCGTTTGCGTGGTCATGAGTTCCGCAGGCGGATTGATATCGCCGATTAACGTGTCGATTGCCTGTACATCGTACGCGCCGATGGCTTTGCGAATGTGCTCCGCTGCCTCGACCTGGCGCTGGCTGCGCGCGCTCAGGAAATCGAGCACGGTGTAGCCTTGCGCCGAGTTGCGGAAATAATTTCCGACGATCGGTTGCAATACATGGTCCACCAGGTTTTGCATCGACCCGACGCGCGAGATCACCTTCGGCGCATCGAGCGCGCCGACGTGGATGATCTGCGACACGTCGAGATTGAACGCGAAGCCATCCTTGGAACGCACCGTGATCGACGACAATTTATCGTCGTAATGATGCGCCTCGGTCCGCGTCGCCCAGTTCAACACGATGTTTGTTGTCGGCACGAGTTCCACTTTCATCACGCGCGTATTGATCGGGTGTTTGCCCGGATAAAGGGGCGTGACCCAGACGCCTTTATGCCCGGCATCCACCAGGTCGCCGTGCTTGAACTCGATTCCGCTGACATCGACGTGCGCCGCCCCGACGAACGAGATGACCACGCCGACGTAGCCGATCGGGATATGCACCATCGCGACTTGCTCGACTTGCGCGAACCACGGATTGAGATTCCATGTCCCGGACAATAGAATTTGCTCCTGCAATCCGCGCCGGCCGCCTCCGTCCAGGAATGCTTGCGCATTCTGGAAATTGTCGTGGCCCTGGATCGTCGGGCCGGCGATTTCGCCAGCCTCGATGGATAGACCGTCCAGCGTCGTGACGATGCCCACCATGTCCGGCTCGATGCGTTGCAACACAAGCTGCTCGGCGAACATGCCGTGTTCCGGTGCCATCGCTGAAGTGATGACGGTGAACAGCGCCGTGTTGAGGCGATATGTTCCGCCTGTCAATATTGCGATTTGACGGCCCTTTTCGCCGCCGTTCATCAGGAATTTCCGCGCGTCCTGGAAATTGTCGCAATCAACGACTTTTCCAAGAATGCGTTGAGCGGGAATGGCCTCGCCGTCCGCCGCCATCACGAGCGCGATCTCACCTTGAGGAACGACTGTGACGGGGACTTTGATGACACGGTATTGCCACGGCCAATAACCAAAGTGCAGGCCTGGCGCGAGTGTCTCCGCCTGGAATCCTGCTTCGCCATCCAGCGCAATCAAGTGGCCTGGCAATAATGATTTGCCCGCAAACCGCTTCACCACAATGCCGACTTGCCGTTCGTGGATCAGGACCGAACTTATTTTGAGCAGGAAAAACGGCAGCGCCGCGACCGCAGCATAGATTGAGTACTTGGCCCAAGGTTGTGTCAATAGGATATTCGCCATCATAACAGGACTCCGATGTGGTTGCGTCCACTCGCGGTTTATCGCCGCAAACAGGCGCAACGCGTTTATGCCAGGGAGACCGTGGAGTTCCGCGTTGCGGAATCCTAGAGGATCGCCCTTCCAGATGCCGACGAGGTTAGCTGACGGGCTGGGTCCTGAAAGTGACCCCGACGAAGGTTCGCTTCGCTGTTCGCCCCATCCTCGTTTTACTGAGGAATTGGTTCCCCCGCGTCGGCTTGCAGGAAGGCAGGCCGACTTAGGCTGCTACGCGGGAACTTCGACCTTTATGGCGAAAATGTCAAATGCACGGCGTTGTCATGCGCGGTTGACTGGAACAATTGGGCGATCACTTGCGCTGGGATGGGTAATGAACCCTTCATAAAGCGATGATTAAAAGCATATTGCAGCGGCTTTTTGGCGTTAGCAAGATCACAAAAATCCCCCCGTATTGGTGGTTGGATGGAACAGAAACTTTTAAGAAAGGCAAATATGAAAACAATGATGAAATCAATGATCGCGGGCGCAGTTGCGCTCGGAGTAGTGGCTCTTGGAACCTCGCAAGCCCAAGCGTGGCCGGTTGCGCCGGTGGTGGTAGGAAGCGTTGCCGCAGGCGCAGTGGTCGGCGCGACAATTGCGACTGCAGTGGCACCGCATTACACATATGCAGCACCGGTTTACCCGGCTCCTGTTTACGCCGCGGCTGTGTGCCCGACACCGGTTGTCGCAGTCGCGCCTTACTGCTATCCACGCCCGGTCGTGGTCGTCGGGCCTCGGCCTTATTGGTATGGCGGAGTGCGAGGCTACTGGGGCCCTCACGCCTATGGTTACGGTTATCGCGGTTATCGCGGATTTCGCCGGTAAGCCGTTACTGATTCGTGCGAGTTCTCGCCTCAACGCTGGCCGAGGGTTTCAAAAGGTAGGTCAGCGCTTTGACGGCGAGTTCCATCATTAAGAACGGCTTGGCGATGATATCGTTGCCTCCCGAAAGAGAGGATTGAGCGCGGACCTCAAAGTTCGTCAAAGCCGTAACGAAAATAACAGGAGTCGTTTTATTCGTCGGCAATTTCCGCAATTCCGTGCATAACTCAAATCCGCTCATCACCGGCATGTCGGCATCGAGGAAAATCAGATCAAATTGGTTTTCCTTGAGAATTGTGAGAGCTACCTGCGGGTCTTCCAATCCAACGCTGCGGAGGCTCGCCTTGCTCAGCGCGATTGAGATTGTCCGGCGCGATATCGGTTCGTCATCGACGGCCAGGATCAAAACAGATTGCGGAATATCTTTTGCCAATCCACCCAGGTCGCGGAACAAGACGTCCAGGCAATCCGACGCGTGGGCAATCGTTCTCAGGACCGATGCGGTCATCTGGCTCGGCTTTTTAAGAAGTTCCTGAACCAACGCGTCGAGCGCGCCGGAAAGATGGGAAATTCGGCCAAACCCGGTAATTCCCGAAAGACTCGCCATTGATTCCACGCAAACTTCCAATTCCCGCAGAAGATTAAGCTGATCGCTGGTGCTTTTGCTCTTGATCATCGCGTTAACGCGGTCGCGCAATTCGTTCTGAATTTGCGGGGCGCGGCGCAGGAATTCCTGGCGGATTTCAACACGAAAATCTGACCCCTGCGCGGACTGATCAGAAGCAGGTTTGACTTCCGGCGTAACAGGAACGGGAGCAGGCGGAGGCGGAGGGAAAGGGGGTGCGGGCGGTTCAACAACGGGCGTCGCGGCCACGGTCGCAGGTTTGGGTGGTGGCGGTTGTACGCTGAAACTTGGACGAATCGCGGGCCGATATGGCGCAGGCGGTTCCCCGCCAAAATACTTGGGCTTGAAATCTTCGGGCGATGAAGGTTTTTCCACTGGCGGCGGAGGAGGGGGCGGCGAATAATCCGAAACCGGCGGTCCTTCCATCGAAATCCGAAGCTTTGCAAGTTCGGGATTGGACGGCACCGAAGGCATGGCATTTTCCACGACCGGTTGCGGTTTCTGGTTTTCGTCTGGTTCAGATTCCTCCTCGTCCTCGGCTTTGCCAGGAATGGCAGGACTTTCGGGCGGCGCGAGGTCAACAGGAACTTCAAAGGCATTCTTGGCCAGGGCGATTTCTCCGTACGTTTCGGTATAGCCGGATTTCTCATCCGCCAGAAGTTGCTCCACCAGATCCAGGGCAAGATTTGGCGTGCAATCCATTTTGGAAACACACTTGTTGGCGCCGGCTTTCCAGGCTTCCTTCGCCAAATCAGGACGGTAGAAGCTTGATAGAACCAAAATCGGGGTATGCTTAAAGTCGGGCCAGGCGCGAATCTTCTTGATGACTTCGACGCCGTCGATTCCCGGCATCATAATGTCCACCTGGACGACGTGGGGCTTAAATGTTGGCATCAACGCCAGCGCAGCGCCGCCTTCTTCCGCTGTTTCCACTTTGTAACCGGACATTTCAAACTTGCGGCGATAAATGGACCGCACGATCAGGTCGTCTTCGACAATTAAGATCTTTTTCATTAGTTGCTTTTGGGAGAATTAAATTGAGCGAGATAATCCTGGATGCGCCCCTTGATCACTTTCATTTGGACGATGACGTCCGCCAGCAATTCGTTCCCGCCGTTCAAATGTCCAGCTTTGGCGTTCCCTTCCAATTGCCGGAGAGAAGGCACGACAGCCGACATTCCACACGCAAGACTGGAACCGGCAAGTTTGTGCGCGAGATGGTCCACGTCGCCGACGACCTTGCCGTTGATGGCCTTTTCCAGGCGCACCATGATGTCGTCCGCTTGCTGAAAATAGAGGTCGATCAACTCGCGCATCATGGCGGCATCGCCATCGCAGGCGGCCTGGAGTTGATCAAAATCCACCGCGCGTGCGGTGCCGGTAGGGTTGGATTCTGGAGTATTCAATGGTGTTGGTATTGGCGGACGTAAGTTCCGACTTTGTCACGGGTTAGCTCAAGATGTCTGCTGGCCCTTTCGTAAAGCGCCTCAGCGTCGCCAAGCTGGCCTTGCTTGCCGCGCCTTTCCAATTCGCGCAATGGCAGAACCATTGCGGACATGCCGCACGCGAGGCTTGCGCCGACGAGTTTGTGGGCAAAATGATCGACGTCCTTGGCGGAGCCGGAATTGATCGCCGCGCGAAGACCGTTCATCAAGTCCCGCGCCTGCGCAAAATAAAGATCGACGAGTTCCTGCAATATGACCGGATCGTCGTTCGCCGCCGCTTCCAGACGTTCCAAATCCACCAACGGCGAATCCTCCGTGTCCGGCGTTGCTTCTGGTTGTGCCGGCGGTCTGTCAATCATATCGGCGTGGGCGATGCAGGCGCGACCAATTGCCGCTTTCAATTCAGAATCCTTCACCGGCTTGGAAAGGTAATCATTCATCGAGGCTTCCAGGCATTTCTCCCGGTCGCCTTGCATGGCATTGGCCGTCATCGCGATGATGTAGGCCGCCTTGCCGCCGTCCGCGCGCTCCAGGAGGCGAATTTGCCGCGACGCCTCGTAACCGTCCATTTGAGGCATCTGGCAATCCATCAAAATCAGGTCGTATGGGGACCTCTTGACTGCTTCAACGGCTTCCATTCCGTTATTGGCGACATCGGGAACGCAGCCCATTTTTCGCAACTGGCCGACCGCCACTTTCTGATTGATGATATTGTCTTCGGCCAATAAAACGCGCAAGTCTTGAAGTGCCGGGACAGCCGCGGTTGCCGGGGCTTGCTCCGAATCCCGCGGAAACTTTCTTGCTCCAGTCAAGCATTCAAAGAGGCGATTCTGCTTGACAGGCTTGACGAGGCAGGCGTCGATGCCCAATCTCTTGAGCTGCGCGTCATCCATCAATTTGCCAAGCGAAGTAAGAATGATCAGCCGGGCGCGCGAAGTTTTTGGGTCGGTTTTGATGACTTCCGCCAGCGAGATTCCGTCCATGCCCGGCATTTGCATGTCCATGATGACCACGTTGAACGGCTTTTGCGCCGCGTCCTGCAATGTGTCGAGCGCCGCCTGCGCTCCGGCGGCGGAGGATGCAGGAATACCCCATTCCTTCATCTGACCTTCGAGGATGTGGCGATTGGTCTCGTTGTCGTCAACGATAAGGACGTGAAGGTCGCTTAAATTTATCTGCTCTGCGGGCGTTTTGCTTTCGCTCGGGGCCACCTGCTTTTCAAATCGCGCGGTGAACCAAAAAGTCGAACCCTGGCCCGCTGCGCTCGTAAATCCGATTTGGCCGCCCATCGACTCAATCAGTTGCTTGGAAATCGCAAGCCCCAACCCAGTGCCTCCATATTTGCGGGTCGTGGAACTGTCGGCCTGGCTGAAAACCTGGAACAGGCGCGGTTGAATCTCCGTCGGAATTCCTATGCCCGTGTCGCGAACTTCAAAGCGCAAATCAACATGTGTTACCGATTCGGAAACGCTCGCCACCGACACAACGACTTCGCCGAACTCAGTAAACTTGACCGCGTTGCTGATCAAATTAACCACAACCTGCCGCAGCCGTCCGGGATCGCCGCGCAATTGAGTCGGCACATCGGCAAGAACGAAGCCGGCCAGTTCGATATTCTTGGCCTGGGCGGTTTCCGCCAAAAGTTCCAGCGAACCTTCGATGGTTTCGCGCAGATTGAAATCAATGTTTTCAAAGATCAGCTTGCGTGCTTCGCCCTTGGAAAAGTCGAGCACGTCGTTGATCAAAAGCAGCAAGGACTCCGCGCTTCTCCGAATCGTCTCCGCGTATTCGCGCTGTTGCGAAGACATTTGCGTGTCCATCAGGAGATTGGCCATGCCGATGACGCCGTTCATGGGCGTGCGGATTTCATGGCTCATGGTGGCCAGGAATTCGCCCTTAGCCTTGACAGCGCCTTCGGCCTCCGTCTTGGCACGACGCAACTCCTCTTCAACGTTCTTGTAAACTGTAATATCACGGAACGTTCCGACGTATCCGGCGCTCTGGCCTTCCTCGCTGGATTCGTATTGGACCGGGGCTGTGCTGCAGGAAACCCAGTGAACTTCCCCATCCGACGTTTTCAAGCGGAACTCCTCCGAAATTTGGGCGCGGTCCTTGAGGAACTCGTTCCATTTTTCGAGAATGCGAGTCTTGTCATCAGGGTGAATCGCTCCAGCCCAGCCATCGCCCTGGCTTTGTTCGGCGCTCAGTCCAGCGAGTTTGGACCATTGCGTATTGCTGTAAATCCATTGTCCACCGGCGTCAGTAATAAAAATGCCATCCGGCGAAGATTCGCCGAGAGAACGGAATTTGGCCTCGCTTTTTTGAAGAGACGCCTGGATTTGTTTATATTTGACGTTCTCTTCGTGAAGCGCGTCCAGATGGTGTGTGACCTCGCGTTCGATGGTTTCGTGGAGCACCTGTTGCTCAGATTGATGGCAGGCCAGATGTTTCGTCAGGCGCAGGCTTTCCCAAATCCACAATGCAAGAAGCGTGTCCTCGAATAACACCCAACCGGTAAAACCGAGCCAGTTCCACGGATCGGGAGTCGCCCCGTTAAAAACCGCCGCAACCCATTGGGAGAGGAAATGGTCCAATGCGACAACCACCGTCGCCGACAACAGAACGCGAATATCCCGATACGAAGCCAGCGAAGCCATCGCGCCAAACACGAAAAAGTCTGTTTCAAATCCACCGCCCGTTAAATGAATGAAAAGCGACGGGGTCAGCATCTGACCAATTGCAATGATGTGGCGTGTGGCGGGTTTGCCTGGCGAACGTAATGCAAGGTACAGCGGGAGCAGATAAATCAACCCGGCCAGCGTCGAAGCCGTCACGAGCAATTGAAGCGGGCGCAACGTCGGCCAAATCTGGGGCGAAATAAGCGCGGCCGCGGCCATGGCGGCGAGCCATTCAAAAGCCATCAGCCACGCAAACATCCTGTCTGTTTGCTTGTAAGTGGTGTGCTTAAGGGCGCGGAAGATCGTCTCGACCCGCTCGTGAGAAGGAGGTTGAGAACCAGCCTTTATTTCAGCATCGCTCAAGTTAAACGCTCGATTTCAATGGTGGAGCAGGTTCCGCGCCTACTCTCATTTGTTAACGGCTATTTAACACGCGGACTGAAGTATGAAAGGGGAGGTTTTTCGCTGTCCAAAATTTGTGCATGCCACGATAAAATGCCCACTTCTCCAAGATTGCGGGGCATCAAGTAAATATTGTTTTGAGCTTGCGCGGCGCGCTAAAGTTCACGTAGATTAGCGAGCCTTCGGATGGGGTCGTAGCTCAGTTGGTAGAGCACCACAATGGCATTGTGGGGGTCAGGGGTTCGAATCCCCTCGGCTCCACCATCCTTTTCTTGTCCTGAATTGCTAGAATTGTTGCCTGCTTACTGGACATTCGCAACCCCCTCCAAAAGACACTCATAGTCTTGACTGTTACTGTCAACCATCCAGCCGCCATCTGGTTGTGAACCGCGATCGAGTCACAATTGGAATTGGCACTGCAATAGCTATTCAAGAGATTGCAAAGTATGGTCAACGATTGTTTCATCAGAAGCGCAACATTGCGGAATCGGGTTCGCCGCCCGGCCCGCGCCAGTTCGATTTTTGGAATCCTTTTTCTGACGGTGGCGATTTCTCCAGTTTGCAAAGCTGATTTGCAAAGCCGCGATTACGACGGTGGTTTCAAAGTGGTTCTCAAGCTCGGCGAAGATCTGTCGCAGTCTCTTCCCTCGAAATACGCAAAACAAATCGACACTGACGTAATTGCGTTGGAAACTGAAGAACTTCCGGTCGCTTCTCCAATTTCCACAACGCAATACAATAACATTTTTCGACAGGTCACACTTTCAGCCGGCTTCATCGACTTAATCAATCACATCTGTCACGCCAAAGCGGCGGATCGCGTTCAGCCCGGTTTCTTCGATGAATACATTAAAACTCTCGTTGACAACAACGGCGATGGAATTGTTCGCGCCCCCGCGATTGTGGATTCCCGCTTTTGGACCTGTGAAGTGATTAACGAGCAAATGAGTTACTTCAATCAAATGGTCGGTTTCATCATGGCGATCAATCTTTCACATCATTATCTCGGCCATTACGACAAATACGCCTCCAAAATGATGGGACCTGGGATCAAGCTGACGCCCATCAATGATTTTCTGACGCCCGCCGAATGGGAAGTTTCCGTGAGGGCGGCGGCGGTGGATTCATTGGATTGCGCGCTGGCGACGGACGGCACCCGGGTGTTGTTCGATGCCATCAGCAAGATGCCGGTCAGACCCGCCTGGGCTGATTACGTCGTCCCTCCTGGCACAGACATCAAAAAGCTCAACCGGGAGCTTGCGCGTTATGAAGAGGATTTTTTTCGCGGTCAACTAAAATAAATCACCAAACCAAATATGAACCTGCAAGAAGAATTGGCGACGCTCATTTGCGCGCATCACCCTGTCCTTACCATCATCTCCAACAAAGGAATTTCATCACCAGAAATGGCGATGAAAACCGCCAATAAGCGCCGCAAGAAATCATCGGCGCGTCGGTAGGCCCGCGCTTCGTCAGCGCTTCCTGACCGTTACGTCAATAAGACCTTTGCCGGGGTTTGCCAATCGGGCGAACGCGGCGTGGCTCAGGTCAATTTTGCGCCCGCTTCGGACCAATTCAGGCGCCGGGCCGCGATCAGTGACCTCAACGATCACGCTACGCCCCGCGTGACTGACCACCACACGCGTGCCAAGACTGTAAAACCACGAGGCTGCCGTAAACTTGTCGGGATTGAACGGTTTACCATTGGCCATCAGCCGACCGCGATGATCTTCGCCGTACCATGAAGCGCGGTCAGCGGCATTGCAGGCCAGACACCACATTAGAAAAAGGGCGGCTACCTTCATACTCGCCTAATGTACCGAGCCGCGAAAGTTCTTAAATGGGGTGTTTAACCTATGTTTGACTAGCCCTTAAAACTCCTGTGAAACCGTGCGGTTTAGACTCGTGTGATCAGAGCGTGTCAATTACGGGGATATCCTCAACCTTGACGCCCTTTTTATCGGACAGATCAATTCCAAGTTTCCGAACAACAGTCTCGAACACATGAAGGCGCGGATCGCCGCCAGCATTCATCGAAATTTTCCCAGATGACTTGTCGTATGTAAATTGACTCCAAGGCTCGCCGTCGCGCAGGATTTTTTTCGGTTCTTCCGCCAATATAGTTGACCAACCGCCCTCGGTGTTCCGTTTCCAACCTTCGATCAAGTCGGCTCCGCTTATCACCGCTTTTTCACTTTTCATCGCGCGAAAAACTACGCCGTCGTTTTTTGGCGAAAGCGCCTCGCGATAAATTCCGCCGCGCAACACGACCGTTTCACCCGGTTGCGCGATCGCGCACGCTTCAGCCAGAGTCGCCAACGGCACGGCCTGATAACCCCATGCGGGCAAATCCGACGCTGCAGGATGCTGAGGATCGACGTAATAGACATTTGGATAGTCCAACGCGCCAATCGTTGCGCCGCCTTCACCGGCACGGATGGCAGGACTTCCACCTCTCAGCCGAAAATTGCGATTCTGCGGGTCAACAAAAAGAGGATCCTTGTCGCTTAAATTCTTCCCGTCGTCGAGCGGTGTGGTTTTGTAGGTGAGATTGTAGTCCATCACCGGTTTGGAAGCGGTGAATGCTTGATCTCCATCAATTACAGCGCGTTGAGAATCAGAGAAAATATTGTTGCGGATCAAACCGTCAGTCGCCTCCTTGCTTCGCAGCCCGATGCATGCCCACATGACCGTCGAAATAGTGCAGTTTTCAATCGTCACATTGGGCGTCTGAATAATGTTCGGTCCCCACCCGCCTCGCATTTCGGGAGAATTCGCCGATACGATGTTATTTCGAATCGTCCAATTCCGAACATTGCCGATGTGCGGCGCGCTTTCGACCATGCACATTTGGTGAAAGTCAAAACAGACATTGTTCTCGAACGTCAAATCCACCGCGGTCTCGCCGTTGTTGCAAAAAGTTTGAAGGCAATCGACATGCGCGGTCTTGATCTCTTTTTCAACGGTGCCGTGATAATAATTGCCGCGTTCAACGCAGCCCCCGCCGAAGAACCGGGAGTAATCGCAGTCATCGAATCTATTGCCCGGCGTGTACATGAAAAGGCGGTTCACCTCATTGTTTTCCACCAGCCAATCGTTTCCTCCAAGAACAAATCCGTATTGACTGTGATAGACTTTATTATAGGCGACGCGGTTGTGCGACACGGCGGAGTAATCTCGCGAGTTTTTGTCGGCGCTTAGCTCGCCCGTGGTTCCCGAAACGGCGGTCATCATCTCGTGAATGTAATTATCCAGGATTTCGCAATGGCTGGAGTTGAGTTGAAATGCCGTGGCCGGCTTGTCCGCCGTCACGTCAAAGCCCTCCACGCGAACATAGTTGGCATTTAAATCAAAGCCGCTGACAGTCGCGGCGCGCCTCGGCTTTGCGATAAACGCGACCGACTGGCCTTCCGAGCCGCCGGAATTCACCTTGACGCGTTCGTCATACTTGCCGGCCATGACATAAATGGTGTCGCCAGGTTTGGCCGAATCCGCGGCTTTTTGGATGGTTGCGAAAGGATGACCTTCGTCGCCCGAATTGGAATCAGCCGCGCCGGGCGCGCTCCGATCTACGACAAGAATGGCGGCGTCAAGACATCGTGCCAGCAAGCCTGCGCATGTTAATGTCGCAAGCAGGAGTCGGCGCATGGTTGGTGGAATTTTTTTATTTTTCGAGGGTGAATTTGTGGAGATGGCCAAATTTGCTCCATTCCGTCACGATGAGATTGCCGTGCTTGTCAATCGCCGCTCCATGAGGAGAATTGCAAATGCCATCCTTCCATTGATCGGGAGGCAAACCGTAGTTGGCCCGTTGCTCGGGAACCGGATTGTCGCCTACTTGCGCGACGATGTTTCCCGCCTTGTCCAGCACCGTCACGCGGCCTTGCAATTCCGGGAAAACCGCGTAGTCGCCGCGAATATTGACCGCCGCCGGCTGGCGCAAATCCTTTTGAATCACCCGCACGAAATTGCCGTCGAGGTCCCAATACTCGACACGGTTGTTGTTGCGATTGCAAACGAGCAGCAGCGGTTTGGAAAGACGCGTGTCCAGCGCTATTCCGTGACACGTGTTGAATTTTCCCTCTTCCTTGCCAGGACCGCCGAAGGCTTTTACAAAATTACGGTTGCGATCGAACTTGAGAATGAAGTTTGAGCCATATCCATCGGCAACGTAAATGGAGCCATCAGGTCCGACGGTTACGGCGCACGGTTTGAATCCGTCCTCGTTTTTATAAATCCCGGCTTCTCTGGGATAATGAATCGTCCATTCGATTGTGCCGTCGAGTCTGAGCTTGAGCACGTCGTGATCCGCCGGGCGCGCTCCATAAATATATTCGACGCCTTTTTCACGGCTGAGTTGCAGACCGTGAATACGCGTGGGGCCAAATGAGCGGATGAATTTTCCCTTCGGCGAAAAAACAAGGATTCCCCGCTCGGTATCGGTGGTAATGTAAATGTTGCCCGCCTTGTCGATGACAGTACCGCCGTGACACGGACCCAATGGTTGGCCGCCAGGATTTTGCTCAAAAAAACCTGGAGTGTCGGTATAAGTGAGTTCCTTCGCGAAAGTCGTGAGTGATGCGAGAAGGGTCGCGGTCAGCAATAATTTTAAGAGACGATTCGTCATGTGATTAATCATTTGTGAGTTACGGGCACGAAGAAAGGCTATACGGCAGCGGCCAATGATTTGCAATCACGAACAGGAGCGGATCATTTGTTAATTGGCGCATTCGTTACTGATGATAATGAAAACGCTCGATCTTCAGTGGTAATCGAGCATCTTGCTCTAATGGTGTCAGCATTTGTTTGGAAATATTGTTTGGCTTCAGTTGCGCTAGTTGGCTTCGTCGTCTCGTGTGATCGCAACGGAGTAATCAGTGCCAACTTCCGTCTTAGCGAGGATTCTCCATTACCTTCCTGGGTAATACTTCCATCGGGGATCACGCGAGATGAAGTGAGTGTCACGATCACCACCTATGAAGCAACGACAACCCCTTCGTGGAAAGAAAAGTTCAAAGTGCGAGACAAAAGGAATGGACGGATTATTCAGCAAGCGATGGGCACTGGTTATTGGCATCCTGATTCGGAACGCGAAAAGGCACCCGCAGCGACTTACCCCAATTGGGTGATTATCGAAGTCAACGGGCAGAAGGACGTTTATCAGCAATCGGGATCAAATGATTTCCTCAAGATCGTTAAGAAATGACGTTGTCAGACAATAAAATATTAACTAATTTCTGAAAGCAGGTCCGATCGGAGACTTTCTCATCCTCCAGCCATTCCACGCCACTGAACCAGCCGGAATTGCAGAGAGCGCGATGGGTTGCTCCGGTCAGGTCAATGTATTCCAGTTTATACCGCGTACGGCAAAGAGAGCGGTAACGACCAATATTCGGCGCTCCAAGAATTCGGAATCCATTTCATCGATACCAGAATGCCGTCCCAATCTTCAACTGCGTTGCGGACACGGCTCCTGTCAGCCAGGATCGATAGAAAAGGACTTGCGATAAGTCCGCCAATGCCGAACCAGCCGAGAATGCGACTCGATGTGATCGATGTCGGCAGGACGAACGCCCCGATCAGACAAAAAATGAAAACCCCGACTATTAGGAATTGGTAAACGCCAACGCCAAGATTTTCGCGTTCGTTCATTTGCCCGGTTATATAAATTATCCGGGCTGATTTGTCGAACACCAGATAATCGGTAGTGGTACAGTTTCAATCTGTAATCTTGAAATTAAGATTGCAACACGCCGGAGAACGAGCAATGTTGCGCCATGCCTAAACGCTCAAGCAAAGATTTAAATGAAACTGCATTTTCAATCGTTCAGCAAGTGACCTGGCAGACGCTACCAAAAACGAAACCGGAAAAAAATCCTGCGGCCGTTGCGCTTGGAAAACTCGGGGGATTGAAAGGTGGAAAAGCAAGAGCGGAGTCGCTCTCTAAAGCTGACCGTAAAGCGATTGCAAAAAAAGCGGCAGCGGCTCGATGGGGAAATAAACCAAAATAACCGTTGACGATTACCAATAATGTTGGTAGTTAAATACCAACATTATGAATTGCGCGCAAACTATAATCGAAAAATTCGGCGGTCAAACCGCATTGTCAAAGCTCATTGGCAAGGGGCAAAGCACCATTCAACATTGGGCAGCATCCGGGCGGATACCAGCGAAGTGGCAAACAGCCCTTCTTTCGTTAGCCAAACAGCACAACATTTCTTTGTCTTCTGCTGAATTCATGGAAGTTGTGCAGAGCGAGGAACTTTTAACAAAGAATCCCGAGGCGAAATGGATGGGAACTCTTGCTATCGGAGACGCTGAACTTCCTGTTTATGTCCTGGACGATGGAAGGCGCGTAATCAGTCGAACGGGTGCCACGGGAGTGTTAACTAACAACAAAGGCGGCGGCAACTTGGAAAGTTATTTGGGGGTAGAAGCTCTCAAAGAATATCGGCCTACAAATGATTCCATGATTGAATTTTCTATCAAAGGTGTCGTGAACAAGGCGGTTATGGGATTTGAGGCTGAAACCTTTTTGGAAATTGCACGTAGCTATGTGTTGGCATTCGCAGCGGGTGCGTTGAAAACAGAACGGCAAATCGAAATTGCAAAAAATTGCAGTATGTTCCTTGCGGCATGTGCAAAGGTCGGTTTCATAGCGTTAATTGATGAGGCAACTGGCTATCAATATGTCCGCGCTCAGGACGCCTTGCAGGTTAAACTGCGAGCATTTCTGGAAAAGGAAATGCGCCCTTGGGAAAAAACTTTTCCTGACGAATTGTGGATTGAATTTGGTCGCCTCACTAAATGGAAGGGGTCAGTGACGCAACGCCCAAAATATTGGGGAAAATTGGTCATGGAATTAGTTTACGAATACCTTGACGAGGATGTCGCCAACTGGCTGAAAAATAATGCTCCAGCCCCACGCGGAAATTTGAGTTATCATCGATGGCTTACCAGTCAATATGGACTCAGAAAACTCATGGAGCACAATTGGATGCTTATCGGGATGGCCAGAACCTGCCAAAGTATGAGGGAACTCAGAGATCGCATGGCGATGCAATTTGGGCGAGAGCCGTTCCTTTTAAATATGTACATTCCGGCTCAACCCAAAAACGTAGAATAGGTAACTGCAATCAACATCCCGGGGAGATTTCGGGGTAAATATACGCAAGTCATTGATTATTAACCAGAATAAAGCCGGGAAATTATGCGTAAAAGTGCTTGAACGCTCAAGCATTTTGTGCTATTTTTAATCCATGAACAAATTAAGCACCGAGGAAAAAGTAAGGGTGGTTGCCTGCTTGGTAGAGGGAAATTCTTTGCGCTCCACTGTGAGAATGACTGGCATTCACCGCACGACGATTCAAAAGCTCTTGGTTGAACTTGGTTCGGCGTGTTCAGCGTATCAGGACAAGGCGATGCGAAACCTGAAATGCAAGAGGCTCCAATGCGACGAGATTTGGGCTTTCGTTGGCTGCAAACAAAAGAACACAACGACTGAAACCAGAGCGAAACACGGGTGGGGCGACGTTTGGACTTGGACGGCTTTGGATGCCGAAACGAAGCTTGTGCCGTGCTGGTATGTAGGAACACGCGACGGCGGCGCTGCATACCACTTCATTAACGATTTGAAGGAACGCCTGGCTAATCGCATCCAATTGACCACGGACGGACACAAAGCCTATTTGGAAGCCATTGAAGGGGCTTTCGGTGCGGAGATCGACTACGCTCAATTGCAGAAGATTTATGGCAACGAAGGTGGCCCAAAGAGTAACGCAGAAATCCGATACAGTCCGGCTCAGTGCATGGGAGCGCGTAAGGCGGTCATTTCAGGAATGCCAGATCATCGGCATGTTTCAACCAGCTTTACCGAGCGGCAAAATCTCACAATGCGTATGTCCATGCGCCGGTTCACGCGGCTAACAAATGGATTTTCAAAAAAAGTCGAAAACCACGAGGCAGCGGTTGCTCTCCATTTTATGCACTACAACTTTGCTCGCGTCCATCAGACTTTGCGCGTGACACCAGCAATGGAAGCGGGAGTTTCCGACCATGTTTGGAGCTTGATTGAGATTGTGAACTTGATACAGTGAGACGTGAATCCTGCCCGTCAAGATCGGTTCCCAAAATCCATAAAAAAGATTGTTCGCCAGCGGACCAAAAAATTATGGCGAAAAATTGCCCAAAAGCGCGGATTCGGTAGAGTCAAGAAATTGAAACCAAAACCATCTTGGGTTTCATTTGTTTCGGGCGGAGCTATTGAATCCAATCGGCGCAGACATTAAACGCAAACTGTACCACTACCAGATAATCAACTAACTTGCGTGTGACCTGTTCCCGATTTAAGCAAGCCCTTGTAAAATTCCACGATATCCGGATCAGGCGACTCAGGCCAATACCGCGTAAACTGGACCGGCAACCGCCGTTTTCGTCCTATCAATTGCCCGTCGTGCAACAGCCGCATTCCAGGCTGCCGCATCAGGAAAATAGCGGCGGCTTTGTGTTCTTCAGGCGAAAGAGCGGAGGCAATCCGCGCTTCATCGTGATTTTCCAGGAAACGCACCGGCTCAAAGCCGCCCTCAGCCCGGACATGCGCCTCCAAGCCAGCCGAATCGCGCCGAATCAGCAGATCGTAAAAAGTTTTATCGTAAACATAGTCAAAACCCAGCGCGGCGAGGCGCGGTTCCAAATTCCAATACGCCTCTGCGATAAACAAAAAATCCGGATGGCGGCGTTTTAAAGAGGCAATTGCGTCTGACCAAAATCCCCCAAATGCCTTCGCCCCGGCGACTGGGAAATACTGCCACGTCTTGTCAAACACATCGCTAAGCAACAACATCGCCATGTCGCAACGGACGCCATCGCATTGGTCGGCGACTGATTGCAGAACCTCAACCATTGCAGCGCGGGTGGATGGGTTCCGGTAGTCCAGTTGCGCGGTGTCGTCCCAAGCCGGAAAATACGGATCCTTCCCGTGCGCGATCCACAGTTTGCCGCCAGCCTTCAGAACTGGAAACGTCTCAGGTCTCTCACCTTGACTCTGCACGAAAAGTTCCGGCCTTTCCTCAATCCACCGATGGTCCAAACCGAGGTGGTTCGGAATAAAATCGAGAATCAGTCCGATCCCGTTTTGGTGAAGCTTGGCACGAAACTGCGCCAGTGCTTGCAGACCGCCGGTGAAATCTGCCGCTGTATAATCCGCAATTGCGTAAGGAGAACTGCCGAGATTTTCTTCACCTCCCGGACCAAAAGCTTCTACGCTCAGCTTTCGCAATTCCTGCCTCCCGAGGGACGCCGCGCAGCTTTTCGTTCCGGTTGTCCAAATGCCCATCAACCAGATATGCGTGAAACCGCAGTTCTTCCACGCGGCAAACTCCCGGTCAGGAACCGTTGCCAGAGTTACCGTGCGATTGGCGTTCTCGGACAATTCGCGCAGCCAGCACCGCGTGTTAATTTCCAGGACCAGGGACTTACCCATCTCAAGAGTTCAGGGCTTTCATCGCCTTTTTTGCATCCGAAACTCGCAAGATCATCAACCCCTTTTTGGCATCGGGAGGAGTTGCACAGTAGGCATACTCGATGTTGACCTTCGCGTCCGCCAATTTGTGGGCCAGCTTGGCAAGCGAACCGGGTTTGTTATCGCCCGTAATCATCAAAACATCGTCCTCGACGACCAGTGTCCCATGCTCCTCGAAGACGAACAAAGCCTTGGCCGGATCACTGACGACCATCCGCACGACAATATGATCGACAGTGTCGCTGCTCGAAATGGCATAAATGTTCACCTTGGCGTCGGAAAGCGCGTCACACACGCGGGCCAACATTCCGGGGCGATTGTCGAGGAAAAGAGCCAGTTGTTTTGTGATTTCCATAAAAATGCGTCCTCCCGAAACGAAATCGGGCTTGCCCGCATCATAACACGCCACCGAAACTTTGCCAGCGCTGACTGATCTCGGTTCTTTTCCTCGTTTCCTTTTCTACTCTTAATCTTAATCGTAATCCTAATCCACTGTTCATTAAAAACGATTAAGATTAGGATTAAGATTACGATTAGGAGGGGGCTGAATTATGAGCATTTCCACACTTTTCGCATCCGGCATCATTCTTATTGAAATCCCCGGAGATTACCTGTAAAGTGGCATCGTCCTATGAGTGTTTCGCAAGCAAAGCCGTCTCGAAAACTGGAGGATAAGCAAAGGCAGGCTCTCATCAGCTTGCTCGCGGACGATGACGCGAAAGTGTACCGCACGGTGCGCGAGACCCTTCTCTCTTTCGGCCCCGGCTGTTCCGAATGGATGCGCGAGCACACCCTCAGCAATGACCCCATCCTGCGCCGACGCGCGACGGAAATCGTCCAGCATTTCGGACGATTGGACGCCGACACGCAATTCCTGGCCTTCTGTTTGAATCAAGGCGAAGACTTTGATCTGGAAAAAGGCGTATTGCTCCTCTCCCGCACCCAATATCCCTCCATCAACATCGAAGGCTACTCCGCGATTCTCGACGACTACGCGGGCGAACTCAGGGAACGATTGGATTTAAGCGCGCCCGCTGACCACATTTTGCGGATCATCACCGATTACCTTTTCCAGGAACTGAAATATACCGGCGATTCACAGAATTTCTACGATCCGGAGAACAGCTATTTCAATTGCGTTCTGGATCGCCGCATCGGCAACCAAATCACCCTGAGCCTCGTTTTCCTGTTGGTGGCGCGGCGACTGCGATTGCCCGTTGTGGGCATCGGTCTGCCCGGGCATTTTCTTTGCCGTTACCAATCGAGCCGCTCCGAGCTTTACGTCGATGCTTTCCATGGCGGACGGCTTCTTGCCAAGGCCGACTGCGTCAAGCGCGTGATCGAACTGCGTCAACGATTCGACGAAAGCTGCCTTGCACCCGTCAGTTCGCGACGGATTCTTCTGCGGATTTGCGCGAGCCTTCACCAGATTTATACCCAGCAAAAGTCGCCTGTCCAAATCGAGCGACTCCAGCGGTATCTTGTGGCCTTGGCGAAATAATCTTGTCACCCGCAAGAAATCGGATTTTTTACACCAAGGAAACGAAGCAAACGAAGGCGGAGACAGGATGAACGGGATTTTTTTTACGCTCGTTGCAGCGTCATTCGAGTGCATTTTCAGACAAGTTTTTCTTCGTTTCCTTCGTTAGCTTCTGTTCAAAATTTTGATTTCAGCTTGCCGCACTCTGCCCTATAAAATAGTGATGCGTTCGACATTGCTGATCCAATCCGTTTCCCATCCCGTCCATCTGGTTTATCCTGTCAAAATTCCCTTCTTAAACTGTGTCCTTCCTGTTCATGTCACCAAAATGGATGAGTGCGCAATGGCAGCTTTTTTGGAAGAATGATGTGCAATGCTCCGATGCCAAATCCCCAAATAATTGAGGTGGCGAACGTAAAAATAAATAACGCGATCCAGGCCAAAGGAAATTTAATCCAATGGTCGCGCGAAGCCACGAAGCTGTCGCGCACAAGGAAGAACGCAAGGGCCATCGTTGATCCATAGACCACAAAGATAAAAAGCCACAACACCGCGCCCTTCGGCATGGTTTGAAGTCCGGCAATGAATATTTTCCCTTGCTGTTCGATCAAAACGCCATA
Organism: Verrucomicrobiia bacterium; assembly: GCA_036501665.1. Classification (GTDB taxonomy): domain Bacteria; phylum Verrucomicrobiota; class Verrucomicrobiia; order Limisphaerales; family Palsa-1400; genus DATAUD01. Next base: position 30,209 of record DASXZW010000127.1, read on the forward strand.
CAAGCCGGTGGTGAAGAACACCTGCCGCGTCGTAAACCGATAAAACCGCAGCGCCAGCCACCAGGTCAACCACCATGCCGCATAAACTCCGATCGAGAGCAGCAAATCAGGGATGAGTTGTGGATGGAACAGCGCGGGTTGCGCCGTATTCTTGACGTATTCGTTCAACCACGCGCAGCATTCCAGCATGAAAGTGCAGAGCATCGTCGAAAGCAGCAATCGCACGGCAGGCGATTTGATCAGAGGTAGTCTCCAATCGCACAAATACGCCAGCACGAACAACGGATACGGCAACAACGCCGGGGAATTAAGAGCGCCCAGAAGAACCAGCACCCCGCTAAAAGCGAAGAGAATCTTCCAGGCTCGGCTCATGATTTTTTCGTGAAACCGTCACCGATTTAATCCGAAATTGATTCGCGTTGCGAACGCTACTTCGAGCTTTGCTGCGCGACCGTCGTCAGGCGCGAGAGTTCCGCGCCGGAGAATTGGTATTCGTCGTAATCTTTTAACTGAATAATGCGGGATTTTTGGAAAGCATCGCGCGCGCCCGCTTTATCGCCTCCAACAAGCCGCATCATGCCGATGTAGTAGTGAGCTTCGCATTTCTGACCGGAGGCCGGTTCCGCATCGCTTTTCCTTGCTGCGGCGAGAAACGATTTTTCGTTGATGCGCCCGGCTAAAAATTGGGAAATGTCTTTGGTCCAACGGCCTTTCCACGAGGCCGCATTCCTGGATGAATCTGCCGTTGCGCGTCCCAGCGCGATCAACAAAGTTTGACGATACAAACGCGGGTAATCCGCGTCGTCTGGCTTGAGTCTAAGGACCTGATCATAATCGGAAATTGCGCCGGAATAATCGCCGCGAATTTGCCGCGCGACACCGCGACGAAAATAAGCGTCATAATTATTCGGGTCGATTTCCAACGCCCGGGTGCAATCAAAAATCGAGCCAAGCGCATCGCCTTGCGACGTCTTGATGTAAGCGCGCGCAGACCATGCGTCACCATTTCGAGGGTTGATTTCGATCACGCGCGTGTAGTCCGCCAACGCGCCGGTGAGATCGTCCTTGCTCCACTTATATTCGGCTGAACCGGCATAAAGACTCTCGCTGCTGAGACGCACATTGTCGGCGACGCTCCAATTTCCGCCGCCATCTCGCGCGTTAGGAATGGAGTTGGTATAGCCCGGACGTTTCACGCCAGAATACGGCAACCCAGTCCCCGACCTGGGATGCACGTAGGCCCAGCCGTTCTTGCCATCGACGATCAAATCCATTCGCGTCAAACCATATAATCCGATGACCCAAAGCGCATCAGCCGTCGGTTTCTTCCCCTGGAGAAACGCGACCTCTGAATTCATCATGTCCTGCACTGGAACATCCGTCAGCGTCATCGGCCCCAATCTGAATTCATCGGCCCACGCAGTCCGGTATCGGCCCACGCCGAAGGACGCCACGCCTCCCCAATGCGAAGAAACCGGCACGCCAGGATGCATCGTGGTCCATTCCTTCCATTGACGGGGCGGCATTTGAAACGCGAACGGCGACCCGGTATCAACCTCGACGATTCCTGTTCTACGATGCGCTAGTGGAACCTCCAGCAATAACCACGAGTCGGGGATGACTTTCAGCTTCAGCCAGCCAGCGGTTTCAGGCGGAAGTTGTTCAACGCTGCGAATGACTCGGTTATCCGCGTCAAAAACAAGGATATTGTCACGGATTTCCGGCCAGCCAACGAGACCTTCCAGGGAGCCTTCCGACTTCGCGAATGCCAGCCGGTAATACCATTGGACTTGCGGTTTGAAAATGGGGAGGGGCGCAGTGAAAGTTTGCCCGTCGATTGTAATCGGCACCGGCTCAGAAATCTCGCCAGGTTTTAAACCAAGTCGTTTCGCACCCGAATCGAACAGCACCGTTGAGGACGCCCCCGTATCTAGGAACATGCGCGCGGGATGGCCGTTGATCGAGGCGCTGGCGACGACGACGCGTGATTCGGATACATTGCTCGCGCAACCGGCAACTGCGGCAACCGCCAGAAGCGCCAGAACCTGAAGTGATTTTTGGATAAAAGTCAAAGTGCAGCGTTTCTTGCCAAAGGCGGGGTAGAACTGGATTGGATTCTCGTCCTTCAAAACAAAATAAATTCCGAACAACACTCTAAATCAATTCAATAGCACAAGCGCGGACGCATTTAAACCTTGAGGTAGGGACGCCTCGCCGAGGCGTCCAAGGACGGCCCGGCGGGCCGTCCCTACCTTGGTTTGCTCTAACGAAATTCTTCCCATTCCGGTTCGTTTTCAAAAATCCAACGATAATAATCCGTCTCTGTGAGTCCTGTCGCCGCAGCTTCATCAAGCACGACGGTGCAGCGCGGATGCAGTTGGAGCGCGGTGGCTGAAATCATCGACGTTATCGGTCCCTCAACCGCCTTGGCAATCACGCTGGCTTTTGCCTCACCAGTTGCGAGGAGGATGCACCTACGGCATTCGAGGATCGTCCCGACCCCCATCGTAATGGCGCGGCGTGGAACCTTCGCCGCAGCGCCGAACAAAGACGCATTCTGTTCAATCGTCAATGGACTCAGCGCCTTGACGCGCGTTCGAGAACGCAACGCCGACAGCGGTTCGTTGAAACCGATATGGCCCGCCGTTCCAATCCCAAGCAATTGAATATCAATCCCGCCGTAACGCTTGATTTTTTCTTCGTATTGCCGACCCTCGCTGTCCAGGTCTTTGGCCATGCCGTTCGGCAAGTGCGTATTGCGCTTGTCGATGTTGACCTGGCTGAAAAGGCATCGATCCATGTAATACCGATAGGAACACGGGTCGTCAGCGGCCAGCCCGACGTACTCATCCAAATTGAAAGTGCGACAGAGCGAAAAATCGAGTTGCTCCTTTTGATGCATTTGAACCAGGAGACGATACACCGATTCCATCGTTCGCCCCGTTGCCAATCCCAATACTGACGACGGGTAAGCGCGCAACTCCTTGGCGATGATGCGGGCGACAAGTTGCGCGGCGCTGTCCTGATTGGGTCGAATGATCGCTTCCACGGTAAAATTGGGCCCCGTTAATTAAAAAAATCTCCCCGCTCTAAACTCAACTTTCATCATTCGACGTTAAGAAGCCCATCCTTCGTTTACAAGGCAATTGCTGGCAAGCGCTCAGATGTGGACTGGTGGATGGCGCGGTTGATGATGGTGGAACAGCGCTTCGCGGTTCACATAGAGATAACAGACGATGATGACATTCGCGATCGTGACGCCCAGTAGCAGCCAATGAAATTTCCTCGCCAAATCAAACACCTCAATCGGCACAAAAAACGCCGATTCTCCGATCGCCAGCCAGCCAGCCCAGCCCGCGCGAAACAACATTCCCAGGCCTTCGACCAATGGAAACAGCGACCATGTCATCGTCCCCAACGCAGTCAACCGGATTTTCCTTTCTGTCTTGGTCAAGTCAGCGATTCGATCCGCGATATTCTGGACGAGTTTGTTTTCCGGATGAATCCGAAGCTCCTGGAAGATCGGCTTCTTTATAAGATCGTCGTAAGCCTGTGGAAAATCCTTGTCCGCGTGGAAATAAAGAACCACGCCAAGAAAAAGGAACAGGGCGCCCTTGATGATCTTGAAAAAGATGATGGCATAAAGGGTCGGGGCTCGCCGTTTGAGGGGAATCTCCGCCTCTTTTACCGCGTATGTGTTGGAAACGGGGAACTGATCAGAAGCCATTACCGAATCCTCTCCATCAGCAGAGTCGGTAGTTCCTCGATTTTTACTCGGACTTGTTTCATGGTATCGCGCTCCCGGAGCGTCACAGTGTCCTTCAATTCCGCGCCCTTTTCCCCAAGCGTATCAAAATCGACCGTGACCCCAAAAGGCGTGCCCGCTTCATCCTGTCGCCGGTACCGCCGCCCGATGGCTCCTGCATCATCATAGAATACGGTCATTAACGGGCGGAGCAAGTCACGAATTTCAATCGCTTTTGCAACGAGTTCCGGTCGGTTCTTGAGCAGCGGAAAAACAGCCATCTTCAGCGGCGCGATGCGCGGATGGAACCGCATGGCAACGCGCTTTTCCAATTTCCCTTTTTCGTCAGGAGCTTCGTCTTCGTAATAAGCGTTGCAAATCAACGCCAGCATCAGCCGATCCGCCCCAGCCGAAGGTTCGATTACGTGCGGCACATAAATTCCATTGGCCAGCCCGGCTGCTTCCTGTTTCGCCTGGTTCTGTGCTTTTTCGGGCTGTTCCCCGGCTTTGACAAGGTAATTCCTCCGCGCCTCAAAATAACGGTCCGAAAGCGCCGATTTCCTGGCGTCGTCAAGTTTCGCCCAGGCCGCCTTGAGTTCCTCGTCGAAAATAGTTGTCGATTTTCCGGAGAATCTTTGGTGTTGCGAAAGGTCAAAATCGCTCCGCGCGGCGACGCCTTCCAGTTCTTCCCCTGCCAATTCCCCCTTCGCATCGCGTTTGCTGAACGGGAATTTGTAGAGAATATCGACCGTCGCCCGCGCGTAATGCGCCAGTTCCTCCGGCTTTTGCCAATACTCAACCAGCGAAGCGCGCGGCAAGCCAATGCTCTCATAAAATTTCAGCCGCTCTTCCACCCAGTATTTATGCCACATCTGCCAGCCCCAGTTGGCTTGCGGCTCGCCCGGATGCCCCGCAGTTTCAGGTTTCGCGACAGTTCCGCAAATGGCTTCAACAGCTTCATCAGGGCGGATAAAGAATTCCAATTCCATTTGCTCAAACTCACGCGAACGAAATGTGAAATTGCGCGGGTTGATCTCGTTGCGGAAAGCCTTGCCAATCTGGCAGATGCCAAACGGCACCTTCTGCCGCGAAACCTCTGCGACGTTCTTGAATTGCGCAAAAATCGCCTGCGCCGTTTCTGGTCGCAAATACGCGATGTTCTCCGCGCTCTCCACAGGCCCCACATACGTCTTGAACATCAGGTTAAACAGTCGCGGTTCGGTCAGCAGGCTGCCATTCTCTGGATTGTAGCGCGTGGAGTTTTCGACTTTTTCAGTGCGCTCACCGAGAAGCGCGGCGTCCGCAAGCCCGCGTAGCTGGTAAAACTGTTTTGCCGCTTTTCGGGCGGATTCAGGGTTTTTTCCCGGCGCGAGAAGGAAAGAGAACGGTTCGTCGGACTTCTTCGCTTTGTCTGCCGATTCCGCGCCCGTGAAATGGTAGGCCATGCCGCTCTGCGGGTCGATCTGATCGGCGCGAAACCGCTTCTTTGTCAGAAGGCAATCGACCATCGGATCGGAAAAAGTGGCCGTGTGCCCGCTGGCCTCCCAGATTTTGGGGTGCATGATGATCGTGGCTTCCAGCCCGACAACATCGTCGCGTCGTTGCGTCATCGAGCGCCACCAGAGGTCTTTGACATTGCGTTTGAGTTCCGCGCCGAGAGGACCGTAATCCCAGAACCCGTTGATGCCGCCATAGATTTCGGAAGATTGGAAAACCAGCCCCTTGCGCTTGCACAAGGAGACAATCCGTTCCATCAAATCATTCGCATTGGGTTCACCCATAGCGCAGCAGTGTTCTGAATGCCTCGCACGAAGTCAAGGAGGCGGAATAACCGTCCAGGGCAGACGCATCTAAATTTCGTTTAGGTTGCCACCCAGGAGTCTGAGCAAGTAGGGGTGGTCCCAACTGGCGTTGAGCATTTTGCCTCTGATGCTGCGCTTCTTGGTCTTTTCCTGCTTCAACAGGTTCAAGGCCAG
>DASXZW010000128.1:0-15805 GCA_036501665.1 Verrucomicrobiia bacterium
AAGTCCAATCCCTGACGCCCGCAAATTGGCAAAAGGAACGTGAAGCTCAGGCAAAGCTAGCCGCCTGAACTCCATCGGGCCCGCCCAAACACGCCACACTTGGTTGGAACGCCCATTGTCAATGCGGTCGCTCCTTAACCACTTACTAACATTTTACATAGGAACGTCATCTTTATCAGCGGCCAATTTTTGCCAGCTACTTAACCGCTGTTTATTAATTTCGGCGAGATGACCCGGAAAGATCTTGTTCACCGTAGACCAAAGACCCACCCCCGACACTAATGAAACATCTCGATCCGCCAATTTTATCTTCGCCAAATCGAAACAATCGAACCCTTTGGCATCGAAAAAGAAATTTGGGCTGCGAGCGGATGCAAGTTTGTTCGAAGCTTTGCCGTCTAAAAAAATGACTGTCTTGGAATCAAAAGCCGATTTCTCTCGGGCATTCTTAACTACCGGTTTAAAACTATCCCCATCTTTCTCCGCCCTGATTTTATGCAAGATATCCAAAGCGGTGGGGGCCGCTACTGATCGCAACCCAATATTAATGGCGGCGTTTATATCAGCTTGTCTCGGCACCCTGCTTTTTGGCCTCGGTTTTTCCTGTAATGAAAGAAAAAGCGGACCACCCTGTTTTGGTAAAAACAAAGTATATAGCGAGCGACTTTTTTCTCGTCCGCCACTTCGATTAGCTTTCAATTTCTGATTCAATTTTTCCAAATGTTCGAACTGCTCCAGCAAAACGGCAAAAATTTTCGGATCCGACTGACCCGGTTTTTGAGGACGTTCAGCCCACTTTGCGAATGATTCTTTCGTATACGAATCCAACACGCTTCGCTCTATACATCGCGCTCCGGCCACGCCGGTCACTGCGCAAAACCGGGAAGAGTATGCGGCAGGAGCTTCCACGACCGGAATACCAAACGGTTCTTCCGCCAACATCTTGATTTTATCTCGCACCGCTCGATGCGCCCATTTCATCAGGCGGGAGTTCTCCGATGGCGACCTGCCCTGAGATGTAAGATAGCGATCGAGATTCTCGATAACTATAAAATCAACAGAGGCGCGTCCTGGAATTTTCTCGTATTCACCGTGAATGTCCTTAGCTTCGCGTTCCTGTTCATCAATCTGGTGCTCACGCAACCGAACACCGATAGCTTCGGCTAAAATCAGGTGTGCCGTCTGATTAATGCGCTGCTCCTTCATCCGATCTATTTTATCAAGCAATAATCGGCAGGGTTCGCCGGACCTACGCCCGGAATCATCACGACCAAATTTAGCCGGCATTCCCGCCTCGCGATCAAACGACCGATTGTATCGGAGAAACAAACGGCGGAGATTTTCCAGCTGTTCGATTCGCGCTAGTGATAACCCCCGCTGGCCGCGAATCCATGCGAGCTTGTCCCCCAATTGCTTGCCGGAATCCACTAACTCACCGTACAGCCCTTGGCCGGCATTTTGCTTTTTGGGGTCCCATTGCCACGACCGATCTCGCAGCGGTGCAACGCGGTTTGCTAGTGCGATTAGTTGTTCACCGAATTTGGATCTGAGTGAACTAAAAGCGGTGCCCGCTGCGGAGCGGAAACTTTTGAAATCTTCCGCTTCAACCGACTTTCTCCAGAACTGCACGTCGGCATCCTTCCAATGTTCCAATTCATCGTTGAGTTTCTCAATTAATCTCATCCGGCGGGGCGCGACTTCGGGGCGATCCGGATTGAAGCAAGACCAGCGATGAAACGTATTCAACCGGCTCAAACGACGATTCGCCAATGCTATGAGAGCATCGTTCTGCTCTGGAAATGACTTTTCTTCAGAACTCATTCCCAGCCAGTTCTCAGGATTTTCTGCGAGCAGAGCGCCTGCTAGTTTCATCCCGTCTTGCCATTCGGATTCCAGAGCGTTGCGGCCCGCTTTGCCAAAATGTTCTACTTCCCGCTTACCAGCGATTGCTAAAACTCTCTGATCTTCGCCCGGCAGTCGAAGAACTCCTGTTGAAACCACTTCAGCAAACCACATGCGCTCCCCGTCAAATCCAACTTCTCTAACCGGTCGCTTCGTGCCTTTTTCACGTTCTCTCGGATCCCAACATGTCGCCCGTAGCAATGCCCAAGCGGCGGCAGTCTTCTGTCCGAGATCGTACGACGCCAAAGTAAATCCGCGCTCAATGATCTCCTGGTTCTTCCACCATGGCACCACATTCGCTTTATTACTGATGGTTCCTGGCCAATGCAGATGGAGGTTTTTTTCGCGTGTGCCATTGAATTGGCCTTTCCACATCGCCGCTTTTCCCAATCCAGAGTGGATCCAAGCTGTATCCAGTGTAACTGGAAAATTCAAAAGAAATCGAACCTTCTTTGTTTTTGGATCATTTTTCGACGACCAAACGAAATCCGGCATAAGGCTGACAGCGGACTCAAACGGCGGTTGGTTGCTTTCAGGCATTTTCAAGCCAAGCGCTCGCGTCATCGGCTGCAGCCACCGAGATTCTATGCCTCCCTGAAGTTCATCCCGCAGCAGCCGCTTGGCGGAATAGATCAATCGCACCCGTTGTTCCTTAACATCATTATTGCCCGCTCGGATTGCAATGGCGCATTCAACCGTAAACCCCTCATCCGCTTTTCCGAATGCTACTTTGGCTGTTTTATCCGTAAGATCCGAGAACATGTAGAGTCGCCTCGAATACGTGGGCTCCGCCGGTGTTAAATTAATCGGCTCCAATGAACGCTCGAAATCACGGAACGTGGTGTGGAATGAGACCATCGATTTCAGAAACGCTTTCTCCGCCGGCGCCTCCTCCGGATTCATTTCATCTGCCAGCCAAAGGGTCCAGTACTTTTTTTCGCAAAGCTTGAAAAACAGCGGAACCGATCCGAGCGACTTCTTGTTTTTTTCGTCACGTTGATGCTTTCTGACAACTTCCTCGAGATCCGCGGATGTCAGGGTGTCTGCACGACTATTATAGAGGGAATTCCATTCCTCGGAAATATCGCTATATCCGCGTAATGAAGCCGTTGATAGTTGCCATTCACCTTCGCGATATTCATAAACGGCTTCGCCAAACTGTGCGGATTTATTCTCCCCGACAACTGTATCTGCTAAATCCTGCGTCAAATCACGTTCCAATTCGCGAGTAAATTGGAATAGTTTTGAGTCAAGTGGCGTGGGGGCCGGCTCTTCCTCACCTGTATCGGTTTTGCGGGGTTTCCATCCATTGATCCCGCTGCCGAGCATGATAGCCAGTTGACCCCGAAGGTTATTCTCGTCACCGATGCGATCCTGAGTTTTTTGATGGAATTGATTCAGTGACTTCAAGGCCTCCTTGAATGCCGCAATATCAAATTCTTTCCAAATTGGTTCTCCCGGAGATTTTGAATTCCAAGCGGGAAGCGCAGTGAAAGCGCGAAAAACGAACCCTCTGCTGCCGCGCGCTAATTTGATTGGATCATCCCCGCAAATTGCGAAATCGACAGCATTTTCCGGTTTTTCGGCAACAGTCACCTTTGGTTTTTTTACAAATAGTGAAAGTATTTTTCCGGTAAGAGGGCACGGAAAGAATTTGAAAGCAAGTGTGGCAAAAGTGAGATCCTTGCTCGCTTTTCGATTTCTCGGAATCACAATTTCTCGCGAACCGTTGTCGAGACTGGCCTCAAAGGAATCCAACTGTTGTTCAAAGTCCGGGAACTGGATCGCGATTTCTTTCAATCGAACGGCCGAAGCGTCACGCAGCAAACTGCGGACATGTTGGATCGCTTCGGCTAGCCGCGCGGATGAATCCAGCGGCGTAAAAAATTCTCCCGGCTGCAGCTTAACCGTCCATGACAAATCCATTTCACCGGCGATTTTCGTGAGTTCGCTTTCCCGTAGCTCCCTGTGAAGAAACTGCGAAAGCCGATCTTTTCCAAGTCCAGCCGCTTGGGAAGCGGCACTAAAATCATAGGTTGGTTTTGCTTTCGCATCGCAAAACCGCGGCAAGTATCCACGTCCGCCTTGTTGAATCGCCGATTCCCCGCCACAACGGTCTAACAATAGCCCCAATGCCAGCGTATGCACCTGGGGAGTCGCCTCGTTCCCCTCCAAAACCGCTTGAAAAGCATCTTCAATAGAGGCGTCCTTGGAAAGTCCCATCCAATTTGCAAGCGAATCACGCATGTTGCGCGCATCCTTTTCGGCAGTTCTAGGAAATGTTTCCCATGCGGCACTCACCCGCACACGAAGATCTTTGATCAGCCGACTTGTCGCATATTCCGGATCCGCCAAGGATGCCAATGCCAAAATGTAGTAATTTATGGCGTCTTGGAAAATCTCGTGGTGACACCAGATTGAAGTTTGCCACTCATCCAGCTTTTTCCAATTTGCGTTGCCGGATTCGTCTTGCCCGTCAAGCACTTCGACAACCTCGACTTTTCCTTGATATATTCTGTTCATGCTAAAAAAGGTGATTTGATGGGGCAGGTGCGAGCATCTCTGGTTTCGAACCCAGAACGAGCGCTTTCTCGGCCTTATCCCACCAAATCCCGAGATCTGTTATATTCCAGTTTATTTGAATGTCAATCATCTTTGCACAATTAGCTATTGTGAATTTCCAAAGTTACGGTAAATTCACCCCGGCTACGGCCACTGATCACCTTGTCCGTCATTTACAAGGCAGCCAAACGTTGGTGTTGTATGCCCGAACGTTGTTGAGACGGTTTGCACATAATTAAGCTAGTGAAGAATTTATCTCTTTGCTGTTTAAAGCGATTTTGAAAAATCCACCCGCACCAATCCCCCGCCTAAAGCGAAATAAATCCAGAGAGATGACGCTTTCATACCCAAGGCACCCAGGGCTTGTCGATAGCAATCCAGTTGCCCCGAATAGCTCAAGGCCTTCGCCTCCCAATCCGATTTCTGGCCCTGAAATGATTTGTAGTCGATGACCACCCAGCCTAGGGCGGTTTCCAAAAGCAGATCAATAAATCCCTGTACCGATTGTCCTGCCAAATTTCGAAATGAAAATGGAACCTCCACCAATCTCCGTTGCGGTTTAAACCTCTTTTCCACGTCCTCTCGAAACACATCAACCGCTCTCAAAACATCTTCCAACCAGACGGACTGGTCGCATCCAAATTCCTTTAGAATTCGTTCTGCCGTCGTAGCTCTTTTGGGATGATTTGGATGAGTAAATTCAGCCGCAAAAATCGCATGAATCGCGTCACCCAAATCGGTGTCGTCTTCAAACTTTCTTGAAATTTGGATGGGCGATCCGAACGAAATGATTTCGGCAACCTTGGCAGAAACAATGGGTCCTTGAGCGGAAGGAACAATCTGGGCTGGTAATTTGGGGGTTCGGATGGAACGTTGCGGAAACCAAAAATACTCCGCATCGGGCACCATGTTTTGGATTGCGTCCGGCGGCGTTAATTCACGAGTCTTGCAAGCAATAGTGTTGCCTGTCGGCAGTATCAATGGGTTCTGCCCAGGACGGAACCAATTCGCCCCAAGTAAATCCAGCCACGGATGCGGTTGGTTTTTTTCCATTACGAGGATCAACAGATCGCGAGCACGCGTAAATCCGACATAAAGCAACCGAAGTTCTTCCGCTTGGGCCGCGCGCATGGCTTCTTTGCCAGCGTCACTCTGCTCAATTTTTTCGATTATTGGGATTCCCTTCTCCTGCGCACCGAACGGCCACGGCCAAAAGCTCAACCGGCGATTTGTCAAAGGATCGGCAAAGCTAAAGCCTTTTGAAACGTCATCCTTCAAAACATTTACTCCGTCCCACAATCGCGATTTTGGCTTATCGTTCAAATCCGTGCATACGACAATCGGCCATTCCAGCCCTTTCGCCCTGTGATAGGTCAGAACATGGATTGCATCCGCAATTTCATCGGCAGCCTTTTCGTCCGATCCCTGCGCGGCAAGCTCGTCACACCAGATTAAAAAACCAGTTGTAGTCGCTGGCCGGTGGTTTGTGGCGCAACCCTCTTCATATTTTGCGGCCAATCCCCGCAACGCTTCCAGATTTGCGCGACGTTGGCTGACCCTGCTTTGAGAAGGCCCCCAACTCGTCACGGTGTGAAAAACATTTCCAGCAACCAGCGCGAGATCAAACAATTCGCAAACTGAAGCTGTGTCCAAGGCCGTCCGGGCTTGTTCAAGTGAAATGATGATTGGATGAACAAAACTGTCTTCAAGTCCCCATCCCGCCCCTCTGGAATTTGGATTCTCGCTCCGGGCTTTTTCCATATAGGCGAGGCGATTCTCCAGCCACTCTTCCGGCGTCATTTTTCCTTCTAATGCGATGATTTCCGCCGTCGCAAGTGTGTCACTCGGGTCAAGAAGTCGTTTCAAACAGGCCATCGCGAACAAAGCTTCCGGTGTTTGAAGCAATCCGCTCTTTGCCAAACTGACCGTGTAACCCTCACGCATCAATTCTTCAGCGATTCTTGCCGCGTCGTCATTGGTCCGGCACAGCACGGCAACATCCCGGAACTCCGCCGCACGATATTGCTCCGAATTCTTGTCGTATATTTGATAATCTTCGCTCAAAACATTTGTAATTCCTAAAGCAATGGTTCGAGCCAACGGCACATTTTCTATTCGCTTTGCGCCACCGCCCTTGTTCATTTTCCCACTGCTCACTTCAAAGAACTCAACGACCGGTTGTGCCCGTTCAAAAGGACTCCGTATCGGTGAAAGCGCCACCTCTGTCGCTGTCAATTGCAGTGATTGCTTGAACGGTTCCTCGAAAATGGCATTCGTCAGATTTACCAAGTCTGGAAGCGAACGATATGATTTGTTTAATGGCGGGGCCGCTCCGCCGTGTTTCTTCAATTCAAATACTACGGCATCCGTTAGCTCAGGATTCGTGCCTCGAAAGCCATAAATTGCCTGTTTCACATCTCCGACCCAGATGGCTTCCTTTGCGCATTGCGCGAGTTTCAAAAATAACGCGAGTTGCAGCGGGCTCGTGTCCTGAAATTCATCCACAACCAGCAGGTCCAGTTCGGTGGCTAATGCAGATGTGACTTCGGGCGTGTTTTCAAGCAAAGCGAGGGTCTGCTGTTCAAGGTCCGTAAAGTCGGCCAATCCTCGTTCGGTCTTCAAATGCTGATATGCAGCCAGCGAGCGTGTCGCAATCTGGAAAACCAATTCAATGTAATGGCGAATATCCGAGCGCAGACGCGGATGAACCTCGTAGCGGGCGGCAGCCTCCGTGACTGGTAGAGCATAATCTTCGCTCTTTTTGAGTGGCTTCTCTTTTGTGAGTTCGACCCAACCACTCCATGCAAGATGTCCGTTGTTTAAATCACTGGCGCATTGCTCAATGAATCGACAATAATTCTGAGTCCCAGAGGTGGCATCGCCATTCTTGCTGATTTTCTCCAATGCACAGCGGATCGCGCCGGCCAATTGCGCATCCAAATCGTTATCGAAAGGGGGCGAAAAATGCGAAAGCATTTCTTCGCAACAACGCTCTGACATTTTCAATATGGCTGCTTCCGTAAAATTGTTTTCACGCACCCGATTTGCCATCTGGTGGACAGTTTTCTTCCAGCCATATTCCCTGGTCTGCAAATCTTTCTGCCCCAACCTATCGGCCAGTTCCTGAAGTTTCCCTGTCTCTTTAGCTGAAATCGACAACTCCACCGCTTGAATGAAAAGTAAATTTGCGTCCTCCTCTGCTAACACCTCAATTTGAGGAGAGATGCCAGCTTCAAATGCAAACCGGGTCAATATTTGTTTGCAAACTTTGTCCACGGTTCCAATGAAAGACTCATCAAGGCGTTCAGCCAGCAGAGGTTTGCCCGTGCAATGAAGTTGTTGGCGAATCCTTTCCGAAAGATCATTGGCCGCCTTGATGGTAAAGGTGGTTGCGATGAGTCCGTTTGGCCGACAGGAGCCGGAAACCAAACGAGAACGTATCTCCTGAGTGACATGAAACGTCTTTCCGCTTCCAGCGCCCGCGCCGACGAAAGTGATATTCGTTTTCACGCGTTATCCTCCAAGCCGGTCAAAGCTCTGAAATCGTTATACTTGTCCTGGTCTTTGCCGGGCCGCCAATGTTCAAACGCTGCCGGGCTAGGAAACTGGCCTCCGTTTTGCGGCTCCGTAATGCCGAGAGTCAATTCGATCCAACCTTGGTCTAGGAGCGCCCGCCGGTATCGCCACATTTCGACAAACTCATTCCAACAGATTTCCAACCCCCCAGTGCCCGCTTTTATGGTAACAGAAGAGGCGAGCGGAAAGTAGTCTTTCGTTTGGGCCAACATCCGGCCGTTATTCAAGATGAAATACGCGGCAGACGGCCATTCTGATCGGTCTTGCTGGTGTAAAAACCCATAAATCGCAAGCTGTAGATGGACGTTTGATTGCAACTCCTTTTTCCTTTCCTCCATCCGGCCGGATTTCAAATCAATGATAGATGCGCGCGATGTTTCATTTTTTACAAGGAGATCTACAAATCCCTCAAGTCGGCCCCCGATGAAGTCCGCTTTAAAATTGACGTTCGTTGCGGTCTCTTTGATTTGAGCGGCTCTCAATTGTTGAGCCAACGTCCATAGGGCTTGTTTGCCGGTGTCGAGCAACGCAGCGGCTTCCGATTGTTTGCCCAACAACAATAGCGTGGCTCCTTCCTGTTCGAGGAGGGCGGGCCATTGCTTTTCGAGGTATTCTTTCAATTCCCCTTCAGCAATGGTGGCCCAATTGCTTTTTTTGATTGGTCCGTCCCCAAGTAAATCGAGCAGGCGATGAAGCAAGTTGCCGCGCAGTACATTTTCGCTTCGCATGCGGAATTGGCTCAACACTCCCGGACGCAGAACGGCTTTGTAATCCAAAACCCAGGCGTAGGGGCTATAGATAAATTTCTCCGCACTTGAATAAGATTCGACTGTACGGCTGCCAAAGTGTTTTCCATCTTTCAATTTCCACCACCGACGAGCAGTCGGAAGGGCGGCATGTCCAATCTTATCAGCGCAAGAGCATCGCTTCCGTTGCAAAGCCATATCAAGATCAGTCCTCGGGAACTTGCCTTCCACCACCGCTTGAATTCGACTGAGCAGCGGATGGCTTACGACTGGTTCACCGTTGCGCTGTCGTGGGGTGAAAAACATCAATTTCTTACGAGCAGCCCAAATCGGTCGTAACCATTGAGCGCATTCTACTGCCAGGATTGAGGCCGCAGAGGGAATTTCCGCACCATGCCTCCGCAACTCTTCGATTTCAGAACTGGTCCAATGAGGGAGCGCCGGAGTTTGTGGTTCTGAGAAGTTCCACCAGAGCACTATATCGGCAGATTCGACGCAGGCGGCAGGCGAACCAAAGCGATGGCAGTGTCCTAGTTCCCGAATTCTTGGAGAAGTCCATCCGCTACCCGCAACTCTTTTAATTAACCGTTCCAACTGGCATTGGGTCACTTTGTCGGTTGCTTTTAAAGCCGCGCCCAGTTCAGCGGCCTGTGCAGCCAGGCATTGGAAAAGGGAAGCCTTGGCGAAATCGTCTTGCTCCTGCTCGCTCATGCTTTGCTGTCGCGCCCATTTCGCAATGCGTTGACAACGGGTTGCCAGCTCTGATCCCGGCGACCCTGAACGCGCCTCGTATTTGGCAACGTGAATCCATTCCGCTAAATCGCTTTCCAGACGGGGGAGAAGGCGCTTCGCTTCCTCGGCTGGTTTGGTCTTATAAATTTCCTTCACGGCTTCAATTGCCGCGAGCCATTTTGGTCCGCCGATACCGGGACATTCAACGAGTGCCCGCGATAGCTCGTTGCGAAGATGAAACTCAACCGGAGTGTCGGGATGAGTCAAAAACTCCAACAAATGCAAGGGATTAAGCGGCTTCCAACACAAGCGAAGGACCAACAGCAATAATTGAGGAATTGGCCGCGCCATCGACGTTGAATGAACGCCTAGAGAAGCTTGGTCCGCGGCAATCAAAACGTCGTCCAGCGGGCCACAGTCATTTTCAGCGATTAACGCGCAGGCTTCTTTTGGATTTTCACGCAGGAGTTCCGTTGCCATGTGTGCCAGCGTGAATTCTGAGTAGGCGCTGAATTGGATGACAGTGCCATCATTTTGCCATTTGATTTTTTCGGGAGGGGTTGAGCCGAGAGCGCGTGCCAATCGTTGCAGATCCGTTTGCTGTTCGTTATGTATCGCGCCGAAGCCTTGCTCCGGGATTTTGAATTTTGCGCTTAGCTTTGTCAGAATCTCAATCCATAGCCGTGAGAAGGCGGCTGGTGGATCAACAACAACAATTTCTTCGACGCCGTGATTGCGTTGGGCCAGCGAATTGCTAATCGCAACCAGCCTGTCCGGTTGTCCGGGCAAGGCTGCATCCGTCAACGCTGCATTTATATCTGCTAAATCGTGGAGGCGCTTTGAACTGCCATTTGCGTTGCCATTCCATCCGGCCAATACCAATGAATCTCGCCAATTCAGCAATGTTTCTGAAACCGACAATTGGTCTTTACCAAACGAAGCTGAATAAAAGCGCGGCTTGTTCCCAGCAACCGTTTCTAAGACTTTGACGAATTGGAAAATCCTTGTCACATCGCTGACAGGTTTTCTCTTTAACCCCAATTGTGTTTCTAAAATCTCCACGAGGCGAAGCGGCCCGCAAACTATACCGCCTAAAGAATCATTTGCGGGTCGCAATTCTGCCCCATCCAAAGCCTTTCCGAAGGTGATTTTCATAAAAGCTGGCCGAGGCAGCAGCATTTCCCAAGCCTATTGCAATTGCTATGCCCTGTGCGCAGTTGCGTGTCGTGAGCCTCGAAAAACTCGCGTGCCTGGTCTCGCAAGATTCGGGCACTGAAAAAACGGTCGAGGCCCGTCGAGTTCACAACTCGCCGCCTTCCACAATGTCATCCTCAAGATGTCGGCTTCTGAATCGCATGAGATCACCTTAAATCGCGCCAATTGGAACCCGTGTTGCGTCGTTTCTCGGCATGGTTTGATATTTTATCAGATTGAGTAATTGACTGCGAGCATGAATTCGTGCCTGCCGGTGTTCATTCGGCTGTCATGGATTTGCGCCCTATTTCCAGGATTGTCCCGGGGCTTCGGTTGGGAGGTTGGCTGCCGGGGAACGGAGCGTTTCCAAAGTGAAGCGTTTAGCGGAACGACGGAAGGAGCGGAGAGACCGGAGCCAACTTTCCAACGGAAGCCCGGCGCAACTTCGCCGTTCCCAGCCGGAACGAACGCGCGCGAAGCAAAGTGGTCGCAAGGGCGTGAGGGTGCAATCATGGCGCGAGGCACGCGCTGGTTCCGGCGGGGCTTGTTCCGCAGCTCTGCGCCAAAAAAACATGCCCGACGCGCAAGTGATGACTTAGGTTGATCTGCATAACAGGCAAATCAATCCGGCGCATCAATTCTGAGTGCCAGGTGTTGCGGATCGCGGCAGACAAGGAAATCCCATTTGCCGAGACGACCCCAATGATTGACGGCTGAAACCCAACGGCGGGCGGCTTGGTGCTTGGCATTGGTGTCATCGCGCGGCTGCCCTTTTACTTCCAAGATGAGGGTGACGCCGGTGGCGAGTTTGACAAGAAAGTCCGGTTCGTAAACGTGCGGGTTGCCAAATAACTCATACGGAATGTTGAATTCCAAGCGGTCGTTGCGGGCGTAGCAAATGACCGCTCCATTCTTGGCGAGTTTTTCAAGCTGGAATACGGCCGCTTGTTCCCAGGAGTTCGTATCGCACGCGACAAGGTTTAGGTGGCTGGCTTGTGTGACGACGACAGGCTTGACGGTTTTGAAGTGGACGTTTTCGGTGCTGCCAGTGGGTTTGTACCGGTTAAGTCTCGGCAGGAGCGGGGTTTCGCCCTTGGCGTCGTCGGGCGTGATGGCCGCGACCAGCAGGGAAATGATCCGTTGCGCGTAGGTCTGCAATCCGATTTCGCACGGGTGGCAACCGCTGTATTCGACGCGGCTGGCGATGTAGTCCTGCACGATTTTGAGAACTTGCGGAAACAGGATTCCCCGGCCTTGGCGTTTCAACGCCTCTTTGCCAGTGTGTGCCGCGATAGTGAGTTCGCGCACAATTTCCCTTGCGATCTCAAACGCGATGGTCTGCGGGTGGACTGAATCGTAATACTCGTGCCGGTTCACTTCGGTAAATCCGAAACTGCCGTGGGAGCTTGGGTGTCCCACCTCATAGCCTACTTGCGGGCGGATAAAGGCGGCAGTCGGCGTGTTCCATGGGTCTAGGCCGGTGCGTTCCACCTGGCTGACGTCGCAATGAATCAAGTTCCGTTTTAGGTCAACGACGTAGCCTTCAACGACGGGGAAACGGATTTCAAATTGTTTGCGGCCCGGCAGGGCGATGATTTCGTGTTTGGGGCGGTCTTCGGGCGGGGTGCCGCCGCCCGGCTCGCGTCCCTTGAATGGTATCAGGGAAAACGGTACGCCGAAAATGTCCACGTATTCGGCTGTGAGCAATCCCGTTGTGGGGTCGGGCGTGTAATCCATCCGGCGCAACCCCCGGCCAACAACTTGCTCGCAAAGCAACTGGCTATGAAAGGCGCGCAAACGAAGGATGTGGGTGACGTTGTTGGCATCCCATCCTTCGCTGAGCATGTTGACGCTGACAACGCAACGGATGCGCTCGCCCGGTTCACCCGGCTTGCCGACAGTGGAAACGATTTTGCGGAGTTCCTCAGCGACTTCTTTCCTCGTCGCATTCGGGTCTTCATTTTCGGCGGCTTTAAGGAGTTCCGAATCAATTCGGAGCGACACTTCGGCTCCCTTGTGATTCCAGAGTTGGGGGAAACCCTTCAGGCCGGTGCTGTATGTTTTCTGCGGTTTGGCTTTTTTCTTCCGCTTGGGTGAATCTTCCTCGTCATCCTCCGGGGCACCAGCTTCAATGGTTTCCTCGCCAGAAATCATGCGGTGGAAATGCTCGGCGTCGGGTGCGATCCTCGCGCCACCAATGGCGCAGCAATTTCTTGAATTCCTCAAGGGCGAGCTTCGGTGTCCAGCGCGGCTTTTTGCCCTGCGCCAGAATTTCCCGCAGGCATTGACCAATGGCAAATCGTCGCGTTCTTCTTCGGCCATCAAAGACATTTGGGCGCTGCCGGTGCGTTCGGACTTGAACCAATAGCTGGCGGGCCGGCGGTTGGGTGTTTTGCTGGGGACGCCGGTCTGTGTATTGTATAGCCAGTGTTGGTCCGGTTCGTTGTAGGGGGAGCAAAGAATCGGATTTTCGACCGGCTGAATTGGGATTTGATCTTCCTTGCTCATGCCATTTCGACCACGCGCATACCTTCGTTACCGCGAGGGTCAATGACCTTGGCCGCGACGCGCCACTTTTCACCCTTCTTTAATCGGGCGGGTCTTGGGAAGGGCAGACTCTTTAGGCCGCTGAGTGCGTTAAAAGCGTCCTCGTCAATTACGCCCTTGTCACTGAGCGCCCTGGCAAGTTTATCCCATTTGCTCTTGTCTGGGAAAAATGCCTGGCAAATGCAAAATGTCCGCCCGTCGTAATCGCTATCGAGCCACCATGCGGCAATGCGTTCTTTGTCGGTCGGGAAAAGGGTGTTGCTGACGGGATCGTAAACGTCCATGCCTTCAACTTCGATGGTGTACATGCCGTCGGATTGTTTTTCCGGGCCTTTGATACGCGGCGCACTGAACACGGTGAAAAGCTGGCTGCCCGGTTGGGTTTTGAGCAAGTCGCCCATCGCAACATCGGGGCGAATCAACGCCATGTGCATACGAACTTTCGGATGGCTGCCGCCTTCGATGGCGTCCTGGGCGGCGGCATCGAAACCAAAAGCGGCGAAAACAACGTCGTCGTAGCCTTTGCGGTTGGCGTCACGAATCACGTCCTCCACCTGATAGGCGGTGATGTTGCCGACATCCGGGCCGATGGTGACGGCAACACTGCGTTGTTTCTGGTCGCCATTCATCCATTCGCCCTCGGCATGAATCAGCGATGCGCCGGTGATGGGTTCAAGGCGGCTGAATTTCGTGTTTTTATTGCCGGGGAAATCCACGCCGCTGGCTTTTAGCAAGCGGATGACTTTGTCCAAGTGCGCCTCCACGTTCTGAACATCTGCGGCGGGAGAAGCGGACGCGCTGGCCTCGGCTGCTCCGGGTGCGAAGGTTTCCAGCGGGTCTGGCGTTCCCCCAATGGGCGTGTCCGGGCCATCTTCCACGGCAATGACGCCTTCAACGGTGAACGGGCCGGTGACGCGGACAACGTCATGAACTTCATCCGGCTTGTCCACCAATTCTTCCGTTTCGGCATTGGCGGAAATGCACTGATTTACTTCATCCATTTTGGCCCGCCAAGCAGCGCGATAATTCTGCAAGGCTTCCCGCAATGGTTTGGGCCAGTCGGGATCGGTATCAAAAGGGATTTCCCATTCTTGCCATTGAGGCTTGCCGATGGGTGATTGCGGGTTACCAGGGAGTAACCAACGGCGGCGGTCGGCTTCGCTGATGCTTTTTTTGCCTTCCTCCCGTTCCTTGCGCCGGAGCTTGTCGGCCAACTTGGCGGATTGGTCGGGGGCGACTTTTTTGAGCGCGGCGTTCAATTCCTTCATTCGCTCGGCCAACATGGGTTCGTACTTGGCAAAGATCGGGTCCAGCGATGTGTTGCGAGCAATGCTTTTGAGTGTGATGTGCGGGGCGGTTTTGCAGGAAAAAGTTTTGGGCTGCATTCCGCCGTTTTTCAGCCAAGTGCCTTTCGGATTACGACTCAAGTCCTCCGCGCTTAAATCACGCAATTTGAAATAGGAGAAGCGCGCGGTGAGTAGCCGTTGTTTGGCAAGGGCGAGCGCGACGCGGCTGGTGTCAACTGTGATCCAACGGCGTCCCCACTGTTCGGCGACAAAAGCGGTCGAGCCGCTGCCGCATGTTGGGTCTAAAACCAAGTCGCCGGGATCGGTAGTCATTAACATGCAGCGCTCAATGACTTTTGGGTTTGTCTGAACAACGTAAAATTTGTCAGCCATGAATCCACTGCCTGTATCTGTCCAAGCAGCCCCAACCTCAACAATTGGGAAATCATCCCAGTAACGCTTGTATGCAAGATTTATTCCGTTTGCGCCGAGCCTGCCTGCTCGAACAAGTCGTTGCATCCCGTCAAGTGTCGTCGTCCATCCCCTTCCTCCTCGTGGCTCAAAAAGTTGGCCTTCACAGTCAACCTTGAAATGCATCGCAGTCCCTTCGCCGCTTGGTCTTCCCTGCCTCTGTGATGTCGCGTCCCCTTTCATTAGGATTCTACCTGCCTCTCTGTTCTCATCCGTTAGGGCAACAATCTCTCCCGATTTTAATTCAGTAAGTTTATATCCTGTGCCTCCTGCGGCTCCAGGAACCTTTGTTGCAAACATGGGTTTGAATTTCGTTTTCGTGGAATCTTTTCCGTACCAAAGGAGAAAGTCGTTTGTCTGAGCGAGTTTTTCTGAGGTTTGACTCGTTGTCGTCTCAAATGCAATCAGTCCGCAAAAGTTTTCTGGTCTAAAAACTTCATCCATCAAGCACCGCACGCGGTGAATGTTTTCATCGCTGATTTGAACGAAGATTGAGCCGGTGTCGGCAAGAAGCTCCTTTGCCATTGCCAGCCGGTCGCGGAGATAGGCGAGATAAGAATGGATTCCAAGGGTCCAAGTGTCGCGGTAGGCTTTGACCATTTCCGGTTCGCGGGTGAGGTCTTGCTCGCGGTCTTTCACGTCGCGCTGGCCTAGTATTACTATGTTAAGTAATAATGACGCTTACATCGTCAAACTTTCTGCCGCAGCAATGACAAAAGCCGATCAACTTCACCAGCCACGGACGCATCTGCTTCAACACCTGCTCCCACGTCACACCAGAAGTTTTTT
>DASXZW010000129.1:0-4679 GCA_036501665.1 Verrucomicrobiia bacterium
TTCATGGTGGCTCGCGGCGGGTGATGGCGGGATGCTGGGCGGGAATCAACTGAAAGACCCAACGCCTACAGTGCTGCTGGAATCCAGACCAAAAATCTTGTAGAAGGCATAGACCACGGCGGGGGCGGCTGCGATGATGGCTCCGCCAAGAATGGACATCTTTCCCTGGTCCACGTCGCCGCGCCGGATGGCAAAGCCGCCGTAAATGACTGAGAAGATGCCCAGGACGAATCCGAACAACATAATCACCGCCAGGCTGTTGCTGATGCCGGTTTGCAACGTGGTGGAACTGAATGTGGTGGACTGGGCAAGCGCCGGGAAGGTGTCGAGGGCGAGAACAGCAGCGGCGACGAGAAGCGACCGCAAACGGGAACGGTTTTTTGGGTTGATGCTTTTTATGATCTTCATACGCGTATTTTAATTTTTTTGGGCAGCGAGTCATTCGCTCCATTACGCGGTAACTCTGACAGAAGTAAAAAGTCGTTGGTGTGCGTGACACACAACTTGAAATGGTTTCCTGCTAGAAATGGGGAATGAGCAAGACAATAGATTCCAACAAGCTTACCAAGCTCCAAAAATTGAATTCGTTGCTGCCACACGAAATTCGCGGTCAGTCCCAAGTCCTGCCGCGCATCGTCTCGGCGGTTCAGCGCGGCGAATTGGGACTGACGAAACCGGGCCGTCCGCGTGGAAGTTTTCTGCTGCTTGGCCCGACGGGCGTTGGCAAAACGGAAACAGTGATCGTCATCACCAATCATATTTTTGGGCCGGGACAATTGTTCCGATTCGACATGAGCGAATTTCAGAATCAGGAAGCGCTGGGTTTGCTGCTGGGCGCGCGCCTCGGTGAAGTCGGCTATCTTGGCGCGGTGCGCGAGCGGGCGACGGAAGCTTCGTTGTTGTTTGATGAAGCGGAAAAGGCGCATCCGCGCGTGCTGGATATTCTGCTGCAACTCCTCGACGCGGCGCGGATCACCGTCGCGACCGGCCAGACGCTGGACTTCAGCAACTATTACATCTGGCTCACGTCCAACATTGGATCGGCGGAATTGATGAGCCTGCAACATTCCAACGAGGCGACACTGGAACGGCACGTCCTGACGCGAGCGCAACAATCCCTTCGCCCGGAAATTTTCGCTCGTGTAAACGAAAAACTCGTGTTCCGTCGTTTAAGCTATGAGCACCAGTTGGAAATTGCGGAAAAATTCCTGTCGCGGGAAATCGAATTTTTGCGGGAGCGGGGATACAAATTGGAATTGGACAAATCGGTTCTGCCGTTTCTGGTGCGCAAAGGTTTTCATCCGAAGCTGGGAGCGCGTCCGATGCGCGATGCAGTGGAAAAGCTGGTCGGCGACGCCGTTGCGGAATGCTTGCTGCAAGAGCGTCCGGCCAGCGGCGCGCTGGCATTTGACAAAGTGCGCGACTGCTTGAATGTGCTGTAAATCAGGCCAGAGAAAGATACAGGTGCTTCTCGCCAATGTCTTTGTCCGGCAGAAATGCCCCGATCTTACGTTTAGACAATTGGGCGCAGACCTTGCGAATGGCTTTGCGTTCCGCGTCAATCGTCGGCAAACGCACAATCAAACCGTCAGCGAATTGATCTCCATTTTTACCATTGTAAATGTCGGCCGCAATGACTTCGGGCGCGCCTCCTTCGTAAAGAGCGGCAACAAATTTCAAGGCGTGGTCCTCGCGTTTGAACCGTCCAAGCAAGCGCACGGCCTTGCCGCCGCTTTCAAGCCACTTTCGCGCTTCGGAGCAGCGCTTGCGCGCCAAAAGGAAACGGACAAAAACTGCATGGGCGTGTTTATCCGTGGCGATGGATTGGGGCAACGGCTGCCCTGCTTTCCCGTTCAGCTTGGGCAGCGATTTATCTTTTGCGCGGGCCGCACGATATTCCTCGGCGGTGACACGACGCCCGTGCAAATAAATGTCCTCGGACAGCAATGCGCCGTCGTGCAACCATAAGCGATAGGGACCCGAAAAATCGCCGCGCACGGTGGAGAATTCCAGTTGGAGCCTGCCGTTTTCGTGCCACGCACGCTGAACACCCGTCCCATGAACCATGCGGTATTTGCCGAGCAATCGCCCGGATTCGCTCCACTGGCGGCAGATGCCGTGCAACAAGCCGTTCTGATAGGGTTCTTCGTTCGCCAGCACACCGTTCTTGTGCCAGGCACGGACAACACCATGCCTACGACCGTTGCGCAACGGCACTACCGCATGAAGTTGCCCATTTCGGTAGAAGGTTTTTTCAATGGACTTTTTCACTGTACCGACAGTCTTTTTATTGAGTAACAGGCCCTCATTCAACCGCAAATGACATTAAACCAATTCATCAGGAGCGGGCGGTAAGAACGAAGCATTCGCGCCACTTTTTTCATCGGCTCCAGCTGGCTGCGAAGGGCCCGCCCGCTCCAATGGCCTGCCGGAGGCCATCAAACTGACAGCAAACCGGCGTCGGTTCTCGCCAATGGTGACCTCGAATTTGAGCGGGTGCTCGCGCACAAATAGTTATTTACCCGACCTATAAAATAGGATTGGACGGGCATTATCGAACCGGCTTGCGCCGACTCTAGCCAAGTAGGGAGAATCCAGACTTTCGCCCTGTCTCAAGAAAACTAATAGCACGGCCGAAATAAAATGGAAGTCACCGGGGCGGTTTATTATTAACCGACTGCAATGGCAGGCCAGGTGCCGCGGACACTTCCGAAGTGACGGCGGAGCGAAGCGAACCCCGGCGCGGTCGGATCCGGTGTCACCGCCTGCCCTTTGTCGTCAATATAAAGACACCCGATTTCTTCCGGCGGAAGTTTCAAGAACATGGTATTGGCTTCGGCTACTGCAGCCAGCCACTGGCGCTTGCATTCCACCAAGTCCACCGGTTCACTTAACAACAGTGTCTTCAGCCGGGCGGCGGGATAATGGGAGAGGCGTTGTGCCTCCTCGATCAAAAATTGCGGGGTGAACCCGACATCTTTGCCGCAGGCTGCCCACGCCATCGCAGCGAGGCTCAAAACATTTCGATGCAAAAACAGCACGTCGAGATAATCACGCAATTCGCCGCGCCCGGCCAGTGCCAGCATTTTATTGGTCGCCCCGTCAATCGGGTGCAGGACAAAACCAAAGTCAGAATCGGCTTGCACCGGGAAAAAACGGAACGCTGAATCATAAGCCCAGTCCACCTTGGTTGAATGTTCGTTCTTGGAAACCACCGCCCGTTGCAGGGATTCCTGGGTTTCGACCCAGGCCAGCGTGTAGCGATGCGATTGGAGAACGGCGGCATCCTGTGTCGCCGCTTGTTTGAGACTTTTAACCGTGTCGTGGAAAACGTCGATGTCCTGCGACAGACGATGTGAATCTTCCCGGCGTAAAAAAACGGTCGCACCCGCGATGTAGCTTTCAGGATTGCGGTTGGCCGCCAGCAGGCGCAGCAGGGTTTTCTCAAAATCACCTAGCGGCATAAATCAGCAGCCAGATTGAAACCGCGCCGTCCGCCGTCAGCGCGCAGCCGTTCGCAAATATAAGGGACTTCCTCCGCGACAATCTCCGCGTCGGACCGCATAAACCAGAAGCAACGGGCATGGAACTCCCGAAACGCCGCCTGCGCCATGGCGAGTTTATCGACCTGACGCTGCGCTGGGGTCAGGATGACCGTTTCGTTCATGTTGTCTAAATAGCTCAATTTTACGTTTTCGGCAATGACAAGGAATAAATCCGAGCCGAGACTGGGCGCGGTTCCAGGACAGTCAATTCATCCAGCACCGTTAGATTTTTGAGCCAATGCACGCCGTTTTTTCCGAGTTTGTTTGGGTCAAAGCCGGGCCAGAATCTTCCTGTTTCGCCGTTTGATCGGCCACTAGCGAGAATCTGAGCTGGTTGGAACATACCGCGCTCGTCTTTGTAGCTATAGTGTTTGTTTGAAGACACCGAGTATTCGCCCAATTGCGGGTTGAATGTGTGTTGACCGTTCTTGAAGCAAAAAAGCAGGAAATCCTGGCTGTTCCTCCATTGCGCTTTAGTGCCTGCCGCGATTGCAGAGCGCTTCCATGAAACAAGCCTTTCAAAGTAAGGGAAAATCTCCTACATGATTACGCGAGGATGTCCAACGGCTCACCAGTCGCCAGCGTCAGGCGCACTGAGGTTGCTTCGTGCTTTTTCCCCTGGGACAGATCTTCGGCATTCTCTTTCTGACGATTCCTTCTCCTGATAGTCAATCACCTGGATGGTGTGGAAGCCGTGATGATGTTCCTTTTCGAGTTGGGATTCAATGCAGGCGCAATACTTGTTCATTATTTCATAACAAGGTTTCTGCAAACTTCCTCTTGAATTATCGGGAATCTGGGAACGGTGAGTTACGCTTGTAAGGATCGAGGGTTTAAAGGGCGCCGAGTGGTTTAAACAGGATGTAGGCAATTCGTCGCCCGAGAGAAAACCATTTCGCGATGGTCGCATCAGGCTCCATCGGAGGGAGTGTCACGCGACGGAATCCTCGCTCGCAGTGGACAAGGACGCACTCGTGGTCGCGAAGATTACGAAGTTTGTGCGGCTTGATTTTGTGCTCTTCAGTTTCGTTGTAATTGACATTGCGTTTACCAGCGCTATAGCCCCAAGAGCGTTTGACTACCCGTTTTTTTCCGATAAAATCAGCCGATTGAACGGCATCGGCTTCGTCGGCG
>DASXZW010000130.1:0-10209 GCA_036501665.1 Verrucomicrobiia bacterium
GGCCAGCATTCGCCTGGACCGCTCATTCAGGTGCGGCCAGAGATGCTGCAACTTCCGGCGCATATCTCGAAGAGATACCACGCCGTGATGGATAACATCACCCCAGTGAGTTGTAAATGTTATTTATTGACGCCGCCTTAGGCACTCATTCATGGGTCTGAATCGCTTTCTGTTTGCGCTCCGGCAGGTGCGAAATCACTTCCATAGGTACGGCACAGGGGAAATTGGAGCCGAAGTGAGTTGCCTCGCTGGAATTGTTCCCGCTCGACGATTCAGTAAAAACGCCGACGGAAAGTGACCCGCTGAAATTAATATTATCCCCGGCCGACGTGAAAGCCGCTAAATAAAGCCTGCTGTCGCCGTCGTAAGACCACACCCTGGACTCGCTCTCGGTAAAGACAAACCAGCCTGGCTGCGCCCTCCAGCCGTGCGAATCAGTGGTGAAGCCGGTGCCGCCGGCCAGGGGACGTGTAAAATCTATTGAATCTTCTGTGACTCCAATCCTCCAGGAGCCATCGGGCGAAGTGTTGGTTCCGAACGCAGTGATGAACATTGGATGAAACGGCGGCGAGGCCGCCACGGTGGAGGTTGCTGTGGGTTTGTTCATCTTCCGCTTCATAAGGAATATGTCCGGGCCTCCCTTCTGGTGAAGGGTCCCTGTCCGATGCCACCCTGTCTTCCGGAGCAGGTTGACCTCGGCTGCGCTCGACACTTCTTTCAATTCCCATGTAGAGATGCTACCGCATCGTTCCTCGGTCATGGTCAGTTTTCCGTCTTTCGATACCAGCGTGCGGACTGTGCTGCCGCAGCCAGCCAGAAGCATCAAACTGGCGGATAGGGCCAGTGCCATCACGGGCTGAAAGCGAATGTTTATTTTCACAAGAGCTTTTGGTTTGTTGGTTTTCCAACGGTCAATGTCACAGCCGTTCCATTAACTCGTCCAATCTCCAATGGTGTCTCCAAAGGATAATTGCCGTTCGTACCCGTGACGCTCAGAAAGCCCGCCAATTGGGTATTAGTGGATATAGTATAAACTGTGGTCCCTCCAGACTGAACATCGCCTTGAATCGACATCTCTCCATCTCCTCCTTCAGACTTCACCTGAAAGCTGACCTGGATCAGAGTGTTCGTGTTGGATGAATTGGTCGTTCGGCTGGCAAGGAAAATAGCCCTGCCTTCCCGCAACTTGCCCGCCCCCGGCATCAAAAGCTCACCGGCGGCATGTGCGTCCTGTCCGTCAATCGAAAGAGTGGCGGCCCGCGTAGATGAAACCCTCAGAACAGCGACTCTAAAAGTTTCGTCCTTTACTATGTCGTCAATAACCAATCGGAAACTGCCCGCTGGCACTGTGCTTGATGAATACTGGCGACATCCGCAAAATACGACAGCGAGGCAAACTGAGAATAAAGGACATGATATTTTCATCGTCGAGTCATTATTGCAGTCGTATGGAATCGAACTGAAATTTCTCGGTGTCTTTGCCGAAGCCAGCTTCGATGTTCAGGGTCAACGGCTGAAGATTGGGGAGCGCTCCAAATGAGACCGCCTGCATGATGTACGCGCGCTTCGGATCGCTAACCGCCGGCTTGCCAAAGTCCAGGAAACTCTGAAATGCCTCGTAGCCGAAACACTTTTGGTAGGTCCCCCCTCCAACTCGAAGAGGTTTGCCGCCGGATAATACTTCCACATTTCCGCCGGAAAATGTCCTGGGTGGCGCTTCGCCAAACTCTTCAACAAGGTAGGTGATCGTGAAACAGGGCATACCCTTTGCCTTATCGCCCCAAGCTGATCGTAGCGGGTTGGCGTATTCCTTGTTTGGGAAAACCGTTGTCTGTCCCACACTCATCAAAACACATCGAACATTGCCGTTAGTGATGTCGGCGGCAAAGTCGCCCATTTCACTGGCGGGCGATTCCAGTCCTGTATGCACCGCCTGCATTTCCGCCCGTTCATGTTCGCTTGCTGCCTGCAACCGGGCCTCCTTTGCGTGCTTGAGATGCGAACTAATGACCGTGATGACCACAAGACTGACTCCACCGACACCAGCCAGGAGCAGCAACGTAACCGTCACAATCCTGCCGATGCGTTCACCCCAACTGAGCGCGCCAAACAGGAGGGCCAGGAGACCAGCGACCAGAGCGAAGCCTCCGGCCAAATTGTCCCCTCCGAACGCGGCGATCACAAATGGGCCAAGCAAGGCGGTGATCAGCAAGCCAAGGGAGGTAAATGCGATGATCCGCTTTTCGTTCATTTGGCGCAAAAATACAACCGTTTGACCGCTGCTCCGATCCAAAGCAGGCTCCCAAGACCGACAGCGATCAATACACTCCCCGGCAAATCTCTGCCGAAATGAACTTCAGAGATTCCAACGATGCAGGCGCTGATGCTGAGAAGTGTCACCAAGGCAAGGAACGCCTGATAATACTTCTTCATTCGAACGGCCCAGATGAGCAATCCAAGAACCATCAACGCCGAAAGAAAGGTTATCATGATATTGTTGTGTCTCTTTATTTTGGCCGCTGGTCGCGACCCATTTGCATGCCTAAATACAGCACCCGCCGGTTGAGAAATCCGACAGAAAAGTTTCGCGAACCTCTGCGCGCTTCCTCAGGAGATGTGCGCCCCAGGCCGCCGGAATTTATGAGATAGCTTCCTATGTGCAATCAACAGCACGATGTTTCCAGTCAAAAACCAAAAGCCAAAGCCGAGTTGCGCCCATGTCCCGCCGCCTATTCCCGGTTCAAGCAATGTCTCTTCTGGATGAGTGGGAGAATAAAATACTGAAACGTGCTGGCTCGGCGGATAGCGCGCCACAAGACCTCGTGCTTGCTCCTCTGCACCTCCGCCCGTTATTTCCTGGTGGCCGTACGGCGGCGTTCCACACCAAGCCGGGTTTATCCCAAAAGCGACGCGC
This sequence comes from Verrucomicrobiia bacterium, assembly GCA_036501665.1. GTDB lineage: Bacteria > Verrucomicrobiota > Verrucomicrobiia > Limisphaerales > Palsa-1400 > DATAUD01. Next base: position 2,915 of record DASXZW010000130.1, read on the forward strand.
GTTCCAGTATAACGGATGCCTCCAACGTTGTAATCATAATAGATCTCAACGTCATAATGTTTCATGCTGATTTTCTCGGTTTTTGCGGTGCGGATGATTCCGCTGGTTTAATCCCAACTCTTGCATCGAAGGCTCTGCCAGAGATCCGCGATGCCAAAGCTGAGCACGAAAAGCCCAACCGCAATGCCGACTACCGGCAAAAGGTAATGGGAAATACCAAGGTTAGGCCACCTGGTTGTCATTTCAACGCAAATCCTCAAATGGGTATGCGCCTTCAGTCATTACGTAAATCCAGATGTAGTAATTACATGGACAAGTTAATCTAGAAATCCAACATCCAGATGATTGTGAAAATGGTTCTTTCATAAGTTCGATGTGGCCTAAAGTGAAAGCACAACTGCCGCCGGCCGCGCGAGCGAACAGCAGTTAGGTGAAGCGCTTGGTTCGGCCTACTTTGCTTTCGGAATTGCAACCTTAGGCAACTCAAGAGTGCCACTCCAATCCATATACGGATGATCTGACTTCTCTCTCTCAATCGAAAGGCTACCGGACAAATAGTATGTCGAGCCATCTTGTGGGATGACCCACACCTTGCGAGGGCCAATATCTATGATAACCTTGTCCGACTTGGGGTTGTACCCGAGGCCCGGGAAGCTTATCTGAAACTTCAAACTACCGGCATACGGCAGCGCAATAGTCTCCCAATTCGGAGAAAAGCCGTCGTACTCTCCGTTGGCAAGAGACAACTCTTTGCCCTCCTTGTCACTGACTCGTAGTGTCAGCTTATCTGGAGCAAATCGAATCTTCTTCTGCCCCATGACATCATCAACATTCTCGAACTCAAGGAACACGCGACAGAACGGGGAGTCCCCCTTCTGTGATGGCAGCACCAGAAGACGGGCGCGAAGTCCTTTGACTGGCTTTGACCAATCGGCACCATCGCCTGATGCGAGCACTGTCGCAGTCACCAGTAACATCAGAATAAGTGTATGTTTCATTTTATGGCCGAACAATTAAATTCAATAACATCCGCTCAAACATCCGTGCCTATTTCTCTTTTAAACTGTTAGACCAACCTCATAAACCATACCCACAAACCCCGCAGCCGACCCACAGGACAACTGTCTGAGTCTCGTTAGTGAAACGTGAACCGTCAAATATGATACCTCATACTTCAGTCCTTTCCTCTGGGCTGCCACCGATGCAGGCAGGCCGGGCATTCGCAATATTCGGCGCGCAATCTTGCTTGCATTAACGGAACGATTCCGCCTATTGAATCATAAAATATAACTTTCGGTATCAGCCACCCCTCATCAGTCGTCGGTTGCAGTTTTGGCAGACACATCCAGAGGAAAGAAACGCACGGTGTTCTTGTGTATATCCATCCAATCGTCCGAAAGTAGAAGCCCACAATCCTCCGACAAGTCGTAAAAATGGGTTCGTCCGCATAACTAGAATTGACGCCAGAGGGCGAGTTTCAGGGCCATCACCGTTAGTTAGACGTACTGCCGGGGCTTGGTTCATATATGCGTCCTTTATTATTGTCCTACATTCGGCCGAGTGGGCGGAACCTGCCATCCACGATGCCAGTTGAGAGTCCACAAATCTTCTAGCTTGGTTAAGCGCGAATGGCCGTCGGCAAATCCAATGATGACCGAGCCAGGCAGTTTTTGTCCCGTGGTCAGAGCGCGAGGAGCGGCTGAGGCATTGCTGATGCCATGGCGCGCAATGGTGCAACGGCCCATCGCGTCGTCATTGCTCGTTCCGAATGGAGCTCCGGCATAAAGATCAGGCCACGGCGAATCGGTTTCCTTGGGTGACAAGTCCACCCAATTCGCGTCAACAAAAACCGGCGTTTGCGAACTGTTTTCAATGGAGTCGGTCTTTACATAAACGAATTCGACGGACTGGGGATAATATTTAGGCAAATCGGAATACAACCAGCCGTTGTAACCGTAACTTCCGACGAACATTTCGCGGGCGTCCGAGGTCCATCGCACCCAGGCCGCATCGGCGGAACCACGCCGGTTGCCGCTGTCTGGAGCAGGGTCATGCAGCGGAGCGGTTGGACAAACGAAAGTTTTTCTGTTCTTGACCGAGTCCACCAGGCTGCCCATCCATGAGCCATCGGGGTATTTCGGATTATTGAAAAGTATTGGACTGCCGTTCTCATTGGCGTACATGAAACCGACGAGAGCCAGTTGCCGGACATTATTCAGGCAAGTCGTTTCATGCGCCTTTCGCTTGGCGGACGCCAACACAGGCAGCAGCAATCCCGCCAGAATGCCAATAATTGCAATCACCACCAGCATTTCAACCAGTGTGAACCCGCTCTTTTTGGAATTTGGGTGTTGGGATGAATTCATTGCATCACTTATTGCTGGGCGGTGGTTGGTGGGTTTTTCGGAAATCAACCAGGATGTTGTACACCTTTCCGTTCTCTAACCATAACGTCAGTCCGAGTGACTGATAGACCAATTCCTCCTGGTGAAGTCCGGCGTCTCCTGATTTGGCCGAGGTGGGTTGGCCGAAAGCCTTGATGATTTCTGCACGAGTGGATTCCATCCCGATGCCCTCTTTGGTGCGGCATTTGAAAGCTTTTACGCCGGGGTCGTCGCCAGAGGAATCGCCGCAAAAAACGGCAGCGACTCCTACCGGAGTTTTGCAAGCAATCGCCAAACCAAATGTTTTGCCATAGACCATTATCTTGCCTTGCATTCTCTCCGGCTGGCCCAGAATCGCCACCACTTCATTGCTGGTCATCCCGCGGCGCAACGGGCCAACAGACTCTCCCGGAACAATCAGCGTCTTTCCGTCTGCCGTATCATGGCCGCCGAAAGGGTCGGCCGCCTCCTTATTGGTTTGTGCAAACATAATCATTGAGGCGGCGACAGCAATTATCACCCCCGCGCCAACAGTTACCGCGCGTTTCACTTTCAGCCACGTCATCATTTTCACAAAACCTCGCTCAACTTTCATAGAATCACTCTCATCGCTCAATGGTAAGCGCCACCATGAACGGAGCTGAGTTGGCCATGGCCGAATCATAGTCAATGGACTGGATTTCCTTTTCCGGCTGCGGGTTTAGGAAAGCCGTCTCAAAAAGCCGGATCCGCGCGCCCTGATGTTCGGCGGCCGGATTGCTGCCGGTCCACGCGACAATAGTATTTGCATCTGTCGGTCGTTTAACTGGCGCGCGCGGCCATTCCCACCAATCAAGCACCTCAACTCCCTGGCGAATATCGAAACGGGTTTGGTCACCATCGGAATAATGCAAGACCAAGCTGGCTACGGTTGTTCCCTTTGGGTCGTCGAAGGCCGAATTGGCATGTAAAAGATGAATCCTGCGGCCCGACATCCCAACATGGATTCCTTCGACGGTCTCTGGATAACTGTAGCCCCGTCGTTTCCATTCGCCTCCTTCAAGCTGAACGACACCGCGTATCTCAAATGGCACTCGTTTGAAGTCGTGGCGTCCCTCCCCCAATGCAGCCAGATAATTATTCCCATATTCTGGTGTCCAGCTTTTATCCAAACCCCCGTTGTAATAGGCGGTCAAATCCACAGGAGTGAACGCTCCAGCCTGGACCGGATGGACGCCATAAACCAGATACGTCACACCACCACACAAGAAGATTAGCAAACCTGCGGCGGTTAGCTTGGCTTTGGCTGAGGCGAGATTTTGAATTAATATCTCCGTCCAATTTGACGGGCCCATCGCTGCCGCCTGTCTCAGGGAGGATTTAGCCACTGTCAAAGCCAAGCCGGCAGGCGCTAGGGGCACGGTTCCAGCACTAAGGAAAGTTGACAAAGATGAAATCGATACTCCCACTCCGCCACGAATCAGGATCGCGCGCAGTTTGTCCAAAGCCCGGCTAACCCGCTTTTGCGCCGCGTCGTCGCTCAGGCCGAGGAAGCTGCCAACGGCGCGAAAGCTCTTCTGCTCAAAATAATGCAGAAGAACCGCATCGCGCTCTTTTGCGTTTAACTTGCCGATGGCCGCGTCGAGCACCGGGCGAAGTCGCTCCCAATCGGGTGGCGTCTCGGTTTCATGATATTTCATCTGCGAAGCCTCCTGTTCACGACTGCGTCGTCGTTGCTCGGTCCGGACCACTTTGGCGGCCGACAACCGCGCCGCCTTGTAAAGCCAACCCGCCAGCACGACGTCCGAAGGCAGCCAGCGGGCCTTGCGAGCAAGGTCCATGAACACAATCTGCGCGACATCCTGGGCAAGTTGCGCATCACCATTGAGCTGGCGCAGGGCGGTCGAATAGACCAAGGCAAAATGATTCGCGACGATTTCGTTAAAGGCATCTTCGTCGCCTTGTTCAGCAAATCTACGCAGTTGTTTTGCTTCGTCGTTCATCTTTGCCCGCACTATAGCACCCGCAGGAAAAGAAATCCGACAGCAAATCCGTCCGCAACCGAAACCTCACATTGGCCGGCTGATGGACCAGTTCATCTCTTGCGCCAGCCATTCTGCTTCCGGCTTGCTGGCGACGCCACCGCCGATAGTCATTGCCTTTCCAGATCGGCTGCAAAAGGCAAACGCCCATGACCAAAAAAGTTTTCTGGTCCGTGTCGGTTGACGATTTTATCTTTCCGGCGGCCCAATCGTCGCGAGCCAGCCAGGTCCTTTTCGAGTTTCACCGCCATGCTGATTCCCTCATAGCACCCGCCAGAGAAATCCGACAAGAAATCGTTGTTCGTTAGAAAGCCCTTGGCCCGAAGCTGCATTTGACACTCAATTTGGATGACCGATGCGTTAGGTCGATCATACCCGTCGCGCTCGGCGGAAACGATTATTCCCGTGCGTTTGCTAGATTGTATTGCGTCTTGGCCGTGACCACGCATCTGACACTACACGGATCGTCCGTGCATTTTGTGTATCACATACATTTTCAAACGCGTGGTCCGTTTCGATGAAGCTGATCATTAGCCACGAGAGCCGTGTCAATCCGCCAGCGGGTTCAGCGACAATCGTCTGGCCTCGCGCCGTTGCCGGATGACATTTGCCAACGTTGCGTATACGGGTTCGAACGCGCGGCGGCTGATAAGTTTGGATTTCATGGTTTAATCGCCGATACTCCAATCTAAATACGGCTTGGAAATTTTGATGATGGTGTCTGTCGGTCGCTCTTCAACTGTCTTCTGATTCGAGTTTTGAAGAGTAAAATCAATATCAACCTTGATGTAGGGGCAATCGCGATAAACAAAAATTCGCCGCGCGGCGGTCGAGAGGCCACCCTCCGTGCCGAAGACTTTTAACAACTCCGCGCGCGACATTCCGGGTTTGATTTTCTGACACTCGGTGAGAATTTCGGCAATCTGCTTCGTCAAATCCTTATTAGTCGCAGGTTGTGGGGCAACGCCGATGAAATTCGCAGACGGCTTAATCGGAAATTGCGGATCAATTTGCCCGGAAGTGGGAGCATATCGGTTTGTTCCATCGTTTATCAGATACAGCAGATATTCATTTGTATCACCGGGTGTGAATTCCACAAAGGTCGGGCCATTGGGCGGGTTGACTTTATCAAAACGATAGTGGTGCAAAACAACCTGGTCGCTCGCGGGCGTTCCCTTGAGAATCTCGGAAATCTTGAAAGTTGTTTCAACGCCACGAAATGTTAATTGAGACCAGCCTATTGATTTATCCCAACCGAGTGAATTTGACTCATCCAGATCTTTTACTTTAATTGGCCGGCCGACCACAACCAAATCGGATGCCTCCATCAATTCCGCGCCACTCCACAAACGAACTCCGCGTGCCTGCAACGACAAATTAAATGCAACGAGCGCGAGGCAGAGGATGATGTTCGGTTTCATGGCTACTACTCTGCAAGAACTTCGAATTTCAAAGTGTTCGACCGAACTTCACCTTCCCAACAAGCGGGCATTTGTGTCGAATCGCGGATAGTTGAAGATGGCTGTTTTCCGTGGAAAGCAAAATTGATTTCATACTTGCCGGGCTTCAAGCATTCTCCACCACCAACGTAATAATCGTTTGGGTTCACCAACAACCCGTAGCTGCTTCCGGCGCGCAACGGCAAGCCAAGAAAATATATCCGGCCTGACACAGCGCCAACGCCCCAGTGGAGCGTCATGGGTATCTGCTGGCCGGCCTCATTTTTCAGTTCGGCTTCCAAGCTATTCCACGACTGCTGGCCATTTCCCAACACTGCCCCGCAACTTAGAAGCACGTTGTTTGTGCTGTTGTTATGGAATGTGACTACGAACGAAACTGCTTCCGAACTTTTCAAAACAGTTTTTGATGATTCAATCGCAAGCTCCAGCGCACGCAACTTAAATGTCATTAACGCCAATGCGAGGCAGAGGATGATTGTCGGTTTCATAATTTTGAATTCATACACTCATTGGACGGAGTCGCATCTTGAATGCTCCAAGGATTCACAATTTGCATTCATCATGATGGCGCGGCGTTTTGGGGTTCAATCTCCGCTCCATTTGTAATCGTATCCGGTGGGCGGGTCGTATGCGCACGTGGGGGAAGATGGATCGGCGCTGTTCCAATAAATTTTGATGTAGTTAACGTGACCGTCCACGAAGCCGACGACGTTTCTCGCGTCATTAAAAAGTGGCGCTCCAGGCTTTGGCCGATGCCATGACCAAGGAAAATAGGCTGACATCTCCGCAACAAGAACGGTTTTGACCGACTCTTTTATTGAACTCAATTTACGGCCAGCGATGCCGGGAGTATTTGTGCCGAATACAGTCATTTGCCCTCCATTGAATCCATAGCTTGAATAATCAGAAGTGAACTGCGCGTGAAGGCTCTGCGCCACATAGCCGCCACCAGCGTTTGTGCCGTAACTGTAGTAAAATGTATCCGCCGGACAGCTAAACAGGTTTGACAAGCTATGGCTTTCCAGAAGTTCTTTGAAAGCCGTCGCGCCATCCAAATACATGAGAACGGAATTAGTCGTCTCCGTAGTTTTAGGCGCGGTATCATTTGAATCGTCAGCATACATCCGAACATCCAAGGTGATTTGCCGCAAATTATTCATGCAGACCGTTCGTTTTGCACTTGCCTTGGTGCGGCTCAAAACCGGCAGCAACAAGGCAGCGAGAATGGCGATGATGGCGATGACCACCAGCAATTCAATGAGTGTAAAGGCGCGTCTCATAATCAATCTCCGCTCCATTGATAATCGTATCTGGCAGGCGGATCATAGTGCCATGCTTCGAAATGTTTCGGCGCGGTGTTCGCATCCCAGTAAATTTTAATATAATTAACATGGCCATCCACGAAACTGACCATGTTTTTGGAATCGTTG
>DASXZW010000131.1:0-11331 GCA_036501665.1 Verrucomicrobiia bacterium
GATTGGAGCGTATGCCAACTATCCGTGGTATGGCCCGGGCAACGTGACTGTGGTCAATCAAGGGACGATCTCGGCGGACACGAGCGGGGGAACGATCACGATTGCGGGGACCAGCCTCAACAACGCCGGGACATTGGAGGCGGAGAATAGTGGGGTGATTCAGCCGACGAGCACCACGACAATTAATTCTGGAGAAATTGTCATAAACAACGGGACAACGACCTTTGCCAACGGTTTTACTCAGTTGGCGGGAAAACTCGACTTTGGGCTTAATAGCCCATCCGATTTTGGTAAAATCGCATTCAGTGGAAGCGCCACGTTAGGCGGAACGCTTGCTGGCCATTTAAACGCGGGTTATCAGCCTAACATTGGCGATTCTTTCGCGGTGCTGAATTATGGAAGCAACAATCTCTCGTTCACGAATCTGAGTCTTCCCCTCAGCAATGACTGGCAGACCAACGCGGCCAACGGCGTACTTACTTTGGAGGTTGAAAATGTCCTGCCGTATGGCGTGGCGGTCTCGCCCACGAACTCTATTGCCGCCGTCGGCACGACATTGACTCTATATGCCAGCGCGACTGGGCCTGGCCCCCTGGGATTTCAATGGTTTCACAACGGATCTGACATCGTCGGAGCCACCAATGCCACCTTGGTGCTGACGAACTTGAGCAAGAGCGCTTCAGGAGCCTATACAATCACAGTGAGCGACACTGGTGGAAGTCTGCCAAGCGCGCCTGTCCAAGTCCAGATTCTTGCGCTGCCCGTCGTTGTCACTCCTCCGCCATCGCAAACGGCCTCGGTCGGAAGCGCGATCGAATTTGGCGTTGCGGTGTCAGGCGATCAGCCACTGGCTTATCAGTGGCTCTTCAACGGCGCCAACATACCCGGGATGACGAACTCAAGCCTGAGTTTCAATGATGTCACGCGTCAGCAGGCTGGCAATTATAAAGTGATGGTAAGCAATCCAGTTGGGATAGTTACCAGTGCGCCGCCTGCGGTTCTGACGGTCGTGACCGGTTCAATTTGTCCGAGCGCACCCAGTGGGATGATCGCGTGGTGGACCGGCAACGGCGATACCAGCGATTATGCTGGAACCAACGACGCCGTTTGGGAGGGAACCGGTGCGTACGCTCCGGGAGAGGTTGGCGAGGCGTTCAGCTTCGACGGCGTCTCATCGTACCTTCAAGTGCCGAACAGTCCTTTGTGGAACTTCGGCACAAACGACTTCAGCTTCGAATTCTGGGCAAACTTCGCCACGACCAATTCATCTTTTGCCGCTGGCGACGGAAGCGTAGGGTTTTTGGCGCATGATGAAGAGACTGGGACGCACGACAAGTGGGTCTTCGGTTTTGGCGGCGGAGAGATATACCTTTTTATCAACGGATCGGGCATCGGCGCTCATTTCCTGGTTCAAGCTCCTTTTAATCCCCAAACCAATCAGTGGTACCACTTGGCGTTAACGCGGGGTGGCGCCGCCTTGCAAATTTATATTGATGGCGCACAAGTTTTCGAGGAAACCAATAGTCTGGCGATTCCAGCGGCGAACGCTCCGTTGACTATTGGGCAGGCGGACGGCTTTTTCATGCAAGGGCTGATGGATGAAATCTCGATCTATGATCGGGCGCTCACGTCAGCCGAGATCGCGGGTATCTACAGTGCCGGCGCCTTGGGCAAGTGCCCAAGCAGCCAACCGCTGACCATTGAGCCCGGCGGATTTAACTCTAACGGTCAATTTCAGTTTCAGATTCTCGGCGGACAGGCTGGAGCCGCCATCCAGGTGCAAGCCTCTTCCAATTTGGCGAACTGGACCAATATTTGGCAAATCACCAATGCTAACAGTGTTGAATCATTTACGGATACAAACGCCGTTAAGACCGGACGCTTCTATCGCGCCATAGGACAATAAACCATGTTTATGAATGCTAAAATTCCAATCGAGAAAACCAAAAGAATCTCTGTGAAGCTGGCGAATCGGCTTCGGGCTTTGACAATCGGCACCTTGTTAATCGCCAACTTAATTCCAAGCCGTGCGGGCGGCGACCCATGCGCCTCCTTGGGGTCTTCATTGATGATCAGCGCGGGCGCGTTGCCGGATGCCGCCGCAGATCAACTTGGCAACATCAATGTTGTCTGGCAGGACCCAAGCCTTGGGATCATGTATGCGCAGGTCGGACCAGACGGGACCGTCACGGTGCCCGCCACGAGCATGTACAAAAGCACTGGGTACGGCTTCCCTCACATCGCGGTGGACAGCACCGGAAACTCTCACATTATCGCAACAACTTTCAGCTTCGGTGGCTTGATCTATATCAAAGTTTCCGGTGGAAAACAAGTAGCCTTGAATGCGTTTTTTATGAGCCCAACACTTGCCGATAATGAATCCGACTTGACGCCCGCCATTGCGATTAACCCTGCGACTCAACTGCCTGTGGTTGTTGCTGACGTCCAAACGGAGCTCGACGAGTGGGAGGGTGTTTTCGACCCAATCGAAGTTCCCGTTTACAGCGCTTTCATAGCCTCGGAGTCCCTCGATAACAGCGGCAACCCGATTGCCGGCTCGATCTTCGAGGCTTGGTATGACCTTGAGACCGCGACGCCCAATTACGACGTCTCTTACCCGAGCGTGGCGGTGGACAACAACGGCAATCCTCATGTTGTCTGGATTTATCAAGATCCAAGCTTGAGCGGTCTGACGGTGGGTTACGCAAACTCGACCACGGATGTTTACAATGAGATCGCCGATACCCCCAATGTCAGCGGCCTCGAAGGGCGCCCCATTATCATTCGAGGATACGATGGGAATTTGGACGTTGTCTGGTCCACTACGGCTAGCTCGGTGGTGTGGGAGCAACTAAACCCGCAGGGAGTCGTGTTGGTTGACAATAGCATCGTTTCCCAGCCCCAAGCCATAGCCCGCTGGCCCGGCCTTGCCTCCGCGCCGGGACAATTGGTCTGCTCATGGACCGATTCGCGGGAAGGCACCAATTCACAAATCTACGCGCGCTCCTTGCTCGAAACAACCTCGGAGTGCGATGTTTCGGACAGCCCGGGTGCCGCCGACAACGGTGCAGTCACGATCAATTCATCGGGAAGCCCAGCCTATGTTTGGCAAGATAGCCGCAGCGGTTCCGCGCAACTTTATTGCGGCATGGCTTCAACTGGAGTCACTGTTACAGGGCACGTTTATTGCACTTGCGACGGATCACCGATTGCCGATGTGTTGGTGCAAATCGGGGATTATTCAGCGACAAGTGCCAGCGACGGAAGTTATACCGTTGCCGGTATTTCGCCTGGAACTTATTCAGCAGTGATCAGTCAAATGAACTATTGCACTACTAACGCTGAGATTACAATTCCATCGGAATCAACAACTGTAACAGATGATTTTACGCTGAAGCCGAATGGCAAGGATAGCGCGATCCGTATTCAAATACTTTCTGGAAGTCTTCAATGGCTAATCATAAATAACAGTAAGACTTTAATGGCCGTATTTACGCCCCAAGCGCCGGGGTCAACTTTAGTTACCGCTGCTTGCGAACTCGGGTATGACCATTTCAATTGGTATCAAAGGCTCTTGGTTAATCCTCCAGTGCCCTATCCTTATTCGATTCCCGTTCCATTTAACGATCCTCCTCAATACTGGGCCGACGGCAGTCCTAATTTATTGACCGATCCCGTTTCGCATTTACATAAATGGCCTGCGGATGCCTTGCGATACGCCTTAAACGAGGGAGATAATCCTCTTGACCCCTATGATCGAATGTCTCCGCACCACACGAGCGTAGACGGAACGACGTTGGAGTTCGATGATTCGCCTACATACCCTGCGTTTGGATTGGGCCAGTATATGCAGTTTGTAACGACACTCGTTGGGATAAGACAAGATGACTCCTATGATTGCCTTGACGGATTCTTTTTTTGGAAAACAGATAATAAAGGTCCGAGTTCATCCGGAGGAATCATTCCCGACCTGCTTACAGAATGGGTGGACACAAATGGGGCGGGGGGCGTCTTTGATCTCATTACAAACCTGGCGCCCGCGGATTTGCCTTCCAATGTTTTCGCCGGTATTATCGCAAACGGCGGGGCGTTCCCAGTTGAGATTCAACCAGCAGCGCAAACGGTGGTGAGCGGCGGGAGCGTGATTTTTGCAATATCCCCAACAAATTCTTCTTCGCCGCTACACTATCAGTGGCGAGTGAATGGCACAAATATTTCCGACGCTACAAATCTAAGTCTGCAAGTCCTAAATGTCACGACGAACAGTAGTGGTATTTATGACGCCGTATTAAGCAACAGCAACGGTGTCGTCACCAGCTCTGTGGCTCTGCTGACTGTCCAGGCGGCGCCTTCGTTTCAATCAGTGGCCACGATGACAAATGGCATCGTGCTTTCGTGGTCGGCTGCGCAAGGGATGAATTATCAACTGCAATACATTACGAATTTAAGCCTGACGAACTGGATCGATCTTGGCGGCCCTGTGACTGCTTCCAATATAGTTTTGTCAGTGACCAACGCGATCACTTCGGATGAACAGCGATTTTACCGAGTTCTGCAGCGGTAGAGATTATCGGACTTTCGTCAGAGATCTCATTATCGAAATGCGACAAATTGTTTTTCCATGAGACGTGGCATCACGTTCTGTTCTTTTCAACCGCAAAGGTAAACGGCAGTAGGCAAATCGCTATTCTTACCTCGGAAATATATGAAGTAAGGCGCGATGAATCGGACGCATGATATATCTTCCGCCGACATGCCATAAACAAAGTGGCTTAACCGATTATTGCCCGCCCCAATATTCTGGATGCGGCTGATGATCGCTGTTCCAGCGCTGGCGGGCGGAGTCGGTCGCGGCGATCCAGTTGGATTGCTTGGCGTACTCACAATGGCCGTCGCAAAAAAACATATTGGCTCCGCCGTCGTGCCAATTCCCGACGGCCGGTTGATCGATCGTTGGAATGATGTAGGGAAGCGAGATATACAGAAGGAGGAACGGATCTGCCGATTTGACGAGCGGAGGAGAGACGTAACCACCGCTGTCTCCCAACGCGATCATTTCCGCAGGCGCAAGGACACGACTTTGTGGCACGGTGCCATAGCTGGAATTAGTCCCTGCGACAGAAAAATCGCCGCCGAGGCCAAGGCTTGGTTGTGCGATGCCGCTCCACGCAGCGCCCAGCATGTTGTAACCGTAATGTGGCAGGACCTCCGGCTCTGTAGAGCCAGTGAGGTGGAGATAACTCGGTTGCGCGCGTACTTGTTGCGGGCAGTAAAATGAGTTGGAAGTGACAGATGGAAGCAAAGCCAGTTGCCAAGCGCCGAAGCCGTTTCCCGACGTTGCGAGTGGAAAATAATCCTGGTCTGAAACATAAAGCTGCAAAGCGACGCTGAGTTGCCGCAAATTCCCGATGCACTTTGCCTTATATGCCTGTTGCTTTGAGGACGCGAGGGCGGGTAGAAGCAACGCTGCCAAAACGCCGACGATGGCCGTCGTCACCAGAAGTTCAATCAAAGTGAATCCTTTCGATACAAGGAGGACTTGATCTGTGTCCGAGTTGCCCGACAGCCAAAGCGCCTTGCAGCGGTGAAAACCCAACCTCTTCATGGCTGCCCGATGACGTGAAAGAACTGTTGGTCAGTTCCGGTAATTGTTGGAAAGGAGATGGAGAAATTAGTCAACTGCGCTAGTGTTGTCCAGTTGGTGAGTGCGAGGTTGGTGGAAGTCTGGACCACGTAGCCGTTGGCGTTGGGGGTTGATCCCCAGGCCAGCGCCGCTATATTCGATTGCACAGTGAGGCTGACTGCAGTCGGAGACGCCGAAGGTGGCAAGAGAAAAACCCGGGAAAAACCGTTGGTGTAAGGCTGCGCCGCCGAACTTGCGTTTGGCGCGTAAGAAACGATTTGGGCGGCAAACCCAATACCTGGTGTCAGCCACTGCCAGTTAGTATCGCTTTGGAAAAGAAACATATCTCCAAATACGTCTTCGTAATAATTCTCGATTTGCGTCAATCGTAAAGCGGGAACCTCACCAAACCCCGGCAATTTCAAGATGCCGTAAGCATCTACTGCGTCGTTTGCCTGATAGACCGCGGGAATGTCACCGAACAGAGGATCCACCACATCAAAGCCGTAGCCGTTGGTCCACGACTCTCCATAGAACAAGACGGGAGGCATGATGGATGTGGGCGGTAGGATCGGAACTGATGGATCCGCGCCATAACCCACTGGTTCATAAGTTCCATAGAAAACCAAACCGTCCGTTGCATTCTCATCATAGTATTCCCAGGACGTGCCCGATATTAAACCTCCAGTAAATTTCTCCGCAAACGTCGCTTCCGCAAAGGCGCTGCCATTACCGCCGTCCGAAACCGGAACAACGTCCATCCGGCCAATATCATCGTCCGTCGCCTGCGGTTGAGAGAAATCCCAGTAGTTTGATCCCGGGACTCCTATCAACCCGGAAATATCCGTGTTGGTTCGAACATATGAGAGACTGTATTCTCCGACCAGAGCCGGCAGTGAGGTCGCAGGGATCGATGGCTGAGCGCCAGCGCTGAACGCAAACCATGCGCAGGACAATAACTGAATTGCGCGCTTTAATTTAGTCCACATGGCAAAGCCGGTTGTCACTCCAACTCTCCACAGTCCCTCGCTGCGCAGAAAAGGAACTCACAACTCATTAGCATTAAGCTTTTGATATATCCTGGCGACTACAAAGTCGATTTATTTGTTACTCCTGGTGTTGCCAGTCTGTGATCGAGGGAATCAAGCAAACCTTTCAGTTTATCAGCAACAATCCGACGCTGATCAAGGAGCCACGAATCGTTTGGATCTGTAGCGAGCAGTCTGTCAATCAATTGCGTTGCGGCTCCAAAGCTACCGACCATGAGATCCAGTTCAATGCGGTGGCGGCGCACTTCCGGCTCGGTCGGGAGGGCCCTTTCCCATCTGTCAAGCAGTTGTCGGGCCGAATCGTAATCGCCTAATTTGCAGGCTATCGTAAAGTAAGCGCCGCATTCAGCAGGGGACGTCGCCTGTGAGACGGACGCCGTTTGAATATTTCGCAAACAGTCGCTGCGAACGGCATTCGCATTTGTTGGTCGCCTCGGTATCAATTCAAATTCCGCCCTTGTCGCGAGGTATCTCGCCGTCCGTGGCACGTCAGAAAGAAAAGATGAGGAATCGGCGGCCATTTGAAAAAGCTCCGCCTGGATCGACAGGAGGGAAATTGACTTTTCCCCAACGGTTGGCTGGCGGGCTTCAAGCATCGCGGCGGCGCGGAATGGAAGCGAAGCTTCGGGACACAACAGCCAACAGGACTTGACCTGAGCGACTGCGGAGGCGATGTCCTTGTAAAAAGGCAACCCGAGCGCCTGCACCGCAGCAACTCCATCAAGAAAACCGTGTTCAAGACACGGCAAATTCGGTTCGCGGAGTTGGGCGGCTTCGCCGCCTGTCTGCGGAAGGCTGGCAGTAATAAGAGCGCCGGCTTCGTTCATAAGTCGATAAAGTTTCTGGGAGTCGAAAGTGTCTCCGGTCAAATATTGATCAATGTTGAAGCACTGCGCCGCCTCGCTGACCTTTCGGTACCCAAGAGCGAGTTTATTCCAGGAGGATTCGCTCATCGATTGGCGAAGCGGTTCCAGGGCGGCGGTTGCCTCGGACAGATGACCGCTCAGGGCCGATTCGGTCGCTGCAAGATAATGGGGTGATGGATCGTCAGGATACAAAATTGAGAAAACTCGGATATGGTTAACAAGCTCGGAATGATGCCCAAGGACGAATTCCATCCCTAAACTGTGAATATGCGCCGTGTAGGAATATGGGTCGAGTTGCAATGCTTGCTGAAAACAGGCCAGCGCCTTGGGAGCCGACTCCGCCAACAATCCTTCGGCGACCAATTGATCGGCGTGACCCAGCCCTGCCGCCTCCGACTCGCGAATGTGCGCTTCCCCCACAGGAGCGGTGGCTTTGTCGAAAAGTTCGAAGTCCCCCATATTCAAGAACACGGAGCCACGAAGCGGGCCTAAGTCCGAGCGGTTCATCAGTTTTCGCAGTTCGCCTCCTGAGCGGTCTGGTTGGTTCAAAACAGTCCACGCCTCCGCTCGTTGAAGGCCAAGCGTAATGGTATCATTGTATCCGGCAGCCTCGGCTTCATCCCAATGGCGCAACGCCTCCCGCCAATGCCCGTTTCTCGCAGCCAACTCGCCATCGCGCAAGGCCTGTACTTGCAACGCCACATCGCGCTGGCGCCGCAGCCTTCCGGAAACGGAGAAACCGACTGCCACCAGGACGGCGATCAAACAAACCAACAAAACGTAGCCAGCATGGCGTTGGGCAAATCGCTGTGACCTCAAAACAAGTCCTGGGCGGCGGGCTTGCACAGGACGAATCTCCAGCGCGGCACGAATATCGTCCGCCAGCATCAACATTGTTGGGTAGCGCTCGAATTTCTTTTTCGCCATGGCTTTCTCACAAATTGCCGCCAGATCGCGCGATGCTTTTGGGTTGACTTTGCGGACGGGTTTGAGAACGCCGTCTTTGATCCATTCTTTTAACTGATCGACCGGTGGGATGTTTCCGGCCTCATCCGTGTACGGCGGCCGACCAGAGAGAAGCTCGTAAAGCATCACGCCTAATGAATAAACATCGGTTTGAGGACCGAGTTGTCCCATTTGGCCACTCAGAAGCTCTGGCGCCGTAAACAGAACTGTCGTCGGCAGACCTGAAATTTTTGTGGATAGAGGAGAATCAGGGTCGTCGTGCATCGCCTCTTCGCGACCTGTCTGAATCGGCGGTTGATTTATTGGCACGAAAGGCTCCTCGACGCCCGCGCCGTCGGTGCCAAGAACAAATGCTGATCCCCAGTCAATAACGCGGACGTCGCCAAATGGTCCCGTCAGAATATTGGCTGGCTTCAAGTCACGGTGAATCACCCCGCGGCTATGCGCATGAGCCATTACGTCGCAGACGCGCAGCATCAATTCCAGGGCGCGGTTGATGGCAACTCGGGAACCTTGAGTCTCGCGCGCCTCATGCCAGATCTTGGCGAAGGTTTCCCCTGACAGAAATTGCGTTGTGTAGAATGGCTGACCGTCCGGGTCCAAACCTATGTCGAATACAGGAAGGATGCCCGGGTGTTGCAGTTGGCTGGTGATTTGGGCCTCAGCCAGAAACCTGTACACAGCAGACGGAGAGCGCAACGCTTTGACGTCCAGGCGCTTCATAGCGACGACCCTCCGAAATTCAAAATCCCAAACCCTCCACACTGCCCCTTGACCGCCGGAATCGACCTTTTCAATAATGTCGAATTTTTCCCAAAAATCGCGTCGGGGAAATAGACCGGCGGTGCACAGTCGAGAAGCCGGTTGATCGGGAGTGACCTGAATTGGATCCTCGACAATCGTATCGGGCCCGAGGACGCCGCCAAACAGGCACCGTCCGCAAGTGATAAAGGGAAAGCCATCGCTGAGTGGACCGCCGCAACTATCGCAAGTTTTCATCTGAACAATCATTGTGGGGCCGACGATTATCTCGTCGCCTTTAATTAATGAATCGAGAATTAGAGGCGCAGCGTTACCCCCTTTAACGGTCCAAGAGGGATAAAAAATACGAAATTTCAGCCATAATGTCCTTTTCGTCCGGCCCGACCAACTTGCGGACTTCGACAGCGAGTTCTTCGGCAAGCCTCCGTCGAAAGCGATGGTATTGCTGGCGAAACGCCCCTTCCGCAATTCCCAGGGCTTCGGCCGCTTCCCGTTGCGATATTTCGCCTTTTAAGTGAGCCACGAGATGTTTGGAATACTTGGAATGCGACGCGACTCTTTGGATCACCTCGATAGCGCAGAGGTAGTCGATCTCGCGCCCAAAGTCTTCCAAGGTCATCGGCTGGCCTTTGGCGCCAGGAAGCGTCAAATCTTCAAGAGGAACGTGAGAAGCCTTCCCTCCTGCCGTAACGCCATAATCCTTCCTCAATTCTTCATTGTAAAACCACCAGAGGACATTCGCGAGAAAACAGCGGAACTTCCTCCCTTCACGGCGAACCGCCGCGTAAAGAAAGCTATGAAAGACAGGAAGGTTTGAAGGGAAAGCATCCCGCAGCAACAGGCGATTCACCCAAAATGTTTTGTGCAAGGGATGGTCCGGGTCGAGCAGGTCGCGCGTTTCAGGCGACAACGATTCTCGCCCAATCCTTCCTTCCTCGTAAAACGAGGGGCCGTCAATGAGTTGATTCAGGCCGGTTGCCAAATAAACACGCAGTTCCAGTTCATCAGTTTCTTTGATCTTTGCTGTGCTTAAAGCTGAAATTTTCTCATTCGCTAGCTTCGGCAACACGCTCTGCACCAAACGCGGCATCGGTTCCGAGCCGCTCAGTCTTTCCAGAAACGAGGGCAGATCCCGAATGTCCTCCGGCGCAAGCGAATAAGAGAGAAGGCCGTGCCGCAAATTCCAAGGTTCAACAATGCGACTGCTGAAGAAATTATGGGTCAACTCCTCGGCGCGATCGATTGCGCAGCCACGCCGCAGAAAAAAACTGATGATTGCCGGACGGTATTGGGTGCAAAATTTCTCCAACGCCGACCACGCCGCCGAGTCATCCCCTTTTTGTAAAACATTGATGATGACCGTCCACTCCGTTGTCGGATAGCGGTCGGCCTTATCAGATTTTTGCTCTTTGCTCATGGAGCGGATATGACAACAACATTCTGCGGGACAGATGGCGATACGCAAGAATTTCTCTGTGTTTGCTTCCATTGTTAATCGCGCATTCAATGTCCAGAATCTCTCCAAGAACTCAGAAAAGCCAGCTATGTAGGACTACCTTCGTACCTGCACGAACCTGATGCCCCGTTCGAATTGTTCTGGTGTTGCTCAAAAGCGAAGGAACGTTCGTCAATTTCCGAGCCATCTGCGCCGGGTTACAACTGCCCAACTGCTTGATCATTACGGTTTGCTCCCTGCGTTCAAACGTAGCCGCAGACGCCTAAGCGGGCGAACCGGATACGCGACAACGCAAGGGAACACGCCGAAGTAGAACGAACCTTCGCCGTGGCAGAGACGTTAAATCAGAACCAGTATCGCTTGTACCATGAGGGGATTTCCCCATCCGGCTCCAACGGTGAAAGGACGGTTCGTTTGAAGCCGCGTTCACAATGCACCAAAATGCATTCGTGGTCGCGAAGATTGCGGAGTTTGTGCGGCTTGATTTTGTGCTCTTCAGTTTCGTTGTAATTGACATTGCGTTTACCAGCGCTATAGCCCCAAGAGCGTTTGACTACCCGTTTTTTTCCGATAAAATCAGCCGATTGAACGGCATCGGCTTCGTCGGCG
>DASXZW010000132.1:0-112437 GCA_036501665.1 Verrucomicrobiia bacterium
TTGGATTGACGACCTATACGGCCGCTGTCCACCCCCATCCCGCCATTTATTCAGTTTGGCCAACTTGTTTCATCAACCTCTATTCCGCATGCCATTAGTCCCAATCTAAAACTGCTCTTCTAAGTCCGACAGGCTGCTAGAACCGCTTCAGCGGTTTTTTCCCCTCCCAGAACCGATCCAACAAACTTCCAGTCAAATTAGAATCCCTACTGAATCGCCAATTCCTGCTTGATCTGAAATTTCTCCACCCGCTTCCGCAACGTCGCCCGCGTGATCCCCAGCAACTTCGCCGCGCGAACCTGATTCCCCTTCGTGTCCAACAACGCCTGAATAATCAACTCCCGCTCCACCGCCGGAAGAATCTTCAGCTTGGGATTCTCTTTCGCCCAATTAAACAACGTCCGCGTAATCATCGCCAGATCCGCCGGCCCGCTTCCTTCCGCGACAGGCGCAACCGTCGTGGAGATAGGTTTCTCCGGCGTGGGCAAATTAGAAATCAGCGACGGCAAATCGTCCGTCAAAATAACGTCGCCCTTCGCCATGACTACCGCGCGCTGAATAATATTTTCCAACTCCCGCACATTCCCCGGCCAATTAAATCGCTCCAGCATTTCCACAGCGGGGCCCGCAATCGACTTCGGCGCGCGACCTTGCGCCTGCCCAAACTTCTTCAGGAAATAATTTATCAACAGCGCAATGTCCTCGCGCCGTTCGCGCAACGGCGGAATGTGAATTCGCACGACATTGAGCCGATAAAATAAATCCTCGCGAAACTCCCGCGCCGCGACAGCCTGCTCAAGCGGCCGATGCGTCGCCGCTATGACCCGCACATCAACCTTGATCGGCTGATTGCCCCCGACGCGCTCGAACGAACCCGATTGCAACACGCGCAAAATTTTCGCCTGCGTCGAAAGCGTCATGTCCCCAATTTCATCGAGAAAAATGGTGCCGCCGTCGCACTGTTCAAATTTTCCAATTCGTTGCGCCGTCGCTCCTGTAAACGCCCCTTTCTCGTGTCCGAATAATTCGCTCTCCAATAAATTTTCAGGAATCGCCGCGCAATTGATCGCCAGGAACGGCTGCCCGCTCCGTTTGCTGTGATGATAAACCGCGCGCGCCACCAATTCTTTTCCAGTGCCGCTTTCTCCTGTGATCAATGCCGTCGCGCTGCTGCCCGCAAGCTGGCCGATGATCTTGAAAACGTTCTGCATCGCGTTGCTTCGCCCGATGATGCCGACGTCGTAATCCTCCGATTCCAACAACGGTTGGTACGACACAACCTGCCTCATGTCGCGCGCCGCTTTCAGCGCGTTCAACACAATTTGCTTGAGGCGCGGCACATCAAACGGCTTGAGCAGATAATCGTAAGCGCCGAGTTTCATCGCCTCGATCGCCGTCTGCGTCGTGCCGTAAGCGGTCATCATGATGACCATTTGCTTGGCGTCCGCCTGGCGCAAGCGGCGCAACGTCTCCAGACCGCTGATGCCGCCCATCCGAACATCCATGATGACCAGGTCCGGTTTCAGGCGCGGGATCATCTTCAACCCTTCCTCGCCGCTGTTGGCGGTGATCAATTCGATATCCGGCTGGTCGAAGATGCGCTGAAACGAATACTGCACGTCCGCTTCGTCATCTATTAAAAGCACTTTGTCCATGATCCTTGCTCTATCTGTAAACCGGGAATGTCCGGGACTCAAACTTCGTTTTCGGCGGGAGATTCGCGGGTGACTTCCTCGAGGTGGTCCTTTTCCCGAGCGCCCATGTAAATCAAACCGCCAATCATGCTCCAAAAAAGTCCCTCAGCCGAAGCCACCAACGAAACAGAAAGCGACGCCGTTCTCGGCACGCCTATTACTGCGAGCATAAAAACGAAAAGATTTTCGCGCACTCCAAGACCATTCGGCGTGATCGGCAATGCGGAAATGCAAAAAATCACCGGCACAATGAAAAACAGCGCCATCCCGGAAATGCTCAATCCCATCCCGTGTGCCAACACCATGATTTGAATCACCCACAGCACATTGAGCAGCAGCGAAATGCCGATTGTCTTCAGCAGAAAATCCTTTTTCTTCCCGAATTCCCGGCACGAATCCAAAGCGCGCTCAAGCACTTCGCCTTTCGGTATCTTGCGCAACAAATTCCGCGCCTGTGGAAACCGTTTCGAAACCCCGCCCCAAAACGCCAGCGCCAAAGCGACACTTAATCCAGCAAGCATCGCGAGAATGAAACCCGCCGGAACATAAATGTCCCGAGAGAGCTTTATCAATCTTACATTGGGCAGCATCATCACTCCCGCGAAAAACAACATCGCCCACAATCCCACCAACCGGTCCACAAATACAGTGGTGACAGCCTCGGTTTTTTTATGGTGCGTTTCGCGCGCGGCGTAATAAGCCTTGATCAAATCTCCTCCGGTTGAGCCGAGCAGAAATGAATTAAAAAATTGCGCGACAAAAGAAATCTCCGTCGCTCGCCACAAAGCCAGATGCAATCCCTGCGCCTCCAGAACCATCCTCCAACGCAGGACGCCGACAAACAACGCCAGGCCGACAATAGCCGCCGAAGTTACCAAGGCCCAAACCTGAATCGTCCGCAGCATGTGCCAAAGTTCCTCTGGTCCGGTGGTCCACGCCATTTTCCATTGTTGCGTGCGCTCCATTGTGGACCAGTTCAGGCCGTTGGATTGCGCGGCCATTTTTCCCTCGGTCATAAAGATGGAGTGAAATATCCAGGCCAGCAGAAACAGGCAGAACCCCACGCGCCATCCGACGCTCCACCATGCCTTCAGCCGCTTCATTCTTCGCCCCAAAGACCCTTGATGTAGGCCACTCCCTTTGATGCTTCTTCCGGCGAAAGACTCGGGCTAAGCTCGAAAACTTTTACGTGCTCCGGCTTCACCATCGGCTTGAGCGCTTCGAAATTGACAGTCCCCAACCCCGGCGCTCGATGATCGCGGCCCGGAAATTCGACATCGTGAATGTGAAATCCGATCAATCTGGACTCCATCGACTTAAGATGAAGCCGATGATCGATGAAACCAAGGTGCTGCTTGATTTGCGCATGACCGCAATCGTGCCAATAACCGACCGAAGGCCGGTTGAAATTCATCATAAACAAGCCGAAATCCGAATCGATCGGAATCTCTTCGAGCGCCTGCCGATTTTCAATTCCCAGTTTGACTCCGTGTTGTTCCGCCAGCGTGGCAATCCGCTCCAGCATCACGGCGGAATTTTCGACATTTCGCGTCTTTTTCTTTTCCCATTTCTCGATGACCTCTTCGCAAAGCGCGGCGTACTTGGGCGTTTCCTGCTGATCGCGCTGGACCATTTCGAGGAGCTTGTCGGTGTAATCCTTCATCTCGATGCGCCCCATGTGCAGGACCACGACAGGCGCCTTGAACCGCGCCGCCGTTTCAATCGTCTTGACGGTGTGCTTCCACGCGTTTTCGCGCTCGCGCGGATCGGTCGAGGAAAATACAAAAAGGTTCGGCGCGGCGTGATTGATCCCCATCGGGAGCGGACAGAAATTGTGAAGGGAGGAAATTTTCATTTCCCCGGCTTCCACAGCTTCAATGATGCCGGGAAGCAAGCTGATGCGGATGCCGTGGCTCAATTCGGCAGTGTCGAAGCCGAGCGACCGTATTTCGCGCAACATCGCGCGCCCGTCCGTGTGGCGATGGGAGTTCCAACAGGTCGAAAATGAATACATCGAAAAAAAAGCCGAGAGCGGCCCGCGAGGGACCGCGCTCGGCGGTGAGAATTCAAATACTGTTACTGATCACGTCACATCAGAGGTCTGCGTAACGGGCGCTAAGCATGGCGGAAAAACGGGCCGCCTTCATCTTGCGACGTTTCCGTTCGCTTGGTTTTTCAAAGTGCCGATGATTGCGCACTTCTTTCAACGTGCCTTCGCGGTCGATCTTTTTCTTCAATCGCCGCAACGCCTTGTCAACCGGTTCGCCTTTTTTTAGTCTGATTTCGGTCAAAAAATTCTCACTTCCTTTCCGAGGTTCGCGAAGGCCTTCATGGCCGACGCTTTTAGAGGCCGATAACAATGCTATCCCGCAGAACCCATGTCAACGGCCAAACGCAATAAAGTAAACAACAAGTCTTTATCATAGAAACCCACTGGGAATTGTGACAAACCAGTAGAATACCCGAGCTCCCGATAGTGGAAAATAGCAGAAAAAAGGCTATTTTACAGAGATTTAACGTTAAAGAATTTTATTTTTCTGTTCGGGGTCTGGGGTTCGCCATAATTTTAGCGTAAGACCGCCCGGTAGAATTCGGCGCTCGAACCAGCAGAAACGGAGATTATCTGCTCGGTGGTGCTCACAATATTTGTAGAAATTGGAGACCAATGCGCAAGGTCGGTTGAAGATTCCACAGCGACGGAACTGCCAAGATCGGCAGTAACGAGTAGTTGAAATTGTCCGGCAGCGCCTTGCAAACCTGCGTGAAGATTCAATGTAGGGGCAGAAGTGAGCACAATGAGAGTAACACTTGGGGAGGGGACAGTCGTTTTCAGCAATCCAGCAGAGTAGGGGACATTCGGCAATTGAGCGATGACGTTGCTTGAGTTGAGTTGCCACGCTTGGGCGGTCCCGGTTGCGGCAAAGTTCGTCAAATTGATCACTATCGGCGTCGTTCCAGTCAAATATTTATTGACGACCATGATCGTGAGCGCGCGATCGGCGGATCGCTGCGCGGCAAACACTGCGACGTTATCCGGGTTCGGGCCGCCAGCCAGGACGCTTGTGTCGCCGAAGGTATGGCCGTGGCTGTCGTAGTTGCGGTACATTTTCATCGCCAGATAAGTGGGAGTTGTGGCGGGCGGTGTCGTCCAGCGCGTTGCAAGGTCCACCCCTTCGCGACCAAAAATTCCCAGAACATCAGCCTGCGCGGTGGCGCCGTTAATGTTTGCCTGAGCGCCCCAGTTGTATTCGGTAATGCCGATTTTTGTGCCGGGATAATACGTTGCCACCCAGTTGGACATTCGGGGAATAAGCATCACCACGCTGTTAATCCAGCTTGGATCAACGTAGTTCGTGTCCCAGAACTGGCGCGTCGATTGGTTGCGCAAGAGTGCCGTCGCCATGTCAGCCGCGTCCCCGCTCACCTTATTAGCGCCGGCAACTTCCTGCGGGTAACAGTGCAATGTGAAATAATCCAAAAGCCGCTGGCCGTGGGCCGTTTCATACTGCTTCAACTGGTTCAACAGCCAAGGCCCATAATCCCAGCCGCCGTTTGTTTTCCGATCTGGATAATCGTTGCGATTGTAGTCGCCCTTCTGGCCGGACCATTGCTGGTCGTAACCGCTGTAAAGATACCCGTTCCAGCCCCATTCCTCCGGCGCGCCAACCACCGCATTGGAATCGACACTTTTCACCATCGACGCGTAGGCGATGATGTCGCCAAGAATTTCCTGCATCGTCGGCCCGACCGGATGAATGTCCTGGTGCGTCGAAGACCAAAGGCTTTGTTCGTTGTCCATCAGGTAGAATCCAACGCCGCCATTCGCCGATACGCCCCAGGTGTTCGTCAAATGTTGCACGTAGGCTTTTTGATAATTCGTATCTACAGCCTTGTAGGCATCAGTTTTGTCGTTCCAGGTGATGAGCATATTATTGGTGACACTGACGCCATTACCCGCGTCGAGGAAATAAGGATCGTTGGTCACTTGCGGGCCGTATTTTGCAATCGAAAAACTCGCAAGCTTCCCGCGACTCGGCCCCAATATCGGCGTCCACCCAATCATCGGTATCGTGATTAAGGCGTGCGCCCCAGCTCCCTTCGCGTCGGCGACTACGGAATCAGCCGATTGGCCGGGAGTCGCCGAACTGTCGGGGAGGCTTTCAAAAAAATAATCGTTTCCCTTGCCGTGCGCGTTAATTTCCCAATTATAAGTCGTCTCTTCGTTTCCGCCGGAGCGGTTCATCGTAAATCCCAGGTCCGCCAGTTGGTTCGATGTTGCGAACGCCGTCCCATAAATCATCGGGCTGATCGGATGTCGGTTCGCGCCAACGTCAATACTGATAAAGTTCGTCGGATTTGGCGCACCCGGCGACGCCGCCGGCCCGGCAATCAGTTCAATATCCGCCACATAATAAGTCGGAATGGCGCTGCCGCTCGTGTTCTGAAACCAAAAACCGGTCAAGCCCGTCGCATTCGCCACCCCCAATGCCGCCGTCGAAATGGTATATTGCGTCCAGGTATTCGCGGCCAGCGGCCCCACCTTGACAGTGGCGGACTGGTTCGCCGTGCCAAGGATTGCATCGACCGACAAAACCTGACCTCCCGACGCCCCGCCATTCAGCCAAAGCGCCAGATTCGTGTATTGACTGCCATTAAGCTCCGTCGTTCCGTTCGCATTCAGATAGAGCGCAGCGTAACCCTGCGAAGTAACGCTGATGGAATCGGAATCTCCCGTCCGAACCGGAGAAGTCGCAGAAAAATCAATCGTCGAACTCCAACTCCAGTTTGCAAAGCCGTTTTGCAACGAATTGGAGTAAATAATCACATTGGATTGCGCCTGGGCCCCCGACGCCAGAACAACTAACGTCAAAACAAAGAAAATTTGGAAGATTCGCCTCATTACCATCACCAATAACAAGCCTACACCATGCCAAAACGACGGCAAATTGATTTAACTCGGTTTCTGTGTACTTCATTCTTCCATTTATTTTGGCATTATGATTTACTCGCTCGCAAATGAGCGTCGGCCAAAGCATTTGGGACCAGTTGTTCCGGGCGGTCTTGACCTTGCTGGTCATTGCCGCGGTCCTCGGGGTCGTGCTCTGGTACAGGCCGGTGATCGCTCAAAACCAGCGAATGCGCGAGCGAAAACTCGCCCTGGACATCAGCATCGAAAAAGAAACTGAGGTCGCGCGAAAACTCGATGCCTCCCTTCGCGCAATGGAAAATCCAGCCACCGTCGAACGCCTCGCGCGCGAGCGCCTCAACTACGCCAAGCCCGGCGAAGACGTGATCCACTTCGACCCTCCCGCAGGGACTGAAATTAGGAATTAGGAATTAAAAATTAGGAATTGGGAGAAGGCTACTTTTCTTAGACTTCTTAATTTTTAATTCTTCATTTTTAATTTCCGCATCGTCACACCGTCATTATCTCTTTTTCCTTGGCAGCCAGGTGCGCGTCGATCTTGGCGATGTATTGATCGGTCAACTTCTGCACTTCCTTCTCCGCGACTTCTTCCTGGTCCTCGGCGATGCCGCCGCCCTTGGTTTCCTTTTTAATTGCTTCGATGGCATCGCGGCGAACATGGCGGATGGCGACGCGTCCGTCCTCGGTCATTTTGCGAATGATTTTGACCATCTCATGACGCCTCTCAGTGCTAAGCTCCGGCAACACGAGACGAATCAACTTTCCCTGAACCGTCGGCGTGATGCCGAGATTACTTTTCTGAAGCGCCTTTTCGATGGGATGCACGGTGCTGACATCCCAGGGCTGGATGGCAAGCACGCGCGGTTCGGGAGTGGTGATGCTGGCCAGTTCGCGTATGCGCATGTTCGAGCCATAAACCTCCGCCAGGATATTTTCCACGAGCGCCGGCGAAGCGCGGCCTGTGCGCATTCCAGAGAATTCGTTCACCACGACCACTTCGGTCTTGGACATTTTTTCTTCCGCTTCCAGGAGAATATCATCGAGTGCCATAAGCTTTGCTCCAAAGTTCCGTGTTCCCGCGTCAAAGTCAATTCGTCACCAGCGTTCCCACCGGTTCGCCGAGGACCACCCGCTTCAGATTGTGGGCCTTAAAAAAGTCAAATACAATGATTGGCATCTTATTGTCCATGCAAAGCGAAAACGCCGTCGAATCCATCACTTGCAACCGTTTCTGCAACGCCTCTAGGTAGGTAATATTGTCGTAACGCTTGGCCTCAGGATTTTTAGTGGGATCGCAATCGTAGATGCCATCGACTTTCGTCGCCTTGAGAATGACTTCAGCGCCGATTTCGTTCGCGCGCAACGCTGCCGCGGTGTCAGTTGAAAAATAAGGATTTCCCGTGCCGCCGCCAAAGATCACGACGCGCCCTTTTTCCAGATGCCGCACCGCGCGCCTCCGAATAAAAGGTTCAGCAACTTGCTGCATGATGATCGCGCTTTGAACGCGGGTTTCGACGCCGAGTTTTTCCAGCGAATCCTGCAATGCCAGCGAATTAATGACAGTCGCCAGCATCCCCATGTAATCGCCGGTCGCCCGTTCAATGCCGCGCTGCCCGCCCGATGCGCCGCGATAAATATTGCCGCCGCCCGCGACAACCACCACCTGCACGCCCATCTCCTTCACTTCGGCGATTTGCCGCGCCATCTCATGCAAGGCTGACGCGCTGATGCCGGAGCCATTATCGCCGCCGAGGGCTTCACCGCTAAGCTTGAGGAGGATGCGTTGGTACTTCGGCTTTTGGTCGCGTTTCATCAATGTGACACCTCTTGTAACAATCGCGCCACACTGCGTCAATGCGATACGCAAAACCCTGCAATGCCAACCTGATAAAATTGTCGTATCCGTTGAGCTGCGTTGCCCTCCATGGAGAACGCCTCGATTACATCGTGCATCGTGCCGTCCACTTCTTTTTAAGAAATTCTTAAACGATTTTCTCCTAACAGGGTGTTGAGAAAGCCATGTTTCTGGAAGCTGTCAAGAAAACAAGCATTGTAAATCAAGCGCTTGCGCTTGCTATATTTGACAAAAAAATCGTTTTTAACAGTTGGGGTGTCTCTCAATTCAAAATATTAATTAGTGGTTAGTTAGACCTTGGATAGGGCGAATAAATGTCATTCAATCGCGCGCCCGCCCATCGCAGGAAATTGCTCACAAGCCCTCTCAGATCAGCCATTCAAAGCGTAATCCCAACCATTCGCTCCTTCGAGGTAGTTTTGAGGCGGTTTTAATTCAAATGTCCAAAAAAATCAGTATTTCACCCCATAGAAGGCATGAGACCTGCCCTGCTAGAGTATCGGCAATAGGGGATCAAACCACGGACGGTTTTGGGCGCATAAACCGTTAATCCAATGGACTTTACAGATAATTTACATATGAACACGATGATTTCTTGCGATATTGAGCATGGCACGGCCCCTGCTAATTCCGATCTTGGATCGAACAACTTAACTGTTATGCCGAACAAGAACCGCAATAAAAGTTACCAGGACAATTTTAAACAAGCTGCCGCCGATTTTGTGCAGCGCAACGGATCCGATGTCGAACATTCCGCCAGCGAATTGGGGGTAAATCCCGAAGATTTGCGTGATTGGACGGAACGATTTGGCGCGCGTCCTGGCGCTGCGAAGCCTCTCAGCAGCGTCGCGCAGTTGCGCGCGGAAAACGAAGCATTGCGGAACCAGGTCCTCCAACTCCAGGTGCAGTGGGACATCCTCAAGACCACGCTCGGCGTGCTTTCGACCACGATCTGCACCCAGGAAGCGGCCTAGAGCGTTTAACCCGCTCTAAGTTTGTATCGCTTTCTTTAGCCGTTCGCTGATTTCTTTTTGGCGCGTTGGTTCAATCACCTTCGCGCCTCCTTTTTCCGTCAGATAAAAGCTGTCAATGGCAGCTCCCTTCTCCGTCAGAATTTTCGCCAAGTAAACGTTCACGTTTAAGTCTGCCAGTACGCGCGAAATATCGTAGAGCAACCCGACCCGGTCTTCCGTCTGAATATCGACAATCGTGCGGCTGTCGGATGTGGCATTGTCCACTTCCACAAGAGTAGGTATGCGCTCGCCCTCGATCGATTTGTAAAGCGGCGGCGCGGTTCGGACTTTTGCGATAAGCCCGCGCAGATCCACAGCGGCTCCGGTCAAAACCTTCTGCACAAGCGCTTCAAATTTGTCCCTTTCCTCACGATTTGCCAGGACGCCTCCTTTGGCATCGGTCACGCAAAATGTGTCAAGAATAACGCCGTCGCTGCGCGTCACAATTTCCGCGCTCAATATGTTCAATCCCGCCGCTGTCAAACAGCCGGTGATGTTGCTGAAAAGCCGTTCGCGGTCCCAGGTGCAAATGGTGACGATGGTCCAGCCACGGTCCCGCTCGTTTTGCCAGGTGACGATTGGCGTCAGCGCGTTGTTCTCTTCATTGTCGGACAATTGCAGTTGAATGAAACGATGCACCTGCGTGATGTCGCGTAGAATTTCCGTCGCGTCGTTGATCTGGCAGTAGCGCGGGGGAACATGATTGAAATGAGCGCGAATTTCCGCCGGATCAAAAGTCGCGGGCGCCATTCGCGTGACTTCCTCGACAAGCAATTCACGCTGACGAACTTCGGCGAGAAGAAAATCGGTGCCGCCGACCAAATGTTGCCGCGTCTTGTGATACAGCGTCCACATAACCGCGTCCTTGAATCCGTTCCAAAGCTGGTCGCTGGTTCCCATTGAATCGGCGAAGGTATGGATCGTGAGGAGAACAAGATTCTCCACACTTTGGATTTGCTGGGCAAAGCTGGCAATGATCGCCGGATCGTCCAAATCGCGGCGCTGGGAAATTTGCGCCATTGCGAGGTGGTTTTCGATGACCAACCTCAATGTATGGGCCTTTGCGCCGTCCAATCCCAGGCGCCGGGAAACGCTGAGCGCGACTTTTCCGCCGATGACCTCGTGATGCCCGGTGCGGTCGGCTTTGCCGGCATCGTGCAGAAGCAGGGCGAGGTAAAGGACATACGCGTTTTCCACTTGTTTGGAAATCTCGGCGTAATTGGCGTACGGAGGCGTCTTGGCGTTCCAAACCTGGTCAAGTTTCTCGATGCACACCAGGGTATGCTCGTCTGTGGTGTACTGGTGGTAAAATTCGTGCTGCACCAGGCACGTCAAGCGCCCGAATTCCGGCAGGAATTTCCCCAGCAGCCCGACTTCGTGCATGGCGCGCAGAACGGGGGCGACGTTTCCGCGCTGGTCGAGGATCTCCAGGAAAGTGGCCTGCACGTGCGTGTCTTTGAGGAAGGAGTTATTGACAAGCGAGTGTTGATTGCGGATGAGTTGCGCCAGCTCCGGGTGCAGCTTCAATCCGCGCTGTTGCGAGTGCAGAAACACGCGCATCAACCGCCGCGGATTGTCCTTGAACACGTTCGAGGAAGTGGCGCGAATCTCTCCATCCACAAACTTGAACCCATCGACAGTCGTCTCTTCTTTCGGCGCGCGCTTTGAGCGAAAGATATTTCGGGCAAACGAAAGCAGCCGTTTCTGCGGCGCGAACAAAGCCATGCGCTGTTCAACAGTGCGGGTGATGAAATCAATATTGCGGCTGTGAATGTAAAATTCACCCATGAACTTTTCCACCCGCTTGCCCGGAGAACGGTCGTGCCAGCCGAGATTGTGCGCGACGGCCGGTTGCAGGCTGCGCCCCAAAATATCTGCGGAATGATTGACAAGATAATGCAGATCGTTGCGAACGCGCAGAAGAAACGCGTAAGCAGTGTCCAATTGCTTGCGTTCCGAAGCGCTGATCATCTCGCGCTTCTCAAGGTCCAGGAGTGACCGCGTATGATATTTGAAATGCGACATCCAGAGCAAGTTCTGGTAATCGCGCAATCCGCCGCAGCCGTTCTTGATGTTCGGCTCCTGCATGCAGGCGGAATTTCCATATTTGGCCCGCCGCTCCGCCTGGTCCTGAAGCCGTGCTGTGATGTATTCGTTTTCGTGGCCCATCACACACTTGGCCAGGACTGTTTTCTGAAACAAATCGAACAAAGCCTGATTGCCAAGAAGAAGCCGCGATTCAATCAGCGACGTCTTGGACTGCATGTCGGCGTTCGCCACGTTGACGCAATCGCTGACCGCCCGGACGGAATGGCCCACTTTAAATCCCAAGTCCCAAAGCGTGTAAAGCAACCCGTCGATCAACTCCGCGAGCGCCGGGCTGGCCTTGCCTTGCGTCACCATGTCGCTCTCGTGCAAAAACATGATGTCGATGTCGCTGTGCGGATTGAGTTCAGCCCGTCCGTAACCGCCGATGGCCACGAGCGAAAACCTCGGCCACGGCTTGTCCGCCAGCAACGGCGAAGCATTCTTTGTCCCTTCGAGAATGTGCCGCAACACCAGATCAATGATCATCGAACGCGCCCGGCAAATCTCCCGTCCGCCCCCGCCCGCGCGATGAAGAATCTTCAGCCGGTGCGTTTCCACCTTGAGAAAATTCTTATATCGGGCCAATTCGGTTCGCGGCGAAGCCTTCGGGGGAAGAACCAGTTTCGCTGCCGCGTGGGCCTGAATTTTTTCGAGCAAAGTCGCCATCCGCGCAGAGATTAGGGCAGCGACCCCGTCCGCGCAAGGAACCGTACCACAGGGCCGTCAGCTTTTCTTCATAAACCCCTGAACATCCAGCCAATCCGCAAATCGCTCAATCCAATGATCCGACGGAAGATTCTGCTTCCTCATCCCAAACCCATGCCCACCCTTGGAATAAAGATGCAACTCCGCATTTTTCCCGGCGGCAATCCAATCCTGGTAAATCTGAACACTCTGCGGTGCCAATCCCAACGGATCATCTGAAGCCGCGAGAATAAACGCAGGCGGCGCATCCGACGGAACTCCTTTGCCCTTGATGGCCCACGAATAAGCCGGATAAATCGGCGCGACAAAGTCCGGCCGGGTTTCCGTCGTGTAATTCATGGCGACAGACACCGCAAGCGTCCCACCAGCGGAAAAACCGATGATTCCGATGCGCTCCGAATTCAACCCATATTTAGACGCATGTTTTCGCACGAACCCAATCGCCGCCTCGCCGTCCGCCAATGCTAGTTTGACAATCGGCGCGACAATCTTATCAATCGGCCCGCGCTCCATGACTTCGCGAGTCGGATCGCTTGTCTTGCATTCCACCAGGCGATACTTCAGCACAAAACAGGTGACGCCTTTGGCGGCAAGCCATCGCGCGACTTCAAAACCTTCGCTCTCGATGGACAACGCGAAAAACGCCCCGCCCGGACAAATCACCACCGCAGTGCCATTGGCGTTGCCCGCTTCCGGTTGAAACACGGTGAGCGTCGGATCGGCGACGTTGAAGACGACGCGCGTCTGCCAAAGGTTTGAATTGTTTTCAGTTTCCTTTTGTTTCCAATTCTCCGAGCCGGGCGCCGGCCCATCGTAAAGTCGAACAACCTTTTCCTGTGCCGAAGCGTTAAGATAAATAAGTGACATAAAAATAGCCGCGAAGGCGCGCATCCCGTCCATGCAAAAACCATCCCCCCGCCGCCGCGATAAATCAAGCCTCCCCGCGGATTGCGTTGTCAAACTTTCCGGTGCAGTTTGTGGGCACAATAAACAAAGCGCGTTTCAAAAAAGTAATCATGTCCATGCTGCGAATTGTAGCCGTTCTCGCTGTGGTGTACATCGGGGTCGCGGCATTGGTCTATTTTCGCCAGAGGTCGCTGCTCTATTTTCCGTCACACGAGAAAGCCTCCGGGCGGCTCGTCCCTTGGTCTGTCAACGGGAAAACTATTGGCTTTTGCCACGAAGTGCCGAATCCTCATGCGATTTGGCTGATGACGCACGGCAACGCTGGTCAAGCTGCCGACAGGGAATACGTTTTGGCGCATATCTCCGGCGCGGATTCGCTTTATGTCCTGGAGTATCCCGGCTATGGCGATTGCGAAGGTAGCCCCTCGCATGACTCGATCAACCAGGCTGCTTCGAGCGCCTACCAATTATTGAGAACACAGCATCCCAACACGCCTGTCTGTGCTTTGGGAGAATCCCTTGGGAGTGGTCCCGCCTGCGCGCTCGCGACGGAAAAAATTCCGCCGGACAAAATCGTGCTGGTTGTTCCGTTCGATAATCTCGCAAGTGTCGCTTCCCAACACTTCCCGTTTCTGCCGGTTCGATTCATGTTGAAAGATCGCTGGGACAACGTGGAATCTCTCAAAGACTACAAAGGACCAGTCGATATTTTCGGCGCTCGCGAAGATACAATTATTCCGGTCGAGCACGCCCGGGCTTTGGCGAATCATTTTCCTTCGGCGCACATTCTCGAAATTTCTGGCGGACACAATGACTGGTCGCAATCGGATCAGGTAAAAATCAAATTCTAAGCCAATATGCTAATTTTCCTTGATCGTTACTGTGCCTGTCTTTTCACCCGGTAGCGGATTTGACCAGGTAACAATACGCGAAAGAGTCCCAACATTTTCCCCATTAATAAAGATGTTGCCCTTGTTCGTAAACGTGATGCGGTCGTCCGGCATTTTCATCGTTGACATGTTTTCCGGGGACTGGGCTTGGGCCTCAGAGGGAGACGGGACGATGGGAATTGAAAACCCGACAGGCTCTTCGTAAGTGTTGCCCGGACCGACTTTCACATTTAAAGGCCGAGGCGGATTGGTTCCACACTGTTCATAAACAGGCGTTCCCACCGGAATTGCCGGGCCACCGATTGTATTAGTCCCGCGAATCACAAACAAAGTCATCGCAAGGCCGCCCGCACCGGGAACCGCCGAGATCAGAGGAGTTGTCTTGTTCGCGTAGCAAACGCTGTATCCATATAGCGTAAGCCCAGCCACCATATACGCGCTCCATTCTCGACCGCATTCCATCTCGGGTGGCCCTACGCCGGAATAGCCGTCAACTCCATCCGCCGCCTGAAATGCAACGCGAACCTGCTCAAACCCAACGTTGTGCTCACCCTTCTGCAGCAATTTGCCGGTCACTTGGTAATGATTGCCGTCCGCATCGTTGGTTCTTACCGCGAACGGAACGCCAGGCGGCGCGTGAATTTCCACTATCTGCATGATTCCACCATTTTGTGGAATAAACTTTATCGTCAGGACGTTGGAATCGGAAGCAGGTGGGCTCGAACCTTCAGGCTCCGCGGAACAGTCATAGACAGCGCAAAACATCGACACGAAAACTGCCAGGCAAACCGCGACGAAGTTCCGTCGCTCTGCATTAACCACCCAGTTTCTGAGTCGTGTAAGCATGATCGAAGCTTAATCCACACGACCAGCATTGCCAATGCTCAACATAATTGTCCTGTGTCAAATGCGCCTTGCGTTTTCGTCAATCTGACCTTACCGTCCCAATGAGTGGCCGGGAATAATAATTTGTGAGCGGACGAAACCGTACACTTATTACTGAACTGAAAGCAAACGATACCGCAAATACCTTAAAACATATGACACGCACAGCACGAACATTGATCATCTCTGCCGCGATGGCGGGATTAGTTGCCGGAACCATGAGCACCGTGACCGGTTGCAAGAGCGAAGGTTCGAGCGCCAGCTCGAGCGACGCCTCAGCCGCCAAGCATGATTGCAAAGGCCTGAACAGTTGCAAAGGCCAGGGCGGTTGCCAGACCGGCGACATGGGTTGCAAAGGCAAGAACTCCTGCAAAGGCAAGGGCGGCTGCAAAGCGGCGTAATTTCGCCGTTCCAAGTCAGGATTTACGATTGCGGGGAGCGGGACGGGTGTCGGTCCGTTTCGCTCTCCGTCTTCCTTTTATCTCCCTGTCGCGATGCCCGCCAATTCGTTCAATGGTTTCACCGATTATGGAATCGGCATCGGGCTGCGTGTCCCGCATTACAACCACATCCTTGAGCAAAAGCCGACCGTCGATTGGTTCGAGATCATTTCCGAGAATTTCATGGTTGATGGCGGGCGGCCGCTGAAGGTGCTTGACCAGATTTTGGAGCAGTATCGCGTCGTTCAGCACGGAGTTTCCACTTATTTCGGTTCCGCGCAACCGCTCGACCGCGAACATCTCAAGAAGCTCAAGCGCCTCGTCAAAAGAACCAAAACGCCGTGGCTTTCCGATCATCTTTGCTGGGGCAGCGTCGATGGCCGGTTTACGCATGACCTGCTCCCGATGCCTTACACCTTCGCCGCCGCAAAAATCACCGCCCGCAAGATTCGTGAGGCGCGCGATTTTCTGGAAGTGCCGATTGCTGTCGAGAACGTCAGCAGTTACGCGGAGTTTCACGTTTCGGAAATGACGGAATGGGAATTCCTCGCGGAAGTGGTGGACCAGGCCGATTGCGGCATTTTGCTTGACGTCAATAATATCTATGTTTCGTCGCGGAATCATAGTTTCGATCCGTATGACTACTTGAACGGCGTTCAGCCGGAGCGTGTGGCGCAGTTTCACATCGCTGGTCACACGAAATACCAAAAATACATCCTGGACACGCACGATCATCCGGTGATCGACCCGGTTTGGAAACTTTACGATTACGCCATGCGCCGATGCGGCAAAACCGCGACGCTCCTGGAATGGGACGCGCGAATTCCGTCGTTCGAGGAAGTCCATACCGAGGCGCTGAAGGCGAACCGATTCATTGAAAATATTGAAGCAAAACCAATTGCGGCCTAAACGGCAATCGGCGCGAGAGTTCCTGGAATTGCAACGGCTTGTTGCGGGAGTCGTCATGCGCCCGCTTGGCAGGAACGATGGGATGCAGGCCAAAGCAGCCGATGGTCGGTCGATGAAAAGCGTCGCCGCCGGCATCATCAAGCCAAACGACCGTCTCACTTCCTTCGAGCGGTTGGAAATTTATAATCGACAATATTGGTTCCGGTTGAAGGATTGCTTTTACGACGATTACACCGGGTTGCGCGCCATTCTTGGCGACAGGCGGTTTGAAAGTCTCGCGCTGGCGTATTTAAAACGGTATCCCTCCGAATGTTTCACGCTGCGAAACCTTGGCCGCAATTTGCTGAAATTTCTGGCCGAGGAACCGCGCTGGGCCGCGCCGGATCAACGTCTGGTCACGGATATGGCGCGATTGGAATGGGCGCACATCGAGGCTTTTGACAACGAAGCGCGGCCCGAGGTGGATCTGAGTTTTCTCGCGGGCAAAGACCCCGGTCGCATCCGATTGAAATTGCAGCCGCACATCACGCTGCTGGAACTCGGCTACGAATTGGACGAGTTCTTGATCAAAATCAAACAAGGCGAGCGTTTGCGCGACGAGGCGAGCAATGCGATGGAGATGCGCCGCGGCCATCTGCGCAACAGGCTTCGACGGCGGTTGAAACCCAAAACAATTTACGTGGCAGTCCATCGGTTCAAGGATTCCGTTTTTTATAAACGACTGGAACGTCCGCAGTTTCGGATGCTGTCAGCGCTGCAAAACAAGGCGACCATTGCTGAGGCGTGCGACGTGTTGGTCGAGGACGGGACTGTGCCACAGGACATCGGCGGCAAAGTGAAAATGTGGTTCGAGACATGGGCCGCCCTTGGTTGGTTTTGCGAATAGGATTATTATGCCGGGTCAAAATTCATTATTCGGACGGTTTTACTCGATCCTGATTCGAGTTGCTTCGCTGCTTCAATCTCCATTGCTGCTGGCGGTGCGGTTGTATTGGGGTTGGCAATTCTTTGTGACAGGCCGGGCTCATTTGCAAAATCTCGGAAAAACTACGGAATTTTTCCAGAGCCTTCATATCCCGATGCCCCATCTCAATGCGATCATGGCGGGCAGCACCGAATGCGTCGGCGGTTTGTTTTTGCTCGTGGGTTTGGGCGCGCGTTTGGTTTCCATTCCGCTCATCTTCACAATGATAATCGCGTACGTCACTGCGGAGTCCGACTCGCTCAAGAAAATTTTCAGCGACCCGGATAAGTTCGTTACCGCGACGCCTTTCCTGTTCATGCTGGCCTGCTTCATCGTGCTGGCATTTGGCCCGGGTGTTTTCTCACTCGATTGGATCATCGAGAAAACGAGCGGCAAGAAAGCAAAAGGGGCGGCTTGAAGATTTTTTTCCTCGTGTTGTTCATCGCATGTGCGGCGATTGCGCGCGATAACACGGGCGGCGAGGAGACGCTGACTTTCGGCAAAGTAAAAATCCACGTCGAATCTGAATCGGGCCTGTCGTTGCCTGCGCCCATCGTCGAGAATTGGGTGCGCCGCTCCGCTGTTGCGGTGACGAACTACATCGGTTTCTTTCCCGCGAAAAACCTGCACGTCGAAATTCACAGAGGCGACGGCGGCGCTGTGGACGGCGGGGTGACTCATGGTGATTCGCGAATCGACGTCTGGCTCGGCCCTCGCGCGAAAGAAAGGGACCTACTACAAGATTGGGTTCTGACGCACGAGATGTTTCACCTGGCTTTTCCCACTTTGAATCGACGCTATTTGTGGATGATGGAAGGCCTGTCGGATTATCTGGAGCCGATAGCTCGCGCGCGCGCCGGGCAATGGGCGGATCGCGACGCCTGGAAGGAATTCGCCGACGGACTCCCGCAGGGGCTTCCGATTGCCAATGAACAGG
Organism: Verrucomicrobiia bacterium; assembly: GCA_036501665.1. Classification (GTDB taxonomy): domain Bacteria; phylum Verrucomicrobiota; class Verrucomicrobiia; order Limisphaerales; family Palsa-1400; genus DATAUD01. The sequence goes on from DASXZW010000132.1 coordinate 18,214, forward strand.
GATTGGACGACAGCCACGGTCGCGACCGAATTTACTGGGGCGGCAATCTTTACTGGCTCCTTGCCGATGTCCGAATCCGAGTCAAAACGAATAATCGCCGCGGCCTTGAAGACGCGATTCGGGCGATCTTGAAAGAGGGGGGCAACGGCGGCGCGGACTGGTCCATTGACAAGGTCCTCCGCGTCGGCGACAAGGCCACTGCAACCACGGTGCTCAAGGAGCTTTACGAGGAGATTGGCGTCAATCGCGGCAACATCGACCTCAACGCAATTTGGAAATCGCTCGGAGTCGTATATAAGAACGACGCGATTCAATTCGACGATTCCGCTCCCTTGGCAGCAGTGCGCAAATCCATCACCCAGCCGAAATGATCCGCCTTCCCAAAGAACTCGCGAAGCGTTTGGAGTGCTCCGGCTTGCCGGAGCTTTTCCCCGTCAAAGCGTGAGCAAAGTTCCTCACACTCCAAGCCCCTACCGCGAGTTGCGAAATCCCCCCCCTGTGGCGCGCGAAGCGTCGTGGAGTGCGGTAGTCCTCTACCGCTTTTGCAGTCAAATAGAGCAGTTTAACATAAGCTGTAGCCGCCGGGTGAGGACGGTCTGTGGGGAGCGCGGTCGTCTCGACCGCCGCGTCTGGCGTCTCGCCAGACGCTCTTGTCGAACATTTTATACGCCGCGTAGCGCTGGATTGTTCCGTCGGCGAGACGCCGACGAATGCGACCGAGACGGTCGCGCTCCCTGCAGCGCCAAATTTGTGGCTACAGTTTTACTTAAACCGCTCTAGAAGCAACATCCGTTTGCGGCCACAGTTTAATTTAAAATGCTCCAGGGTCACGCCGCAGTTTTCTGGACTTGGACTGCGCTCGTGCCTTCAAGCGAGGCAATCACAATTTCCAATCCACGCTCGCGCAATTGAGCCACCAATTCCTTCGGCGCGCCAGAATCAGTCACAATCGTCTGAAGGCTGTCCAATCCGCAGAGAGTGGAAAGGGAACGTCGTCCAAACTTTGAGCTGTCAAAGCAAAAAATCACGCGTGTCGCCGCGCGGATCATGGCGAGCTGGATTTCAACCAGCAACCCGTGCGAATTGCTGACACCGTCAAGCGTAATTCCACCGGCGCTCATCACGGCGACATCCGCATGAATTTTCGAGAAAGCTTCGACCGCAAGCGGCCCAACGAGCACCCCGAGCCTCGGATAAATGACGCCGCCGGAAAGGACCACCTCCACCCGGTTATTCGAGGCGAACAAATTTGCCACCGGCAGGGAATTGGTGATGATCTGCGGCGTCTTCGGCTCAAGAAACTTTGCGACGTGATAGGCGGTCGTCCCTGCGTCAATAATAACAGTTTCGCTGGGCCCAATCAACTCAGCGCAGGCGCGGCCAATCGCCTCCTTCTCGGAAAGCTGCCGCGTATCGCGGGCGGTGAACGCAAATTCATCCCCGGACGGCGGATTCACCAACCGTGCGCCGCCGTGTGTCCGACGCAATGAGCCCGTCGCCGAAAGCGCCGCAATGTCCCTCCTGACAGTGGAAACAGAAACCTCCACCGCCTTCGCCAATTCTTCCAAAGAAGCGAATTCCACCTTATTTAGGTGGTCGAAAATCTGCTTTTGGCGCGCTTCGGCCTGCATTTATGAGCGATTTTGGAATATTTTGGAATATTTTGCAACAAATATATTGACGAATTTGGACAATTCTGAGAGATTTTACTGATAAGTCATGATCGAAACGATCAATAGTCCGCATCGTGCTGTCATCGAACACCGTGTGCGCCAAGCTGTTTATCAACGGCTTGGGAAAACTTTGCCTCGCGTCGCGTCCGCGCCAAATCCCTTGGTCGTAAATGTCAGCGCGCGCCATTGCCATTTGACGCAGGAAGCGGTCGAGACACTTTTTGGCAAAGGGCACAATTTGACTCCTTTCAAGTGGCTGTATCAGGAAGGACAATTTGCGGCGAAGGAGACTGTGACGTTGATTGGTCCGCGCAGTCGCGTGATTTCCAATCTTCGTATTTTGGGGCCATGCCGCAACTTCAATCAAGTGGAACTGGCTTATACGGACGCCATCGCTTTGGGATTTGAAATTCCGCTGCGTATTTCCGGAGATATCAAAGGAACCACGGGCGGAATGTTGATGGGGCCGGAAGGATTTTTTGAAATGCCGCAAGGGGTGATTCGCGCGATGCGCCATGTTCACATGCACCCGTCCGACGCGGAATTTTACGGAGTCAAGGCGGGCGCTGAGATGAAATTAAAAATTGGCGGACCTTGCGGCCTGTTCCTGGATAAAATGCTCGCACGTGTCGATCCGTCGTTCAAGCTGGAAGTCCACATCGATACCGACGAGGGGAACGCGTGCAATTTGCAGTCGGAAACACCGTGCGAGCTGATCCGCATTTAATCAGTTATAACTTAACCACAGGAGAAAAACAATGAGTCAAGAAGCAATCGGGATGATTGAAACAAAGGGATACATCGGCAGCATCGAGGCCAGTGACGCCATGGTCAAGGCGGCCAATGTCTCGCTGATCAAGACGATTCCCATCGGCGGCGGTTTGATCACCGTGTTCGCAACGGGAGATGTCGGCAGTGTCAAGGCCGCCGTTGACGCGGGCGCGAAGGCTGCCGGCAAAGTAGGCGAACTGGTCGGGTCCCACATTTTGGCGCGCCCGCACGAAGATTTGATGAAGGTTTTCGTTACCGAATCCGGGAAAAAATAACCGTCAACTTTAACTTTTTTACTATGCCTCAACAAGCTATTGGAATGATCGAAACGAAAGGACTCTGCGCGCTGATGGAAGCGGCGGACTCCGCGCTCAAAGCGGCCAACGTGCAATTGGTCGGCTGGGAAAAAATCGGCAGCGGCTACGTCACGGCCTTTTTCCGCGGCGATGTCGCGGCAGTCAAGGCGGCCACGGACGCCGGCGCTGCTGCTGCGGCCCAGGTCGGCAGTGTTGTCAGCGTGCAAGTGATTCCGCGTCCGCACGAGGGACTTTCGGGCCTCGGCAAGTGGCTGCAATAAATTGACTTGACGTGATGTGACGTGAAGATCCTCGTCGCCAATCTGGGATCGACCTCGCTGAAATATCGTTTGTTCGATTTTTCCGGCGGCCAGGAAAAAATGCTCGTGCGCGGCGGCATTGAGCGTGTCACCGATTATTCGCAGGCGATTGATTCGTGCCTTGGTGAATTGCGGAAGGGCGGCTGGATTGAGAACGAGAGCGATTTGGCGGCGGTCGGTTTCAAGACGATCATGGCGCGCGGAATCAACGGATGCGTAAAACTGGATGAGCACGTCGTCCGTGCGATGGAGGAATACAACGCCATCGCGCCCGCGCATAACCCGCCTTACATCACGGGGATTCGGATGTTTGCGCAACGAATGCCCACGGTGCCCTTGATCGGACTTTTTGAAACGGCCTTTTACCAATGGGCGCCGGAAGCTTCGATGCGATATGCGGTGCCCGAAACTTGGCTGGAGGCAGGAGTGCGGCGCTGGGGATTTCATGGCGCGAGTCACAAATTCATCGCGGAACGTTCGGCGGAAATGCTTTGCCGCGAAGACGTCGCGCGCCGGGCGCGGTCTCTTTATGTTGACGGAAATGCCGGAACCGTTGCAAATCCGCCTTTGCGCGTGATCTCGTGTCACCTCGGCGGGAGTTCGTCAATTACCGGAATTTTGAATGGCGTTGCGATTGGCAACAGCATGGGAACCAGCCCGCAATCCGGCCTCCCGCAAAACAACCGTGTCGGAGATTTGGATTCCAGTGCGCTGGCGTTTGTAATGCAGAAGTTGGGGCTGACGCTTGAGGAGGCGCAACGGCAGCTTTGCAAAGAATCGGGGCTTAAAGGGTTGTCGGGCGGTTACAACGATTTTCGGGATGTCCAGGAGCATGCCGAGAAGGGCAACGCGCGCGCCAAGCTGGCGATTGATGTTTTGGTTGACAACGCGCGGCATTGGATCGGCGCTTACTATTTGAAGTTAAACAGCATTGATTCCCTGGTGTTTACTGCGGGAATCGGCGAAAACCGCCCGGAAGTGCGCGAAGCCATTTGCCGGAACCTCGACCAGCTTGGGATTATACTTGACCCCGTGTTGAACGCGAAATGCCGCGCCACGGAGGCAGTCATCAGCGCGCCGGAATCGCGCGTGAAGATTTTGGTTATACCGACGAACGAGGAATTGGTGGTTGCGCGCGAGGCGCGAAGATTTTTGCAGGCGCATTCAATGAATTAACCCACAGGAAAATAAAAAATTATGGCTCAACAAGCAATTGGATTGATCGAAACGCGGGGACTAGTCGCCCTGGTCGAAGGCACGGACGCGATGCTCAAAGCCGCGAACGTCGAACTCGCCGGACCGATGCAACAAGTCGGCAATGCGATGGTGACGGCGGTGGTGGTCGGAGATGTGGCAGCGGTCAAGGCCGCGACCGATGCCGGCGCGCAGGCCATAAAAGCCATCAAGGGCGAACTGGTCAGCGTTCATGTGATTGCCAGGCCGCACTCGGATGTCGAATCCGTCCTGCCGCGCAAAGCACAGGGCAAATAATTATGTTCCTGGCGCGAGTCGAGGGCGCCGTCGTGGCGACAAAGAAAGACCCCGCGATGAGCGGGCGTAAGATGCTCCTGCTGCGTCCGCAATTGGTGGATGAAAAGGACCCTTCGCGATTCCGCGCTGGAGTCAATACGATTGTGGCCGTGGACAGCGTCGGCGCTGGAGTCGGGGAGATGGTGCTTTTTTGCCAGGGCAGTTCGGCCCGCCTCGCTCAAAACCTCAAGGAAGCGCCGGTGGATGCAGTGATTATTGGTATCGTCGATGTGGTCGATGTTTTGGGGAAACAAATTTACAACGCGAAGACCTAATTTATGTCAGCGGCGCTCAACGAAAATTTGATTCGGGAAGTTGTGGAGGAAGTGCTTGGTCGCCTCTCTGGAAAATCGGAATCGGTCAAACCGAAAGCGGGAGGCGACGATTGCGGCTGCCACAAGAACTATAACGGCTCGGGAAGCGGCAAGTTTGGAGTTTTCCAGGACGCCAATTCGGCCTGCGAAGCTGCCGGCGAGGCTTTTGTAAAATTGCAGGAAGGCGGCCTTGCCGCGCGTCGCAAAGTGGTGTCAATTATCAAGACGCTCGCTGAAGCCAACGCAGTGGAATGGGGTCGGATCGAATTGGAAGAGACAAAGATCGGACGTCTCGACCATAAAATCGAAAAACTCCAAATCATTAAAAATGTTCCGGGCGTTGAATGGCTCCGGCCCGAGGGATTAAGCGGCGACCACGGAATTACTCTGGAGGAATTCACACCGTTTGGAGTTGTTGGCGCAGTAACGCCTTCCACGCACTCGATCCCGACCTTAAGCGGCAACATTGTCAACATTGTCGCGGCGGGAAACGCGGTTGTTTTTAACGCGCATCCCTCGGCGACGCGGTGCGCGGCAATGGCGATTCGCGCGTATAATCAGGCGATTGCTCGCGAGACAGGAATCGAAAATCTTTGCTGCATCATCGAGCATCCAACGCTCGAATCGTTCGCCGCCCTTTGCGCGAATGAACAAGTGCGCTTGCTCTGCGTCACCGGCGGCCCGGCAGTAGTGAAGGCTGCGATGAAGGCGGGCAAACGCGCGATTTGTGCCGGACCGGGAAACCCGCCGGTGCTCGTTGATGAAACGGCCTCCATGAAACGCGCCGCTCGCGCGATCATCCAGGGCGCGGCCTACGACAACAATTTGCTGTGCATCGGCGAGAAGGAAGTTTTCGCGCTGGACAAAATCGCCGGAGATTTGATGTCCGAAATGCAAAACAATGGCGCGGTGCGACTCGATACCGCGCAATTGGAACGATTGACCAAGGCGGCGTTTGTGTTCAAGGAAGGTCAGGGCGGAGGTTGCGCGGAGCCTGTCGTCAATAAGGAATTTATCGGGAAGGACCCCTCTGTTCTCGCAAAAGCGGCGGGAATAAACATTCCCGAAAAGACGCAGCTTCTTTTCGCGGAAACCGATGCCGAACACCCGTTTGTCGTCGAGGAACAAATGATGCCGTTCATTCCGATTGTGCGCGTCAAGAGCGTCGAGGAAGGAATCGCCGAGGCAAAACACGCCGAGCACAACTACAAGCACACCTCGATCATTCATACCCATAACGTCGAACGGATGACGGCGATGGGACGCGCGCTCGACACGACTTTGTTCATCAAGAACGGCCCTTGCATGGCGGGTCTTGGCCTCGGAGGCGAAGGATATTTGAGTTATTCGATTGCAACGCCGACTGGCGAAGGCGTCACGAACCCTCGCACGTTCACGCGCGTGCGACGCTGCGTGATGGTCGATAATTTGCGAATTTATTAATATGCTGCTCGCGCGAGTTGAAGGGAACGTTGTGGCGACCCGGAAGCATCCAAGCTTCGAGGGTTGGCGCTTCGTCCTTTGCCAGCCGATCAATCAAGTCGGCCAACCCGAAGGCTCGCCTCAAGTGGCTATTGACGCGCATGGCGCAGGGATGCATCAACGCGTGATTTTGACTTCGGACGGTTCTGCTGCGCGTTTGGCTGTAAAAGACCCGAAAAGTCCCGCGCGATGGATGGTACTCGGCATTGTCGATGAAGAGCAGGGGGCGGCGGCATGAGAATCGGAACCGTGATTGGGCGAGTGACACTCAGCAAAACCTGCGATGAACTGCTCGGAGCGCGATGGCTGGTTGTCAGCCCATTCACGCGGCAAAGTTTTGAAGCAGGGAGCAAAGCGCCTCAAGTCACCGCCGAATCGAGCGTTATTGTTTACGACAATTTGGGCGGAGGCGTTGGGCAAACGATTGGATTTATCGAGGGACGCGAGGCGGCGACGCCTTTTGACAAACCGACTCCGATTGACGCCATCAACGCCGCGTTGGTCGATACTATTTTTTTCTCTCCATTTAAAAGTTAAATGAAAACCATTATCAGCGCCCGTGAAGTTCAAGAGCTGTTGCGAAACGGCGGCGACGTGAAGTCATTGCCGTCTGACGCCATTCTCACGCCATCAGCGCGGGACCTGTTGCGCGACTTCGAGAACAACGGCGTTTCGGAAAAAATTTCTGACAAGCCTACTGGCAAAGCTGCTATTGTCGTAACGCCCTCAAGCCCACGCGCCGAACTTGAAGCATTTTTCAATTCGCCCGCGATTCACGCACTCAAATTGCAAATTTGCGATGTCGGCCGCCGCCTTTGGTCGCGCGCTTACGTTGATGGCAATGGCGGCAATATTGCCATTCGCGTCGGCGATGGAATTGCGCTTTGCACCCCGACACTTGTTTCCAAAGGGTTCATGAAACCCGAGGACATGTGCCTCGTCGATCTCGAAGGCAACCAGCTTTGCGGCGAAAAAAGGCGGACGAGCGAAATTCTGATGCACCTGCAAATCATGAAGCGCCAGCCGCGCGCGATCGCCACTGTGCATTGCCATCCGCCGCACGCGACGGCGTTTGCGGTGGCAGGAGTCGAGCCGCCGACCTGCATGATTCCAGAGATAGAAGTATTTATCGGCAAGGTTCCGTTGGCGCCGTACCGCACACCGGGAACGCCGGAAATGGGAAAGCTCGTCGCTGACCTAGTCGATCAGCACAACACGATTCTCATGGCCAATCACGGCGTGGTTTCGTGGAGCCACGTCAATGTTGAGGACGCCTATTTCAAGATGGAAATCATCGAGGCCTATTGCCGGACGGTCGTCGTCGCGGCGCAATTGGGCGGGCCGTTGAAAACTTTTTCCCAGACGCATTTGCAGGACTTGCTCAAGATCAAGCAGACACTGGGAATTCCTGATCCGCGAATCGGTTTGAAGGAATGCGAGCTTTGCAACAATGACGAATGGCGTCCCGGCGTGAGTTGCGCCGTGCCTCCGAAGCAAATTGAAGAGAGCGGTGTGGACCCGAAAGCCGAAGCGCTCGTGCAAGCGATCACCGATCAAATCATGTCAAAACTAAGCAACTGATGAAAGTCACGATTATCGGCGGAGGGGGGAGAGTCGGCTCATGCGCTGCGTACGCGTTGCAATGCGGCGGACTGGTTTCCGAAATTCAAATTCTTGATGCGAACGGCGAATTGGCCGCCGGCGAAGCGCTCGACTTGCTTCACGGCAGTGCGCTGGCCGGGGACCAGCGGATTTACTCCGGAGATTATGCCCGCGCCGCGGACAGCGACATGTTTCTGATCACCGCCGGCCTTCGCCGCAAGCCGGATGAGTCCCGCCTCGACCTGATCAATCGCAACGTCGAGCTTTTTGTTTCGATTATTGACTCGATCAAGAAGGCGGGGTTGCGAAAGGAAAGCCATATTTTTGTCGTTTCCAATCCCGTTGATATTCTCACGCAACTTGCATTGAAACGAACCGGTCTGCCGTGGAACCAGGTTTACGGTTTGGGAACAATGCTTGACACGTCGCGGTTTAGTTCATTGATCGCGCAGGAACTTCACCTTGCGCCGACGCAAGTCAAGGCCGTCATTCTTGGTGAGCATGGTGATTCGATGATTCCAGTCTGGTCGAGCGCCGCGGTCAATGGACTGCCGCTCACCGGTTTGCCCGAATGCACTCCAGCCTTTCAAAATGCCGTCTTTGAACGCACCAAAACCAGCGGCGCGGAAGTGATTAAGCGCAAGGGCGGGGCAGGGTGGGCCGTTGGCATCGCCATTCGCGACGTTGTTCACGGCGTGTTGCTCGACAAGAAGAATATTCTGCCGGTGTCGTCGCTGGTACAGGGCGCTTACGACATTTACGACATTTGCCTCAGCGTTCCATCGGTCATTGGGCGGCGCGGAGTAGAATCGCATGTCGGTATTAAATTGTGGCCGAAAGAATTGATGGGCTTGCAGTCATCTGCCCGGGCGCTGAAAGAAACGCTGGGCCGCGTTCGTGTGAGTTGACGCGTGAAGTCGCTGGACAAAAAACTCGCGGAGATCAGGGCCAACCCGTCCGGCAACGCTTTCATTATAGCTGACGCCAAGGACGCGGATATGGCGTTTGGCGCGCGCGCGCCCGGTTCCCGCTCCTACCTTTCCGCGCGAGGGGCGAGGCCCGCGCAATTCTCCCCGGAAGTTTGGTCGCGCGAGGAGTTTGGTTACCGCAACCTGCCGGAATTTCTCGACATCATTCGCGAAGTCGCCGCGCAGGGCCTGATCGACATTCTTTTGATGTCCGCTTATGTCAACGAACAATTGACTATCAAGGAAGGATTGTTTCGGAATTCAGCCATTACTCCCGCCGCGCGTGCGAATGATGCCACGGATGTTTGGGCTGTGAGGCAGGGTTGTTACACGCGCGAACCGGCGCAGACGTTTCGGACTGCGTCCATCGACCATATTCAATGTGGCAAAATTGAATGCGATCCCGGAGAAATTCCCGGCGCGAATCTCGGTCTTTATTCCGTCACGTTTACCAACGACATCGACCGCGACCGTGAAACGCTTTTGGTTTACAAGGAATTTCGCGAGGAAGCTGAGCGGAAAAAATTTCGATATTTTCTGGAGGTTTTTGATCCCAACGTCCCATCAGGCGTTGCGCCTGAAAAACTTGGCGAATTCATCAATGACAAAATTGTTCGCAGCCTGGCGGGCGTAACGGAGGCGGGTCGTCCGATTTTCCTAAAAATAGTCTATCACGGACCGCGGGCGATGGAGGAATTGGCGCAATACGATCCGAACCTGGTTGTCGGCGTCCTTGGCGGCAGCGCGGGGACGACTTATGACGCCTTCAGACTTATACATGACGCCAAAAAATACGGCGCTCGCGCCGCGCTTTTCGGTCGCAAGATCAATAACGCCGAACATCAGTTGGCGTTCATCGAAATGCTGAGGTTGATTACCGACGGAAGAATTTCGCCCGAGGAAGCCGTGCGAGCCTATCACGGCGTTCTGGAACGCAAGGGGATCAAACCAAAATTGCCGCTAGACCAGGACATGGTGCTGACCGACCAGACAATGGCTTACGACGGTGCGGCACGAGCGCGGTCCACAGTGACCTTCGCGAGCGCACAATCACCATCATCATCTTCATCAGCCTGGCCAACTTCGCAGACTGGCGCGCCGGATTTTGAACGCATGACTTCCGAGCAGCGAAGCGCATTTGATCGGGCGCGATTGACGCGAAAGTACGGCTGACGTTGGCCCTGTTGAAATCGCCAAATTTTCACGGCCTCCTTGATCTTCGACATTTCGTTGGGTAACTTACCTTCGTTGCCCCCACTCAACCGTAACGAAAAATTTGTTTCGGCCACGCGTCCGAATTCGGCGCATCGCCCAACTTGAAGGAACTATGAAAATTGCCGCATCACGCCGTCATTCCCCGGTCCATAAAAATAAATCTCCTCGCGCTGTCAGGCCCGCTGAGGGCAATGGAGTTGGCAACGGCCATTCTACTGTCGCGACTTCCGCTTCCCCCGGCGTGGAAATGTGGCTCTCAAAGCCAAAGCAAAATCTCATCGACGGCAAATGGGTTCCTTCCGTATCTGGCAGGACCTTTGAAGTATTTAATCCAGCGAGCGATTCGGTCATCGCCCACGTCGCGGAGGGCGATAAGGAGGACATCAATCGCGCTGTCCGCGCTGCCCGACGCGCGTTCGATTCCGGTCCCTGGTCTCGCATGACCCCGAGCGAACGCGGCAAAATCGTCTGGCGCATCGGCGACCTAATTCTCCAGCACGCCGACGAACTGGCCGAATTGGAATCGCTCGACAACGGCAAACCTCGCGCAGTCGCTCGCGCGGCGGACGTTCCTTTGGCGGCGGATCTTTTTCATTACATGGCTGGCTGGGCGACGAAGCTCGAAGGCAACACGATTCCCATCAGCGTCGTCTATGCGCCCGGCGCTGCATTCCATGCTTTTACAAGACGCGAACCGGTCGGGGTCGTCGGGCAGATTATTCCCTGGAATTTTCCTTTGCTCATGGCCGCCTGGAAACTTGGCCCCGCGCTCGCCACGGGAAATTGCGTCGTCCTCAAACCAGCGGAACAAACGCCGCTCTCCGCGTTGCGCCTCGGTGAACTTTTGCTTGAAGCCGGCCTGCCCAAGGGCGTCGTGAACATCGTTACAGATTTCGGTGAAACTGCGGGCGCTGCTCTTGCCGGACACGACGACGTGGACAAGGTCGCGTTCACCGGCTCCACAGAAGTCGGTAAAATCATCCTGCGCGCCGCTTCCGGCAATCTTAAGAAAGTCAGCCTCGAACTCGGCGGGAAATCGCCCAACATTGTTTTCAAAGACACTGCCGACATCGAGACCGCCATCAACGGCGCGGCCAGCGCCATCTTCTTCAACCACGGCCAATGCTGCTGCGCCGGTTCGCGACTGCTGGTTGAGAAAGATATATTTGACGACGTGGTCGAAGGCGTCGCCGCCAAGGCCAAAAAGATCAAACTCGGCCCTGGCATGAATACGGACACCGAAATGGGCCCGCTGGTTTCACGGGAACAATTGCAGCGCGTGACCAATTACATGAATCAGGGCAAAACCTCGGGCGCCTGCTGCGTCACCGGCGGCGGACGCGCTCGCGGTGAAGGTTATTTTGTCCAGCCCACCGTGATCAAAGACGTCACGCCCGATATGAGCATCGTTCGCGAGGAAATTTTCGGCCCGGTCGTTGTCGCCGAGCCATTCACCAATGCGGACGAACTGGTTTCGCGCGCCAACCAAAGCGAATACGGATTGGCTGCAGGCGTTTGGACGCGCGACGTTTCCAAGGCGCATCGAATCGCCGCAGCGTTGAAGGCCGGCACAGTTTGGGTCAATTGCTACAATATATTTGACGCTGCCCTTCCGTTTGGCGGATACAAACAATCCGGCTGGGGCCGCGAAATGGGCCACGAAGTCCTCAATCTTTATACGCAAACGAAAGCGGTCGTATTGGGCCTTTGAAGTTTTAAATATCTTTTTAAACAACGCTAAGTCATTTACTGACTTGCACCAGGGCGTTCTTAGCTTGCGGCAAATAATACGAGGGAGTAAAACTTCTGAAATGAAAGCGCGGTGTCATGCCGAATGCGAAGTTGCTTAAATGGCTGGATACCGCAAGCTTTCTGAGACTCCTCGGAACTTATTTAGCGGTGTCTGTGGCTGTCATTGTGCTCGGCATTTTTGTCTTTTTCCCGCTTGTTCTAATCTATTCAGCGTTGGGCAAGGAGTTTTCAAATTGGGGCCGATAGCAACCCTTGCTTGGGGAGCGCTTTTTGAAATATTTGTTGTCACCCCACTTTTTATCGTTTTGTTGGCGGTAAAGCTGTTTCGGAGCCATGGCCGATGATGCCGCTGTGGAGATCAGTCCGAAGTTTTCGCCAAGATTTCACATCAAATTAGTTGGCATCCTATTCGATTGGGGGAGGCGGAGGACTTGGATTAACAGTTTAAAAACCGCCACGTTCATCCAGGAAGAGCCGACATTGCCAGCCAAATTATTCACAGCCCTTGGTGTCAATTATGATGGTGACAGCCACAACACGCATCCCGACTGGATACCTGCAATGCAACAAATCCTGTAGCGAATATTTGTGTTATCAGGTCTATACGTTTGAAAACCTATTCCTGAACGTGATTTGAAAAGGCACAATAGATCATCACACGCTTGCCATTGCGCGCTAGTTGACCGCGGACCGTCTAGTGGTGATCCTGTATTTGACAGACGCTAGTTTAAAGGTTCCGAGGCAAATTTATATATAACCGATGCGCTTTGGCATTGTTGCATTCGTGACAAAGTTGTTATCCGCGAGCTGAGACAGATTGCATAATGTCACTCTTTCACGTTGACTCCTTAGTCCTACTTAGTCTTAGCTATCACATATGACAAGTTTAACTGAACTATCGACATCTCAACTACACCGTATCATCGCAATCCGAGAGCAAATCGAAGAGCTGCAAAGCGAAATCGAATCCATTGCTGGAGGCTCTTCGCGAGCCCCGGGTCGCCCCCCTGGCGGGAAAAAGGGTGGAATCTCCGCAGCAGGCCGCGCCAGGATTGCCGCCGCCGCCAAAGCTCGATGGGCGCGCGTCAACGCCAATAAGGGAGAATCCGCTCCCAAGAAACGCCGTAAATTCAGCCCTGCTGTGCGCGCAAAAATCGCCGCTGCCGCCAAGGCGCGTTGGGCCAAAGCCAAAGCCGCCGGAAAATCGCACCTTTAATCGCGATCTAAAAAACGCGCCGTGAAACTCATCTCACGCGGCTTGGCCCTGCTGAGCTTTCTCTGGCTGGTGACGTCGTCCGCCAGGACCGAGGGGGTGCGGGCAGGCGCGGCGCGGATCGATGTCACTCCAGCATATCCGGTCAGGATGGCTGGATACGACAGCAGGACGAATCTTTCCCAGGGTGTGCATGACCCGCTTTCTGCGCGCGCCCTTGCCTTCGAGCAGGACGGGGCGCGAATCGTTCTCGTTTCCCTGGAAAGCCTCGGCTTCTACAACCAGACAGCCGATCCTCTGCGCGATGCAATCCTCATCGGAAACGGCCTGAAGCCGTCCGAACTTTTCCTTTGCGCGATCCACACTCATAGTGCTCCAACTCTTGCCTTTGACCCAAAATTAGCGCCACAGGTTAACGTCGAATACACCCAGGAATTGGGATCAAAACTTGCCGCTCTCGTCCATGATGCCCTGGAGCATTTGGCTCCCGTGCAAATCGCCACTGGTTCTGGAGCCTCGCCCGTAGGCGTCAACCGCCGCCAGCCTGTTCAACAAGCCAATGGGGAAGTCCAAATTTATCTCGGGCGAAATCCCTCGGTAAATGTCGATCACGAAGTTCAGGTGATGAAAGTAACCCACGCAGATGGAGGCGAAGTGACCGCCGCGCTTTTTGCCTATCCCTGTCACAGCACCTCGCTCGGGCCTCGCAACTACCTCATTAGTGGCGACATCCACGGCATCGCCGCGCAATTCCTCGAAAAATATCTTGGTGACAGTGTTGTGACGCCCGAGTTTGCAGGGGCTTCCGGCGACATTGATCCTTGGGCGCGTGTTTTGCCCTCTTTCAGGACCGATAAAAACTGGGTGCCTGAAACGGTCCTGCTCGGAACATTTCTCGGTGAAGAAGTAGCGCGCGTCGTCGATGATCTCAAAAACGGAGCTACTAATTGCGTGATTAAAACCGCGCTCAAAACCCTCAAATTGCCCGGCAAAGTGCCGCCGGCGTATTTGAGTTTTGCCTCGGAAAAAGCCGACGGCTTCAATATTACCGTGGCGCGCCTGGGCGGAATCGCTTTTGTCGGCCTGGGTGGCGAAGTCTTTAACGAATTGGGAAAAACGATCAAGAACCTGTCGCCGTTTCAACAGACATTCGTATTGACTCATTGCAATGGCGGAGCCGGTTACATTCCCACGGCGGCCAGTTATCCTTCCAGAGGTTATGAGGTGGACAGCAGCCAGTTCGCCGCGGGGGCAGGGGAAAAGATCGTCAACGCGGCGTTGCAAATGCTCGAGGACCTCCAATGAGAATGGTTGCCGCCGTCGCTATCGCCGCGACGTTTGCGTCAATCATCGTGATTTCCGCGCGGACAGAGGATGCTTCGTCTGTCTATCTCGATCCGAGCCGGCCAGTCGAACAACGCGTCGATGACTTGCTCAGCCGCATGACGCTCAAGGAAAAGGTGGGCCAACTCAACCTGCCCTGCGTCTATGTCGATGAACTTGGCCGCGACATCCCGTCGAAATTGGAAGCCTGCAAGAAATTCACCGAAGGCGCCTACACTCAGGAAATTGGCCCCGCTTGCGGATTTTTCACGCTGGCCAATCAAATCCTCCACGAAGGTACGCATCAACAAGCGGAGTACTTCAATGAACTTCAAAAAATCGCTTTGACAAAAACCCGCCTGAAAATCCCCCTGATGGAAGACGAAGAGGGGACTCATGGCGCAATGATGCCCGGCGCTACAGTCTTTCCTGAAGGATTGGCGGTTGGCAGTTCGTTTGACATGGATTTGGTCAAGTCTATTTACGCCGCAGCCGCAGCGGAAGCGCGCGCCGTCGGCATTCACATGCTCTCCACCCTTGTGATGGAAGTGGACCGTGACCCTCGCATGGGCCGCAACGAAGAAGCCTACACCGAAGATCCCTATCTCTACATGCGCATCGGCGAATCCATCGTGCGCGGAACGCAGGGCTACGACATTTCCGCCCCGGATAAAGTCATCGCGGTGCTCACCGATTTTCCCACGCAAAGCGAACCCGCGAGCGGCCTCGAACGTGGCGCAATTGAAGTGTCCGACCGCTCCCTCCGCGAGAATTTCATGCCGCCCTGGATTGGCTCGATCACAAAAGCCGGCGGTCTTGGTGTGATGGCCGGTTACCCCGAAATTGAAGACTTGCCTGCCCACGCTTCTGTCAAGTGGATGAACGACGTTTTGCGCGGCGAAATCGGCTTCAAAGGCATCGTCGTCAGCGAAGGTGGCGGCTTCAGCACCTTGCAATACGAGCATATTGTCCCAACCCAAAAGGAAGCCGGTTTGCTCGCGCTCAAAGCCGGTGTCGATGTCAATATTACATACGAATCGGCCTACATGGGGCCGTTGGTCGAGAGCGTCGAAGAAGGCCGCGTTCCGATGGCATTGGTCGATCGCGCCGTTCGACGAGTCCTCGAACAAAAATTTCGCCTCGGCCTTTTCGAGCATCCATACGTTGATGCGGACCGCGCCGTGAAAATCGTGCATTCGCAGGAAAACCAGGACCTCGCCCTTCGCGCCGGTCGTGAAGGAATCGTTCTCCTGAAAAACGAGAACAACCTCCTTCCACTCAAGAACAATTTGAAGTCCATCGCCATCATCGGCCCCAACGCAAATGACATAATGAACCAACTTGGCGATTATTCGCCTTGGACCGTCCCGCAACACGTCACGACGATAATCGAGGGAATCAAAGCCTCCGTATCGGCGCAAACTAAGGTCACCTATGCGCGCGGATGCGCTGTCACCGGTGACGACAAAAGCGGATTCGCCGAGGCGATTCAGGCTGCGAAAAGTTCCGAAGCCGCGATCGTCGTCGTTGGCGAAAGCCAGCATGATGTTCAAACTGACGGCGAAAGCCACGATGTCGCGAGCCTCGATTTAACCGGTCAACAAGAGGAATTGATCCGGGAAATCGTCGCCACCGGCACGCCCACCGTCGTCGTGCTGATCAACGGCCGCCCGTTATCCACGCGATGGATTGCCGAGCACGTACCCGCGATTGTGGAAGCATGGGAGCCCGGCGAACGCGGCGGAGAAGCCGTAGCGGATGTCCTCTTCGGCAAATATAATCCCACCGGACGACTGGCCATTTCCGTCCCGCGCCACTCCGGCCAACTCCCGGTCTATTACAATTACAAACCGTCCAAAGCAGACAGAATCGATCACGGTTACGTCGATATGCCCGCCACGCCGCTCTATCCATTTGGTTACGGCCTCAGTTATACGAAGTTCGATTACAGCAACCTTCGCATCGACCCTCCCGAAATTCACCCCGGCGGTGAAGCCAATGTAACTTTGGACATCAAAAATGTCGGCGACCGTGCGGGAACCGAGACCGCCCAACTCTACATTCACGAAACCTACGCCCCGGTTTCAACGCCCATCAAGCAACTGCGCGGCTTCGAGCGAGTCGCTCTGAAACCCGGCGAAACCAAAACCGTTTCATTCCACCTGACTCCCGAAGACCTCCAACTGCTTGACATCGACATGCGTTGGCGCGTCGTTCCCGGCGATTTCGAAATCATGGCCGGCAAATCCTCCGCGGAAATTCCCCTCCAGGAAATTTTAAAAGTGATACCTTAACAGTCAGCGGACCTATCCTCAACAGGCGCAAACGCGATGGCTTTCCTAAATCCATTCGTTCTCCACGCTCCATAAGCAAAACCGGTCGCAAGCCAGGCGGTTCCTGCAATTTTCGACGTCGTGCCGAGGCTTAACCAGATGTAAAAGCAAATTAGAAAACCGAGCAGCGGCAGGACAGCGTTGAGAAAAGTCTTCCGTTCGCTTCGCACGAAAAATCGGAAGAAGGCCGCCATGTTGACGCCCATAAAACCAATGAATGCGCCGAAGTTGAGCATCTCCGCGCCCAATTCGTAGCTCAGCAGGAAAGCGCCGACCAGCACCAGTGCGCCGATCAACAAAATGTTGTTGCGCGGAATCTGCGTCTTTGGCGAAACAGCGGCAAAAAACTTTTTCGGAATCGCATCGTCTTCACCCATGCCATAAAGCATCCGGCCCGCAGCGAGTTGCGAACCGGCGCCCGAACCAATCGTCGCCACAAGCAGGGAAAAATTCACGATTACGTACATTGCCTTGCCGCCCGCTTTTCCCGCCACCTCGACGAATGCCGTGTCCGTGTCGTGAAATCCGGTGTTGCTCGGCCAGATCAGTTGCGCCGCATAAACTTCCGCGGACGCCAGCACACCCGTCACCAGGCAGGTGAGCACCGTCGCCAGCAGAATATTTCGCCGGGGATTATGCGCTTCCTCGGAAAGCGTCGAGATGCCATCGAATCCGATATACGTCAGCACCGCGATGGAAGTGCCGGTTGATACCGCCTTGATGGAAAACGTTTGCGGATCGTAAAATGGCCGCAACCATGCGCCGGCATCCAATCGCGGAGAAATCCAAAGCCATCTCACGACCGAACCAAAAAAAAGCACGAGCACAACACCCAGCCCGTAAGCCATCCACTCATTCGTGCGCGCGCTTGATTTGATCCCCTGAAGATTCAGCCCTGTAAACAATACCGTAAACGCGACAATCCAGACAAGGTAGGGGATTTCGGGAACAAAATTCATCGCCGCCTTGCTGCACCAAATCACGCAGATCAACGGGTTCAAAATGTAATCGAAGACCATCGCCCAGCCTGTCAAATAACCGAGTGAAGGATGCAGTTCGCGCCCGACATAAGCGTACGCGGAACCTGCCGTCGGATAAACCCCCGCCATGCGCCCGTAACTCAAAGCCGTCAACAGCATCGCCACCATCGCAATCAATATCGTGGTAACGACATGCCCGTGCGCTTCCTTCGCGACGATCCCGTAAAGCGGCATCGGCGCGGTGGGTTGAATGAGAATGATGCCGTAGAGGACCAGTTCCTTGAGTCCCAGAACACGCCGCAAGCCCGGCCCGCCTGCGGTTTGGCCGGTGCCCGCGCTTTCGCCCTGTGTTGCGGTTTCGGCCATTTTGTTCGATTAGCTCAAGCCGCCTGTTTCGCTGACGCTTCACACGCTGCGCGGAAGCGCTTGGCCGCTTCGGTAATTTCCGCGTCCGCCGAATTGATATTGACGCCAAAAGCCGCGCCAAGCCCTGCATCAACGACGCCGACGCTTAGGTTGATGGCTCGCAAAAGAATATCGTCCGTCCTCGGGTAAGCGCCCTTGCCATGCGGCAAACCGTGTTCCTTCAAGAATCGTTCAACATGCTCCATGTTCGCATAGACATGCCAGCCGCTCTTGTCCACCGTCTTGGTGCCGAGGGAACTCGCCACATTCGCCGCCCGCGCAGGATCGTCAAACAAAACTGTCAGCAACGTCCCGCATTCGCCAGACGCATCGTTCAGTTTTCGGAAATGCGCTCCAGGAATTTCGCCGATTTGCTCTTTGAACTTGCGTTTCTTTTCCCGAAGCGCAGCAATGATGCGATCAATCTTGCGAAATTGTCCAAGAGCAATCGCGCCCGTGATTTCATTCATTCGAAAATTCAGTCCCAACATGCAACGGCTCCCAACTTCCACTCCCGCGCGCAACGGCGAATGCCCCTGATCGTGTGCGCCGAATGCCAGCTTATAATGCTCTTCTGTCCGCGCGGTCACAAGGCCGCCATCGCCCGCCGTAATCGTCTTGTAAACATTCAACGAAAACGCGCCCAGGTCGCCGATGCTTCCAACTTTTCGCCCGCGATACGACGCCCCTGCCGCCTGGCACGCATCTTCGATCACCACCAGCCGATGTTTCGCGGCAATGGCCATGATGGCGTCCATATCGCACGCGTTTCCGAGCATATGAACAGCCATGATCGCCCGCGTTTTTGGAGTGATTCGACGCTCGATGTCCACAGGGTCAATATCGAGACTTTCGTCGATGTCACAGAGAACCGGTGTCAAACCGAGAAATGCCGCCGCGCTATAAGTCCCAACGAATGTGTAAGCCGGAACGATCACCTCGTCACCCGGTTTCAGCCCCGCCGCTTGCAGACAACAAATCAGCGCGCTCGTCCCGGAACTCGTCGCCAGGGCATGAGGAACGCCGATATATTTCGCGAATTCCCGCTCCAGAGTGAAAACCTTGCGGGTAAACTTTGGGTCGTCGAGGTTTCCGTACCGACTCAAATGCCCGACCGCCAGCACATCCATCACATGCTGCTTTTCCTCATCGCCAAACCAATATAAACCAGGCCCAGGCATAAATATTCTCTACTCTGGCGTCGTCTGTATCACGTCAAATGCGGCATCACAAACGGCTTGCGATATTCGCGATGACAAAGTTTATTGGCCTCCTTCGCAAAATCACCGACGAATCGCTCCTGCTTCTCGTCATACGTCACCCACGGCCCCAGCGTCGCCGGGGTCGCGTCAAGATCGACTCCATTTTCGTGCAGGTAATTGCGGCATCGCTCAAACGCGTCCGATAGCTGCGTGTTGCCTTTGATCGAGTCCGCGATTTCCTGCGGCGAAGAATCCTTTCCAATGCGATGCGAAATATTTGCCATATGGCAACCCGCCGTCGAGGCGTAACCGATCGTTGGCCCGGCGACAAGGTCCTCGGACTTGCGGCTGTGGATCGAGGCCAGGAGATTTGAGAAATGCAGGAATTCCAGCTTCTCGAAACTTCCATCCGGCGCAATGTCCTTCATTTTCTTGCCGTCCTTGTCAAAAATCGCGCCGCCTGTCCCGTCGCCGACGAAATAACCGCCTTCGCAGTCAATAACAACGCCACTCGTGATCCCGCGAAACTTCCCGATGCCTTCCGCGCTCTTCGGCGATTTAATGTTCCGAACCTCGCAAATAATCGGCGCGGGTTGATAATCAAGAAAGCCGATTTGCGTGTTCGCCGTTTCCGCATTGTCGCCCGAATTAAAGCGGCCCCCGATGCTCATCGCGCGCGGAGACAAGTCATTCCTTCCAAGCGCCCATCTGCAAATGTCGATCACGTGGATTCCGTTATTTCCCATCTCGCCGTTCCCCGTGTCCCAGAACCAATGCCATTCGTAATGCAATTGCTTGCGCATGATCGGCGCCTCTTGAGTTGGCCCGCACCAAAGATTATAATCGACAGTCTCCGGCACGCGCAGCGGCGCAGTGACTTTTCCAATCCCCTCGCGCGGTCGATAAACAATGGCGTGGGCGAACCGGATTGCCCCCAATTCCCCTCCGTGCAAATGCGCGAAAGTCTGTCGAAGCAGCGGACTGGAACGGTTTTGCGTTCCCAATTGAATCATGCGCCCATATTTTTGCGCCGCCGCGACCATTTGCTGTCCTTCATGAAGATTGTAGCAAAATGGCTTCTCCACATACACATCCTTGCCCGCCTGACAGGTCCAAACCGTCGCCAGCGCATGCCAGAAATTCGGCATGGCCACGACCACGGCGTCGATGTTCTTGTCGTCCAAAACGTGCCGAATATCGACATGCGTTTTGATCTCTTCGCCCCGGTCTTTGAACGGCTTGGCTTCACGCTCCAGAAAACTCGAGTCCGCATCGCAGAGCGCAACAATCTTCGCGCCCGGAACCTCTCGCAACCGCGGAATAAGCTGGTGCCCGCGCCCTCCGACGCCAGTCCCCTTGATAGCGCCCAGTCCGATGACAGCGAACCTCACCGTTTCGCTCGGCGCCGATTGTTTTCCAACAAGAATTCGCGGCAAACCAAGGGTGACACCCGCCGCGAGCGAAGATTTAAGGAAGTTTCTGCGCGTCGTTCTTTTCATAAAGCGTCTCAAATAATTCGCGCCACAAAATTGCGCACATCGGGACGAACGCAGTCTGACTCTTCTGTAACAAACCGGTCAAGCGGGGAAATCGGGTGAGACTATCCAGTCCGGGCGAACCTCATTCAAAACGACATCGAAATTTGGTGATTCAAAGCTGATCTCCGACGCAGAAACACGATGTCACGCAAGTTTGGTAGGAGACGCCTGTGGTTGCAATTTTATTGACGGCCAAGGGCGATTTAAGTATATGTTTGGCAGGCGGGCGCGTTCCAACCTGCCGCATCACATTACCGATTATGATGACACATCTTTCCAAACGCTCCCAAGCGGGTCACCGCTCAGGATTTACTTTGATTGAATTGCTGGTTGTCATCGCGATTATTGCGATCCTCGCCGCGATGCTCCTTCCCGCGCTTTCCAAGGCGAAGCTAAACGCCACGCAGGCTAATTGTCTGAGCAATGAGCATCAAATGATTGAAGCGTTCATCATGTATGCCGGTGACAACCGGGAAAAGATGGCGGCCACCGAATACGGAAACGTAAATTACAACGGTTCAGGTTTTTACCTTTACACTGCAATTCCTCAGGGCATCTCCCAGGCAACTGCTGAACAATTGACGGCTACCCAACTCAAAACCTGCCCGTTCTATTCGTACGCGGGAAATTACAAGATTTTTCATTGCCCGAGCGACACACGGCAGTTGTTGAAAGTCCAATCCGGGAGCGGCTGGGCCTACGTCAGTTACTCCAAAGCAAACGGGATGGGGCATCAGGACGCCAACAGTCTTTGGGAGGGACAAATTCCGTATGAATCGTTCAACTCTATCCCAACGCCATCACAGGCGTTTGTCTTCATTGAAGAGGCGGACAGCCGAGGTTACAACGAAGGGACCTGGGTCTGCGATCCTTCGAGCGGAGTTGGAGACACCGGGTGGGTGGACGATTTCGCCATTTTCCACGGAATCATCAGCACATTTGCTTTTTCTGACGGACATGCTGAAGGGCATACTTGGCACAACGCTCAGCTTATCAAGGCTGAACAGGCGCTCGCACAAGGAAATTTTAACAGCGGTTTTTATGCCCCGGGCGGCGATCCAAGTGACGGCGACTACGTCTGGATCTGGAACGGCTACCGTTACCAGAATTGGACGCCTGTAAAGTGAGAGGGCGGCGAGTCGTCTGCGGTCGCCTCGGCGAGGCGACCCTACCAAAAGCTAATTTGCGCTCTTAGCTTTCCGGGATTCTTTGCGCATTGAAAATCGGCGGGCGATCTTTACAATCGCGGCGATTTCAGCAAAGAACCGCCTATGGCCTTAACAAAATCGTCCGTCGTCTCCGCCAATATTGAATCGGTGTCCCGCGAAGCCCGTGTCTTCCCGCCACCCAAATCCTTTTCGGCGCGCGCCCATATTTCTTCGATGGCGCAATACCGGAAGCTTTACAATGAGTCTGTCAAACAGCCGGAAAAATTCTGGGCGCGCCAGGCGAAAGCGGAATTGACCTGGTTCAAGCCGTGGAAACAGGTGCTGCAATGGAAATTGCCGCACGCGAAGTGGTTTTCGGGCGGGCAATTGAACGTCAGTTATAATTGTCTGGACCGCCATCTCGGCACCCCGACAGCCAACAAGGCGGCGTTGATTTGGGAGGGCGAACCGGCCGGGCCGGGCACGCCGGGCCACGAGCGGACTTACACTTACAAGCAGCTTCATTACGAAGTTTGCCTTTTTGCCAATGTGCTCAAGCGCAACGGTGTCACGAAAGGAGATCGCGTCATCATTTATTTGCCGATGGTTCCGGAGGCGGCGATCGCGATGCTTGCCTGCGCGCGCATCGGGGCGGTTCATTCGGTTGTTTTCGGCGGATTCAGCGCGCAATCGGTCGCGGACCGTGTTTTCGATTGCCAGGCAAAAATGGTCATCACTGCCGATGGCGGGTACCGCCGGGGCAGCATCGTGGCGCTCAAGAAAAATGTGGATGACGCGCTTGAGATCAAGGACGCGGATGGTGTTCTTCTGACCAAGACTGTCGAGAAGGTCATCGTGTTGCGGCGCACGGGGCACGAGATTTCAATTCAAAAGGGACGCGATGTCTGGTGGCATCGCGAATTGCAGTACGTCGATGCGAATTGTCCCGCCGAAAAGCTGGAGAGCGAAACGCCTCTGTTTATCCTTTACACGAGCGGTTCCACTGGCAAACCAAAGGGCATCCTCCATACCACCGCCGGTTATCTTCTTTATGCGATGATGACGACGAAGTACGTCTTCGATCTGCGCCCGGAGGATGTCTATTGGTGTACGGCCGATGTCGGCTGGGTGACGGGGCACAGCTACGTCGTTTACGGGCCGCTGGCGAACGGCGCTACGAGCCTGATGTATGAGGGCGCGCCGAATTATCCCGAGCCGGACCGGTTTTGGCGGATTGTCGCGCGGCACGGCGTTAATATTCTTTACACAGCGCCGACGGCCATTCGCGCGTTCATGAAGTGGGGCGATGAATGGCCCAAGAAACATGACTTGAGCAGTCTTCGTTTGCTAGGGACCGTTGGCGAGCCGATCAACCCGGAGGCGTGGATGTGGTATCGCGAGGTGATTGGGCACAAGAAGTGTCCGATTGTCGATACTTGGTGGCAGACCGAAACCGGCGGGATCATGATTACTCCAATGCCTGGCGCGACACCGGCCAAACCTGGCACCGCGACGCTGCCGTTCTTCGGCATTGTTCCCGAAGTGGTCAATGATCAGGGTGTTGCCGTCCCGAAAAATTCCGGCGGCAAGCTTGTGATTAGAAAACCGTGGCCGGGAATGTTGCGCGGCGTGTGGGGCGATCCGAAGCGGTTCGTCGAGACATATTGGAGTGAAGTTCCGGGCAGCTATTTCACCGGCGACGGTTGCCGCCAGGACAAGGACGGATATTTCTGGATTGTGGGTCGAATCGACGATGTGCTCAATGTTGCCGGACATCGAATTGGCACAGCGGAGGTGGAAAGCGCGCTGGTGAGCAATTTAAAGGTGGCTGAAGCGGCGGTCGTCGGACGACCCGATGATTTGAAAGGCCAGGCACTGGTGGCGTTTGTCACGTTGAAATCGGGGGTCACGGCGAGTCCTGCTGTGCGCGATGAACTTCGCAACCAGGTCGCGAAGGAAATCGGTCCTGTTGCCAAGCCGGATGATATTCGTTTTGCCGAGGCATTGCCGAAGACGCGCTCTGGAAAAATCATGCGACGCCTTCTGAAACAAATTGCGTGCGGCGGGGAAGTCAAAGGGGACACGACGACGCTGGAGGATTTTGCGGTTCTGGCGAAGTTGGCTGCGACGGATGAGTAGGAACTTGGAAAAATTCGTTGAACATAAGCATACTCATTTTGCGATTAGTTGGTAGGGACATCTCGCTGAGATGTCCGCGGACGCCTCGGCGAGGCGTCCCTACCACATTTTGGCTGGCGATTGTTTTGATACGATTTGCCATTGCCTCGTCAGGGGCGGACTTAAAAACGCCTTATCCGCAGAGTTCCATGATTACGGGGATGACGTGGAAGTGGGACACTTACAAGACTGCCGCGCTTGGCAGCGATTTGTGGCCGGCGACTTGGGGGCCGGACGATAATCTTTATGTTTCGTGGGGCGATGGCGGGGGATTTGGCGGTTCGGATTCTGATGGGCGCGTGAGCATGGGGTTTGCGCGGATTGAGGGTGGGCCGGAAAATTTTCGGGGTATCAATATTAACGGTGGCAAAAATCCGGAGAATAAACCGGATTTTCCGAAAAAAGGAAAAACCGGCGGGCTGTTTTTCAGCAAAGGGATTCTTTACTCCAGCGTGAATCTTCAGGACGGGAAGTGGCCGTTTGTGAATCATGTGATTGCGTGGTCTGCGGACAAAGGAGCGACCTGGTCACGGTGTAATTGGTTTTTTGAAAAGGGGGAAGGGAATTTTCAAGCGGCGAGGTTTATTAACTTTGGAAAGGACGGGAGCGGCGCACCCAGGTCGCTAAGAGGATATGCGTATCTCCTCGGTGGCAAGCAGCATATGGGAGGAACGAACACTTCCATATTTCTTGCGCGGGTTTCGTTGGACAAAATTCGTGAGCGTGAGGCTTATGAGTTTTATTGCGGTCCTGGCAAAAGAAACAAGCCGCTCTGGAAACGTGAAACGGAGTCGATGGTTCCGATTTTTGCCGATGCAAATGGGGCGGACTTGGGAGGAATCGTCTATGATCCTGCGCTGGGAAAGTTCCTTTTGACGAGTTTTCATACCGGGCCGGGACAGTTGGGGGTGTTTGAAGCGCCGCAACCTTGGGGGCCGTGGTCAACGATTGCTTATTATTCCGATTGGGGCGGGATGGCGGCGGACGGCGAAGGGTTGACGTGCGACTTTCCGCAGAAATGGATGAGATCTGATGGATTAAGCGCGTGGGCGATTTTTAGCGTTTACGGGGGCAGCGCGAAACGTGGAATCAACGCGCATGACCGTTTTAATCTTGTTGAAGTGACCTTCTCGCGGAATAAGCGGCAGAATTCGTCAAAGCCGTGATGGCTCCAGCAAAAAAGTTTTGATAACTGAGTTCAAATCCTTGAGACTCGCTATGAAATGCTCTGCCGCAGCTGTTATGCTCGGCGTAATAGCTTGGAATTTGTGCCAATTGTTCGCAATTCCCCGGGAACCAACTTACGACGGCATTCCTTATACACGCTTGTTATACGGCGGTCCGGGGATTACAGTTGACCGCGATAAAGCCATAAGGGCAATTGGCACGAATGCAATTCCCACATTGCTTCGAATGCTTCAAACTAAGGAGCGATTTTGGAATTACAATTCCCTATACCGGCCCTCTATGGCTGTTAATGGGTTTGAAAGGCTGGGGCCGGCTGGCAGTCCTGCCATTCCAGATCTTGTAAAGCTCACCCGAAGCGAGGATCCAGTCACAAGATTGGATGCGCTGATTTGTCTTGTAGAAGGGGTTACATTGGATAGGAAGCAAGGAGAGAGTGTTTTAAACCAACTTACTAATGATCCAGACGTGTGCGTCAGAAAACAAGCAAATCTTTATTGGAGCCATCTGGATATTTATTTCTAATTAAAGTGCATCGGAACTTTCCGAGTTTTTTTGCAGCCGTTCTGAAGTCTTCGAATAATCGTTGGAATTCGTTCTTGCCAATAAATAATTACGCTGCTGTGAACTTTTGACGGCAGAAACATCTTGCAAAAGTAGATGACTGCTCTCCCCTGGCCCTCTCCTCCAAGGGCTTGGAGGAGAGCGGGATAGAGGAGGCCTGCGCCGGTCAGGCTGCGCCTTCGACGTAAACCATCCAGTTGACGCCGAATTTGTCCGTCAACATTCCGAATGCCGGGGAGAAAAAGGTTTTGTTCAATGGCATGTTTACGTGTCCGCCTTCGCTCAACGCCGCAAACACTTGTTTCGCTTCATCGGGGTTGGCTGCTGTCAGTGAGAGCGCGAAACCGTCGAATTTGCCGGAGCAAGGCCCGTCGCTCAGGAGGACTGTTGAGCCGTTGATGTTGATGCGGGCGTGCATGATGGCATTTTCGCTGAGCGTTGTGCCGCATCCGGGAGGTTTGGCTTCAGGCGGGGCGTCCTTATAGCGCATCGCCATGAGGAGTTCTGCGCCGGTGACCTTGCGATAAAACTCGATGGCTTCCTCGCAACGGCCATTGAAAAAGAGGTACGGACTCACAGTGTAATTTTTGCTCATAGAATTTTCGTTTTTAGTGTTCGTGTTGTTCAGTTCACAATCATACGACGAGCGGCCTGCCGGTGTCAGGACAAGATTCTGTTACTTTTTCGGCTGCGGAAAAGGACAGCGCGTTTGTTCGGAAATTGATGAATCTTAACAGCTCGGATTTTCGGCGAGTTTTTCGAGGAGCTTCATCTCTTTTTTCAGGAGGGCGGAGACTCTGTGTTTGGCGAGGTAAACCCGGGCGACGCTGATTTTAAGAGTTCGCGCGACGTCGCGCGGTTGCCATTCTTTGAGGACGTACAGGTCAAAAATCTGCCACTGTTTTGCATCGATTGAGCCTTTGACGGCGGCGAGTCCGGCGTTGAGCCATGCGGCGCGCCATTCGCTGTCCCACGCTGCTTCAAGTTGATCTTTTGGCGGGGCGGGAACGTGTTCGATGGAGCCTGCGCTGGTCTTTGTGTCATCGGAGTGTGCCGGGGCAATTGGGTGGGAAGCGCGTTTGCGGAACTGGTCTTTGACCCGCCATTGCGCGAGATTCAGGAGCCAGGTTTTGAAGGAGCAATGCTTTGGGTCGTAGCGAAACTGCGGGAGATGCCGCGAGGCGGAAATCATCGTTTCCTGGACGACTTCATCCGCTTCGTCCTCGGTGAGACCGGCTTTGCGGGCGAACGCGAAGATCAAGCTTCGATAAATGTCATGGAATTCCTGCCAGCTCTGGTGGTCTTCCGTATTTTTGACACGGCGCAATAAGCTGGAGCGCGTTGGGAAACTGTCATCCTTCCGTTCCATCAGCGTCTTTATCCTGATGAGGGTTAAACGACGGAGGCGAGCCTTTCTTTCAAGGAAATGGAAATTTTTCGATTGATTGAAAGATTTTGAAAGCTGGGACGTTTAACCGGCGTTGCTTTGAAATCATCATAATGAAGACGAGACACAGAATCTTATTTGCAGTTGCCGTCATGCTGGCCTCTTTAGCCAATTCGCGCGGTCAATCTACTTTCACGAAGATCACCAATGGAGCAATCGTGACCGACTTGGGACAATTCGCCGCCCCGACGTGGGCCGATTTTCGACATTCCGGATATCTTGACCTGTTCGTGGGCAATGTTGACGGGCAAAATGTTTTTTATAGAAATGACGGCGGCGGCAATTTTACAAAGATCACGGACGGGCCGGAACTCGGGGACATGCAAGCTCATACAGGGGCGGCGGTTGCGGATTATGACAATGATGGTTTCCCGGATATGTTTGTCACCGAAGGAGTTGGCGAAGATACGCCAGAGCATAATGCCTTTTACTTAAACAATGGCGATGGTTCCTTCACTGCGACGAGCGCGGGAGGCGTGACAAATGCGGTTGGCTTCTCCAACGGGGCCGCCGCCGCCGACTACGACAATGATGGATTCGTCGATCTATGGGTGTCGGATGACGGCGGTTCAACTGTCAGCGGGGCGGTAAGCCAGCTCTATCACAATAACGGGGACGGCACATTTACGAGAGTTTTTACAAACGCCGTGGTCAAAGATGTTGTGGGCGCCACGTGCGCTGCGTGGGTCGATTACGACAACGACGGCTTCATGGATCTGAGCGTGCCTTCCGTAGGCACAGCCGCTCTCGACCGTGTTTTTCTTTATCACAACAATCGGAACGGGACATTTACCCGAGTCATGACCAACGCCATTGCCACGGACACCTGGGCTTCGGGCGCGTGGGGTTTGGCGTGGGGAGATTACGACAATGACGGTTTGCCTGATCTTTTTGTTCCCGGCTTTCAATCCCCCAGCCGTCTCTACCATAACGACGGCAATGGCGCTTTTACGAGAATTGCCGCAGGCGCGATCTTGAATGTACCCTCTGGTGGCGGGAGTCGTGCCTGCACCTGGGGCGATTACGATAACGACGGTTATCTTGATTTGTACATTTGTTGCGAAGACGCGAAGAACCGGCTCTTCCACAACAATGGCGATGGCACTTTCACACAAGTCGTGAGTGGAAACCCCGTCAACGATGGAGGCACGGGCCTTGAGAGTGAAGCGTGCGGCTGGGTGGATTACGATAATGACGGTTTTCTTGATCTTTTTGTTACTCGCATCAGCAACAATGGAAATCCTGCGTCCAACCTTCTCTACCACAACAATAGCAACAGCAATGCCTGGTTGGAGGTGAAGTTAGTCGGCACCGTTGCTAATCGCTCCGCCATTGGCGCGAAAGTGCGCGTCTATGCGACTGTCGGCGGAAAAGCATTTTGGCAACTGCGTGAAATGACCACTGGAAGTGGCCGGTCATCCCAACCGCTTGTCGCCCACTTCGGTTTGGGCAACGCCACCAACGTGGACACGCTGCGAATTGAATGGCCTTCGGGAACGGTGCAGGAAATTCCGAATGTGGCGGCAAGACAAATCCTGACTGTTCAGGAGCCGGCGCGCCTTTTGCCGGGAGGGACGAATGGGGTGCCGCAGTTTTCATTAAATGGCGGGCGCAATCTTTCCTATGAGATTGACTCTTCCAGTGACCTTGAGACGTGGTCGCCATTCACTACAGTGACCATTACAAACCTATCCGGCATTACAAATATGCTTGACGCAAGCGTGACCGGCCAGGCCCAGCGCTTTTATCGGGCCATCTCGCGCTAAGTGGCGGGAATGTCGCGCACTGCCAATAAGATTTTCCCTCTTTTGTGAGAGGGAAGAATTAAAAAGACAGAAATATAAATTGCATCACACCAAAACACATTATGAAAGAAATTAAAGATATGTTCCGCCCAGTTTTACAGTCGCGTTCGTTCAAGGCCGGCCTTGGTTTTGCCACTGCCCTAGCTGTCGCAGGTGTTGTGGGATCGAGTATGGTCCCACGCGCTCATGCGTCCGGTCCGCGAGGCGACGACGCGCGATGGTTGCTCGATGTTGAAAAGTTGGTTCAAACCGCGGAACTGGACCAGTTGCTGGCGGACTTCCACGGAGCTCTCTCTTACGGTGGAAATGCGACCGCGATGATGAACTTGTGGGATAGGAATAGTTCGCTGGTATTCAACGGAACCTCGTATGAAGGAAAGGCTGCTGTTCAATCCTTTTTCACAACTGGCGGCTATTTCCATAACAACTGGGTCTCGTTGGCGCCGGAGTTCAAAACTCAAATAAAAATTCACGGCAATAGGGCGGAGTTGTCCACCCAATGCGTGGCCACTGACATCTCAGTGACGCCCAATGTGGTCAAAAGCGTCGTCCAGGTCGAGGCGGTTGCGGAAGAGCATGACGGGAAATGGCTTTTCATCTCCATGAATAATACCAGCCCCGCGCCGCTTTAAAAGCTCTTCAACGACTCCAAAAGTTCATGTAGATCGCCGACTTGCGAGGGGTGAAAGCAAAGTTCGCCCTTCGCGGTCAGGCTGCGGAATCATATTCCTGGTTCATTTTCGGCATTGGGTTGGAGTTGTCCGTGGATGACTATCGTCATCACTTTCTTCGAGGCATGACTTTTGTGTAGCCCATGCCGTCCAGGATTTTAACAAAGCTTGGATTGTCCCGAACGCCGTCCCAATCGGGATCGTAGAGAAGGCCGGAAAGTGGCGATTCATAAAGGTTCCGGCCTTCTTGAAGTTCATAGGATTTTTGGAGCCATTGTATCGCGTCGTTCGTATTCCCTAGGTGAATCTGCATTGTGGCCTTCCAATAACAATCTTTGTTGGGATCAGGATTCCGCCAGTCCCATTGTTGACGCCAGTAACCAGATGGGCCTTCCAGGCTGACTCTGTGCCTGAATATATTGTAGGCGCCGTGCGTGGCGACCGGATTTGTTGATCTTAGCATTTCCAACTTTTCAAAGTATTCAAGCGCATTTGTATAATCGCCCATAGCCATGTATGAACCGCCGGTGCCCGAATATGGCGCGGTATGGTGCGGTTCCATTTTTATCGTAGTCTTGTACCACTCGATGGCTTTGGCATAATGGCGTTCGACGAATTCAATGTTTCCCAAAGACCTATAAACAATTGTCTGGGACGGTGCAAGGCGACGCGAGATTTCCACTTCCTTGCGTGCTTCTTCAGGCCATCCGGTGCATAGCAGCAACCAAGCGCGCCAGGTATGCCCCAGCTCATATTTGGGATCAGTCGTGCTGGCTTTTAAAGCCAGGTTCATTGCTTCTGGGTAATCCCAATCGCTCCAGTTAACGATGGCCTCTACGAGGTAAGTAGCGGCCATGTGCGGTGCGAGGCGTTCCAGGTTTCGTGCGATTGAGCGGAACTGTTCTTTGGTTCCAGTCGGCAGATTCGGCACGTCTTCGCGCGCATCCAGTTCCAACAAACCGACGTACGCGCGCACGAAGTTGGTGTCGAGAGCGGCGGCTGCGACGAAATTGGAGTAGGCTGTCCCGAGCTCAGCGTAGTTGTCGCCTCGCATGATGTACATGGCTTTGTCGCAAAGAGCATTGGCCTCCAGATTTGTTGAATCCGTTCCTTCTTGGGATGGGGAGGAGCGGCCTTCTTGGCGAGGCCAGGCAATGATGATCAACCCGGTGAGCAACCCGAGAATGCTGATAGTCAGGCCAATCTTTCCTGCCTGCGACCAAAATTGTAGGTGCGATTGCCTTTGTCGGATAGATTTTCCTTTCGCAAGGAATTCCAGGTCGATGCGGAGTTCGGCGCAACTTGTGTAGCGGTTTGCGATGGCAGGGGCGCAACTTTTCAGGATGACCTCGTTAATTTCAAGGACGGTCGGCGCGTCGGGCCATTCTTTTAATTGCGGTGGCAGATCGGGAAAGTTGCGCCGGTCCTGTCCAGTCGCGGCTTCGTAGAGTACTTTTCCCAAGGCGAAGATATCGGCTTGCGGCGTGCCGGGGCCTTCGGGCGCAAGGTAGCCTTCGGTTCCAACGATGGAACGGGTATCGCTGGCATCGGTGACAAGCCCGATGTCCGCGAGTTTGGGGCGGCCATTGACGAAAATGACGTTGGATGGTTTGACGTCTCGATGGACCAGACCGTTTTGATGAAGGTGGCCGAGGGCCTCGGTGAGGGCAACGCTGATTTCAAGAACCTGCTGGCTGGGCAGACGGCCTTTACCCAAATCCGCGCGCAATGTGCGTGGGGCGTAGTCGGCGGTGGTTCCAACGTTGTCCGCCAGTTCCATGACGTAGTAAAAATATCCTTCGGCGTCGTTGCGCCCGATGTGGAAGAGCGAAAGCTGGCTGGGATGCTCGCGGGAGATTCGCTCGAAGCGCTGGATGCCCTCGAATTCGCGTTGAAAGGGGCGTTCGTCGTCGAATGTATGACGCCAGACGATTTTTGCGGCGCGAAGGACGCCGGTGGCTTTGCTGCGGGCAAGCCAGACTTCGCCGTATGCGCCGCCGCCGATGCGCCGAAGCAGTTCGTAGTCGGGAACAATTTGCCCGACTGTAGGAGTTGACCCGGAACCGGGCATTGTGGGACAAAAGATATCAGGATTTCGTGTCAAATACAAGGGAAACAAAGGGGTAAGATTTAAAGCGCTCCAATTTGTGGCGGGTTTGTTTTACTGCGAATAGAGCCGAGCGGACGAGCGTCGAATATACCTTGACCAGAAGGACTTGTTTTACGAAAGTGTTACGGATGAAAATCCCATGCTGTCAACCGCTTGCGCGTATTCTCCTCTACGCGGTTGGCCTGGCATCGTTTTTTTCTATCGGATTTATTTTTTCTTTCAGCGCTGACGCCGCGGAAAAGGAGGCTCCAGCCGCGCAAATTTCCCGCAAAGTCAGTTATTACCACGATGTCCGCCCGATATTTCAGGCAAATTGCCAGGGTTGCCATCAGCCGGCGAAATCCAAGGGCGGCTATGTGATGTCAGATTTCAAGAAGTTGCTGATGGGCGGCGATTCCGCGAAAGCGGCGATTGTCCCTTCGCATGTGGATCAAAGTCCGATCCTGAAAATGATCACGCCGCAGGACGGCGAAGTGCGCATGCCCAAAGGCAAGCCGCCGCTTGCGGATGACGATGTGGCGTTGATTCGGACGTGGATCGAGCAGGGGGCGATTGATGACACTCCGGCTGACGCAAAGCAGCATTACGATCTGGAACATCCGCCGGTTTACTTGATGCCGCCGGTGATTTCGTCGCTGGATTGGTCGCCGGATGGGAAATTGATTGCGGTGGCCGGGTTTCACGAAGTTTTGCTGTATGAGAACGATGGGGCGAAATTGTCGGGGCGGTTGATTGGGCTTTCGGAGCGTGTGCAATCTCTGCGTTTTTCCCCGGATGGGCAATGGCTGGGCGTTGCGGGCGGCGACCCGGCGCGCGCGGGTGAAATCCAGGTTTGGGACGTCGCGAAGCGCAAGCTGGCGATGTCTTCGAGCATCAGCTACGACACGTTGTATGGATTGAGTTGGTCGCCGGACAGCAAACTGATCGCCTTCGGTTGCCCGGACAATACGGTTCGCGCCATCGAAGCAAAGACCGGCAAGCAAGTGCTCCAGATGGGTTCGCACTCGGATTGGGTGATGAGCACGACGTTTTCGGTAAAGGGCGACCATGTGATTTCGGGCGGCCGCGACATGAGTGTGAAGTTGACGGAAATCGCCGAACAGCGATTCGTCGATAACGTTACGTCGATCACTCCGGGCGCGTTGAAAGGTGGCGTGACGGCTTTGGCGACGCATCCGACGTTTGACGAAATTGTCGATGGCGGTTCGGATGGGTTGCCGAGGGTTTATCTTATTTTCCGTGAAGTTAAGCGCGTGATTGGCGACGACGCGCAGTTCATCGCCGATCTTTTCCCGATCAACGGCCGGGTTTTCAGCGCGCGTTTCAGCGCGGACGGAAAAAGGATTGCTTACGGCGGCGGGCTGGATCGCGCGGGCGAGGTGGTTGTTTGCAGTTTCGATTACGCGACCGAAGTGCCGAAAAATTTGCGCGACCTCATGGGCAAGGTTCCCAACACGCGCTCAGCCGACGAACAAAAGCAACTGGACGAATACAAGAAGCAGGGCATCCACGAAATTACACGCGTCGCGACGCCGCATTCGGAAATTTATTCTGTGGCGTTCAGTCCTGATGGGAACAGCGTTTTGACGGGCGGTTCGGACGGCATGGTGCGTTTGTATAACGCCACGAATGGAACGGTCATAAAAGAATTTATGTCTGTGCCGATAGCGAAGGGAACCCTGGCCGCGGCCCGTCCATCGTGGGCGCCCAAAACGGTTAAGAGCATTGAGACATCGACCAATTCTGAACCGGCGATTTCGGGCAAAATCGTCGCTCTGGAAACGCAGCCAGCCCAGATCAAAATCACAAGTCCGAACGATTACGCGCAACTTCTTGTGACCGCACACCTCGATTCGGGCGATACGGCGGACGTGACGCGGTTGGTGAAATTTACGATCAAGCCGGGCATCGCTGATGTTTCGTCTCACGGGCTTTTGCAGCCACTTAAGAATGGAAGCGGCAAATTGTCAGTTGCGCTCGCGGGGATGACCAAGGAAATTCCGGTGGAAATTGCGGGACTTGGAAAACCTTATCGCGCGGACTTTATACGCGACGTTGCGCCTGTCATCGCCCAACTCGGTTGCAATGCGGGGACTTGTCACGGCGCGAAGGAAGGCAAAAACGGCTTCAAACTTTCGCTTCGCGGTTATGATCCTGAAACGGATTTGCGCGCGTTGACGGATGACCTTGCTTCCCGCCGCGTCAACATAGCTTCGCCTGATGACAGCCTGATGCTTCTCAAGGCGGTCGCGGAAGTGCCGCATGAGGGGGGACGCCGCACGACGGTTGATACCAAGTATTACGCCATCATGCGCCAATGGATCGCCGATGGCGCGAACCTCAACACGAATTCCGCGAAGGTGGTCAAAATTCAACTTGTCCCAAACAACCCTGTCGCGCAGGCCATTGGCGCGAAGCAGCAAATGCGGGTCATCGCCAGCTACGCCGACGGTTCGGAGCGCGACGTGACGCAGGAAGCTTTTATTGACAGCGGCAACACCGAAGCCGCCACCGCGGAAAAGGGCGGTCTCATCACGACGTTGCGCAGAGGGGAAGTGCCGGTGCTTGCACGGTATGAGGGAAATTATGCGACGACGATATTGACTGTGATGGGTGATCGAACGGGGTTCGTCTGGCACGAACCGGAGTCGTGGGGCGAGATCGACAAACTTGTCGCGGCAAAGTGGCAACGGATGAAGATCGAGCCATCGGACGTTTGCACCGACCTTGAATTCATCCGCCGAATTTATCTCGACTTGACAGGATTGCCGCCTTCGCCGGACCAAATTATTGCGTTCCTGGATGACAAACGTGAGACGCGTCTCAAGCGGGACGAGGTGATTGACAAATTGATTGGCAGCCCGGAATACGTCGATTTCTGGGCCAACAAATGGTCTGACTTGCTCCAGTGCAACAGCAAATTCCTTGGAGCTGAAGGCGCGGAATTGTTCCACAATTGGATTCGCAGCCAGGTGGAAACAAATACGCCTTACGACAAGTTTGTTCGAAAAATCATGACGGCGACCGGGTCGAATCGCGAGAATCCCGCCGCCAGTTATTGGAAGATTCTTCGTACGCCGACTGAAACGATGGAGAACACCACTCAATTATTTCTTGCGACGCGATTCAGTTGCAACAAGTGTCACGATCATCCCTTTGAGCGCTGGACGCAGGACCAGTATTATCATCTGGCCGCTTATTTTGCGCGGGTTTCGTTCAAGGAGGATGACGCGAGTGAGGGGCGTCGTATTGGAGGCACGGATGTTGAAGGCTCAAAGCCGCTGTATGAAATTGTGGGAGATGGGACTGAGGGCGAAGTTGAACACTTGCGCACCGGCAAGGTTTCCCCGCCGCTGGAGCCGTTCCCAGACAAGCACGAGGAAAAGAAGGATGCGACCCGCCGCGAGGAATTTGCGTCCTGGCTGACATCGCCGGACAACCGCTATTTTGCCTCCAGCTACGCCAACCGTTTGTGGGGTTATCTGACGGGCGTCGGAATCATTGATCCGCTTGATGACATTCGCGCCGGGAATCCGCCGCGTAACCCGGCTTTGCTCGAATACTTGACGCATCAATTCGTGGACAGCGGATTTGATTCGCGGCATTTGATGCAGATCATCTGCAAGTCGCGCACTTACCAACTTTCCATTCGCACGACGAAGTGGAATGAGGACGACAAGGTGAATTATTCCCACGCGATGGCAAGGCGGCTTCCGGCGGAAACGATTCTTGACGCGGTTTATCGTGTCACCGGCAGCACGCCGAACATCGCCGGCGCCAAGCCCGGCCAGCGCGCGGCGCAACTTTCGGACGTGACGATGGATGTTGGTGGAGGATTGCTTGCGACGCTGGGAAGACCCGCCCGGCAGACGGCCTGCGAATGCGAGCGGACCAGCGATCTTGGCATGGGATCAGTCATGGCGATTTTGAGCGGCGTGACGATTTCAGACGCGATCAACGAGCCGAGCAATTCTTTGCAGCAACTCGTTCAAAAAGAAAAAGACGATCACAAACTCATCAACGAAGTTTTCATGCGGGTCGTCAATCGTCCCGCGACTGAGGAAGAAACGAAAAGGGTCATTCCGCTTCTCAGCGAAGTTGTCAAGGACCACAACGAAATCTCGAATGATCTGGTGAAATTGGAGGTGGTTGATGCGCCGAAGATTGCTGACTCGATGCATGAGCAGGAAAACGAAGTCACCCAGGCAAAAACGAATCTTCAAACTTACGACGTGATGACCAAGAGTCTCCATGACTCGCTTCAACAGAGTCACGATATGGCGCTGGAATTGACAAAGCGCGAGTTGAAGGAATACGAAGTCATGCTTCCGGCGCAGGCGGCTTATTGGGAGGCTGGAAATAATCTGGCCAGCACGAAGACTGTCTGGCAGTTGGCGATGCCGAAGTCGATTTCGGCGACCAACAATGTCAAACTTACCCAACACAGCGATGGTTCAATTACTTCGGTGGAAGGAGCTAGTCCGTCAGATTACGATATTATCGTTCCGACTTCGGCAACTAATATTACCGGAGTGATGATCGAAGTTCTGCCTGACCAATCGCTGCCGGCTTTTGGGCCGGGGCGAGGGGGCGATGGGAATTTCGTGTTGAGCGAAATCGAATTGAAATGGGCGCCGGGCACGAACACACCGGACAAGGTCGCCAAGTTTTCCGATGCGCGGGCGGATTACACGCAATCGGAATATTCGCCCAAGCAAGCCATCGACGGAAGAGTCTGGCCGGGACAGAACGGCTGGGCGGTCGGTAACGCGCCGAGTCTCAAGCGGCATATCGCCACGTTCAAATTGGAGCAGCCAATTTCCAGCACGAACGGCGCACAATTGCGTTTTGCATTGAAACAGCATTATGGCGGCGACCTGCTGCTGGGGCGGTTCCGTCTTTATATTACGACGAGCGAGGACCCGCTAGATTTCGGTTACCCAGAGAATGTTGTTGCAGCGGCGCGCGCGCCAGCGGGGGAACGGACGCCGGAGGAAATGCTGGCTATACTTGACTATTACCGCAATTCCGACGCTGATTTTTGGAAGAGAAAACAGGCGTTGGTGAAGGCGTCCGAACCGCTTTCGACCGATTCCAAATTGGAGGAACTGCAGAACAATCTCAAGGCGGCGCAGGAGCCGATACACATTGATCCGACGTTGGTGCAGTTGCGCGAAGACGCCAAGGACAGCACTTTGCAGAGTGAAAACAAACGGCTGACTGTCGTCCAGGATTTGACCTGGGCGCTGGTGAACAGTCCCGGATTCTTGTTTAACCACTAACCCGAAATCGTATGATTAGAATTGCCGGCGGCACTTGCAGCGACCTTTGCGATCCTCACCTTCGTCTGACCCGCCGCGACATGCTGCGGGTCGGCGGAGCGAGCGTCCTGGGGCTTACGCTGGGTTCACTTTTCAAATTGCAGGCGCGCGCAGAAGAGGCCGGGAAAATTGCCGGCGGGCCGGGCTGGGGTTCCGCGAAGAACATCGTCATGCTCTATCTCCAGGGTGGTCCGAGCCACATCGATTTGTGGGACCCGAAGGAAAATGTTCCTGACAACATTCGCAGCGGGTTCAAAACGATCCCGACAAAAATTCCCGGGGTCAACTTTACGGAGATTCTGCCGCAACTGGCGAAAGTCAACGATAAATTTACGATGATTCGCTCGATGGGTTACACCCCGAACGGACTTTTCAATCATACGGCGGCGATTTACCAGATCATGACTGGTTACACGACGGACAAGGTCAGCCCATCCGGGCAGCTTGAGCCGCCCGATCCGAAGGATTTTCCCAATTTCGGTTCGCAGATTACGCGGCTCCGCCCGATGACTGATCCGATGCTGCCATTCGTCATGTTGCCGCGCCCGCTCCAGGAATCGAACGTCATTGGCAAGGGTGGAGGCGCTGGTTTCCTTGGAAAAGCTTTCGAGCCGTATCGGCTGTTTCCCGACGGCGACGATATGGACATGAATAAAATGGACCACATTCATGTCGATGATTTGAAATTGCCGCCTGAGGTTTTTGCGCTGCGCCTGGAACGTCGCGCTCACTTGCGCGAGGCGATTGAGGCTGCGACGCCCGATCTTGAAAAAGCGGTCGAGAATTACGATTTGGACGATTATTACCAGCGCGCGTTGAACCTCGTTATTTCCGGTCGCGCAAGGAAGGCTTTTGACTTGACTCAGGAATCCGAGAAGATGCGGGATCGCTACGGCAGAAATACCTTCGGCCAAAGCTGCCTGCTGGCGCGGCGGCTCGTCGAGGCGGGCACGCGCGTGGTGGAGGTCATCTGGCCCAAGATTGCCAACTCGGACCTGCATTCCTGGGATTGTCACGTGGACCTGACCAATCGCATGAAGGATCGTTCCGGCCCGATGCTGGATCAGGGGTTGGCGGCATTTTTTGGCGACATGGATGAGCGTGGTTTGCTCAAGGATACGCTCGTTGTGGCCATCGGGGAATTTGGCCGAAGCCCGCAAAAAGGCGTCAGCACTTCCGGCAACAGTAACAGCGCCGATGGCCGCGATCACTGGCCTTACTGCTACACGTCAGTTATTGGCGGCGCCGGAATCAAACGTGGCTATGTCCACGGCAAGTCTGACAAAACGGGCAGCAGCCCGACCGAAGACCCGGTGCATCCGACGGAATTGCTCGCGACCATTTATCACGCGTTCGGGATCGACCCGGATACTATTGTTTACAATCAATTGAAGCAGCCGCGGGAATTGGTGAAGGCGAAGGCGGTCACAAAATTGTTCGCCTAAGCGGACTAATTTTGACGATTCGCCGGGGATGTTTTGGCTGAC
Organism: Verrucomicrobiia bacterium; assembly: GCA_036501665.1. GTDB lineage: Bacteria > Verrucomicrobiota > Verrucomicrobiia > Limisphaerales > Palsa-1400 > DATAUD01. Next base: position 57,047 of record DASXZW010000132.1, read on the forward strand.
AATCCTGGTCGCAGGAGTTCGTCGATGGCGTCGTTTCCAGTCGGAAAATCGATGCCTTGCAGCGGACTTCCCGCGTCCAGCAGAAGTTTGACGACGCGGACAAAATCGCCTTCGGGATGCCGCTTCTCGACGAGGCAATCGTGCAAGGCATAGTTCAGCGGCGTCGCTTTGTAGCGCGGGTCGATGATGTTCGTGGGATGGCCGCGTTGCAGAAGTAGTTCGACGAGGTCCGCATCACCGGCCCAGGCGGCGTTGTGCAAGGGCGTGTAGCCGTGAGCGGATTCGGGAGACGAAATTGGAAAGCCGAGATCGAGCATTAGTCGCACAGCTTCGATGTGCAAATTTGTTTCCCAACAATAGCGAGCGAGCAATTCCAGATCGATCTTGTCGAGCGATCCAACCAAGCCGGGATTTTGCGCGAGTATTGACTGCGCTTCATTGCGTCGCGCCAGAACGCAGCAGACGAGGAATTGGGTTTTGGCGTCGCTTTCTACAAAAAGGAAATTGAACAATTCGGTGTGGCCTTTTTTCAGAGCGATTTGATGCGGGAAGCTGTTGAATCCGAGTGTCCACTGGTAAATCGTTCCGCCGCTTTGTTTGTAACCCAGCGAAGGGAAATCCGGTCCTCTGCCGATCCATTGCGAAAGACAGGAACGGTCCGCCGAAATCAACTTTTCCGCCAGTATTCGGTCGCCCCACGCTGCGGCCATGTAGATGTCAGCCATTGCGCCGCGCTCCACGAGGTAGCGGGACACTTCGGGAGCGTCGCCGATCAGCCATTGCGCCGGGGTTGAATCGTGGTCTTCATCGCGGGCGTCGAGCTGGGCGCCACGGTCAACTAAAAATTTTGCGGTCGGAATATTTCGGGCAAAATGCAGCGGCGAGCAAGCGTCTGTGCCTTTCGCTTGAATCAACGAAGGGTCTGAATCCAAAAGTTTTTCCAGTTCCGGGATCAAGCCAAGAGCCGAAGCCGCATGAACTGTCAATACTGCGCCGCGCTGAATCAAGAATTCTGCCACTGTCGGATCAACTGTTCTCACGCCGATGCCGCCCGCCCACCATTTAGTAACAGCGCCGATTTCTGCGCCGAGTGTCAGCAAACGTTCTGCCATTGCGACACTTCGCGCTCTGGTGATTAGGGGCTGGCCGTTAGAGCAATTCAGCAGATTCGGCTCTCGCCCTGAAATTTTTTCTGCTTCAGCCAAATCGTCGGCCTCGATTGCGCGACGGAGTTCTGTTCGGTTGTCAGACATAAGATTATCGGGAGCCCTTACTTTTCGGGCCTGAAGAAACCAGCGGTTGGTCAATTTCCTTGCGCGCGCTGTCGATCAATTCATTGATTTTGAGCACAGTATTCCAATTACGCGCTGTTGCTGTTGAGCCGATCAACCGATCCAGCAGAGCAGGGGACAGTTTAGACGTAGCGACACCGTCGGCAAAATGAATCCACAATGCATTTCCCGCCGCCAGCACTCGCTCACCGTTCACCGCCCGTTCCTGCAATGCCTGCTCCGCGTCGGGTTTGGGCGGATTTTTTGAAAGAACCAGCATCACACTTTTCGCTGAAATCTTGCAAGCCTCGGCCATTGGATTGGTTTTTATGTATGACGGCCAATCAGAAGCGGCGCGAACGATGGCCGGAACCGAGTGTCCAAAGCGTTTCGTGATCGATTGTTCAAGCTGTCGCTCAATTTCTGCCGGAGCGCCGTCCGTCGCAAAAATCAAATTCCCGCTTTGAATGTAGGTTTGAACGCCTTTCCATTTGAGATCCTCGCACAGCGAACGCAGTTCCGCCATCGGAATCAGGTTGCGTCCGCTGACATTGATTCCGCGAAGCAAACCTACGAACAAAGCTTTCTTACTTTTTGCGGTTAACGACGATTTCATTTTTTTGCCCGCTGATTCCAAAGCCGAAGAAGATGTTTTTCGGTTTCCAGCCACGGTTCGACGCCGGGGCGATTTGCGAATTGCGGCGCGACTCCGTTTTGAATCGCCGGCGGAAGGGAGCGATACCAGTTGAGCGTTGCTGATGCTGTTTCCGTCAAAGGACGAATCGCTAATCCCTGAGCAAAAGCTCGCGAGCAGTTGCAACGATGCAACCCCGCGGACTCTCCCGCAGGCGGGGCGTAAAGAGGAAATTGGCCTTCTTGCGCTCCATTGGAGTTGAGAAAATCGTTGTCAATCCAAACAAATTCGACTTTGGAACTCGTCCCATCCCGGACTCCTTTTACCATGTTCTCCATAGTCAACGGTTTGGCCGGACCTGTGAGATTGTAAACACCCGTAATTGACTCCTCAAGAGAATGGATGACGAAATCAGCCACGTCGCGAACGTCAATAATCTGAATCGGATCAGGCGGAGCGCCTGGAACAATCATTGTTCCGCCGAGCGACTCGCGCACGGGCCAATAAATAAATCGCCCCGATGTATCGCGCGGTCCGACCATGAAACCGGGCCGCAGAATTGTTACGCGTCCGGGCATTGCCGCTTCCGCCGCTTTCTCGCACAAGGCTTTGCCGGGTCCATAATTTGCGGAATCCTTCCCCATCTCCTCGATTGTCGGGTCGGGCATCGTCGCCAGCGGCGCGTTCTCGTCGAAATTCGGGACGCTGAAATCCTTGTAAACCGAGATCGTCGAAATGAAGAGGTATTGCTTGACGTTAGGCGCGAGCAGCTCCGCCGAAGCCTTCACCGTCCGCGGAAAGTATGCGCTTGTGTCAATTACAGCGTCCCAAGTTCGCCCGACAAGTTGCGAAAGCCCTTTGGGACTGTTTGGGTCATCTATGGGGTGGGCTTCTGTTGCTTTCTTGCGATCAGCGGCGGTTTTGTTTGGGTCGCGGTTGCCATAAAGCTGCTCGACTCCGCCTGGAACCACCGACGGCCGCCCGGCGGCGTGGCGGCGTTCTTCGGTGCTGCCGCTGGTGAACTGCGTCACTTTGTGTCCGCGCGCGAGCGCGGATTCCGTGCAGGCAGGACCCAGGAAACCGGTTCCTCCGAGAATCAAAATCCGCAACGACTTGGGGGATGCGGTCGAGAGATTGTAAGCTTGCGAAAGGTTCGGCAATGCTGCTGCTCCTGCAGCCGAGGCCGTTGCCACAATGAATTTCCGCCGCGTGGTGGGCATAAATTCTAAATTGTGGGAGACTTTATGAATCGTCAAACTTTACTGCTCATATACAAAAGGGCGCGTTTCAGTTTTTTGCGAGGTCTGGCAGAGAAGGCTGATGAATTGCAAAGCTCAGCCGTTCCTTCGGAACTAAAAGAGTTATGGGTCTGAACCCGGCGCTAGAGCGTTTTAACTTAAGCTGTAGCCGCCCGGTTCGCACGGTCTGTGGGGAGCGCGGTCGTCTCGACCGCCGCGTCTGGCGTCTCGCCAGACGCTCTTGTCGAACATTTTATACGCGCCGTAGTGCTGGATTGTTCCGTCGGCGAGACGCCGACGGATGCGACCGAGACGGTCGCGCTCCCTGCAACGCCAAAATTTGTGGCTACAGTTGCACTTAAACCGCTCTAAAGCGGCCGGGCTATTTTCCTGCGTCCCTTCGGGACTCCAATCATTGGAGAGAGAAGGTTTGCGAAAAAGTGAGATACGCCTTGCCAAAATTGCGGGTTGTGTCAGCGGGTTTTTTTGGACTTTCCGAAGGAGGCCAATTGCCGGGGAGTCAGGAGCCAGTTTAGAGTCGCGCACTTTCCATACTCCAATTTCTTGACAGAGAGTTTGCAGAGTCCCGCCTTTTTCAATTCGATGGCCACGGAAGTCGGTTCCCCTGAGATCAGAGTGGAGATGAGGCGGCTCATAAACGGCTCGTGGCCGACAAGGACAATTTCCTCAACTGCGGCAAAGTTTTCGTTAATTTCCTCGATAACGTGTTTCGGGTCCGCATCAGCAACCAAGTTGCTTGTCTCGAAAAGTTTTTTGGAGCCGAACACCTCGGCCAGAATCTCCGCAGTACGCAACGCGCGGACGTAGGAACTTGTCAATATTAAATCAAACGAAAGCCCCAGCGCCTGAATCCCTTGCGCTACTTCCTCCACCTTTTGAACGCCTTCGCGCGTCAACGGCCTTTTGCCGTCGGGCCGCCATTTCAGGCTGCGCGCTTCGGCTTTGCCGTGGCGGAGGAAGTAAAGGTTCATAGCTTGTTGGCCTCGTGCCGGATGTCGCGCGCCTCGCAGAGGTAAACGACTTCCTGCGCGATGCTGACCGCATGATCGGCGACTCGCTCAAGACTTTTGGCAATGGTCATCATGTTAAGGCAACGGCTGACGACCGTGGGATTTTCTGCCATGTAACCAGCCAGCTCGCGATAGAGTTGCCGGTTGATCGCATCGACTTCCTTGTCGCGAGGAACGATGGCGCGGGCGGCCTCAGGTTGTTTATTGACAAAGGCGTCCAAAGCTTCCTTGAGCATGGCAATGGCCAATCCAGCCATGCGCGGAATATCGACGTAAGCCTTGAGCGCCGGTTCCTGGTTCAATTCCATCGCGCGACGGGAAATGGTCGTGGCTTCGTCTCCCACGCGCTCGAGGTTTTGGGAAATTTTCATGGCGACCGTGATGAGGCGCAAGTCCGTCGCCAACGGCGCTTTGGCGAGCAGGTTGATCGCCATGTCGTCAATGTCGATTTCGAACTGGTCCATGATGTCGTCGTTTTCCTGGACTTGTCGGGCGAGTTGATCGTTGCGCTCCATAAGCGCCTGGACGGCCAGACTGACCGCGCTTTCAGCATAGCTGCCCATCGTCAGCAGCTTTTCCTTGAAGCTGGCCAGGTCATCGTCAAAATATTTCTGCATAGATCACGCTACAGCAACTCAGCCGAACCGGCCAGTGACGTAGTCTTCAGTTTGTTTATTGGAGGGGTTGGTGAAAATTCTCTGCGTCTGATCGAATTCGATCAATTTTCCGAGATAAAAAAATGCCGTGCTGTCCGAAATGCGCGCGGCCTGCTGCATGTTGTGCGTCACAATCACGATGGTGAATTGCTTCTTTAGCTCAAGCACCAATTCCTCGATTTTCGCCGTGGCGAGCGGGTCAAGGGCCGACGCCGGCTCGTCCATCAGCAGCACTTCAGGTTCGATGGCGAGGGCGCGGGCGATGCACAACCGCTGTTGCTGGCCGCCGGAAAGACTGAGGGCATTTGCGTGAAGGCGATCCTTCACTTCGTCCCAAAGAGCAGCCATGCGCAACGTTTCTTCCAAGCGCTCACGCAGGACGCTTCGTTGTTTGATTCCGTTCAGTTTCAGGCCAACGGTGACGTTGTCCGCGATGGACATCGTGGGGAAAGGATTGGACTTTTGGAATACCATCCCAACGCGGCGGCGGACAAGGGTGGGATCGACGGCTTTCGCGTAAAGCGCTTCGCCGAAAAGGGTGATGCGTCCTTCAATGCGGGCAGTGGGCACGAGGTCGTGCATTCGGTTCAGACTCCGCAAAAAGGTCGATTTTCCACAACCGCTGGGCCCGATGATTGCGGTGACCGCCTTGGAACGGATCTGTATCGAAACGTCTGCCAGCACTTGATGCGAACCAAACCAGACCGAAAGTTTTTCGACGTCAAACGTGACCGGCGCGGCCGCTGCTTGCCGTTTGGCGGCGGCATCAGACGAAACCGTTGCCGATTTGACTTGCGGTAACGGTGGTTGAGTTTGGTTTGTCATGAGATTCCGTTCATCGAGTCACGGGTGAACCACTGGATCGGGTCATCAACCGGACGCCAACGTTAAGAGTCAACGCCATGAGCATCAACACCAATGCCCCGGCCCATGCCTGGCGATGCCAATCTTCATAGGGGGCGATCGCGTAATCATATATTTGACGCGGCAGCGCGGAGATTGGATCGGTAAGTTTGAAACTCCAGAACCGATTTCCGAATGCCGTGAAGAGCAGGGGAGCGGTTTCGCCCGCAACACGGGAGGCCGCGAGCAGAATTCCGGTGATGATCCCTTTGGCCCCGGTTTTCAACACGATGTGAAGAGTGCTTTTCCATTTTGGAATTCCGAGCGCGAGCGCGGCCTCGCGAAGGCCGCCGGGAACCAGTGTGAGCATTTCCTCGGTTGTGCGGATGACCATCGGGATCATCATGAAGCCAAGCGCCAAGCCGCCGGCCAGGGCGGAAAACTTTTTCATTGGCACACACACCAGAGCATAGACGACCATGCCCCAAACTATGGATGGTGTGCCGTTCAGAACGTCTGCCGCGAACCGCACGCTCCAATTCATCCGGTCTGAGCCGTATTCGGAAAGATAAACTCCGCCTAGAACGCCAATCGGAACTCCGATCAACACGGCCAGGCCGACGAGAATGAAGCTGCCCATGATCGCGTTTGCCATGCCGCCACCGGTTTCGCCAACCGGTTTTGGAAGGTGCGTCAGGAAATTCCAATCCAACGAACTCGCGCCCAATCTAACAATGTGAATGAACACCAATGCCAGCGGCGTCAGCACAATCACCGCGCAGAGAAAGCAGACGACAGAAATCGCCGAGCTTTTGAAGTGCCGCCAATTGAAGGGTTGCGCGTTCATGCCCGCCTGGGTCCTCCTGTGCCTCGGATCAGGAGGCGCGCGACGATGTTGGTCAGCACTGTGACAAGCAAAAGAACCAGACCCAGTTCAAAAAGCGCGCTGCGGTGCATGTCGGATGTGGCTTCGGCAAATTCGTTGGCAATGGCGCTGGCGAGCGTGTAACCCGGCGCGAGCAGGGAGGTGGAAATATCAGGACGATTGCCGATCACCATCGTCACCGCCATCGTTTCACCTAGGGCGCGACCCAAACCGAGCATTGCCGCGCCGAAGATCCCGCGTTTTGAAGACTTCAGCACAGCCAGACGCGTGACTTCCCAGCGCGTTGCGCCCAAGGCGAATGCGGCTTCACGCTGGTTTTCTGGAACAGCCCGAAACACTTCGCGCGAAATCGAGGTGATGATCGGGACAATCATGATCGCGATGATGATCGCCGCTGAAAGCATGCTGACACCGTAGATGGGCCCTCGGAAGAGCGGCAGAAAGCCGAAGACTTTTTTCAGGAACGGAAATACGTGGTAAAGAGATCCCGGCATTCCTTCACCCGGCCCGCGCAACCAAGGGACCATTACGAAAATTGCCCAAAGACCCAGGATGACGCTCGGAATGGCCGCGAGCATTTCAATCAAAGAAATGGCGACGTGCCGAATCCAGGAAGGGGCCAATTCAGTCAAGTAGATTGCCGTGGCGAGGCTTAACGGGAGCGCAATTGCCAGCCCGACCAGCGACGAAACAAAAGTTCCGAAGATGAACGGGAGCGCGCCGAACTGGTTGTTCACCGGGTCCCAGTCTGTCCCCGCCAAAAACTTCAAGCCAAACTGGCTTAGCGACGGCCTCGACCCCTGAAACAATTCCAAGCCGATGATGATAATCAGGACGAACACCATCATCGCCATAAACCACGTCAGCAGCTTGAACGCGGCGTCGCCAAGTTGGGAAGGTTGCGAGAGCGCAACTCTTTCGCTTGGGCTGCTTGTTCTTATGGCGCTGGCGGCGTTCACAAGAGTATTTTCTGAATTTCACCGAGAATTGCGAGTCATTCGGCGGATTAAAATTTGATTCCGTCGATTTCTCCCTGCACGCGTTTGATCAAATCAGGCGGCAACGGAGCATAGTTCAACTGCGGAGCCATCTGCTCGCCTTGATTCATCATCCATTTTAGGAACTCGACCAACTTCTTTCCTTTCTCTGGATTGGTCTGCTCTTGATAGACGAGGAGCCAGGTTGCTCCGGCAATGGGATATCCATCCGCGCCGGGAGGATTGACCATTGAAAACCGGAAATCATCCGGGACTTTGGCTGTTCCCAACGCGGCTGTGACTGACGCGATGGAAGGCGCAATAAAATTTCCGGCAGAATTTTTGACGCTCGCAAAGGGCATATTGTTTTGGACGGCATACACCAGCTCAACATAGCCAATTGCTCCAGGCTGTTGCTCGACCTGGCCGGTCACGCCTTCGTTTCCTTTCGCGCCCAGCCCGGTTGGCCATTTGACGGCTTTGCCGCGTCCGACGGACTTTTCCCACGTTGGACTGACGCTGCTGAGGTAATCGGCAAAGATGTAAGTCGTCCCGCTGCCGTCTGAACGATGCACCACGACAATGTCTTGTTCCGGCAATGTGACGCCGGGATTCTCGGCGACCAGACGCGGATCGTTCCATTTTGCGATTTTGCCGAGAAAGATGTCGGCGATGGTCGGGCCATCCAGCTTGAGTTGTGATTTGCCGGGCAAGTTATATGTGACGACATCTGCTCCCGCGACGGTCGGAATGTGGAGTATTTTGTGGGGGGCTTTGGCAAGGTCTTGATCGGTCATCGGGCCGTCGGAAGCGCCGAAATCGACTGTTCCGGCGAGGATTTGCTGTTGGCCGCCACCGGAACCGATGGATTGGTAATTAAAGTGAACCGTAGGATCGACGCGGCTGTACTCGTCGAACCACTTCGAGTAAATGGGATAAGGAAATGTTGCTCCGGCTCCGTTGATCAGCAATTGCGCGCGTGATTGGTTGCTCCCCGCGATGGCGAGGCCCGACAATACCAGAATTGTAAAAAATCGTTTTGTCATAATGAGTTTAACCGCCACAACCACAGATAGCGTCACCAGATTACAACGGCATGGACGTTGTGTGACAATTGTGTGACAAAAAAGACGGTTTTCAGAATGGCTCGCAAAGAGCTTCTTTTTGACTTGGTCGGAACGGCGAATATCGCCACAATGAAAGTGTGCAAAAGAGGATTGCATTCTATCCGATGCTTTTGCTGGTTTTTTGGACCAGTGTGATGATCGTCGCTGATTTTGTGGTGGTCCAAAACTCGGTTCGCCAGGCGCTGTCTGTCAATTTTGCCTCAACCACAGGCAGAGTGGTGAAGAGCGAAGTCTTCAAAAACGCGATCAGCCATCGAGGTGTGGACATTGGATACAATTACAAGGTCAACGGAGTCGAATATTCGGGGCAACGCTACCGCTATGACGACCGCAGCGCTGCGTGGGAATACGGCGCCGCTGTCGATAACTTTCCGCGCTGGTCGGAAAGGAAAGTCTATTACAATCCGACTGATCCTTCGGATTCCCTTCTGGACCCGGGTTTGGCGGGTTGCGACCTGTTGCTGCCTTTGTTTGCGACGCCGCTCAATGTCGTGACATGGGCGCTTTGGGTTCCCATCTTGCAAACCAGGCGCATGAGACAACGCGCCGATTTTGCCGGCGGGGTTCGAATATTAAAAAGTGCAAATGAAACCCGGGCGCAACTGGCCGCGTTTTCGCCTGGAGCCGTTGCGCTTGGGGCGCTTGCCGCGTCGTCATTCGTCCTGGCATTCCCGGTGGTCTCGATAGGTGGTTTTCAGCCCGGCATGGCGTTGATGCTTGTTGTGTGGGCGCTGGTTTTTGCGGCGATGGTTGCGGCAGGCAGTTGGAGGTTCGCAAAATTAAGCGCCGGAAATTATGATCTGCGCATTGATGAAACTTCCAAGGTCGTTACGGTCCCGCCGTCGGGAGAGCGAAAGGCGGAATTCGCAATCGCGCTAAATAAAATTGAAGCTGTTTCAGTGCGGCGACGGACCACAAAAACGCCGAGCGGCGATTATTTCAGCTATTCGCCCGTGATTGATTGCATTGAAGAAGACTCGGCGTTGCCACAGGTGAATTTAATTTCCTGGGGTTGGACAGAGGCGAAGGCAAACTCATTTGGTTTGTGGCTGAGCGAGCAACTGGGCGTTGAGTTTCGCGGGATTCAATTGGACACTACGCCCTGAATGCTGCGGAAAGCTGCATCCGAAGACTTCATTTTGAACTGCCATGCCCGCATCGGCGCGAACCAGGACTTCTTGGGTTAACAGGACTGTGCTGGGCATTGGGCTGGCCTCGTTGTTCAGTGATTGGTCGCATGAGATGGCCACCGTCGTTCTGCCGACGTTTCTGGCGACGCTTGGCGCCGGAGCCGCCTGGCTGGGTGTCATCGAGGGTGTTTCTGACGGATTGTCGAGCCTGGCAAAAATGTCTTCCGGCTACTACACAGATCAACTTCAACGGCGAAAACCCATTGCAATCCTGGGATACTTCGTCACCGCTTTGGGGACGGCTTCGTTTGGATTGGCGACGAGCGCCTGGCATGTCATGGCTGGGCGAACTGCCGCCTGGCTCGGGCGAGGTGTGCGGACACCCGTCCGAAAAGCGTTGCTGGCCGGCGCAGTCACGCGCGAGACCTACGGACGCGCCTTTGGCCTGGAACGAATGATGGATACAATCGGCGCAATCATCGGACCCGCCACCGCAATTTTTCTCATGGAAACATTGCATCACCGCTATTCACTTTTCTTTGCGCTGACACTTATTCCAGGACTTGCCGCCGCGGGAGTCATCACGTTTCTGGTGAAGGAGACAAAACGATGTCCGGTGTCGCATATTTCCCTGGGGGAACGTCTCAAATTGCTGTCACCGCGCTGCCGACTGTTTGCCACGGCTGTTGGACTTTTCGGGTCTGGAGCCTTTGCGCCAACTTTGCTGATCCTTTTTGCGATCCGGGCATTGACGCCTCTGACGGGCGCATCCCGCGCGGCAAATGTGGCCGTCGCCTTGTATTTAATGCGGAACATCTTCAACGCGGCTTTTGCCTTCATCGCCGGATGGCTTGGAGATCACTTTGAAAAAAGAATTCTCCTGGCGGCGGGATATTCGATGGCGGCGGCGATGTGTCTGTGCATTATTTTCCTTCCTGGGCGTATTTGGACGTTGGGCGTGATTTTTGCGCTCGCCGGAATCAGCGTCGCGTTTGAAGAAACATTGGAAGATTCGCTTTGCGCCGAGTTGGTCAGCGAGGAAAATCACGGAGTCGCGTTCGGCGCGCTGGCGGCAATCAATGGAATCGGCGATTTGCTTTCAAGCGTCATCGTTGGCGGATTGTGGACAGTAATGGGAACCGGAGTCGCATTTGGCTTCAGCGCAACGCTTTCGCTGGCAGGCGCGCTGCTCATTTTAATGCTTCGCAAGCCTTCATAACCCGGACCTCGTCAAAAACAAATCGAATATTCCCCGGCGTATTCGTGTCATTCCATAACGATGCAAAAGCGGGAAACTATCTGGATAGTAGCGCTGGTGGTGGTTGGACTGGCCTATTACCATTTTTTTGGAGGCCGGAACGCGCCAAGGCCACTTTCGGTCCGCGCCTCCCTGCGCCCAGCCCGGCGGGGTGAATCCCCGGTTTATCCGGTTTATTTCACCTTGGACGACAACGTGAAACTGACGAGCATCAAGGTTGTTCCCCTGAACGACGATGGCCATGTTGATCCTGCCACTGTCCCATCGTGGAACCTGATTTCCGACAGCACTTCGGTCCCGACGCGGGCGTTTTTTTACGGACAAAGCATCCAAGGGATGAAACCCGCAGGCAGCAATGCGCAACCCGATGCATTAACGCCAGGAGTTATTTATCAAATGACGCTTTCCGCCGGCAAACTTACGGCCTCACTGAATTTCAAGACTGAACCGACGCAGTAGAGCGATTTAAAAAATCGTTGTCGCATCTCCTGGCCAAGTCTATTGTCTCTCTAAGAAGCGGTAGGGGTAATCAATTCCACGATGTGGCCATCGAAGTCTTTGACCACCGCCCGGCGTCCCCATTCGGAATCACTGGGAGTCGTCAGTATCTCTGCGCCGATCTTTGACAACAACGGGACGATTTCATCCACTGAGTCGATACTAAATCCGATGCACGTTCCAGTCGTAGCCACTGATTTGGCGGTCAGCGGATAAATCTCAAATACGAAGCCATTCACCATCGAAGTATAGTGTTCTGGACCTGCGCCATGCGCATGGCGGGTGAACAGAAGTCCCAATTGCCGGTAGAACTCCGCCGCGCCCTCCAAATTCGAGGATCGTAAAACGACTAAATTTAATTGCGGCGGCGGCGCGTACATTGCGACACATTCACTCTCCAAGTGTAAGCGCCACAGCGGAACCTACAAATCTTAATTAAACGATCAGAGAGGTTTTTTTGAGTTGCTCAGGAATCAAGGATTCGCCGAGCTGGCGTTTGTGCGATAGAACGGGGTGGTACACCATTCGACGGTTGGTTGGAACGCCTGGTTGACTTTCATAAACTGGGTGCTGCCGTCCGCAAAACCGTTGATTGATCCGCCGAGATTTGTGGAAATTGTGCTGTGCGCGTGTTTGTTTTGGTCGAGGCGCAAACCGTCATCAAGATCGAAATAATCCATGAAAAAATCACCCGCATAGCTCAGTTTTTCCCCAAACATCACAGTCAACGATGGCTCTGAAATATCATTTTCAGTAAGATATGGTTCTGGAACGCTTGACCAGGTTGCCTGGCCATATTTGGAGGCATAACCGTCATTGAAGCCGTTGATCAAATAACTGCGGGCAGCGGCATCCGGAGGGTATTGGGAAACCGGCGAAGAACCGTATGTGACAGGGTTATAATTAGTCTCGCTTGGGCAAATAAGCATGTTCGTCATTTTGTAATAACTGAACAGCAGCGCCGGCCAGCGTTTGATGCCATCCCGGGGGGTGTATGCGCCGTTGTTGTCGCTTGCATACATGACATTGGCAAGGCTGAGTTCGTGAATGTTGCTGGTGCATTTGATGCGCCTTGCCGCTTCCTTGGCCTGTCCCAATGCCGGCAAAAGCATGCTTGCCAGAATCGCGATGATGGCGATGACCACCAGCAATTCAATTAAAGTAAACGCGGTGTCTGGCGACACCTGATGCTTCCGTCGGTTGTTTTCCTGTGTCATAGTGGCTCAGCTAGGTCAAATCAGGCAAAAGTTGCCTCCCAACCTATCGTCCGAATTGGACGCAGGCTAAAACACAAATAATCAAAGTTTTTTCAGGCTTTTATAAAGAGCCTCATACTGGCGGGTGGTGCTTTCCCACGAAAAATCACGGGTCATGCCGTTGTGCCGGAAATGTTCGAGCAACGGCTTGTCCTCATACAAAACCAGCGCCTTCCTGACGGCTTTGGCCAGGGCGCGCGTGGAATATTCGGAAAACTTGATGCCGTTGGCGTGTTCCATGTCCTCGCCGATATCAATCACTGAATCGTCCAACCCGCCTGTCACGCGAACAATGGGCACGGTTCCGTAGCGGAGGCTGTACATCTGGTTCAGCCCGCAAGGCTCGAATCGCGACGGCATCAGGTAGAAATCGCACCCGGCCTCAATCCGATGCGACAAACCTGTGTCAAAACCAATCTTTACAGCGCACTTGGTCGGATAGCGTTCCACGAGCCTCCGATAGCCGCGTTCGTAATCGCGATTGCCATTGCCCAGCAGCACGAACTGCATGTCCGTGGCCAGCATTTCCTGCAAGACAGCCAATTGAAGGTTGACCCCTTTTTGTTCCGCGAGGCGGGAAATGGTCCCAAACAACGGCATGTCCGGCGTTTGCGGCAGGCCCAATTCTTCCTGCAATGCGGCTTTGTCGGTTGTTTTTCCGGTTAAATTAACTTCTGTGAAAGGGCAGGGGAGGAAAGGGTTTTTTTGCGTGTTCCATTCGTCGTAATCGACGCCGTTGAGGATTCCGTGGAGCACATTTTGACGCTGCCGGAGCGAACCGTCCAAGCCGCATCCGTAAAGCTCGGTGGTTATTTCGCGCGCGTATCGCGGGCTGACCGTCATGAGCATGTCGGCGTGGAGGATGCCGCCCTTGAGGCAATTCAATCCTCCGTAGAATTCGAGTTCGTTTGGGAGAAAATAATTTTGCGGGAGGTTTGTGTAAGCGAATTTTGCCGCGGGAAAATGTCCTTGATATGCCAGGTTATGAATGGTCAGACACGTTGGAGGCGCGGAGGTCCAGCCTTCGCTGCGTTTTTGTTCCGCGACGAAAACAGCCGCCAACGCCGCCTGCCAATCGTGCAAGTGAAGCACTTCCGGTTGCCACGGAAGGTAACGCGCGAGGTGGGCGACGCATTTTGAAAAAAAGATAAAGCGCTCCGCGTTGTCCGGGTAATCGACGCCTCGTTCCTGGTAAAGTCCGTTGCGCTCGAAAAACGCCGGTTGCTCAATAAAATAAACGGTCAGCCCTTTGTCCGCTTCGCGGGTCCAGACTCCGCCGGAAATTCGATCGGGGCCGAAGGGAAGGTCGAATTTCCAATCGAACGGCTTGATGTCAGGGAACTGCTCTCGAAGTCCGGCGTAAAGCGGAGTGACCAGCCCAACCTGATGCCCGGCGCGGGCGAGGAATTTTGCCAGGGCGCCCACCATGTCCGCCAACCCCCCGGTCTTGGAATACGGGAGAGCTTCGCTGCTCGCCAGCAAGATTCTCATCACTTCGGCCGGGTGATCTTCTCGGTTTTCAGATAAGGGCGCAACGCCGCCGGAACCAGCACGCTGCCGTCGGCCTGTTGATGCGTTTCCAATAGCGCGACGAATAATCGGGCCAGAGCGGTGCCGCTGCCGTTGAGGATGTGCGGAAATTTATTTTCGCCGCCCTCAGTTTTGAAACGCAGATTCATGCGGCGCGCCTGGAAATCCTCGCAGTTGGAGCAGCTTGACACTTCCAGGTATTGCGTTTGACCGGGAGCCCAGACTTCGATGTCGTACGTCATCGAGCTGGCAAAACCCATGTCGCCTGTGCAAAGCTGAATCACGCGGTAATGCAGTTCGAGCAACTGGAGAACGCGTTCCGCATTGGCGACGAGTTTTTCCAATTCTTCCCGGCCATTTTCTGGTCGCGTAATTTTTATCAGCTCGACCTTGTCAAATTGATGGACGCGGATCATCCCGCGAGTCCCGACGCCTGCCGCGCCCGCCTCGCCGCGAAAGCAGGGCGAGTAGGCGCAGTAATAAATCGGCAACTGTGATTCTTTTAGAATTTCATCCCGATGAATGTTTGCCACCGGGGTTTCGGCGGTAGGGATGAGAAAAAGTTTTCCGAGCGTCGCGGAATCGTTTCCTTCCTGAACGCCATAATATTGATCGGCAAATTTTGGAAATTGCCCGACGCCGACCATGCAATCGCGATTGACCAGAAACGGCGGCGAAACCTCGGTGTAACCGTGCTCGCCAGTATGCAAATCAAGCAAAAGCTGGATCAACGCGCGTTCAAGCCGGGCGCCCCAGCCCGTGTAAAGCAAAAATCCACTGCCGGAAATCTTCGCGGCGCGAGCAAAATCAACCAGGGCGAGGCTTTCACAAAGTTCGACGTGGGTTTTCGGCTTGAAATCGAGTTTGGCTTTTTCGCCGGAAGTTCGGATTTCGGGATTGTCGGCGGCGGATTGGCCGATTTTTACGGACTCGCCCGGCAGGTTGGGCAACTGCAACATCAACGAGTCCCGCTGCTGCTCGATTTCGACGGTTTGCTTGTCGAGGGCTGTGATTTTGTCGCCGAGTTCGCGCGTCTCGGCTTTTTTGGCTTCGGCCTCGGCGCTTTTTTTCTGCGCCATCAAAGCGCCGATTTCCTTGGAAACACGGTTGCGCGTCGCCTTGAGTTGTTCGACTTCGGCTAAAATCTTGCGACGCCGGTCGTCCAGCGCCAGCACTTCGTCGATTTTTTTCTCGTCGCCGCCGCAGCGGGTGGCCAGACGCTCGCGCACAAAGTCGGGTTTCTCCCGAATCAAACGAATATCGAGCATCGCGGGGTTATAGAAACGACAATCTTTGCCGCAAGCGGGAATCGAGATGGCCGACAGGTGAAGCGCATCCAAACTTAGAGGTAGGGACGGCTCGCCGAGCCGTCCGCGGACGCCTCGGCGAGGCGTCCCTACCAGCCGATATCAAAATGCAGGTTTTGATTTTCAATGGGCCGCCCTAATTTAAGTGCATTTGCCCTGAGATGGCCGCGGAATTGGATCAGGCGGCGGGTTTCGCTGCGGCGGCTTTGGCTCCGCCCAGGCGAACGCTCAACCGGGACTTCGTGCGGTTGGCCCGGGAACGATGGATGATCCGGCGTTTTGCCGCTTTATCCAGCGCGGACGTCAGCAGTCGCAACGCCTTGGTGGCGTCGTCTTTCTTGCCCGCTCCCAAAAGTTCGTCGTAGTTTCTCTGCAAAGTGTGAAGGCGGGACTTGACGCTCTGGTTCTGCAAATTCTTGCGGGCGCTGTTCCTCATCCGGCGTTCGGCTGATTTCGTGTTCGGCATAGTTCAGTTAAATCTCTGTTTCCTGTTTTGGAGGACTAACGGTAACGGAACGCCCCGCTTTGTCAACGACGGGATTAGCACGTTTTTGGGCACGTGCAGATGGCTTATGAGTCGGGGCTAAACTGGTTAATGGACGCGTCCTAAATGGATCATCGACCACAACTTTAATCAGGGAAAAATGAGAGCAACGCTTCCGGATGGGAGTTGGCGACCGGGGGAAATCATGGCAAAATTGCCGGAATCCGTGGCGTTTCTGAGCCAGTTCAGGCGGAAATTGCCAGAGGTCACCTGCTGGGCGCTGCCGTCCCCCAGCAGAATGTTACCCGCGCCGGAAGTATTTCCAGCGGAATGCATTTTGGCTGACCAGCCCATTGTACCCGAGGAAGGTTTGGAGTAATTCGGCAACTGCGGTAGATTTTCGACCGTGCCGTTCGTATTGGCAATCACATACGCACCATCTAAATATAAGGATGAGAAGCCGTAATTTGGGTCTTGCGCGGTTCCGGGTGCAGTGGAGGTGCCCCCTTGAGCGCCCATGTTGCGATCACCGCCCAGGAGTGATTGCGGGAAATTGTCGTTTGCGCCAGCGCCTACCGAATAAGAGATGTTTGTGTTGCAAAAAGTGCCAGAGGTTGTTTCCTGGACAGTGATATCGAACACCAAGAAGTTCGAATTAGCTGAACGCTCATCCGACGGGCACAATACGATTTTTGGCGACTGCCCCAGTTCGTTTGCCATTTGGCTGTAATTTAAATACAAACCGTATCCCGCGAAAAGCGCTTCGCCGGTCGAGTATTCTGACCAACCGCCCAAAGCATCGGTCTGCTGGGCTGGGTATCGGTTGCCGTGGTCGCCAGACCAGAGCTGGTATGCAATTCCGATCTGTTTCAGATTGTTAATGCAGGAGATTCGCTGCGCCTTTTGCTTTGAGCGGGCAAGTGCCGGCAAGAGCATACCGGCTAGAATGGCAATGATCGCGCTGACTACCAGCAGCTCGATCAGCGTGAAGCCCAGCCATTTTTTCGGGCCGTCATCCATTTTGGGGCTGATTTGGCAGCATTCCATAAGGTATTTATCGGCTTTTTATTAAAAAACATTATGACATTTGTTAGTGACGATGCCAAGTGGAATGGGACTATTTAATAGTTTTGACAACGGTAAGAAGTCTAATTACAGGCGCTTCAGTCGGGCGCCTTTTGGTGTATCTTCGATAGTCCAGCCTGCGGCCTTGAGTTCGTCGCGGATTGCGTCGGCGCGTTTGAAATCCTTGGATTTTCTGGCGAGATTGCGCTGTTCCAGCAAAGCTTCAAATTCCGCTGGCATTGCCGATTCAGCAATCGCCGCAATTCCCAGCACTGAATTTATGGATTCCCACGACGCAAGCCCGCTGGCGGCGAGCGACGGCGTCATTTGACCGGCGGCGGTCAGGCGATTGCTCTCGCGAACCCATTCAAAAACCGCACCCCATGCGCCGGAAACGTTCAGGTCGTTGTCCATGGCGGTGGTGAATTGCGCCATTAAGGTGGCGTCCGCCGAAGCGGTCGTGTTTCCGGCAATTTCGCGCAGCTTGCCGAGGCATTCATCCAGGCGGGCGAGGGAAGCGCGACCCCCGCGCAATCCTTCCATCGTAAAATTGAACGACTCCCGATAGTGCGCTTGCAGCAAGGCATAACGAATTTCGCGGCCTGTGAATCCTTGCGCCATCAGGTCGCGCACAGTGAAATAGTTGCCAAGGCTCTTGCTCATTTTGCGGCCTTCCACGAGCAAATGCGCGCCGTGAATCCAATACTTGACAAACTTGTGACCATGACTTTGCGCGCCCGAACCCTCGCTCTGCGCGATTTCATCTTCGTGATGGGGGAAAATCAAGTCTTCCCCGCCAAGATGAAGATCGAAGCTCGGCCCAAGGGCCTTCATGCTCATCGCGCTGCATTCGATATGCCAGCCGGGCCGGCCCTCGCCCCACGGACTTGGCCAAAACACCGCGCCATCGCTGGGAACACGTGCTTTCCACAAGGCGAAGTCGGCGATGGCGTCCTTGGCGTATTCGTCGGCGGCCACGCGTTCGCCGGGACGCATCGCTTCGAAATTCAGTTTAAGCAATTGGCCGTATGTGCAGCCCGCGCCCCGATATTTTTCGATGCTGAAATAGACTGATCCGTCCGATGCGCGATAAGCAATTCCACGGTCCACGAGTTTTCCGATCAACTGGATGATGTCGCCGATGTGCCCAGTCGCGCGCGGTGTTTGGTGCGGGCGCAGGCAATTGAGCGATTGAAAATCCTCGAAGAAAGCGGTTTCGAATTTCGCGGTATAATCGGCAAGCGTGGTCTTTGTGTCGTTGACGCGGCGGATGATTTTGTCCTCAACGTCGGTGATGTTCATGACGTGAAGGACGTCGTAGCCCTTGAATTTCAGATAGCGCCGCGTCAGGTCGGTGAAGACGCTGGTGCGGAAATTGCCGATGTGCGAATAATCATGCACGGTCGGCCCGCAGCAATAGAGACCGACGCTCTTGCCCGCCGGGTCGAGCGGAACAAATTCCTCAACCGACCGCGATAACGTGTTAAACAACTTCAACGACATTGGCGAATTGAGTATCCTACGAATGGACGATTTGCTAACTTTTTTCAGCGTTTGGAAACTTGCGGTGTCAAATCCCCGGACGAATGGAATATAATCACGATAACGGCGCCAGAGCTGACGCGCCAGGGATGAAGGGATGGATTCTTGCCGCAGTATTTTTGATTTTGATTTTCACCGGATGCGCCACGCCGGGGCCACGCAGCCGCTATATTTCGCAGATTGAACCTTCCACACTGACGAACGTCGTAGCTTACCGTTACGGAACAAATCTGGAATTGCGGATTCCATTGCGCGGAAAAAATGCCTATGCGCACGCCTCCTGGCAGGCGGTCGAAAGCGGCACGACGAATTATCATCACCGAATCGCCTTATTGACGCTTGATAAGGAGAAGCGTTCGTTGCGTCGCTCCGTCAGCGTCAAGACCAACAGCCTCGTCATTCGCGGGGCGGACCAATGGCGGCAGTTGTTGGAGAACGTTTTTTCGGGCGTGTTGCCGCACCAATCGGATCACGGTGTTTTGCTGATGATGCAGAATCGTGAATTGGTCATATTCCGCGACAAGACCGGGCACTTCCGCCTTTCTCCGTTGGAAGAAAAACCCGCGGACATCACGGTCGATCACACTTACGACGACGCCGATTTTGCGCGAATCGCAATTCAACTGCTGGAAAAAGGCCTGAATTCCATCGACGAACGGCAGACTCAGTTTCTTTTCGTGACGGGCGAAGACCCGGCGTTTGTGCTGGTGGACCTTCACGGAAGGTTGATTGTCTTTATCAATTCGCCCGCTGACCCGGAAGAGCAGGAGGTGCCGGTGTGGTTTGCGATGAAGGCGATCAACACCCTGGTTATTCGCAGCCTGGTGATGACCGCCGTCAAAAATCCGTTCACGCTGGTCTTTCGCGGGTTCTGGCACCTAGGAAATTCCGGCGCGGCGGTCTTTTCGTCCGGGTCCGAAAATATTGACAAGCCGCCGCCGCCCATCTCAACGGGGCCGGGGATGGATCTTGCGAAATGGGAGGCGGACCTTGATCACATTGCGCATTCCAAACGTTACAAGGGCCACGTTGATTTGTTGATTGACGGAGAAAAGTTCTTTCCCGCCTTCATCCAATCCGTGCAGGAAGCGAAGAAAAGCGTCGATGTGCAGGTGTTTATATTTGACACAGACGACTACGCGGTCAAACTCGCGGACCTTCTCAAGAAACGCTCTTCCGAAGTGAAAGTTCGCGTTTTGATGGACGACATGGGATCGCTTTTTTCCGCGCAAGCCGAACGGGACATGCCTTTTCCACCCGGATTTGAGCCGCCGGACAACATTCGCACCTACCTTAGAACCGGTTCGCACGTGAAGGTTCGTGCTTCTGCCAACCCCTGGCTCACCGTCGATCATCGCAAGTGCATGATTATTGACAACCGCGAGGCGTTCATGGGCGGGATGAATCTGGGGCGACAATACCGTTACGAATGGCATGACATGATGGTCGATTTGACGGGGCCGATTGTCGGACGATTGGAAAAGGACTACCGACTGGCGTGGGCCCACGCCGGGCCGTTTGGCGATTTTGGCTACGCGTGGGAATTGCTCTTCGGGGGCGTCGCGCCGCGCAAGCACCAAATCACCAACGCCATCGACTTGCGTCCGCTGCACACCGGTACGGGGAATGTGGAGATTTATCGCGCCCAGTTGTTCGCCATCGAACGGGCGAAAAGTTATATTTACATCGAAAATCCGTATTTCGACGACGACACCATGCTTCGCGCATTGATCCGCGCGCGGCAACGCGGCGTGGATGTTCGCGTGATTTTACCGGCGAAGAACGACAGCGGCATCATGCAGATCAATAATGCCGTGATGGCGAACGAATTGATTGACAGCGGGGTGCGCATCTACGCGTATCCCGGAATGACCCATGTCAAGGCGGCGATCTATGACGGCTGGGCCTGCATCGGTTCCGCGAACCTTAACAAAATGAGCCTGCGCATTGGACAGGAATTGGACGTGGCCTATTCCGACCCGAAGGCGGTGGAGCAATTGAAACAAGGCCTGTTTGAAACGGACTTTCGGCGCTCCAAGGAAATCAAGACGCTCGAATCGGTGAGCTGGCTGGACTCGCTGATCAAGGTTTTTTCGGACCAGTTGTAATCTGGCGGTGAACCAGAAAATAGTAGAGCGAGCCGAGGGCCACCAGAGCGCCGCACACCCAAAGCAATACACGGTGCATGTCACCTTGCATCAGTTTCGGATCGTTGCCTGCCGCGACTCCTACCCACGCCAATACGGCGCACCACGCCAACGAACCGGCCAGCGTAAATATCGAATAGCGGAGGAAGTCCATTTTTACGATGCCCATCGGAATGCCGATCAAGTGCCGGACGACGGGCAGGAGGCGCGACGCAAAAACACCGAACGAACCGAATTTCGCCGACCACTGTTCGGCAGCTTTCACCTTCGCTTCGGGAATGAGGAAATAGCGGCCGTAACGCATCACCAGCGGACGCCCCGCTAATCGCGCCGCCCAATACATGATGGTCGCCCCGATCCATGAGCCGATTGCGCCAGCCAGCACAATCCCTGGAATCGTCAGCCTGCCCGTTGCGCGCGCCTGATGGGCGGCGAAGGGGATAACCATCTCGCTGGGCAGCGGCACGATGGTGCTTTCCATCAGCATCAAGCCGGCTATCAACGGATAGCCGGCTGAATCCAACGTTTGCTGGTACCACCCGATGAGATGGGCGATCCACTCCTTCACTTGTTGCAGCCGAAGACCGCGTTTTTCCCGAGAATTTGCTCGATGCGCAACAATTGATTGTACTTGGCAACGCGATCCGTCCTGCTCAATGAACCAGTCTTGATCTGTCCGGCATTGGTCGCGACGGCGATATCCGCGATGGTTGCGTCTTCGGTTTCGCCGGAACGATGGCTGATGACGGCGGTGTAGTTGTTCTTCTGCGCGAGCGACACAGCGTCCAGCGTTTCCGTCAGGGAACCGATTTGATTGACCTTAACGAGGATCGAGTTTGCAACGCCTTGATCGATGCCCTTTTGAAGGAATTTGACGTTCGTGACGAACAGGTCGTCGCCGACGAGCTGGATTTTGTCGCCGAGTTTTTCTGTCAACAACTTCCACGTCTTCCAGTCGTTTTCAGCGCAGCCATCTTCGAGGCTGATGATCGGGTATTTCCCGGCGAGCTCGACGTAATAAGCTACCAATTCCTCGCCTTTGAGTTTTTTGCCGCTGCTCTTCTTGAAGACGTAGCGATCTGAAGCCTTGTCGTAGAATTCCGACGCCGCTGTGTCCAGCGCGAGCGAAATGTCCTTGCCGACTTTGTAACCGGCGTCCTTGACCGCCTGAAGAATCGCCTCGATGGCGCTCTCAACGCTGTCGAGGTTCGGCGCAAAACCGCCTTCGTCGCCGACTGCGGTGGAAAGACCTTTTTTCTTCAGGACAGATTTCAACGAGTGGAAAACTTCGGTGATGGCTTGCAGCGCGAGCGAAAAAGTCGGCAGGCCGTTGGGAACGATCATGAACTCTTGGAAATCAATCGGCGCATCCGAATGCGCGCCGCCGTTGATGACGTTGGCCATCGGAACGGGGAGCACTTTGGCGTTCGGCCCGCCAAGATATTTGAAAAGGGGCTGGCCCAATTCAGCGGCAGCCGCTTTGGCGTTCGCCAGGGAAACGGCGAGGATGGCATTTGCGCCGAGCTTCGATTTGGTTTCAGTGCCATCGAGTTCCAGCATCGTTCGATCCACGGTCAGTTGGTCCATGGCGTCGAGTTCGCGAAGCGCGGGAAGAATTTTGTCGGTGACGTTGGCGACGGCTTTGCTGACGCCTTTGCCGAGATAACGCTTTTTATCGCCGTCACGAAGCTCGAGGGCTTCGTGCTCTCCGGTGCTGGCGCCGGAAGGAACCGCCGCGCGGCCCGCCGCGCCGGAATCAAGAATCACATCGACTTCAATGGTCGGGTTACCGCGGGAATCGAGAATCTCGCGCGCAAGAATATCAGATATTGAACTCATAATGGCTGCGAATCATAAGAGCCAAGTCGCGCCAGTCAAGGCAACAAGCCGCCGCAAGACAATGGAATCTGATAAATGGCGCTTAGTGCATATTTCTTACATGCGTTATTTTTTGCACAGCACCGCGAGAAATTCATATGCGTCTTGTCGCATGGATTTTACAATTCATTGCTTTTGATTGTCGCTGAAATGCCTTTAACTGACGCGGGTTAAACATGAAACGAGGCTTTACATTGATCGAATTATTGGTGGTCATTGCGATCATTGCCATCCTGGCGGCGATGCTTTTGCCGAGTTTGGCCAAGGCGAAGGAGCAGGCGAACCAAATCAATTGCGCCAATAATTTGAAGCAATGGGGGTTGGCGATGTCGATGTACGCCGACGATAATAACGAGTATTACCCGGCATCACGCGACCTCCTGTATGTCGCGACGCCGGACAATAACCCGGTTTGGAGCGAAATGTATGCGGACGCGACGGCAACGCCGCCGATCGGATTGTCCGACTGGTTCAATGCGCTGCCTCCTTACGTGGCGCAAATTCCGCTCTGGAAGTACGGGGCGAACAACATCAGTAATAACGTTTTTGTGCAGACCAAGTCGGTTTTCATTTGCCCCACAGCCGCCGCCATACCGACGGTGCCGCCTGATCCGAATCCGCTGACGGGCATTGAGCCAGGCGCGGGGCCGGGGCCGACTTTCAATTACGGGATGAACCAGCGTATCAATAATAATCTGCCCGCGCCCGCCAATGTGCCGGAAACGCCATTTAAAATCACGCAGGCGGTTCATCCGTCGGCATTCGTTGTCTTTTCAGAGCAGCGTGTTCATGCCAGTGAGACGCCTTATTACGGGACTTCACCTGATGATTTGAGCAGCACTTACAATTGGTGCAATCGGTTCTCCGGGCGGCACAACTCGGGCGGGAACATTGTGTTCGGCGACGCGCACGTGACTTATTATAAATACAGTTATGTCGTCGCGGCGAATGCGGGAAAAATAGTTGACCCGAAACGATCCGACATCAATTGGGAATTTGACGGGCAGTAGTTCGCCGTTGATTCCGTTGTTCGCGGTTGATCTAAAGCTTTAAGTTTTGGTCGGTGACCGCGCCGAAGGAGGCGGAGGTGACGGCGCTGGCGTATTTGGCGAGGACGCCGCGGGTGTAACGCGGCTTCATCGGCTTCCAGGCTTTGCGGCGGGCTTTCATTTCGCTTGCGGAAATGGCCAGTGTCAGTTCACTTTTTTCGGCGTCAATTACAATCTTATCGCCATTGCGGACGAGAGCGAGCGGGCCGCCGGTGTAGGCTTCGGGGGTGATGTGGCCGACGACGAACCCGTGCGTGCCGCCGGAGAAACGTCCGTCGGTGATGAGCGCCACGTCCTTTCCAAGACCTTTGCCCATGATTGCGCTGGTGGGGGCGAGCATTTCTCTCATGCCGGGTCCGCCGCGAGGTCCTTCAAAACGGATCACCACAACGTCACCAGCCTTGATCGTGCCGTCAAGAATTTTTTCCAACGCCTGCTCTTCGGAATTGAAGACGCGGGCAATCCCCTCAAATCGGAGACCTTCCTTGCCGGTAATTTTTGCGACGCCGCCTTCGGGGGCGAGGTTTCCGTAAAGAATCACGAGGTGACTGGATTTTTTGATCGGGTCCGAAAGCGGACGGATGATTTGCTGCGCCTGGGGATAGGGCCGCACATTC
Organism: Verrucomicrobiia bacterium; assembly: GCA_036501665.1. GTDB lineage: Bacteria > Verrucomicrobiota > Verrucomicrobiia > Limisphaerales > Palsa-1400 > DATAUD01. The sequence goes on from DASXZW010000132.1 coordinate 81,471, forward strand.
GCGAGATTTTCCGCGACGGTTTTTCCAGTGACAGTAAGGCAATCGCCGTGCAAAAGGCCGGCGTCCAACAACGTTTTCATCAACGGCTGAATTCCTCCGATGGCGACCAGTTCCGACATCAAGTGTTTGCCGCTCGGCTTCAAGTCAGCGAGAACGGGAACGCGTTTGCCGACGCGCGTGAAATCGTCGAGCGTCAGCTTGACACCGGCGGCGCTGGCCATCGCGAGGAGGTGAAGAACAGCATTTGTCGAACCGCCCAAAGAGATGACGACGGTGATGGCGTTTTCAAATGCAGCGCGCGTCATGATGTCGAGCGGCCTGATGCCTTTTTCGAGCAACGCATACACTGCGGCTCCGGCGCGTTGGCAGTCTTCCTTTTTCGCCTTGGAAATGGCGTTTTGCGCGGAGCTGTTCGGCAGGCTCATTCCAAGCGCTTCGATGGCGCTGGCCATTGTGTTGGCAGTGTACATTCCACCGCAGGAACCAGGGCCGGGGATCGCGCAGGATTCGATTTGTTGAAGTTGCGCGTCGTCAATCTTCTTGTTGGCATGAGCGCCGACGGCTTCAAAGACCGAAACGATGTCAAGCTTCCGCGTGTCGCCGGTGATGCAGCCGGGAAGAATTGTTCCGCCATAAACGAAAACCGCAGGGCGATTCAGCCGGGCGATGGCCATCAGCGCGCCAGGCATGTTCTTGTCGCAACCGCCGATGGCGACGAAGCCATCCATGCCTTCGCAGGCGACAACGGTCTCGATGGAATCGGCAATGACTTCGCGCGAGACGAGCGAATATTTCATCCCTTCCGAACCCATTGAAATGCCGTCGGAGATGGTGATTGTATTAAAAATGATCGCCTTGGCTCCAGCGCGGTTCGCCCCGGCTTCGGCCTCGAGCGCGAGTTTGTCAATGTGCGCATTGCACGGCGTGACCATGCTCCAGGTCGAGGCGATGCCGATGATCGGTTTTTTAAAATCTTCCGCTTTGAATCCGACGGCATAAAGCATGGCGCGGCTGGCAGCTCGCTCGGCCCCGTCCAGCATGATGCTGGAATTAGGGCGGAGGTTTGGTGTGCTTTTATCGGCGGATTTTGCGTTTTTTCGTTTCATGCAAGGGCAGATTATTCAATCAACCGAGGCGGCTGACAAGTCAGCTTTTGGAGATGTCCCTCGGATGATCCAAAAGTTGTCAAGCGCACGAAACTTTAAGTTTCACAGTTCGGCGGCACAAAAAGCCTTGCAATCGCGGCAGGGTTTTTGCACTGGTGCAAGCATGTCAGTCACCATGCGGAGGAAATCGTCGGGCCAGGCCTTCGACCTGCAACGTTATTTGGCGCAGCAGACGTCTGCGGTGGATCGCGCATTGGACCGCCTTCTCCCGCCAGCCAGCGCGAAGCCGCCGACCATTCACAAAGCGATGCGTTATTCGCTTTTCGCGGGGGGGAAACGGCTGCGTCCGGCTTTGTGTCTGGCTGCGGCTGAGGCTTGCGGCGGAAAGATCGCGGACGCAATGCCGTTGGCGTGCGCGGTGGAGTGTATCCATACTTACTCGCTCATCCATGACGATTTGCCCGCGATGGACGATGACGATCTTCGTCGTGGGAAACCGACGAACCACAAAGTTTTCGGGGAGGGAATTGCGATTCTTGCGGGGGACGCATTGTTGACAGAGGCTTTTGCAATTGCTTGCCGTTGGGAAGGCGTGGGTAATTGGCAGCGAGAAATCATTGTTGAATTGACGGAAGCGTCCGGCTCACGGCAACTCATTGCGGGGCAGGTCGCGGATTTGGAAGGGGAGGGGAAGGATATTTCCGCCGCGCAATTGCGATATATTCACGAGAGGAAAACCTCCGCGCTTCTGCGTTGCTCGACGCGGCTGGGCGGGATGAGCGCGAATTGCAATCCGCGCCAGTTTCAGGCGCTGAGTGATTTTGGATACAACGTCGGGCTGGCGTTCCAAATTATTGACGACATTCTCGATGTAACGCAGACGAGTGAGCAATTGGGAAAAACGGCCGGAAAGGACACTGCGGCGCAAAAGGCGACTTATCCGAAGATTGTCGGCATGGAGAAATCCCGCAAGATCGCGGCCCAATTAACCGAGCGGGCATTCCGCGCACTGGATGTGTTCAAAGGGAGTGCGTCCGCATTGGCGGCATTGGCGGAATATCTTTTGAAACGCGATAAATGACGCTGGTTGGTGCGCCGGCGAACTCCATCCTTTAGTTGCGATTTTGGGGACAAGCCGCTAGATTATGACCGATGAAAGTGCGACTGGATCTGCTGAAGCACCTGACGGCAGCCGACATTCTCGAGGAAGCGGCAGCGAACCAGCACCGTTACAAAGCAGAGCCAAGTTTCTCCAAAACTGGAGTTGGTCATCTGTCGCCGAAATCAATGTCGGACTCTGCGAACGAGGCCGCGCGCAGCGAGGGATTAACTCGGAAACTCACGCAGCGGTCGCGAAAGAATGGGAAACACAGCGGACGATAGAGTTGACGCTGCTCGAAACGTTTCAATTTCTTCAGTCCTGCCATCGCCGCGCTCCATTTCTTTTCTTTAACGGCAATACGTTTGCGGAAATCGGACGCGCAATTGCGACTGCCCTGTTCTCTGATCTCCCATTGCCGCGCCGGAAGGAAGCATCATCGGTTGTGGCTCATTTTATTACTGGGGTTTTGCGTGAAGAAATGATGGTTGAGGTGGTCAACGCCCTTTCAGAAACATCAGAATGGAAGGCCAGAGATCGCGTCAAGACCTTGAGGGGCACTTTACGGGGAAAAATTGTTCGTGTGAGGAAAGATGGCCGCGTTGCGTGGAAACCTGATGGGGCAGCAAGCGAATTAATTGCGCTTCCCGAAACTCTTACCCGCGACGGAAAGATGCCCAAACACAAAAGCATCGGGGAGAAATCAGAGCCGGAAGGATTTTGACCGTTTCTTGCATCGAGTCGGTCATTCAGTAATATCGCGGGATGGCGTCTTCAAATCGTTCGGCGGCTGAGCCGGATTCCGTGCCGCGCCCGTTCATCGCGCCGGAAACCTCGATGCGCGAATGCACTCCGAGGGCCATTATTCTTGGCGCGATTCTTGGTGTGATCTTCGGCGCTTCATCACTTTACCTGGTTCTCAAAGTTGGCATCACGGTGAGCGCCTCGATACCTGTGGCGGTCATTTCGCTGACGTTGTTCAGGGTTTGGGGAAAATTTTTCGGTCGGGACGCGACGGTGTTGGAAAACAACATTGTGCAAACAGCGGGTTCGGCGGGCGAATCAATAGCGTTCGGCCTTGGAGTCACGATGCCCGCAATCATGATCCTGGGTTTCGATCTCGAAATTACGCGACCGATGATTGTCGGGCTTCTCGGCGGATTGTTGGGCATTTTGATGATGATTCCGCTGCGGCGCGCGCTGATTGTTCAACAACACGCGGAACTCAAATATCCCGAAGGCACTGCTTGCGCTGAGGTGCTTAAGGCCGGCGCGAATGACGAATCGCGGGCGGCTTCGCAATACAAGGATGAAAAGCTTGCCGCGCAGCAGGGCGGAGCGGTGATTTTTGGCGGGTTCGGCATCGGACTGATTTATAAAATGGCGATGTCCGCGTTCAAAGCGTGGAAGGACACGCCGGAAAAAATCTTTGGCGCGCCGTTTGCGGGCGGTTCGATTTCCGCGGAAATTTCGCCGGAGCTTCTAGGCGTCGGATATATTATTGGTCCGCGCATTTCGTGCATCATGGCGGCGGGCGGGGCGCTTTCGTATCTGGTGCTGATTCCGTTGATTATCTTTTTCGGTGGAGCATCGGCGGGGCCGGTTGCGCCGGGCCATGTTCCAATCAAACAGATGGGGCCGGATGAAGTTCGCGGCGCGTACATACTTTACATTGGCGCGGGCGCTGTGGCGGCAGGAGGGATTATCAGCCTGTTGCGATCGTTTCCGTTGATCTGGCGGGGGATTCGCGCCGGGTTGTCAGACTTCGGGGCGGGCGCGGCCCAGGCGCGGGCGTCGGCGGTGCGGACCGAGCGAGACCTCTCGATGAAAGTCGTCGTAGTCGGTTGCGCGGTGTTAGTGGCGGCAATTTGGGCCACGCCGTCGCTGAATATGAACGCAATGGGGGCGGCGTTGATCGTTCTGTTTGGATTTTTGTTTGTCACGGTTTCGTCGCGCTTGACGGGCGAGATTGGCTCGTCATCGAATCCGATTTCCGGGATGACGGTGGCAACGTTATTGTTGACTTGTTTGATCTTCCTTCTCGCGGGGTGGACGGGCATGGGCTACTACGTGACGGCGCTTTCGGTCGGGGGAATTGTGTGTGTCGCGGCCTCCAACGGGGGATCGACTTCGCAGGACTTGAAAACGGGATTCCTCCTCGGCGCGACGCCAAAGTATCAGCAAATCGCGATCATGATCGGCGCAGGGCTTTCGGCGATTGCGCTCAGCCCAATATTGCTGGGGTTGAATGCCGCGAGCACGGTTTATGTGCCGATTGAGAAAGTTGCGCCGGGCCTTCACGCCCCCGCGAACGCGATTTTCGGCGCAAACGAAAAACTCTCAGGACCGCAGGCATCGAGCGATTCGAAGAGCTATCGTGTCTGGCAAAAGACTGACGACGAAGGCGGACGGCAGGGACGTTACCTCGTTGATGCGGGGGGCTCGGCGGTTTATTTTGTTGACCCGGGAATCAACGGGACTTTTGACACGCGGCCTGATGGGACCATAGCGCACAAATATTCCGCGCCCAAGGCTGTGCTGATGTCGTATATCATCAAAGGCATTCTGAGCCGGAAATTGCCGTGGGCGCTGGTGTTGATTGGCGTGATGATTGCGGTTGTGCTGGAATTATCCGGCGTTTCGTCGCTGGCATTTGCAGTGGGAGTTTATCTGCCGCTGTCGTCTTCGACTCCGCTGATGATCGGTGGATTGGTAAGGTGGTGGGTGGATCGCAAACAGCGCAAGGAACTGAGTCAGCTAAATCTTTCCGAAGAACAACTCTCCGCCGAGAGCGACCGCAGTCCGGGCGTTTTGCTTGCGAGCGGTTACATCGCGGGGGGCGCGATTGCGGGAATCGTCATCGCCTTCCTGGCCGGGGCTTTGAGCGATACTGATTCCGCCATCACGCATTGGGCTGAGGCGCATAATCCGTTTTATGCGGGGGCTTCGGCGGACTTGCTGGCGTTGATTCCGTTTGTTGCGCTGACGGCGTTATTATATTTGGTCGGGCGCAGGTCGAAGGTATAGAATTCAGTTATGAGCGCGACTGTATCAGCGCAACGCGGGCGGGGAGCCGCGAGCAATCCGACGAACCGCTTCGAGAGAATCACGCTTGAGCGCGACGCTGATTGGAATCCCGAGGAAGACCCTGCGCCGCGCACGCAATTCCTGCGCGATCTTTCCCAAACCGCTGTCACCTATAACGACAGTCCTGATCTTGGCTTTGGCGCAAGCGTCAATCCGTACCGCGGTTGCGAGCACGGGTGCATTTACTGTTACGCGCGGCCCACGCACGAATTCCTTGGTTTTTCGGCAGGCGTCGATTTTGAGTCCAAAATCATGGTCAAGGAGAATTTGCCGGCGCTGCTGCGCAAGGAACTGGCCTCGCCGAAATGGAAGCCTCAGGTCGTCGCGATGAGCGGGGTGACGGATTGCTATCAGCCGGTCGAACGAAAATTGAAGTTGACTCGCGGCTGCCTCGAAGTCCTTGCGGAATGCAGGAACCCGGTCGGCATCATCACGAAGAACTTTCTTGTCACGCGGGACGTTGATTTGCTCCAGGAATTGGCGAGGCACCATGCGGTTTCGGTTTGCGTTTCCATCACGACGCTGGACTCGGACCTGGCGCGGGAAATGGAGCCACGCACCTCGTCGCCGCGGCAACGATTAACGGCAATCGAAATTTTGGCCAACGCGGGGGTGCATGTTGGAGTGAATGTTGCGCCAATCATTCCCGGTTTAACTGACCATGAAATCTTGCAGATCGTGGAGGCTGCGGCAGGTGCAGGAGCGAAGTTCGCGCACTACACGATTGTCAGACTGCCTTACGCCGTGAAGGACCTTTTCGCGCAATGGTTGACACTTCATGCGCCGGGAAAAAGCGAGAAGGTGCTCAACCGCATTCGCGCAATGCGCGATGGAAAATTGAACAATTCCAACTGGGGTGAACGCATGAAGGGCAACGGAATTTTCGCCGACCAAATTGCTCAAACATTCGCAGTGGCCTGTCGCAAGGCGAAATTCGCGGACTTGGACCGATTCGAGCTTTCGACTGCTTCATTCAGAAGGCCGGAGAATGCACAACTGCGGCTGTCAATCTAAATCAAGGAATGCAAACCATTCCAAAATCCTTCCTGAATGCGATTCGGCTTAACCGTGACAAAGTCGCCAGTTTTGAAACTTATCCATTTTGCATTCCAGCAGTGCGGCATTTGGAGCGATTGGTCTTTAGTCCGACAGTTACATTTTTCATCGGTGAAAATGGCTCAGGCAAATCCACGTTGATGGAAGCCATTGCGACGCGTTATGGCTACAATGCTGAAGGAGGCAGCAGGAATTTTAACTTTTCCACTGAGGAAACTCACTCGGACCTCCACGATTATATAACACTTGAACGAGGACCTGGGCGCCCAACCGACGGCTTTTTTCTGCGAGCGGAAAGTTTTTACAATGTTTCTACACAAATTGATCAATTAGGGGTTCAACACGCATACGGAGGACGTTCCCTCCACGAGCAATCGCACGGGGAAGCGTTTCTCTCACTGCTGCAATATCGATTTCAAGGCCATGGCGTTTATTTGCTCGACGAACCTGAAGCGGCGCTCTCACCACAACGCCAATTGAGTGTGCTGACCCTTTTGCATCGGTTGGTTCGCCATCAGTCACAATTGATCATCGCCACACATTCACCCATTCTTTTGGCGTATCCCGATGCGCGAATCTATCAGTTCTCCGCATCTGGCATTTGCGAAATTGGTTACACCGAAACCGAGCATTATCAAATCACGAGGGATTTTCTCAACCGCCATGAGCGGATGATCGATTTGCTGATCTCCACCGAAGATGCCGATTTGGAGGCAGAGAGGAGAAAAGATTGGTCCTAAGTTCAATCAACGTCTGGCCGGTGGTTCAGCGCGAATTGCGCGAAGGCGCGCGAAAACCAGTCAATCATCGGTTGCGGATGGTGAGCGCCGGTTTGGGAATCGTCCTGCTTTGGCTCGTCATTTCTGCGTTGAAAATGCCTCCCGCACAAATGGGAGGCTGGCTTTTGGGAACGATTCACTCTTTGCTATTGACTCTGATCCTGGTGTTTGTCCCGGCGCTTGCGGCTGACGGCATTGCGCGAGAAAGGAGGGATGGGACATTGGGACTCTTGTTCTTGACGCCGTTGAGCGCGGGAGGAATTGTGACTGGCAAGGCGCTGGCGCAGGCGATGCGCGCGTTTAATCTTTGGCTCGCAGTGACGCCTGTCCTCACGATTCCATTTCTTACCGGAGGCGTTACCAGATACGACGGTCTTTGCGCGTTGAGCATTGAATTTTGCGCGACGGTATTGTGTCTTGGCGCGGGTCTGCTCGCTTCGACGTTTGCCAAGGAACGCAACTCCGCTTTCATTCTCGGGTTTCTTCTGGGAATCGCTTTCTGGGTTGTCTTCATGCTGGTGGAGATGATCGCCTTAATTTCAGGATGGAGGGGAGTCAACTCTCTTTTCGGCAACACGGATTGGCGAGTTTTCAACGTGGAGACGTTCCTCTTTTTTGCGGGGCTTGGGAACGTTCGAGGCGGGGCATGGAGCGCGTTAATGTTTTCACCTCGACTGGGGCAAGTTTGGGGTCTCATTTGCGCGATTGGTCCCGTTGTTTCGCTGTTGGTTCTTTTCATGATTGGATGGTTTGCGGCGCGGCGGATTGAGCGCTCGTGGCAGGACAAAATTCCTTCACCTCGACGCGAAAACCTCGTTCGCAGGTATTGCACCCCGGTGTTTCGCCGCCGTTTCCAACGGCAAATGACCCAAACACTTGAATGGAACCCAATTGCGTGGCTGCAACAATATTCGTGGAAAGCGCGCTTGAGCAAATGGGGGTTGTGCCTGGGATTTGTGCTCGTTCTGTGGGCCATTAACGGCGCGAATGACAGCGTCCGTGCGGAGGTCTATTTCTTTTTGTGGCTGGTCCTTGTTGGAATTTACACATTTGTCGGGGTAAGCGGTTTTCTGGAAGAAAAACGAAGCGGCGCGCTGGAGTTGCTGTTGATCACCCCGATTTCTGTCAATAAACTTATCTTTGGCCGCGTATGGGGGCTATGGAAACAGTTTTTGCCCTCCGCACTCGTGCTGGCCGCGTGTATTGGGTTTTTGCAAATCAACGTTTTGACGGAAAACAGGGAGTGGTACGAGGCTTTGCAGGTGGATGCGATCGTCGTTTGCGGATTTTTGCTGCTTCCAGTGCTGGCCACTTATTTCGCGTTGCGCGTCAAAAACCTGGTGGTTGCGGCGGTTTTGACCTGGGTGGCGCTGTGTCTTCCAAATATTACGAACTCACAGTTTTTTCTGCCTTCGGGCATGAGGTTTTACCTGCGGCAACAGGACTTGGAATTTTCCGCATCAATTATTTTTTGCAGCTATGTGGGTTTTGCGTTCGTAGCCTGTTTTCTTCTCCGGCACAGCCTTTCGCGGCGGATTTATTCGTTTTAGCATCCTCGCTGAACTTTGGGATTATCTTTGGTCTTCTTGACTGGAAGATGTTGTGGGGAATGGTGTCTATGTACGCGAAAACTTCGTGGTGAACCAAGCGATTGAGAGACCGACGCCGCAGCCGATCCAGATGGAGATTGGCACGAATGAGGGCAGGTAAAAAATCCTAACAAGTTCCACCATTGTGCGTTCGCGAGAGGCAGGGTTCAGGAGAATATTTATTAACACGCCCAGGCATAGGAAAACGGCGGTTAGCGCGATCATCCATCGGCGCTCGCGGTTTTTCATTTTGAAGAAGAAGAGAAAAGGCATCACCGCAAACGGGATGTATTCGAGGCCGAATTGCCGCGCTGCCACAGCGAAGTATGCAGCGATTTGACCGAGAACAACCACGGGCGAGTGGACGAAATCGGCAGGATTTATTCTATCATATTGTCCGCGGGAAATGGTGTGATAAAAGCCCTCGACAGTCCGCGCGTATCCCCAGTTCATAGGTGGGTTGGTCATCGAAGCTAGCGGAACAATAAAGTAGAAACCGCTGCCAATCAGCCAACACGCGCAGATCACCACAATGGATTTCCACTCCGTCAGGAATCGTTTTGTTTTGAAGATCAGGACTGCCATTCCCGCAATCGAGAAGGCCCCGATGCAGTTGAAAAGAAGAAATACCATCGGAGACGAAATATCGAACATGAACAAAAAAAGTTGATCGTAAATGCAAAGCCCAGCGATCCAGCAGAAAACATTTACCGCCAAAAGATCCCGTCCCAACTCATAGTTGGCGGCGATGACGGCGATTTCCAGGCCCATCGCGGCAACGATCAGGGTTTGATGATTGACAACGCAGAGACCAAAGAGAAACGAGGTCCAATAAATAAATCGGCGACGCTCAGGCGAATACATCCATCGGAACAAGAGAGTGAGCGTTACGACAAGAAACAGCACGGGGAGTGGGTAGATCGAAGGAACCACTGCATGTTTCCATAGAGTTGTATTGAATGCGAGCGAGAGCGCCGCGATGAGCCCGGCGACGGAGCAAATGGCGTTTTGTGCTGAACGACCAATCTTTTCCATGCCTTCGATGCCGTCAATAATAAAACAGGTGAAACGCGAAGCCATCAGCCCACAGAGGCCGCAGGCCAGCGCTGCCTCCGTTGCCGAGGCCAGCGCGACGCGCCAGGCAATGGTCGAGATGGGAACAAGGTGGATGAAAAGCCACGTCAAGAACGTCCAGATGGGATAGCCCGGCGGATTTGGGACGCCCAGCCACATGGCGGCGGTTACCCATTCTCCGGCGCTATCCAACGGAATATCGGGAATTAGGGTCAGCCAATAGACCAGCAGAATCAGCGGGGTGGTTAAAGCGAACGTCTGCCAATCAATTGCACGATAAAATGGCGAATCAATTGGTGGTTCGCTCGGGGCACATGTCGGTGGTAGTACAATGGAGGCGGCGTCTCCCATTATTCCAAAGACACCGACGAAAGCTAAGTTGTATATGGGATTTAAGCGACGGCCACTTCCTACGAAACCTTCGGAGGCTTTACGGCAACTTTTAACAGCGCTCCCTCTCCAATGTCCGTTCGGGGATTGACATGAAATTCGCGCGCGGGTTTAAGCTCACCTCGCTCAAGGGCCTTTGCCTGTTTCACACTTTCCAGCAGTTCGATAAATAATTCTTTTTTCATTGCCTTACCCGAGATTTACCGCGCCGCAGAAGTGGACTTCGAGGCCCAATTCGGCCAGTGCGGCGGCTTTGATGCGGCAGGCGCGGTGGGCGGATTTTTTGTCAGGGGCGTAAACGACCTGGATGTGGTTGGATTTGTGGCGGGCCATCATTTGGTCGCGGGTGACGCCATCGAAACAGGCGTGCATGATGGGCCATTGCGGCGTGGTTTCCTGCCAGCGACGCTCGGTTTCTTCGCGCGGCAGTTCGACGACTGTGCCGACGCCCAGGTCGCAATGGAGCTTGCCGTCCATGATGAAAACGCGGCTCCAGACGATGTGGCCGGGTTTGCTGATGCCCTTGAGCGTGCCGCCGCCGAGACGGAAATACATCGGAGGCTGACGTTCGCTGGAAGCGCCTTTCCAGCCGCCAACGAAATGCGCGGGCGGCGCCGCGCCGGAAATAAGCAGGACCCAGACAAATTCATCGAAGCCGCTCGCCTGATAGCGCTGGCCCCAACGCAAATCGTGCAGGGTATTTTCGGGTGCGTAACCAAGTTCGCGCCAGAGCTGGTAAGTGAGCAACCCGTCCAGCCCGGCGCATTCATCGACTTCGTTGAAGTGGGGCAGGGCTTCGCCGGCGAAAAGAGGGCGGCCCGTTTTCTTGCACTTGACAGGCGGTCGGTCCACATTGTTGAGCGTGCCTTCGACGAGGTCGCTGGCGGGAACAAGGTCTTTCAGCCCCTGTTGATATTGAATGCCAATGGTCGAGCAGCCGAATTCATGGGCGATCCGCACTGCGGCTATGTACATCTTGCACTGCTCAAGAGTCTGGGCGCGCGACAGTTCGGTCTCCTCGTTTTTGCCCCAATGAAACTTCACGCCTTTCTTGACATACCAATCGAGCACCGCGCGGGCCTCGGCGTCAGTGACTTCGCGCATCGCGGCGAAAAGGGATGATTGACTGAGGCGCTCCTTGAAAAGGCCGGTGGGATGCAGCAATTCGTCGGGGATGATCGCGTTAAACATCCCCATGCAACCTTCGTCGAAAACGCCGAGGATGGCTTTGGTCTGCTTGAAATTGCGACCGAAGTTACGACCGAGTTTTTCCTCTGCGCTCGGCAATTTGACGGAACTGAAATCGCGAACGTGGCTTTGGTCGTGGTCCACTTTGCCTTTGGCCAGCCAGGTGCGAAGGCCGTTTTGGAACGCTTCGCCGGAAAAATCTTCGCTCCATAATGAACTGTAACGAATGCCCGCCTTGGTCATTGAACCGTTCAAGTTCAACATGCCGACGAGGCCGGGCCAGGTGCCGCTCCAATTGGCGACGGTAAGAATCGGGCCGCGATGGGTAAAGAGGCCGTGGAGCAGGTGATGGCTGTATTGCCAGACGGTTTCGGCGACAATCAGCGGGGCTTCGGGATCGAGCGTGCGGAAGACTTCCATCCCCATTTTTTGGGAGTCGATGAAGCCGTGCTTTTTGGCGCGATCAAACGGGTGGGCGCGAACGACCGTCCATCCGCTGGCTTTCAACGAGGCGGTCAACTCCGCTTCCATTTTGGCCTGGACAGGCCAGCATTTTTGATTGGCGCTGAGGCGAAGGTCGCCGTTCGCCATGAGGTAAAGATGATTTTTCGGCAGTGGTTTTGTCGGCATAATGCGCTGGTTTACTAAGCGGGTTGAAAAATTTGCGGAGCTCGCCCGGTGATCGGTCAACCGGATGTCAGCCCCGGCTGCATTTCTGTTCAACGGCGTGAATGGATTCCATCAGAACGTGGGATTTGAACGGCTTCCAGAGAATGAGTCCGCGGACCCGACGGATAAAGTCGTCCACCTTGCGGTCGCCCTGATGGCCCGTCATAAATAAAAACCGTTTGCACATGTGCGGCTTTACGCGTTCGACCGCCATGTAAAACATGTCGCCAGCGAGGTTGGGCATGACCATGTCGCAGAGAATGACCGAGTATTCCGCGGCGAGAATTTTCTTGATGCCCTGGACGCCGTCAGAGACGACCTCGACAGAGTAGCCGTTTTCCTCGAGGATCATGCGGGTGATGTCCGCCAGTTGCGCGTCGTCGTCCAAGAGCAGGATTCTTTTTTTAGGCGCCTGGTCCGGGATGTTTTGGAGGACGTGCGTCTTTTCGCTGGAAGGAGGGGTATAGTATTTTTTCTCGTTCATTTTCCGACTGCGCGTCGTCACTTGCGCACACTTAAAGGAAACGTAAATCATGCGGAAAAGTCAACACTGGGCAGGGCGCAATCGGCTTGGGTTTATTGGAAGTGACCTTGTGCCGGGAGTTTTTAGCCTTTGAAGTTTGGAGGACGTTGCGGTACTTTTCGCGTGATATGGATGATCAAACTCCGCCTACGGAGCCTTTCGATGCGCCGCCAATGAGTCCGCCACCGCCACCGGTTGCGCCACCGCCGATTATTCCGCCGGCTCCTGCGCCTCAGGGAAGGTCGGGCGGGGCCTGGAAGGCTTTGGCGTTGATCTTTCTGGTTCTTTTCATCGTGAGCCTGTTGACGAATTTCCTGAATGTGTCGCGTTCCGTCATTCCGCGCACCCACGCTTCGACCGAGCGGACGCGAGGGTTGGAGGAAGTGGTCACCCAGCACACAAATTCAGACAATAAAATCGCCGTCGTCGATGTCAGCGGAATCATTCAGAGCGCGCAAATCGATGGGTCCGAGATGACAATGGTCGATTACATCAACGAGCAATTAAAGATGGCTGCGCAGGACAAAGACGTCAAAGCGGTGATCCTGAAGGTGAATTCTCCGGGCGGCGAAGTGATGGCCTCGGACGAAATCAACCAGGCTATTACGCGGTTTCAGAATCAATCTAGCAAGCCGGTGGTCGTGTCGATGGGAAGTCTTGCGGCGTCGGGAGGATATTATATTTCCGCGCCGTGCCGATGGATTGTGGCCAATGATTTGACAATCACCGGGAGCATCGGCGTGATTATGCACGGATACAATTATCGCCTGTTGATGGACAAGGTCGGCGTTCGACCGCACGTTTTTAAGAGCGGGCGTTTCAAGGATATGCTCAGCGGCGAGCAGGAGCCGGACCCGAACAAACTTTCCGAAGAAGACAAACGGACCCAGGACCTTGAAGACCAGATGGTACAATCGCTGATCGACGAGACGTTCCAGAAATTCAAGGACGTCGTCAAAACTGGCCGAGGTCACGCCGCAAGCCTCAATGGTGGCAAAGGGAAAACGCTGGTTGATGATTGGGCGGATTATGCGGACGGACGAGTCCTTTCCGGGAAGCAGGCGCTGGCGTTTGGGTTTGTTGATGAGCTGGGAGATTTTGATACCGCCGTCGCCCGCGCTGAAAACATCGCCGGAATCTCCAGCGCGAACTTGATTGAGTACCGGATGCAATTTGACCTTGGTTCGGTGTTGTCCCGAATTTTTGGAAAAACCGAGGTTCCCGCAATCAAAGTGGATTTGGGGATGGACCTTCCAAAATTGCAGGCGGGCGCGATGTACTTCATCACGCCAATGGCCGTTCTGCACTGAAACTCACAGCGACGGAATGAATTCTGTAATTCCTGTTGCGTTCCCGTCCCCAAATTGATTTGATTTGAGCGAGCCGAACCTCACGCTGTGCGAGGTCCGTCCCGTTCATTGCCGAACCCGATGAATGATTCCGAAAACGTCTTGATCGTGGCTGATAGCGACCGCGACGCCAACATGCTCTACGCTGTGGGGATGTTCACGCCCGATCCGTTTATTTACTTCCGCGTCGATGGCAAGAGCCACATTGTGGTGACTGACCTGGAAGTGGAACGCGCTCGAAAAAAAGCCGCGCATTGCCGCGTCCTTTCCTACAACCAGTGCATGGAAAAGCTCGGCCGAAAATCCAAGCAACCCGGCATGGCGAAGGTGATCAATCTGCTGTTCCGGGAACGCCATTTGCGCAAGGTGTTTGTTCCGGCAAATTTTCCGCACGGGCTGGCGCGGGAATTGCGGAATTACAAGATCAAGGTTCGTGTCAAGAAAGGCGGCGTTTTCCCGCAGCGCGAATTCAAGACGCCCGAGGAGGTTAAGAAGATCAGCGGCGCATTGATGATGGCGGAAGTTGGACTGGCCGAGGGGATTCAGGCGTTGAAGACTTCCAAGATTCAAAAGGACGGCAAGCTGACTTATCACGGGGTGCCGCTCTCCTCGGAGAAACTGCGGGGAATCATTGAAACGGCGATTGTTCAAGCGGGCGGAATGCCGTGCCACACCATCGTCGCGGGAGGACGCCAGGGATGCGATCCGCACGAAACGGGGCATGGTCCTTTGCGCGCCAATGAACCGATCGTCCTCGACGTTTTTCCGCGTTCCAGCAAAACAGGGTACTTTGGCGATATTACGCGCACAGTGGTCCGGGGACGCGCCAGCGAGGCAGCTCGAAAGGCTTACGATACTGTAGCGCGGGCGCAGGAGATTGCCTTTGAGCAACTCAAGCCGGGGATGCGGGCCGCGCAAGTTCACAAATCTGTTGAAGAATTTTTTGAAAGCCAGGGATTTAAAACGTGCCGGAAAAGCGGGCGCGCCCAGGGATTTTTTCACGGGACGGGTCACGGCCTGGGCATGGAACTTCACGAACCGCCGCGGCTTGGTGTCAACTCCACAGATATTTTGGCCGCCGGACACGTTGTTACCATCGAGCCGGGATTGTATTATTCCGAAATGGGCGGCATTCGCCTGGAAGACGTTGCGGCCATTACCGCGCAAGGGCCGAAGAATCTTACAAAATTCGAGAAAACGCTGGAAGTTTAAGCGTCCGATTCGGCCTTGAAATTTGGGCGTTGTCCCATAAATTTGCCCCATGAAGTTTTTGCAAGTTGCCAAACGAATAACGCTGCTGCTGCTGGTGAATATCCTGGTGATGTTCACCATTGGAATCATCGTCAGCCTGGTCTTCCACGGACAGGTAGGGAGAATGGGGGGCACGGGCAATCTCTTCCTGTTCTGCTTTATTTGGGGCATGGGCGGGGCGTTTATTTCGCTCCAGCTTTCGCGGTGGATGGCCAAGGCTTTCATGGGGGTGCGCGTAATCGATCCCGATACGAGGGATACCGAGCAACAGCAGCTTGTGCAGACGGTCCATCGTCTCGCTCGCACGGCGGGGCTTTCAGTCATGCCGGAGGTCGGCATTTATGAATCGCCGGAGATCAATGCGTTTGCCACCGGGCCAAGTCGCCGCAGGGCGTTGGTGTCGGTTTCTTCGGGATTGCTGGGACAGATGCGGCAATATGAACTTGAAGGGGTGCTCGGCCATGAATTGGCGCACATTGCCAATGGCGACATGGTGACGATGACGTTGATTCAAGGCGTGGTGAATGCATTTGCGATGTTCCTCGCTCGAATCCTGGCGTTCGCGCTTTCGCGCGGCGGGTCGTCGCGCGACGATGATCGCGGCGGGAACTTTTTCATGGAATGGATGCTGATCAATCTGTTCCAGACGGTGTTTATGGTTTTTGGGATGATCGTCGTGTGCTGGTTCTCCCGCTGGCGTGAGTTTCGCGCGGATGCGGGTGGCGCAAGGTTCGCGGGGCGCGACCATATGCTTTCTGCGCTAAGGGCGTTGAAGGCCGTTCACGAACAGGGCGCGGATATTGCGGGACAGCAGCAACCGGCGGTTCAGGCGCTAAAGATTTCGGGTCATTCGGGCGGATTGATGGCGTTGTTTGCATCACACCCGCCGTTGGAAGAACGAATTGCCCGTCTTGAAAATCCGACGCTGGGCTAAATCGGCTCGTCAGTGGTGGTGGCCGAAGTCTCCAGGGTCTGTACGGCCATCATCGCCGGTGTAATGTTCGTTGAGAACATCGCTGTGCGCATCCGGCGAGGTTCTGACAAAACCGTAAAAGACCAAACCGAAAAATGGAATGAGGAGAATTACACTCAATAGGCAACGCTCGACAATGCCAGGACGTTGTTTACGAGTCCAAAGACGGTAGATGAACATACCACCGATAACCTCACAAAGAATCACGAAGAATAAAAGTGAATCGTTCATTTTGGACTCCTATAAATATTAAAGTTGAGTCTTGAATTCCTCGACAGTTATTCCCGCCGACCGGATCAAACTTCGTAAGGTCCCTTTTGCAACCTCTTTATGATCGGGGATGGACAAAGTTTCCATTTCACCCGTCTTGACCATGATGATATGACTGCCTCGCTGGCGAGCGATTTGCCAGCCCAGCTCTTCAAAAACCCGCACTGCCTTCCGTCCGCTTATTACGGGTAGAGCGGGCATCAAACTGTCACTTCGACTTGCCGAGTTTCAATAGTGAGTGGCAGACCGCGTTCAGCCCTGACTTCCAAACAAAGAGCAATGGCCTCTTCGATGTTCTTGATGGCTTGCTGCTTGGTCTTTCCCTGACTGACGCAACCCGGAATTGACGGACACTCAACAATCCAAACCCCATCCTCATCGCGATCAATGGTCACAGACAGTTTCATTGACGGAGCTTAACGCCCTCTGGGAAACTATTCAAGCATTCCTCGGCCTGAGATGGGTCAGAATTCGGCGAAGGGATCGGTGTCTCTCGATTTGACTCGGAGGCCGGTTTTTTCTGTTGCGGCGGCGAATGAAAGGATTCCCTTTTCGGCTGTGACTCCGCTATAAGGGTCGTTGGAAATCAATAAATTCCCGTCGATGTCCAAATGATCGGCCAATTCGGCAAGGTGCGCGGCGGCGGTGATGAGGATGCTCGTTTCGATCATGCAGCCGATCATCGTCCTAAGTCCTGCTTTCCGCGCGGCCTTTAACGCTTCATGAGCGCCGGTGACACCGCCGGTCTTTATCAATTTCACATTGACGCCATGGAAGCACTGGGCGCACTTGTCGGCGTCGCTTGCGTGATGAAACGATTCATCGCCAAACAAGGGGAGGGGAGATCGGCTCTTCAACCAAGCCAAATCTGCGACTGGTGTCGAAGCGGGCATCGGCTGCTCGACGAATTCAATGTGCGGGTCGCGCGCCAGCCATTCGAGGTTGCGGAGCGCTTCTTCCTTCGTTGTCCAACCTTCGTTGGCATCGACGCGCAGTGTTCGGTTCGGGGCAATCTTGCGGAGCGCGGCGAGATTTTCCCGTTCCCCGGGCGCGCCAATTTTGAGTTTTAAAATCGGGAAGTTCGCGGCTTCTGCCACTTTTTGGCCGATCATCTCCGGGGTGTCGATTCCGATGCTGAAAGAGGTGACATGCTTGTTTTCGGCAAAGCCAAGACCGAGAAAATCACAGACTGCTTTGCCGGCCGATTTCGCCGCTCCATCCATCAGCGCTACGTTGATGGCGCACTTCGCCGAGTAATTACCGGGGGACACAGATTCCAGATAATCCATGCTTGCGCCGGTGAACTTGAAGGAAATCCGGCTCCAATCGACCTTTCGCAGAAACGATTGCACCGAATCCGGCGATTCAGAGTAACGCGTGGCCGAAGGCGCTTCGCCGAGACCCGTGACAGCTCCGTCCGTGAGGCGAATGAGCACATCAGTGACAACATCCGCGCCGCGCCCGGCGCTCACAAAATTGGCGATGCTCCAGGTGTGCCGAAGTTTGAGCGGATTCGGCCGATACTCTGCTTTCACAGATTTATTTCGTGGGCTGGAAATCTTCGTGGCCCGTCTGCCAGAGCAGGAACAACAAGCGAGAAGAATCGTTTCATAGTTAAATGAATTTGCGGCCTGCCATCGGCCAACGGTGCGCTACGATGGTCGATTGCGCTGCATGCAGCAAGCGCAAAGGGGCAGATCACCGGGGCGGCGGAGATGCGACCACTGTCAGCGTGAAATTGTTGGATAGCCCCGATGAGTTTTCGTGGTAATCGCGAACTCTTGCAGTGAAATTGAACGTGCCACTCGTGTACGGCGTTCCCGTCAACTTGCCGGTGAACGTGTCAAGAGTAATGCCGTCCGGCAGCATCCCCGAAACAATGTCCCACGCATAATTGGGAATTCCGCCTGTCACCGTAAACGACGCGTTGTAGGGCACATCAGTCCCGGCCATAGGCAGTGTGTTGCTCGGAAATTCCAACCGCGCCCAGGCGGAATTGGAGCGAAGCGTATAGCCGACTTCCTGCGCGCAAAGCAAATCGAGCTTCGTCATCACCCAGCGTTTTCGCGGGATGCGTCCAAAGTATTCGTAGCCGAACGCGCCTTGGCCGCTCTCCGGATCAATCGCTCCGTCAAGATGATCGGTCGCATTGATTAGCACCGAGGCGCCGAAGTAATTCGTCACGGCCGCGCTGGTAAATGCGCCCTTGGTCTTGGCCGCGCCGAAGCCGGGATGGCCTTCGTTGAAAATCAAGGCGTGGCCAATCTCATGATGCGCAATCGAATAAAAGTCGTTCGTCTCACTGCCGAGATTGCCGGTCGCCAGCCAATCAGCTTCGTTCGTGAGAATTAACCAGCCGAGCGCGTTGAAATTGCCGTTAGTCTCGGACTCAAAACCGCCCGAGCGATGCAGCGGCAGCGTCATGCCGCTCCCGGATTGGTCTTTGCCATTGAAGCTGGCCTCGCCCCCTGAACGATGCGCGGCGTTCGTGGTGCCGTAGGCGTAAAGCAGATAGCCGGTGTAGGCGGCAGTATTTGTAATATGCACTCCGCCGTCGAAATTATTCGACCAAATGTAGGTGTCCTCCGTACCCGCGCGAACTTGATCGAGATTCATCCCGGTGAAAAAATAGGCCCAGTCGTCTGCGGCTTGTTTGACCATCGCGCGCATCGCGTTGTTGGTGAAAACGCCTGTGACGTCGCGGTCAAAATTCTCGGTGACTGCGAAGTCGTTCGTGCGCGGAAGGTCCAGGTCCAAAACGTGAATCGCCACCGTGTTCGTCTGGTTTGGTCCGCTTGCGCCTGAAAAAACTATTGTCAAAGTGTAATCCTCGGCGGCTCCATCGCGGTCGGGAAAAATTGAAAGGCCAACCGGCACGCCGTTCGTTCCGCTTGTAAACGTGACGGTCTTGGTTGGGCCGTTGGAGCTGACTGTGCTCGGCTTGTCAAAATAAAGGCGGCTTCCGTTCGCGGTAAGCGTCGCGGTGCCGGGCAACTCTGAGTCAGCCGGCGGATAAACGTAAAACTTGATCAGCGGATTCGCAATGTAACCGTCCCAGTCAATCAATTGAATCCCGTGACGGTTGATCGGACGCATGAAAATATCCTGCAAGATAGTCTGCGCGGAAGCGGTGGAAAGTTGAGCAAACGCGAATACAAGAACAACGAGCGCCCTTCTGATCGTCAAAAATGGATTGGAAGCAAGACTGGACAATGAGAGTCCTCTGAAACCCGGAACCGAAAACTGCTTTTTTGTCAGCCGCATAACCCGCACGGCTATTATAGCCGCCCAACCCGCTGAGTCAAGACTGAGGATGACCGAAGCCCGAGCGCCGGGACATGATTACCTTGGAATGGGCGGAGCAGATTTCCTGGATTTCAAGGGCCGAGTCCTTGTCAAATCCATTGCTGGGATAAGCGCAAAAAAGTTGGAAATCCTCAGTGCGTCGAAATTCGTTCCAAAGTTTTTCAAGGCTTGTCGTAGCGGTTTTGTTCCCTTTGCTCCAGAGGATCGCCACCATTTCGCCAAAGGCGCGGACGGCGCGCCCGCTCTTTTTCGCGCGCGCCAAAAGTTGTGAGGCGAGTTGCTTAAAAACCCGCTCGTCCAACTTAGAGTCAATTATAAGTTTTGCGAGCGTCTCCTCCGCGTCAACGGCAACATACCGGTCGTCCCGGATGAGATCGGGAACATTAAAACCCAGCGCCCGAAGTCGAAATTCAAGCGAAGCCCGATGCGACGCCGTGGCGATAACAATCGCCGCTTCGCCCGCCTTTAGACCCTCCGCGATAAAGCCACAAAGGGAATCCAGGAAAGTTGTGTCGTCGTTATAAAATTGAACGACATGCCCGCTAAGGACGATTTTCTCGCGCGACGCGTCGGCTTTTGCTGCGCGCTTTTCGTTTTCCGCCAATGAACTTTTCACTTCGCGAGCACATATTGGCTTTTTGTCCAACAGTTTACAATCGGTATTTTACCTGATTATCCGAATGTTAGAATTTTTAATGTCAGGCTGGGATACGTTTTTAAAGCGCAAGTTTCTTGAAACTCGCAAAGCGTCTCGGAGTGCGGCACTGCCGCTTTTCCTTAGAGTTCAAGGTCGAGGCATCCTTTTAATCCCATTGTTTCCGGCTCGCAAACTGCTGTATTTTTGACGACAACATGATATCGCGGGCAATTGCGTCGTTAAGCTGGCGGAAGGATTTTCGCGGGTTTGCGATTCTTGCCGTTCTGTTGGCGATTGGCTGGCTCTGCTGGAAAGGCGCGCGAGACCCGGCGATTCCCTTGCTGCCACCGGGCCCGTCAGATTGGATCCTTTACCCTTCACCGCCGCACGCGAAGATAAATTCGGACAAGGAAATATCCGCGGAATTTGTGCGGCAACTTGTGCTTGCCTCCGCTCCAACGAGCGCTGAAATTCATTGGCGGGCCTTCCGTCAATCCGAATTATCGATCAACGGCCAGGCAATCGCGGCAACAGGGGAGGGGAATGGAAATTGGAAAGAGACCGCCCGCCTGGGCATCGCGAAAAATCTGCGAGCCGGGACGAACACGATCAGCATGAAAGTCTTGAACTCCAACGGCCCGCCCGCCTTGAGCCTTCGACTTGACATAGATGGAAACGCGGTGAAATCAGACGAAAATTGGAGCGTGTCAATTGCAGGTTCGGTGTGGCGTCCCGCGTTGCTGGCTTCGGCACCGGTGCATTTTGGCGAAGGCAACGATCTTCATGGTTTGCTGAAAACCGGCCCTGCGTTCCGCGAATGCTGGCCGTGGCTCTGTTGCTTTCTTGTAATTGCACTGTTTTTAGCCGGGTTGGAGTTTGCGACAAAGGATGGCAATCGTTTCCAAGGCGGCTTGCTCCTGGCTACTGCTCTTGCTCCTGCGTTTTGGATTCTCTTGTTTGTCCATAATGCGTTTTTGCTGCCGGGACGAATCGGCTTCGACGCCTCGTCGCATCTCGACTACATCACGTTCATCCAACAAAAAAAAGCCCTCCCATCGCCGACTGACGGCTGGGAGATGTTCCAGGGCCCACTTTATTATTTACTGTCGGCGGCCCTGCTTGTGCTGGGCCATTTGAAAACTTCAGACTGGACCGGACTCCTTGTATTGCGCGGCTTGAACGTCCTCATGGGCGCGGCGAACGTCGCTTTCATCTACGCAAGTTTGCGATTGCTCTTCCCCGGCGAGTGGAAGAAACAAATCGCAGGCGCGTTGCTCGCGGCATTCCTTCCCGCCCAAATTTGCCTGCTGCACTACACGACCAATGAGACCTTATCCGCGACGCTGATGAGTGCCGCGCTTTTTTTCTGTTTGCGAATCTTGACGCAGCCAAAGCCGTCCCTCGGACTGCATGTCACGTTAGGTTGTGTTCTCGGTTTGGCATTGCTCGCCAAGGTCTCAGCGGTTGTGTTTTTTCCGGTAATCTTCGCCGTGCTCGGCGGAAAGTTGATTCTGGAACGCCAAATCGCTTTCGGCCAATGGATGCGGACAATCGGCGTGATTGGCGGATGCGCGTTATTAGTGGCGGGTTGGCGATATGCGCGGCTATGGAAGGAATTTGGAACTCCCCTCATCGGCAACTGGGACCCGCGCGTCTCGCCCGCATGGTGGCAGCCGCCCGGTTATCACACATCCGGCTATTTTCTTTCGTGGGGAAAATCGCTGACCGCTCCGCTGTTCAGCGGATTCGATAGTTTTCTCGATTGTTTCTACACGACACTGTGGGGTGACGGGCTTGCAGGCGGTTCAGCGGCGACAAACAGCCTCCCGCCGTGGAACTACTCGTTGATGGACGCGGGATATTTGCTGGCGTTGGCGCCCTCGGCATTGGTATTGACAGGATTGTGCGCCGCGCTGGCACGCTGTTCGCGAAAGCCAGACCTCCCGTTTCTCCTGCTCGTCGGAACGGCGGGTTCGGCGGCATTCGCGGTCATATATATGACAATGAAGCTCGCGTTTTACTCGCAAGGAAAATGTTTTTACGGCTTGCCCGCGCTTCTGCCGCTATGCGCTTTCGCCGTGATGGGAATGGATTTTTGGTCGCGACGCGGTCGCCTCGTTCGTTTGGTCATGGCAACGGCAATGTTAATGTGGGTCCTGAACGTCTATGCTTCCTTCTGGATTCGCCCCAACGGCTTGCAAACCGAAATCTACACAGCGCTGAACAAATCATCGGGCGTCTCTAGCGACAAGGATGGCCGTCCTGCGGTGGACAAACTATTGCGCGATCACCCCGGAAACGTGACCGGATTGGAGCTTCGGAGTCAATCAGAAGATTCGACGAATGCCGTGCAGACCTTGCGGGATGGATTGCGCCAAAACCCCGCCAGCGGCGAAATCGCGATGTTCCTCGCATCCCGACTCCGTGATGTTGGCCAAACCAACGAAGCCCTTTCGATGGCCGAACACGCCGTCGATCTTGCGCCGGAAAATCTCCAGGCCGCAAACCTCGCATGCGGCCTCGCCACGCAACTGGGAAAGAGCAGGGAGGCTCTGGATGCAGGTCGAATCGCCTTGGCATTGGACCCCGGCGACCCCACGTTGCAATTCAACGTCGGCTGCGCTTTGGCGACTCTGCGCGAACCTATGGAAGCCATCCACCAATTCGAAATGTTGCTCGCGTTAAAGCCGCCCACTTCGCTGGAAGCCCAAACCCATTTTTACCTTGGCCGCTTATTCTCAAGCCAGCCCGACCGAAAATCTGACGCCATTTTCCATTTTCAGGAAGCCCTTAAACTGGAACCTGAAAACGCCGACTACCGTCGCGCGTTGGAAAATGTTCAACCAGCCAACAAACCCTTAGAAAACAAATAATTTGCCGAAAAATCGGTTCGCATTAATGACATTATTGACTGTCATGATTGAGTTTGTTAGATTCGAAACAGGTGGCGTTTATGTCCAATGCCGAAAACTTCAATTTTAATTTAACGACTCATGCAATCCTCGCTTTCCTTACAGCGACTGCTTTCGGTGGATTGTGTTACTTCCTAGCTGGCACCGCCGCCCGACTTTATTCCCAAAAGCCACTCCAGATTTATTTCTTAAGGCTTATTCTCTTCATTACACTATTTGTGACATTGGGTGCCTATTGGCTTTTTTTCTTGGCGAGGGCGCTTCAAGGAAATCGTTTTGATCCAAATTTTTGGTATTTCGTTGCCAGACGTGAGGGCACTTATTACGGCGGGTTTACTGTTTTTGGATGGCTTGTTGTTGCTTTAATAAATCGCCCAAAAGCTAGGCCCGCTCAAAAGTTTGTAGAGGGTCAGAGCTAAAAAGACTTTGTCCCGTCTGACCGAATTTCTTTGATCACGCTCAAATAGGGTCGAAACCCTCTTGCGATTTTTAAATCATTCGCTGATATTTGCGGCGATTGATGAAAACCTCTTTCCGACTCTCTGTTTCCCTGTGCGTCACTCTGTTTTGCCTTGCCACAATGCAGTTTGCGCGCGGACAAACCATTTCCTCCCCCAACGATTTGCGCGGCGTTCCGCCTCGCGACACCAGCCTTCTCGGCGGTCACCTGGTCTCGTCCGAAGACGCTGAATCGTCCCGCTTCCCAAGCTCGCCCGTATCGCCGCAGCCTCAGTTGACGCCAACTATGACGCCCTTGAGCGTCACATTTCTCGCCGCCGACGGAACGAAGACAAACGCCACGGCAGCGGTGCCACTGTACGTGGAAATCTTATATAAGTACGTCAACCCGAACTGCTCCAACTACACTCTACAGTTCGTTGTAAACGGCTGGACGAATATCACAACCCCCGTCAACTACGGTTGCGGATACACCGGCACGACGGAATGGCAATACAGCGATGGTCCCTATATCATGTATAAACCCGGCAAATACACCATCAGCGTCACCGTCGATTCGGGCAACGCCATCACCAAGAGCGCCGCTACCAAGACCCTCACAACAAACGTGGTTTTCGGCGGCGACATCATTCCGCAATGGGGAGTGATCGACGCCGAATTTGGCCGGACCAACCTCGGCCCCGGCACCGATGTCATCGTCGGCACGATGGACGACGCGTTTGATTTCAATCATCCGTGGTTCACCGGAAACGATTCTCGCGGTCGCCCGAGGCTGATCAAAGCCGTTCAAAATTCCCTCGGCGTTAATGGCAGCCCGATCAACGATGCCCACTCCACCGGCGTCATGGGCTGCGTTCTCGCGCGCGGCGCAACAGATGGCGATATCACCGGTCTTGCTCCCGACGCCCGTTACATCTCCGTGGAATTCCTGAATCGCGCAGGCATTTCCGGTTACGACGAACCCGACGTTCTCGACGCCCTCAACATCCTCCTGACCAACGGCGCGCAAGTCATCAACATGCCCTGGTCCTATTGGACTGGCGACGACTTGACCAGCGAAACCGGCGAGGCGCCCATCACCGACCTCATGGCGGATTATCTCGCCTACGCCAGCAACATTTTTTGTGTCGCCTACGCCAACGAACTTGTCGCGCAAAAAGTCCCGACTGCCCCCGGCGCAGCGCGAAACGTCATTACCGTCGGCGGATTGGCTGACGGATTCGTGCGCGCGTGGGAAGACGACGATTTCGGTCCGACTCCAGATGGCCGTTGCAAGCCCGACATTCTCGGCGACCTGGCGACAAACTGCATCGCGCCCTCAGCCGATTGGCGGTCCGGCTTTCCCGATGCTGGAGGCTTTTGGGGAAACAGTTTTGCCGGCCCGTTTATGACTGGTTCCGCAGTGCAAATGGTCAGCTATTCGATTAAACACGGCGTCAGCCGCGATCATCGCCTGCTTAAAGCGATTCTCATGAACTCCGGCGTCGTCGCCGAAGACGACAATGGCGCGCCGTGGTCGAGCACGCCGACTTCGCCGATGGATTATCAGCAAGGCACTGGCATTCTCAATCTCCAACGAGCTTACGGCATGTATTCGGCGGGCGATCAAGCGACCGGGCCAGTTGCCACTCCCGGTTATGATCTCGCGACCATTACCAACGGCGTGACTTCCTATCTACTCGGCAGCCCTTCAACGAGCACCGCCGATCTCGATGTCACGATGGCTTGGGATCGCCATACCTTCTGGGAAGATGTGAATGGCGATGGCCAGATCGACGCAGGCGACTCCTTTTACGTCAATCCGAACACCGACGCGCAAAGCATTTTGGAATTGTTTCTTTACAAGGACGGTGTCCAAGTCGCTGAATCGATCAGCCCAGTCGATACCATTCAACACTTGCACCTGACGAATCTCACGCCCGGCGCTTACCAACTAAATGTCCAGCGCATTTCCGTTCAAAATGCCACCGCCACCGAGCCTTACGGCCTGGCATGGTATTCAGGCGTAACGTGGACAAATATCCCCGCGAAAATCGCCTCCGTCGGCGCGAGTCTCAGCGATGGGAACACGGCGACGTTCCAGGTTCAACTCGCGAGCGGCCAGGCGAATAATTTCCATCTCGAGGAAACCTCCAGCCTGGCTAAACCAGTTGTCTGGACGCCTGTGCCGAATCCGTCCTGGGTCCAGACCGCCCCAAATACCTATCAGGCGCAAATCCCCTTAAGCTCAGGTCCAACTCATTTCTACCGAATCGCTGCCGCCCAATAGGCTGCTCCAAAAAAATTCAAAAAGTTAGCCGCGTCGTTTTCTTCCTAGGGAAGAGCGTCAGTCAATCATTGTACGACAAGGCCGTACAAATTCTTTAGGTCGCAGCCTACATATTTTCAGCCGCTCTCCTGTTATTCTTCGACGCTGGGAATCTGCCAGTTATGAGAATATCGAAGAATTCTGTTCGGCTCGACGGCAAGGCCATGGTCGCCGTCATCGCGATGGTCTTCGTCGTGTCGGCTATTCTGGTTATCAGAACCGGATCAGGCCAAACGCCGAGCGCCAACCCGCCGCCTGCCCAAATTCCATCGCCAAGCCCAGCCTCCACGAACGATGCTACTGTCGATTTGACACCGAGCCAACTCAACGCCGTCAAAATCGAAACGCTTGGAACCCGCTCGTTCGCCCCCGAAAAAACCGCGCTTGGCAGCATCGATTACAACGAAGACGCCGCTGTGCAGGTCTTCTCCGCCTATCCAGGCCGGATTACCTACGCGCCCGCCGAATTGGGGGACGAAGTCAAAAAAGGCCAGCCGCTTTACACGATTGAAAGCCCCGACTTGATCCAGGCGGAATCAACATTGATCGCCGCTGCGGCGACCTATGATGTGTCAAGCAAAACGCTCACTCGCGCCAAGGCCCTCGGCGCCAACGGCATTCCTGTCAAGGAATTGGAGCAGGCCGTTTCCGCCGATCAAACAGCCGAAGGCGCGCTCAAAGCCGCCCGCAATGCCGTTCGCGTCTTCGGGAAAACCGACTCAGAAATCGACCAAATTTTATCCACTCGAAAAATCGACGCCGCCCTCACCGTCACAAGTCCTGTCACCGGTCGCGTCGTCGCGCGCAACGCCCAACCCGGCTTGCTCGTCCAACCGGGAAACGCCCAGGCGCCTTACGCCGTCGCCGACCTGACCACCAAATGGATGGTTGCCAACGTCATCGAAAGCGACAGCCCGCAATTCCACCGCGACCAATCCGTTCAAGCCACGCTCATGGCCTATCCGGGCCGTGTTTTCGACGGCAAAATTTCCAAGATCGGTGCTTCAGTCGATCCCGTCACGCACCGCGTCATGGTCCGTTGCGAAATTCCCGATCCAAAGGATGAATTGCGCCCCGGGATGCTGACCAGTTTCGTCATTCGTATTTCCGAACCTGTGGAATCCGTCGCCATCCCCATCAACGGCGTCGTGCGGAATAGCGACGGCACAATGGCCGCCTGGGTCACAACGGACCGCCACCGTTTCTCTCAGAGATTTCTTAAGCTCGGCCTTCAGCAGGACGGAAATTATCAGGTCCTCGACGGTTTGCAGCGCGGGGAATTGGCCGTGAGTGACGGCGCTGTCTTCCTCAGCAACATCCTCTACGCGCCCCCGACAGACTAGCCCGCGAAGCCCTTCAATGCTCAAGTCAATCATTGCATTCTGCCTTAGCCGCCGCGCTATAGTCATCTTTGCGCTGATCGCGTTTACCGGCGCGGGGATCGTCGCCTTCAAAAAGCTGAACATCGAGGCCTACCCGAATCCAACGCCCGTCATCCTCGAAATCACCGCGCAAGCCCCGGGCCTCTCCGCCGAGGAAATGGAGAAATATTATACCACGCCAATTGAAATCGGCCTCTACTCCACGCCCGGAATCGACATCATCCGCTCGACTTCATTCTATGGATTGTCATTCATCCGCGTCATCTTTAAATATGGTATTGACTATCATTTCGCCTACGCGCAGGCGGACATTGCCATCCAGCAAAACGTCACGCTGCCCGGCAACCAGATTCCGCAAATCCAACAAAACAGCTCGACTGGCGAAATTTATCGCTACCAGGTCGTTGGTCCAAAACACTTCGGCCTGACCAATCTTCGCACCGTCCAGGATTGGATTGTCATGCGCCGGCTCCAAACGATTCCCGGCATCGTCCAGGTCAATAGCTGGGGCGGCACAACCAAGGAATTCAACGTCGAAGTCAACCCGCAAAAACTCGAAGCCTACAACGCCAGTGTCCCGCAAATCATCTCCGCGCTCGCCAATGCGAACATCAACATCGGCGGCCGCGAAATCAGGATTGGCCAGCAGTCAATCAATATTCGCGGGGTTGGCTTGATCGACGACGGCGGCGACGACGATTTGACCAAGGGTTACAAAGTCAGCGACATCGAGAACGTCGTTCTTTCGCAGTCGAACGGCGTCCCCGTTCTGATCAAGGACGTCGCGAATGTGAAGGTCGGCTACGTCCCGCGCCTCGGCGTCTGCGGACGCGATGACGATGATGATGTCTCGGCGGCGATTGTCGTGATGAGCCGCATCGAAGAAACCGCCCGGATGCTTCCCAAGGTAAAATCCGAAATCGCCAAAATGAACTCGGACGGCAGCCTTCCCACGGGAGTCAAACTGGTTCCGTTTTATGATCGAGGCTCGCTCATCGGAGTAACGACGCACACCGTCTTGCACAATCTCGTATTCGGCTGCGTGTTGGTTTTTTTGATCCAGTGGATTTTCCTCGGAAATCTTCGCAGCGCAATCATCGTCGGGGCGAATATTCCGTTCGCGCTGTTTTTTGCGATCATGATGCTCCTGATGCGCGGCGAAAGCGCGAATTTGCTCTCCGTCGGCGCGGTGGATCTCGGCATCATCGTCGATTTCTCGGTGATCCTTGTCGAAAATATTTTTCGCAACCTTCAAAGGGACAGCGAAGAAAAACAGGGCCTCCTGGCGCGTCTTGCCGATGGATTTTACGGCACGGATCCCACTCAGGCTTTGCGCTCCTCGCCAAGCCACGTTTGGACCGAGCGGTTGCGCTTGATTCTCATCAGCGCGATGCAGGTGGATAAAGCGGTTCTCTTCTCGGCCCTCATCACCGTCGCCGGTTTTGTCCCGCTGTTCACGATGGAGGGAGTCGAAGGACAAATTTTCGGCCCGATGGCGCGCACTTACGGCTACGCATTGGCAGGCGCATTGATTTCCACGTTCACCGTGACCCCAGTGCTTTCGTCGTTCTTTCTTCCCAAAGAAGTAAAGGAAACCGAGACGATTGCCGTCCGCATTTTGCATAGACTGTATAATCCAGCGCTCCGCTTCGCGCTGGCAAACAAGGCGATCATGGTCGGCATCGGCGTGGTTTTCCTGGTATTGACTGGCGTACTCTCACTACGGCTCGGCAGCGAATTCCTGCCGCACCTTGAGGAAGGCAACTTCTGGATTCGCGCCTCGATGCCGATGACGCTTTCGCTTGAGGATGGCGAAGCGGCCGCGCGAAAAATGCGCCTGATTCTCATGCGTCACCCCGAAGTCGTTACCGTCGTCTCGCAACATGGCCGGCCCGACAACGGCAGCGACGCCTCGCCCTTTTCCAATGTGGAACTTTTCGTGCCGCTTAAACCATTCGACGAATGGCCGAAAGGATCGACCAAGGAAAAACTGACGGCCCAACTCCAGTCCGAATTCGAAAGCGAGTTGCCCGGCATCAGCTTCAATTTCTCCCAATATATACAGGACAACATTGAGGAAGCGATCTCCGGCGTGAAAGGCGAAAATTCTGTCAAGATCATTGGTCCAAACTTGGAGATGCTCGAAAAATTTGCCCATCAGGTTCAGGACGAAATGAGCCAGGTTCGCGGCATCGCCGACCTCGGAATTTTTCCGCTGCTCGGCCAGCCGAATCTCGATATCAAAGTGGATCGCGCCAAAGCCGCGCGCTACGGCTTGAACTCCGGCGACATCACCACCGTGATTCAGGCGGCAATGGGCGGCGCTGCGGCGACCACGGTTTTGGAAGGCGACCGTCAATTCGGCGTTGCGGTGCGTTTCGCGCCCGAGTTCCGAGACAGCATCGAAAAAATTCGCAACATCAAAGTGGCCTACCAAACCCCCAGCGGCGTTAATAGTTATATTCCGCTGAGCGAAGTGGCGACCATCTCCCTAGACACCGGCGCGGCATGGATTTACCACGAAAGCACTCAACGCTACATCCCTGTCAAGTTTAGCGTGCGCGGGCGCGATCTCGGCAGCACGGTAGCCGAAGCGCAGGAGCGCATCGCAAAAAACGTCAAGCTTCCCAGCGGCTACCGCATGGTCTGGGCCGGCGAATTCGGCGATCTCCAAAACGCGAAGGAACGCCTCGCTCTGATCGTGCCGGTCAGCCTGCTGCTGATTGTCATGTTGCTGTACACCCTCTACAACTCGGTGGTGGAATGTGTGTTGACGCTGACGGGAATGCTCTTCGCGGCGGCGGGCGGAATCATCGCGCTTTACGTGTCGGGCCTGGCTTTCAGCATTTCTGCGGCGGTGGGGTTTGTCTCGCTCCTCGGCGTTTCCGTCATGAACGGCATTCTTTTGTTGACATACTACCACCAAACAAGCCTTCGCGGCGGAACGCCCACCGAGATCATGTTCCGCGCCGCCTCGACGCGAATGCGCCCTTTATTGATGACAAGCTTTTCCGCCTGCATCGGCCTGCTCCCCGCCGCCGTTTCCACCGGAATCGGCAGCCAGGTCCAACGCCCGCTCGCCACCGTGATCGTCGGCGGAATGTTCATCGGCCCGATCATGCTCCTCCTCGTCGTCCCCGTCCTAAAAATCGCCTTCCTGGGAACCAAACCCATAAAAGCCTCAAACTCCATTTCTACTTAATACAGTTTTGCTGGATTGCATCTTTTGGGGAAAGGCGCATTGTCTCTTGTCAAGTGGATGCTGAGGTAGATAAATTATCTCTACCCGACATCACCAGAAGGGAAGAAATATGAAAAAATTTCATTTGATTATTTTATTGGGTCTTTGTGTTTTTGACTTAAAAGCGCAGCTTAATGGCACTTTGACAAACGGGTTGATTGCTTTTTATCCCCTTAACGGGTTCTTCCGGAAAGTTGGAGTCTGGGATAAGGATTTGGTAGTATGAGACATGAGTCAAAGTCTTTTGTATCATGCGTTTGGCGTGCGGGAAGGGTACAAGTATTGGCGGACCGAATACCAGGACGGTTGTGTGCGGTTT